>NZ_VOLR01000050.1 GCF_007954355.1 Colwellia hornerae
CGGACTTAATACCTTTGGCTGCTTGCTTAGCAAATACTTCTAGTTCTTTCTTATTCATAGTCTGCCTATCCTAAACCCTATATGGGTATTAATGATAGGCAGTTACACAGATTTTGTTACAGGGTCCATCGTGATAAAGCTGGATACTATTTATAGATTTAATGCATAACGATACCACTTCCTCAATAGTCTTTGACGACGTATCAATATAGCGCCACCCCTCCTTTTCTGCTACATAACGGTAATTAGCTGACAACCTTTTTTGGTAATCTTCATTCTGTAAGCACATATAATCATTTTTACTATTTTGATTATCGTTTCTAGAAGTAATTCTTGAACGCTGATTATCCTGATCGACATACAAAAATATGGTTAAGTCCGGCTGTTCAATATCATTTAATTTCCCTAGTATAGATTCATATACGCTTTCAATATCTATGTTTTGCCTAGAAGCATAACCAATAATAGTACTATGAATATAACGAGCACAAACTATAGACGTATTAGAGGCTTTACTCTCTTTAACTTTATTAGATAAATCATAGCTTGAGGCTAAGTAAAAGTGAAATCGCCCATTGTCAGACAAGTTATCGTCAACGTACTTTCGCAGCTCATTGAATTTACCTGTGGGACTTTCTAGATGCATTCCATTTAGTTTTTTGGCAACAAGCGCACTTATTTCAGTTTTACCTGCACCATCAATACCTTCAAATACAACAAAAGGACAATTCATTTTATTTACCTATTGAGTTGGTTGTCCTGGCAAACTACCATTTCGGTATAAAGATACGCCAATACAACCTTTTTCTTTTGCTAGCAGTAAAGCGTTTTTGATATCTTCAATTGTTGCACTATTAGGCAGGTTAATCGTTTTAGAGATGCCACCATCTATATAAGCTTGAAACATTGCTTGTGTAAATATATGTTCTTGGGTTGTTAAATCATTTGCGGTAACTAGTACTTTTTTCAGTTGAGTTGGGAGCTGATGTATAGCCTCTATTACCTTTCCTGCTTTGAGTTCATCAAATACTTTTTGACTATCAACACCATGAGTCTCAAGTATATTTCTAAATGTAGGTTGAAGTTGATAAATAATTTTATCCTGTACCTTTTGCTTGATCAGATATGAAAATATCGGCTCAATCCCTCCAGAAACATTTGCAATTAAGCTTAGTGTTCCATTTGCAGGTATAGCCATTAGAGATACATTTCGTCTTGGTGCGGTACCCTTTAAAAGTAGTTCTGTATTGCAATAACCTCTTTCTTTTCCTAACCGCTCACTTTCACTTATTAATGTAGTCTGTAGTAATGACATCAATTTTTTGACAAACGCTAAAGATTCTTCTGAACCATAACGCATATTCAATAACAACAGCGCATCAGAATATCCCATAATGCCAACACCTACTTTTCTACTCTCAAGGCAACGCTCTTGCACAAGTTCGGAAGCATGGTCTTGGATATCATGTAAGTTATCTAAACAAAGTAGACCAATTTTAGCTACATTTTGAAAGCGGTCAAAATCAAAAACACCTGCATTAATAAATTTAGTTAAATTAATAGAACCAATCAGAGATGATTCATTTTCTCGCAATAATGACTCGCCACAGACATTATTGATTAACTTGCTGTTTGAACGTTTAGCTTTTTCAGAACTGAATGAAAGTGATGGTCGTCCTGTTTTATAAATTGATTTACACAATACATTCCACAATGTCAAAGATTCGGTTTCGCCAGCAGCTAAACGATCAAAAAACTCGTTATCAAATTCAATATTTGTATGGGTGATTGTTAACTCAGGACTTAACAAGATAAAGTCCTGAATTTTAGGGTGCTGATAAGACACTGTTACTGCACTGTGGGCTTTTCGTTTTCTATTTGGGTTTAACAGTTGCGTTTGCTTTTCAATATTCAAAGTAGCAGTAACTGGATCATCCATTTTTGAAAAATCATAACCAATACCACCACAACCATCGTGAATCTGCTTAGCTACGTCTAAGTCACTTATACCTGCTGGGGGAGATAAAACATGACATGCAAATAAGTTTGCATTACCATCATGCTCCGAGTTCATCATCACTGGGCTATTGGGTAAAAAAGCACCTTCATTTATTAGCTCGGTAATTTCGAAGGCTTTTTGCTCTGCTGTTACCATGCTTGTGTGTTTTTTTTCTGACTCTAAGAATAATCGTCCTACACGTTTAGATAGATCAGACCAGTTTTGGATTTCCACATCAGAAAAAAAACGCGGTGATAATACGTCTAAATATGGATTATTGATTGACCATAAAGGCTCAACAAGAACAGTGTGAGTACTTTCATTAAATACTTTATTGGATATTTTAATATTCATATAAACTCCATTTTTTTTATTATGGGCTGTTGGTCTTTCGTGATTAAATCACGATTTGAAAAGCCACTTCGTATATTTATTGGGGTGGCCCCATAAGAGCAATTGATTACAATAAAAGTTGGTCAAATCGTTAGATAATACTTTGTTTAAAAAATGCTGAGTATTGGTTTTTCTTACCTACATCTAAAATCACTAAATTTTCTGTAGTTCGAGTAACTGAAGTATAAACAATTTCAGGTTCATCTCCTTCATGTAAGACATAAAAAACTGTTTTGGACTCAAGACCTTTAAAACTATGTATTGTTGAAAGCTTTATCAGACCAGAATTAGCATAAAAGTGATTTTTCTTAGCTCTTCTCACTCTCTCAATGCTATCTTTATTTGCACGAATCAGGATATTGAGGTTCTTTTCATCAAGTTTTTTTAGTGTATCTGTTGTTTCATTCGTTAATATGGAAAGCTCAGAATAATTTTCAAACATACAATGAGTTCTCTCTTGTTCAAGCCAAAAGTCATTTAGCTTTCTAATTACATTTATTTTAGAAGATAAAATAACTACATCGTTAGGATGTAAATCATAACTACTAATGTAATCTTTTATTAAATCAAAAACCTCACCATACCAACAGTCCGAATTAATATGTTTATACTTTAAAAGGTTAAAGTTCATTCCTATTTGAGTTTTAGTCGTATCAAATATTTCTGTGTCTGAATATTTTTCAATGAGATATTTTAACTGAAAATCTTTAAATAATTGGTTTAGTGGTGAGTCTATATCTGTACGATATGAGCGATTAAGTTTAATCCAACTTCCAAAGCCCTGTGCCACCACAGATGCTCTACCAACTTCTCTTTGGTAAACATTTTGAGATTGATCCCCGAAGAGAACCATCTCTCCACCTTCCGACAAGAAGTTATCTCTGATGATTTTTACCCAATCAGACTCATAATCTTGGATTTCATCCAATAGAATAGTCTGGTATTGAATAGTTTCTAAATTTTTAAATACGTCAATTGAATACATTTTTTCTAAGCCATATTTACCGATTAAGGCAACAATATCTTGACCTGTATTATTAACTTGAGCATTAAAGAATTGATGGTAATTCGATATTTCAAAAAATTGAAAGTCACGGCCACCTTGAATATCACTAATTTTATCGCGAATATAATTTTTAAGTGTGATGTTAAAGGTCAGTATCAGTGTGGGTGTTTTGTGTCTTTTATAGGCGTTAATAGCTCGCTGAGATAGAATGCTAGTTTTTCCGCAGCCAGCTACCCCTTTTATTTTTGCTTTACCCTCTTTACTAATTGATAGACCTAATTGTTTTTTATCTAAATTAATTGATAGCCCTTGTTTTAATGTGTGGTTCGAAGGGCTTAATCTACGCTTGAAATCATTATAAACGTCATGGTTAAATAGTACGTGTTTTGAGTTTTTCTTAATTTTATTGATTAATAGAGATAAATTATCAGAGCCGATAGACATCAATTTATCTCTTTGAATGTTACGATTTTTTCTATCTAAGGATTTATTAGCTTTTTCATAGTCACCAAAACGTATTTTTTTTTGCTTAACCAATTCGTTTTGCTTTGTTTGTTCTTCTTTGTTGCCTTGCTCTGGTAACAAATACATATTGTTAATTTTTATTTGACTAGCGCCATGAAAATATACAAAACAATGAACCAAATTATAAAAGTTGGGGTTCGTCAATCTTGCAAGTCCTATAACAGGTAAATGTAAGTCGTATAAGTTTTTTTTATAACGAAATGCTTGAGCATGAGGAGAGGAAATTAAAGATGATCTTGAGTTGGCAGTAACTCGCCATTTATTATCTTCATCAATTAAGTAGTGTCTTAAATCCCAATCTTTCACTTCAATAATAAAAGCGGCACAGTGTTCCTTTAGAATGATAATGTCTGGTCTATCACCATCTAAATATGGGTTAAAAAACACCTCGTAACTATCATCAAGATGTTCTTTCAGATATCGTACTAAACACCATTCACCTTCTGTAGGTTTAACTTTTAATAGTTGAATATTTTCTAGCGTTGGATAAATTATTGCCACGATAACGTCCTGTCCTGTTGATAAACCAAAGAAGCATCCTTTTGCTTCTAAGCAACACTCTTAGCTGATGCCAGATTTGATTATTCATTTCCTGTTATATTATTTGTTAAATAAGTATAATTACTCAAAACACATTATATTATTAGGCGACAATTAGCTTGGCCGGGTCGCGACAATTAGGTTGACCGGTTTTGGTACACTTCAGATATATCAAATTTAATAGAGAAAGATATGTCTGGAAAACCCATAACCAAGCAACAGGTTAATTTATATATGTCTTATCGTAAGGATCATAAACAAGTAGCAGCCGCGGCTAAGTCAGGTATGTCCGAGCGTACAGCTCGGCGCATCGAATCTGACCAGCATTCAACTACACATCTCCCTAGAGTTTATCGAACACGCAAAGATCCATTTAATGGTGCGTTTGAAGAGCATCTAGTGCCATTGCTTAAAGCAGATCCAGAACTTCAACCCATCACGTTATTAGATCAGCTCGATACACTCATGCCAGGTAAATTTGGTCACAATCATTTACGTACGTTACAACGTCGAGTCAAAAAGTGGCTGGCAACTGAAGGGCCAGAGCAAGAAGTTATCTTTCGTCAAAAGTACATGCCAGGATTTATGGGAATATCTGATTACACTTGGATGAACAAACTTGAAATATCCATTGCAGGCCAAGTGTTTTCTCATAA
>NZ_VOLR01000051.1 GCF_007954355.1 Colwellia hornerae
AAACGAAAGTCTTTGAGTTATCAACGTTTGATGTGGGAACTGAGAAAAAAGAAGCAGCCTAGTCGTCTAAAACTAGATTGCAGAAGCCCATTGATCGACGCGAAGCGGCGTCGGTGGGTAGTTCACAGCTTCACAGTATCAAACGACAAATTTCAGACGAAAAAAAACCTTAACATCGCTGTTAAGGTTTCGTTCCTTCCTTTCGGAATGGATGGTGCCGACTGCCGGAGTCGAACTGGCGACCTACTGATTACAAGTCAGTTGCTCTACCAACTGAGCTAAGTCGGCACACAAAGATGTGTGCGATAAATATATTCTATTGAACTATTTATCTTGGCACCGAACAAATGTTTCTACACTATTTCTATCTTAAAAAAGTAAGCAACAAATATTCAAATAGGTTGAATAGATGGTGCCTCGACCCGGAATCGAACCAGGGACACGAGGATTTTCAATCCTCTGCTCTACCGACTGAGCTATCGAGGCAGTGTCTAATCTGCTGTCTTTTCGGCTTTGCCTTGAAGACGGGGCGTATTAAACTGTTTTTCGTTTTGTTCGTCAACCCTTTTTTTTAAATAAATGTTTGTTTGCTTGTTTTTTCTGCTTATTGGCGGAATAGTCAGCGTAAAATCACCATTTAATCAAAATACTTAATAAAAAAAGTTGTTGAATCACTATTTTTTCGGAGGAACGTAACCTTCAATTTCTGGTTCTTTTCCTTCAAAAAGATAAGCAACCATAGCAGCTTCTAAAAAAGCACGGTCATTTGGCTCCATCATGTTCATTTTTTTCTCATTAATAAGCATGGTTTGTTTTTGTTGCCAGTTTTTAAATGCTTCTTGGCTGATATTATCATAAATACGTTTGCCGACTTCTCCAGGATAAAGTTGAAATCCTAGTCCTTCAGCGTCTTTTTTTAAATTTTGGCAAAATATAATACGGCTCATAAGTTAATTCTCTTGTTCTAAGTTGTAAGTTGGTCTGTGCATTTATACTTTTACCATTTTAATATTCATCTGTATTTTAAAATGGTATCGATATATAAATATCATGGCTTTAATAAGCTGATCAATTTTTGCGTTGATGCTGCTAAGCCAACCGATGCAGTTGTGGCTAAATTATACCACTGTTGTTGGTTGTTTTCGTTGATTTCTTTTGCTGGTAATTGTTCACAATCAATCACTATTGGCGCTATATCTAAATGAAAGTGACTAAAGGTGTGGCGAAATTTTGTTAAGGGTACAGCGGATGTTTGTTTCAGGTTGAGTTTGGCTAATAAAACGGCAATTTCTTCTTCGTGTTGAACCTCTAAAAAACACCATAAACCTCCCCATATACCACTTGGTGGACGTTTCTCTAACAATACTTGCTGGTTGATACGAGGTATCACCATAATCGTTTGTTTTTCTGGGATGGTTTTCTTTGGTTTTTTTTGTGGGTAACTACTTTGTTCATGCAGTGAAAAAGCTAAACAACTGGCAGTTAACGGGCAAAGCTCACATTTAGGTTTACTGCGTGTACAAATAAGTGCGCCTAAATCCATCATCGCTTGATTAAACTGCGCAACACCTTCTTTGGGTGTTAATACCTCAGCAATAGGCCATAACGCTTTTTCATACTTACTTTGACCATTATGCCCTTCAACCATATAACAACGCGCTAATACCCGTTTTACATTACCATCAAGAATGGCGTGATGTTTATTTAGCGCCAAACTTAAAATAGCGCCAGCGGTTGAACGGCCAATACCGGGGAGGGCAATAACTTGCTCAATATCTTCAGGAAAAGAACCTTGGTATTGCTGAGCAATTATTTTTGCTGTTTTATGTAAATTACGAGCCCGTGCGTAATAGCCTAAACCTGTCCAGTGATGTAATACGTTATCTTCATCGGCATTAGCTAAATCGGTGATCGTTGGGAAACTGTCCATAAAACGATGATAGTACGGAATAACCGTTGCCACCTGCGTTTGTTGCAGCATTATTTCAGAGATCCATACACGGTATGGGGTTTTATTGTGCTGCCAAGGTAAATGCTTTCTGCCTTGGGCTTGATACCAGTCGAGTGTTTGCGTGGCAAAAAACTGTGCTGATTTCAGAGATATTTGAGTTTTATTTGTCATAGCGGCTTAGTTTACCTAATAAACGGACACGAATAAATGTGCATTTTTTATTGCAAAAATTTATAATGCCATTATGCTCTCGTCCATATTAATCTCGAGATTATTACTCGACATATACTTGCTAAGATTTAAGGAATTAAAATGAAATTAAATGCTAAAAACCGTAACCGCCGTTTACGTAAAAAATTACGTGTTGATGAATACCAAGAATTAGGTTTTGACGTCGCTTTTAAATTAGCTGACGGTACAGATAATGATACGGTTGATACTTTTTTAAATAACTTTTTTAATGAAGTTATTCAACCTAATGGTTTAGGTTTTGGCGGCGAAGGTGATGTGTTATGGCATGGTATCATTTGTACTCAAAATATTGGTAAGTGTACCGATGAAAACCGTACCGCTGTTGAATCTTGGTTAAATGAAAACGGTGCTACAGCCGTAGCTGTTAGCGATCTTTACGATGTTTGGTGGGCTGAATAACTTTATTCATCATAAATGAACTTTACCCGGCATTGTCAGTATTTTTCAGTGTCATTACTTATGTACAATAAGTGCAGACTCTGAAAATTTTGACTGCTTTGTTTAAAGCACATTTATTTAGAATAAAACTTGGATTATATTGAAGAAATATATGGTAGATAAAACTGAAAACACCCACAAGAGCATTGAACAAGCTGAAAAAGAAGGCAAATATATTCGCAAAGTACGTAGTTTTGTTAAGCGCGAAGGGCGTTTAACGAAAGGACAAGCGAGTGCATTGGAACAATTTTGGCCAACAATGGGCTTAAATCATCTTGATGGCATGATTGATTTTGCTGACTTATTTAACAATAGCAATGCTATTATTTTAGAAATTGGTTTTGGCATGGGTAAATCTTTAGTTGAAATGGCAAAGAATGCCCCTGAACTAAACTTTGTTGGTGTTGAAGTGCATCGTCCGGGTGTTGGTGCTTGTATTTCATTAGCAGATGAAGAAGGCGTTAATAATTTAAAGGTTTTTGAACACGACGCGATAGAAGTGCTTGCTGACTGCATTCCTAATGGTTCGTTAACGACCGTGCAATTGTTTTTTCCTGATCCTTGGCATAAAAAGAAGCATCATAAACGCCGTATTGTTTCGTTAGAATTTGTCGAAACGATTCGCCAAAAACTAAAAGTGGGTGGTGTTTTTCATATGGCTACTGACTGGGAAAATTATGCAGAATGCATGATTGAAGATATGAATTCAGCGCCAGGCTATAAAAATTTAGCCACCGATGGTGACTTTGTGCCGCGTCCAGATTCTCGACCATTAACGAAATTTGAAAACCGTGGTAATAATTTAGGTCATGGCGTTTGGGATATTCAATTTAAACGCCAAGATTAACCTAGAATGGACAATTAATTTAAGTACTCTTGTTCAACGTGAAAAAGATGCTGGCTATTACGTAAGTTGCCGGTATCTTTTAACCACTGGGTACTAATGATTTCTCGTTGTAAGGCTGCTTGCAAAATGCGCGCTTTATATTGCGACCAATAATAAATCGTTGCCTGTTGATGAATTTCGTTATTTGGAAAAATCTCACTTCTACTTTCTTCTAATTCAGCTAAAATATTAGCAATGACTTTCGGTTTTAACTCTTTTTCTATCTGTAGCTTAAATTTAGTAAAACGTTTTGCTTTAACTAATAACCATGCCATCGACAATAACGCGGCAACAGCAAAAACAAATAAAATATCTATACTCATGACTGATTTATTCTATAAAAACATTGCAGGCATCTTATCAGTCAAATTGAATTTGGCTAAAGCTTATTTTTATTTTATAACTATGACTGCAGTGAAAGTGAATTCGCCTATCTTTTCAAATTTACACGCTATGAATTAAACGCTAAATTGTGATTTTTCATGCATAAGTAACTTTGCTTTTAAGGCTAAACTACCGGCATAACCCGTTAATTTTCCATTAGCGCCGATAACGCGATGACAAGGGATAATTAATGCCATTAGGCTTTTTTTTCCAATATACATTACAGATATTAAACGCTAAATTGGGCTTTTTCATGCATAAGTAATTTTGCTTTCAAAGCTAAACCACCAGCATAACCCGTTAATTTTCCATTAGCGCCGATAACGCGATGACAAGGGATAATTAATGCCATTAGGCTTTTTTCCAATATACATTACAGATATTAAACGCTAAATTGGGCTTTTTCATGCATAAGTAATTTTGCTTTCAAAGCTAAACCACCAGCATAACCCGTTAATTTTCCATTAGCGCCGATAACGCGATGACAAGGAATAATTAAAGCAATCGGATTTTTTCCATTTGCTGCGCCAACCGCTCGTACGGCCTTTTCATTATTAATTTTTTTTGCTATCCATAAATAGCTTTTGGTATCACCTTGTTTAATGGTCAGTAATGCCTGCCATACTTTTTGTTGAAACGGTGTGCCTTGCGGTGCAAGTGACAATTCAAAGACAGTACGATGACCCGAAAAATATTCTGCAAGCTGTTGAATCACATTGATAAAGTGGCTTGAACTTTTTATGTAACTTTCATCAATAATAAGCGGTAACGCGCCATCTTGAAAAGCAAGCGCCGTTAATCCTTGGTCATTAGCGGTTAATGCTATATCGCCGTAAGGAGAAGGGGTGATAGTAAAGTACATATTTATTCCTTTGTTAATCTATATCTCTCGAACAATTGTGAGGATGATTTTCAATATATCACGCCAATTAATGATACCAATAGCTTACATTTTATCATTTACAACCGGCAGACATAACATGTGGCTGTTATGAAACATTATTAAAATTGCTTCATTAGTTAAAGCGCCACACTGAAATAAAGCATAAGTAGGTTTATGTCAGTAATTATTTATTAGCGGCTAACTTGTTACGGTATTG
>NZ_VOLR01000052.1 GCF_007954355.1 Colwellia hornerae
GCAGTTACATTAACAAATACTACAATGTTTCGAGGATGCATTCAGGGATAAGTTATTGCTCACCAATAGAATATGAAGCCCTGGCAGCGTGAAAAAAAATGTGTCCGTTTTATCGGGGGAAGATCACGCTAAACAGTTGGCTAGCACTCGTTCCTCGTACATTTTAGCCAACTATTTCGCGCCGCTTAGTAAGGCGTTATATTTTTAACCAGGAGTTTAGATGAAATTTGTAAGTTTGTTTTTAGTCATGATTTTTTTTACTATGGGTTGTACTTCTAAAAGAGTTCAATTACTTAATGAACCACCAATAACACTAAATGAATCAGATCTCGGAAAATACTGGGTTCCAGATAAAGCTACTCTTACTTTTGAAAATAATTTCATTCCACCAAAAGTTTCGGGTTTTGTTAAAGTTAGGTATCTTATTGACTCAAATGGAGAAATATTTAATCCTGTTGTTGCCGAATCTGAAGGTGGTTGGGATAAATTTGCGTTAAGAGCAATTAGAGAAATTCACTATGTAAATACAGAGTTTAATTTGAATAAAACCCCTGTTTATGCCATAAAGCATTTTAATTTCATAGCTCCATAAAAATATAACTATAAGCCATTCAAGCAGGACAAAAAACAGTTGGTTTTTGCTCGTGCCTCGCTATTATAACCAACTATTTTTTGCCCCTTAATGGGGCGTTATATTTTTATCGACAACTGATGCGCATCACGCTACACTTATTGCATGATTAAATCTTTTAAGCACAAAGGACTGAAGAAATACTTCCAAACTGGAAGTGTCTCAGGTATTCAGGCAAAGCATCAACGTAAATTACGTATGCAACTAGCCGCAATAGACACCGCTCAAGAAATTGATGATATCAATTTGCCCGGTTTTAAATTACATCCTTTAAAAGGCAATAGAGATGGGATTTGGTCTATTACTGTAAACGGTAACTGGCGCATTACTTTCGAGTTTATCGATGGCAATGCTTTCATTCTCAACTATGAGGACTATCACTAATGACTATGCATAATCCACCGCACCCAGGGGAGTTCATTTACGATGTTTATTTGGAGCCTGCTGGT
Source organism: Colwellia hornerae (assembly GCF_007954355.1). Classification (GTDB taxonomy): domain Bacteria; phylum Pseudomonadota; class Gammaproteobacteria; order Enterobacterales; family Alteromonadaceae; genus Colwellia_A; species Colwellia_A hornerae. The sequence goes on from NZ_VOLR01000052.1 coordinate 1,081, forward strand.
TTTAGCTGTCGCTATCTGGCTAAACAATTAGATGTAGCATCATCTACTTTAAATCGAGTTATTAAAGGTCAAAGTGCCATCTCTCCCGAAATGGCACTGCGCTTGTCTAAAGCAATAGGAAGAACTCCTGAGAGTTGGCTATCAATGCAAGATAACTATGATCTTTGGCATGCTAAGCAACAAATAAACTTAACCAATGTCCACTCAGTAAATTTTGCAGTGGCATAAAAAAGATAACAATCTGTTCAAACGGAAAAATAACAGTTGGCTTGCGCTTAACAGGGCGTTATACACCTTGGTAAAGTATGTACTTATCAAAACTTGATGTAATTAAATTTAAAAGTAACTTAATTGGTACAGCTAAGCTTTATCGTTATTCTCTTTCTCTATTAATTCCTATGCTCATTGCAGATGCATTAATAAATGGTTTAGAGAATACTTTCTTTGCAACATGTATAATTATTGGTTACATTCCAGTATTAATTATTAAGGTTTTATTTTTACGTATATTAATAATCTGGCTTTTTGGAGGATATCTAAAGAACTTATTTGGGCATTTCTCAGTTCTATCGTTCTTAATTCGGCTTTAGCTGTACTAAGTTTTGTTGAGCCACCAATAGTCACATTTAGTAAATATGCTATGTACATCCATTTTAGCCAACCCTATTTTGCCCCTTAAGTGGGCGTTATATTACAAGGAACGTTTGTGCGTAGAATTATATTATTTACAATAGTGCTTTTATCGGTATCGGGTTGTGCAACGAAAAAAGTAGAACCCGAAAAACAATTATTTAATTACGCAGAAAGCGATCAGAGCTTAATTGAATTACTCATAAAACAAGGCTCTAATGCTAACAAAAAACACTGGGTGAGCTTCATGGTTGATTGCGAAACTGAGGAGCAAGTTTCTGTAATTATATCAAAAGCAAAGTTAGTTGGTTTTGACGATGATTACATATCCTATTCTGAAAAGCGTAAACTTTGGTCTTCATCTCTAAGCGCACCTATGAAATTAAACCTAGTTGAAGTTTCTGCAAATAGAGCTAAATTAATGCCCTTAATCCCAATTAAGTCATGTAGTGGGGTTGGTTGGGGCGCTGCGGTGGAAAAGTAATATATCAAGAAATTCAACAAGGACTAAAACAGCGGGCTGTTCGCTTCGCTCCATTTTAGCCCACTATTTTTAGCCTGTTATTTAGGTATTATATTTCACGGAGTTTTCAGCATGGGTGAGCAACAAATAGTTTATTCTTTCGCATGGTTTCAGCCTGAAGAGTGGCAGTGTTTAAAAGAAACAGTAGAAGATCCATCGACACTTGATGACACTTACCCAGAGTGGCGACACAATGCTGATAATGCCATTGGAGAGCTCAGAGCTAATGGCGAAAAAGTTCAAAAAATATCGATTAAAATTAGTAAATTGCTAGTTTGGTGTGAAGCAAAAGATATAAAACCTGATAGCAAAGCGAGATCAGAATATGCAGCATTTTTAGCAGACCAAAGAAGCAACTGAAATATAAAAAGAAGACAAACAAGGACAAAAAACAGTTGGCTGTTTTTACTTCGTTGAACATTCTAGCCAACTATTATTTACCTCTTAGTGGGGCGTAAGCTGCCTCAACCTAACTTGTACAACATCTTGCACAAGTCGTTGTTTTTAGTTAGACTTGTCTTATTAACAGTACAACTAAAAAAGAGAATTATATGAGAATTGTATCTTTTACTGAAGCAAGAAATGGGCTTAAATCTGTACTTGACCATGTCGTAAACGACGCTGATTATACGGTAATTACACGTAGAGATTCTGAAGATGCTGTTGTTATGTCTCTGGATTATTACAACAGCTTGATGGAAACTGTTCATTTACTAAAATCACCTGCTAACGCAGTTCACTTAACCCGCTCTATTGAGCAATTTAAATCGGCTCAAGTGATTGAGCAAGAAATATTAAATGACTAGGCTGTTAGCGTGGACCAATGATGCATGGGCCGATTATGTACATTGGCAAGGTCAAGATACAAAAACGCTTAAAAGAATTAATAAATTAATTACAGACACTAAGCGTTCCCCATTTGAGGGGATCGGAAAACCTGAGCCTCTAAAAGAAAATTTATTAGGTTTTTGGTCTAGACGTGTGGATGATTCCAATCGTCTTGTATATGCCGTTAGTGATAGTCATATAACAGTTATATCATGCCGCTATCATTATTAATTATAACCAGCAGCTAACAAGTTGCTCAAACGAAAAAAATAGCAGTTGGCCATCGCTTGGCGATTATAGCCAACCATTATTTCCGCCTAGCAAGGCATTATAAGTATCGAGGGTTTCGTGGCAATTAGTGAATTTGAGTTATACAAAGTAGAAAAATTGGCAAAAAGTTTTTGTTCTGTTAAAAGTGGAAATTTTTCACGTGAACAGCTGTACATTGATTATAAAATTGAAGGTCAAACTTTATACTTTTTCGAGGTTCGTCCTATGTGGAACGATCCAACTAAAAATACAGAGATACTTGTTGCTAAGTTTACTTATGTTAAAAAAGATAAAATCTGGAAGCTTTATTGGCTACGTCAAAACCAGAAATGGCAGGCATATGAACCGGACGGAATTAATCTGCATTTAGAGCCGTTGCTAGAAATAGTTCAAGAAGACAAACAAGCTTGTTTTTGGGGATAAAATTTGTAACTTGCTGTTCAAATAGTTAGCTCTTAATAGGGCGTTTTATTTACAATAGAGTTTATTTGCATGAATCAATATGAAAATTACTTGTCTGAGAGTTGAAATTTTAAAGTTTATTCTTTAGATGAGAGTGTCTACTTAAAAGATAAAAATTCTAATTCAAAGCTAAATGAATATGATGAAGGTGATTTATTAATAGCCTACCATTATGGAGAACCTGAAGGAGCTATGATTTCTCCTAGCGAAGATTACGTAGTCGTTGTTGGGCATGGGATTAGCATATATCCATTAAATCAAAAGTATGGAATCAAATCAGTAGAATTATTTAATGAACTGAACTCTCAAATGTGGACAAATGAAATTCACATAGAGTCTGATGATCAACCGGATGATTCCTGGGAAGCAGGTGGACCTTATTGGTTATGGTTTAGATTTGTATCTCTTGAAGATGATAAAACCAGCGTATTTAAAATGAACGCAAAGACTCATCGGCTATTAAAAGAGGATTAATTGGTAATGTAAATATAAGCCATTCAAGCAAGGGGCATAACAGTTGGCTTTTTGCTGCTTTCTTGCACATTTTAGTCACTATTATTTGCCTCTTAATAGGGGGTTATGTATCTTTAATACATCATTAGAATTTAATTACTTGGGAATTATCATGAATAAACTGTAAGCGTATGGGGAAAGGCATCTAGCCTTGCTTGATGTTCCAAGGCAGCAGGTGCTCTAGGCTCTCTGGCTTTTTAGCCAGTTCATTTAAACAAGTTTGCAAATAGCTATCGACTAGCAAACCATT
>NZ_VOLR01000053.1 GCF_007954355.1 Colwellia hornerae
TTCAATGATGGTTTGCCATTGCTCTTGGCTACGTGTAATTCTCATGGTTATCTCCGAAATTAAGTTAGGAGATAAGATATCGGTGATCGAGTATTAGATACAGGTGCCGTTAGCTATACGCTTACTCTAGAGCTAGGGACTTTAATAGAATATTCGGTAGCATCATTATCAAGCAGTACATATGAGCCAGCATCAACTACCAGTAGTTCCATTGAATAGGTGCCAGGAGACATAGTTACCCCTTGCGCTTCATCAACAATTTTAAGTTGGTCGGTGCCTTGAAAATCGAGTAAGTTAATTTTAATAGTTGCTACAATTTCATTGTTTTCGTTAGTAAATTCAGAAATGACTGTCGTTTCTGTCTCTGATCCTGAAATCGTAATTTCATCTATTTCAATAAAGACTGAATCTGCCTCATCAATAGGAGCATCACTAATTCCTAAAGAAAATTTTGCTTGCTCAGCAGGCTGCTCTTTAGCTTTAACTGATGAATTATCACTTCCCCCACAGGCAGAAATCGCCAATATAATAGGCGTGAAGAGAAATGGGATTATAAAATTTTTGTTAATCATAATGTTTACCTTAATGGCTATCTTAGTTAGTTAATTAAATTAAATTAATAAGTCTAAGGTAAAGTCATCATATGCAAAGGTAGGTGCTTTGTTGTTTCATTGAAATATTAACGAAACTCACTGATAGACTTTTCCAGTAGAAAAAATAAAATTGATTGTAGATTCAATTTCACGATTGTCCTTAGACAATTATATAGTTACTTATGCTTACCTAGAAATTATTATCTTATATTGTTCAGTCCTAATAAGTAGTGGTATTAATTTGATATATGCTCAGCCTAAAAAAAGTTACTTTACTGTAATCAATTGTATTGTTGCCGTTGTTTTATTCTGCCCCTTTATCAGTTATGCAAAATTCAACAATATAATACTCGATCAAATTACGGTTAAAGATGGGTTATCTCAAGTATCTATTAACAGTATTAGTCAAGATGATGATGGATTTCTTTGGATATCAACAGAATCTGGACTTGAAATATATGACGGCTATAGCTTCACTAAGATAGAAGGACCAGATAAAGATTTTTCACAATATAGTGCCGGAAAAACCGTCCAATCAGTTAATGGACTAATTTGGTTACAGCTCTATGGTAAAGGTTTATATACCTTTGATAAAGGCACTAATCAGTTTGATTTACTGTTAAATACTAACCAATTAGAGCCTGATGATTGGATTATAGATTACTTGCCTCAAAAAGATGAAATTGTTTGGGTTGCGACAAGTAAATACATAGCGACAATTAATTTAAAAACAAAAGCTTACAAACAAGTTGTCAACTTAGAAAAACACTTAGGTGATTCTGCGATAATACAGCAAATCTTTTTACATAACGGCTATATATATATAGCCAGTAAAAAGGGGACTATTGTTTATCAATTATCAACAGGTCGAGTAGTTAAATTACCACAAATCACAAAAACAACTGCGCAAAATTCCAATATAAAAACAATACAAGCTAATAAAATCTATACATTAAGTGTTATTAATCAGACCTTGTTTTTGGGAACGAATGATGGTGTTTACGCATTAGATATTGAACAAATCGACTCGCTTTTTTTAATGGGAGAAAAGAATAAATTACCTCATTATCAAGCTATTTTTGAACATGTCTCGGTATGGGATTTTTTTATAGAAGATGAACTATTAATTATTGGTGCAACAGATGGGCTGTATCGATATAACACTGTTACTCAACAAGGACAATTCTTGTTTAGCTTTGATGAATATGCTCCTTCTTTTGCTAATAATACTGTTAAGTCCTTGATTGTCGACCAAGATGGCTACTACTGGTTAGTGAGTAATAGCCAAGGTTTGTTAAAATGGAATCCTAACTTAGGGTTAGTTGAAAATTATGAATATTACAAAGGTCGGGACAGCAGCCTAACCAGTAATAATGCCACTGCAATTTTACCTGATATAAAAAATGATAACTTATTTTGGATCTCAACTGATAATGGTTTAAATTTACTTAATAGGAACAGCCAACAAGTAGAACAATTTTTTGCCCTGAAAAACTCAAAAACAACTTTTAACGCAAGCAATATAGTTTCATTACACTATGGGAAAAATGAAACTATTTGGTTAAATACGTCTGTGGGATTAAAACTTTTTGATATTAAAAGCAAATCAATCATACCGATACCTTTTTCAGCAACTACTTTAAAAGCGCTAACCGTTGACTATCCGGTTTATTTTACTACCGATAACTACCTTTGGTTCACGCAAACTGATCAACTACTCATGATAAATCAAGAGTCTGGCCAGTTAACTGATTTCAGTAAAGTCATGACTGATGCTGGCATTAAAGATATCTGGTTTTTTTTCAAATCGCCAAATATGGATAACGAAATTTGGTTTAGCACCACAAAAGCATTATGGATTTTTAATACCGAGCATCAAACATTTAAGAAAATATATGAACATACTAATATGAGTGAAACCGAGTGGTCTTTTATTGATAGTTTTGTACTTGATACTGAAAAGTCGCTGTTATGGGTAGCCCATACATCGAAAGGTATCTATGGTGTTTCCTTAGCAACGCAAGAGATTCTTCATACTTTTAACAATGAAAATAGCATTCTAGACAATAACCTATATGGCCTACAGCAAGATTCACAAGGAGACCTTTGGATTTCAACTCACGATGGTATTTATTCCATTGACACCCGCTCTTTTCATATTCGTAAATTTGGTATTCATCATGGTTTTCTAGGCATGGAATTTAATGGTGGCGTGTTTGCAAAATCATCCAAAGATGAATTAGTTTACGGTTCGGTAAATGGTGTTTCTTTTTTCAATCCTTTGGCGTTAAAACAAAAAGGCACAACTAAAAATCAAAATGTTTTTGTCACTAAAGTTGATTTACTCACACGCCAATTAGAAGATGCTTATATATTTAACTCAAATAAAGTAGTAGAACTTGAATATGACGATGTAGGTATTAGAGTTGATTTTACTACCTTTAACTTTTCAAGATCTAAAGACATAATATTTGAATATTCTCTTACAAGTGGCAGTACTGTTAACTATCCTTTAACTTATGAAAACCATATTATTTTTCCAAGTTTAAAGTCGGGTAAACATACTTTAGCTATTCGTGCTAAGTCGCCTATTACAGGTGATTATTCACCACTTACTTATATTAAATTTAATGTTTCTTATGCGCCATGGGCATCGCCTATCGCCTATATTTTATATTTTATTTTAGTTGTTTCTGCATTTAGTTTTTGGTTAAGTAAAAGACGTAAACAACGTGCTGAATTATTAGCTGCTCATGAACAAGTTGTTTTCAGAGAAAAACGTTTACAGTTAGCATTAAAAGGCAGTAACAGTGACGTATGGGATTGGCATGCTAAGTCGAATAGTTTTTCTGCTAATCGTTTTAAACATACGGTTAGTCTAATTGAAAATGCTTATACCTTTCCTATAAAAATATTCATCAATGATATTCATCCTGATGATAAAGCGACCTTTCTTAGTGCTTGGCAAAAATTCATTGATAAAGCAGATGTTAATGTAACCTTTACTTTTACCTATCGACTGAAAGGCGAAGACAATGAATGGTTATGGTACAAAGATTTAGGCAAGATAGTAGAAATTGATGATAATAAAAAGCCTATGCGTGTTACCGGCTCCTATACCAATATCACTCAATCTAAGGTTGATGAAGAACGTGCCCAATATTACGGAGAAGCATTTAGACAGACAAAAGATTGGGTTTTAATTATCAATCAAGACTTCACTAAAGTGACGGCAAATCAAGCAATGAGGAACATCTTTGGCTGGGAAGAAGAGGAACAGCCATTTAATGACTCATTAATTGGTATAGAGAAAGAAAAGATAAAGTATTACAGCGATGTAGTCTTAAGTTTAGGTATAAATGATCATTGGAGCGGAGAAGAGCTCGTTATTTCTGCAGCAGGAGATAAATATCATGTACTGGTCAAAATTAATGTTGGCATAAATAGTAATGGTAGCCTTCATTATATTATGGTGATGACTGATATTACCGCTCAAAAGCTTGCTGAAAGTGAACTACGTTATATGGCTAATTATGATCACCTAACTGGGTTACCTAATCGGAGTCTACTCATTGAACGTATTGATCATGCTATAGAACTATCAGCAAGAAACAAAAATATATTAGCGATATTTTTTATCGATTTAGACCGTTTTAAACAAGTCAATGATACTTTGGGTCATGATGTTGGTGATAGGTTATTGAAAGTTATCACACAACGGTTAACTAAGGTCTTTCGTCAAGAAGATACTTTGGCAAGACTTGGCGGGGATGAGTTTGTTGTTTTGCTAGAACGATTCTCCTCAACGAGCCTGTAACAGATTTTGTGTAACTGCCCGTTTTAAATAAAGTCCTTTAAGCGGTCTTCGAATTCAATCATAAATCGATTCAAGGCCGTTTTCCAGTTTCTTATCGGCATCGTCCATTTCTTGGATGCCGC
>NZ_VOLR01000054.1 GCF_007954355.1 Colwellia hornerae
ATCCAAGAAATGGACGATGCCGATAAGAAACTGGAAAACGGCCTTGAATCGATTTATGATTGAATTCGAAGACCGCTTAAAGGACTTTATTTAAAACGGGCAGTTACACAAAATCTGTTACAGGCTCGGCATTTTATTTAACAATCTATACTTTTCGAAATTTCATGGCTATCATCCACTTCTATTCCTAAATACCTGACTTTACTTTCAGGCTTTTTATGACCGAGTAACAATTGATCTGCTCGCAGGTTTTTAGTTTTCTTGTAAATCAATGCAGGTTTGGTTTAAACCAATCATTGAAATCCAATCGTCAACTATTCTTACATATTGTCATGTTGATCATGCGCTGACGAATGAATTTTAGATTTAAACAAATAGCCGTTTTGGCTTAGTTGAAAACGTGTGAGCAAAGTATGAATTGATTTACCTGTGTTTTCGGTAAGTTCAAATTTAACGGGGAATCCTGTCTTTTTTGAACAATAATAGCTCTCAACTGAATAGTTTTTCTGTGAACAATATCCCTTGTCTTTAGACTAACTAAATCGCAACCTCTTAATTTACTATCCATCGCAAGGCTAAAAAGTGCAAGGTATCTTATATTATTTACTAATTCTAGTCTGATTCAGATTAGCCAAATTTGTTGTAGTTTAAGTGGTTATTTTTGCCTAACAATTTTTTTGTTCCAAGGTTCGTTGGGGGACATTAACTTTTCCATAAAGTTCTTGATGCACTTTTACCGAAGTTAAACGCATAAGTCTGTCAATATTTAGGAAACTTGTTACAATGCTGTTTTTGAATTTAGGTAGACTATGAATAAAAGTAATGATCCGCTACACGGCGTGAAACTTGAACAGATCCTAACCGAACTAGAGAAAAAAATTGGTTGGGATAAGATGGGGGAATTACTTAACATTCGTTGTTTCACCAATAAACCGCGTCTTAAATCAAGTTTGAAATTTCTGCGTACAACCCCTTGGGCACGCAGTAGAGTTGAAATTTTATACCTAAAAACATTTTGTAGTAAGCATAAAGAGACGGGGAAATTAATCAGAGGGATACTCGCCCAAAATACAGCAGTAACAGAAACGACTGCCACTAAGCCTGCTCCCTTTGTTTGGCCAACATAGAAAAAATAGACTTATGCCATACTGAAAACATTAGTATTTGAAAATTTATACTGAAAATTTTTGTATGCTTTTATCTACGCGGATATAGCTTAACAATCAGATTCTTCTAGCAGTTTTTCCTATAGCTGACATTCCCCATAGATAAAAAGTTTAAGCTTTTGATAATGATTTATTGCCAATAAATCGTCTAGCCTCTATGTCAACTAAAAGTTCATTGCTGCCAGTCGGCTTCCATCTCAGAACACTAAATTTTGCGGCAAAGCGGTCTAAATTTACCAATAAAAATCATCCGTCATAATGATCACTTTGATACGAAACCGGACGTTAACATCAATAGATTTTTGAGCTTTTTTTAGTGTTCATTAGACGTTGAGATACCTTCATCTTGATAGTCAACTAAGCCACCATAGTGGTCGTTCATCATAAAACTGCTAATGCTAACTCTGTGCGCATTGCTAACATTAGCATTTAAATTGTTGTCATATATTTTCTAACGTAAGGTAACCCTCTTGAAAAGTAAAAATTAATCTCAATATATTAATTTAATATAAAAGGGAGGGCTTTCTCAATCAAAAATTAAACTATTGATTGCTGTATTGAAGAACAAATTTTTCAATCAAAGGTTCTATTTCTTCAGCATGAGTTAAACTCATATAATGATCTCCCCCCTTTACTGTATATAACTTCGCACCTCTAATTTTTTTAATTAATTCGTTTGCATGGCTAATGTCCACACTTACATCTTCATCTCCATGTATAACCAATGTCGGAATTTTTATGTCGTTTAAAGGTAAAGAAATATTAGTAAATTGCTCATAATCGTTTTTAATTCCATCTTTTCTTGCACTTAAAGGCCAAACTGACCATATCAACTCTTTTAGTTTCTCTATATTTTTTGGATCAGCAACAAGTTTATTCCTGTTTTGTTGATTTGGAAGAATCGCAGAAGCAATACTTTCATTGCTCATAAATGACATAGAAAAAAGTTGAATCCATAAACCGAAGTCTGAGGTGCCAATAGTTTCTGAGTCAGTTTCAGCAAAATCATCTGCATAGCTAACCGCTTCGAAAGCAATCAACCCATATGTATTTTCTGGAAAATGTGCAGCAAATTCTAAGGATGAAGGCCCGCCGCCAGAAACGCCCATAACGATTACTTTATCTATACCTAGCGCATCAATTAGCGCCTTAAAAACTTTAGCTTGCTCAAAAGGAGTTTTACCAAGACGGATAGATGTTCTTAGGAATCCAGGTCTTGATGGAGTCAACACTCTAAACTTTTCGGTCGCATCAGTGGTTTGATCGTATCCACCCGGTGTTCCATGAATGAAGAGTAAAACAGGACCATTATTTCCCTTCAGAGTGTATTCAACAGAACCTAAACTTGTTTCCACTATTTCAGAGTTAGCACTTAAGTTATTGAGGAAAGAATATTTGAAATAAAAATAGTAGGCGAAAAAAGACACTATAACTGTAAGAAGGAGAGTGATAAAAATCTTCATAATGAATGTATGCCCTATTAAATTAATGTGAACAAGCTTATAGCAACAAAGCTTTGAGAGAATTATTTGATCAGCTTGGCTGATATTTCAGCCTAACTTAAACATATGAACTGTTCAACTATATTCAATCGACCTAATTAAGTGCGTTAAGCTTCCTTTTAATTGTCTTTTTTACATTCAATACATTAAGAATTTGGTGACAAAAACATGAGTATACTATCAATCTAATTCTTCGATTTAGTTACCACCGCTTCATGGTGATTACTTCATTAGAAACCACGTTCGGATAACCACATTTGTGCACCAAATGAATTAACATCATCACCGTCAGCGATGGATTTCACTTTTTTAATGCATAGATCTTTTTGTTTTTTACTAATGGTTGACAAGTCAGCCAATAAAAAAGCGACCCACGAACCAGCGTTTGGATGAGTCAACAAAGAAAGATATTTTTCTACTTCTGTTGAAGAGTTTAGCGAATTAACTATCTCACTCATCTTGTCAGCCACTACATTAGCATTTTTTACACTGTTTTTATCAGCGTAGTCCGTAGCCGTATGTAAATCAGCAAGTTCTATAAAATCATCCATAATCTACCAGTTAATCTCTTTGTTGTGACAGTCCGCTACTCACAGCTCAAAACAGCTAGTGGGCTACTTCAATTGTTCGGAAAATTATAATACATAATGTTATTATTAAAATGCAAGTTTTAGCAGTTATGACCGACTGCAATGAGCTTAAACCAGCCTCACAACAGAGTAGCGAATTTCAAATGATATTATCTTCAATATGGGAATGGTTTTCAAAATCTTAATGGCAGCTTAGTGCTCACAGTTGCCGTTATGATGTGAAAATTAAATGGTGGTTTTATAGCAATTTTTAGAGTTTGAAATTATTCCAACCATGTCAGCTATTGGCTACCTGTTATCGTAAGACTCAACAAACATCTAATGACCGCTTTGGTCGGATCTCTTGTCGTTAGATAAACCAAGGCTAATGTCTGCATAGGTGCGATGCAGAAGCTTTGATTTTGTCACAATAAGTTTCCGCTTCGCGCACTATTTTGAACTCTAATGAACCTCACCATCTGGTTCGATATTATGTAAATTTTTTTCATCTTTGGTTATGAATCCGTCCTTAACTTTTTGTCTTGCCATTGATTCGCCCAATTTATGTTTTAAGTCTTCCCACTCATCTCCAAACCCATCAATAAAACCATCAACAAATAACTCAAGCTCCTCTTCAGTATATGGCGTCTTACGGTCATTGGCTGGATTCATCCAGTCAGGTTCATTAGTCATAAGGTTGTCTCCAATAAGCAATTTAATCGATATGGTTTCATAATTATAGTTCACTTAAAGAAGGAGCTCTATCATGGATAACAGTAAATCAACTGTAAGCGTCTGGCAAAGTGCATCTAAATATTCACTCGTGATCAAGTTAAGTTACTTCAAACAATTATTTGGAGTAACTTATGAAAATAACGCGAAGCCATGAGCAATGGCGAACTATCCTTAACGAA
>NZ_VOLR01000055.1 GCF_007954355.1 Colwellia hornerae
ATTAACCTGTTGCTTGGTTATGGGTTTTCCAGACATATCTTTCTCTATTAAATTTGATATATCTGAAGTGTACCAAAACCGGTCAACCTAATTGTCGCGACCCGGCCAAGCTAATTGTCGCCTAATATATAACGGATGATCAGAGTAGAAACTTAGAGGATAAAATGAACACTATTATTTAAAAGCTCAGCAAGATCATAACCCAATCAGAGGCTAAAAATCCCCTGAATGGGTTTTGACAATAAAATTATGGTGACCAAAACGATCAACCTTTTTTGAAAAAATGACAATAAAAGAAAAATATAGGTGATAAAAGTGATCACTAAAAAACCGTTTGCATCATAGTTATGACGGGATTTAGGGAAATCTTATGATGAGGTTTGGTAAAGCTTATGATTTAAATTTGGCAAGTCGCCAATATCGTACGATGAGATCTTGGGAAACTAGCCCAAATATTGCCAAATCGTTCGATGAACAATTTGGCAAAATGTACGATGCTAATTTGGCCGGCTACAACTAGCAAATGATAAATATCAAGTTGATTTTACGCAAGAAAAACAACTCTAATTTGGCTTCAAAAGCAGCCAAAAATAAAGCCACAGTAATTTTCTAAATTCTATTGGTACTAATTGCCAAACTCCTCCGTTAATACGAGTGACCTTAATAACGGGTCATAAATAACTAATAGGAGAAATAATGCATTCATATATAGACAAAGAATATAAACAGCAAGCTATCAAAGCTTGGTATGACTTACTAGAACAAATACTAACACCAGAAGAACTTAGCTTGGTTGAACTTAAATTTATAGATGGGCACCTTAGGAGGTTTTGCCCTAAGAACATAGAAGATAAAATAGCTCGATTGAGTCGCTAGGTAAGCAGGACGCTAGGCTCATGTTCAATCCCTTTGGCTTCAAAAGCAGCCAAAAATAAAGCCTCTTACGAAGTTCCCTAATATTGGGGCACTTCACAAGGGGCTTTGGATTCAAAATTTAAAAAGGAAGCTTTCAACGTCTAAGTTATTTTTCCTCTTTATTCTCTTTTGTTATTCTTTCTAAGTAGTTCTTTTTCTTTTCATATAATTCATCGATAAATGACTGGGATTTATACCCATTTTGTTTAGCTTTCTCGAACCATGAATGGGCAAGTTCAAACTCAGTATCCCCTCTGTTATCACTCCATCGATGAGAATACATTCTACCTAGCATATGCATAGCTCCAGAATCATTACTGCCTGCGGCTTGCTCTAACAGAGTTTTTGCTTTTTCGGAAAAATGATCTAATACGAATAAAAATACCCCATAAGCTTTAATAGCTAGTACATTATTACCTTTAATTGATTGTTCATACCAATATACAGCTAGCTTTTCATTTTTATTTTTTATTTCATCATTATCTGCGTCTACAGCTCTATTTGCATAATTATTGGCCGTAAGAAGTTGCGCATTTTTATGACCGTTATTAGCCGCTCCAAGAAGCCAGCTTAGAGCAACATCACTATTCTTTTCCCGCATTGTTCCTGTTTGATACATAGAACCAATAGTGAACTGTGCTTCAACATGTCCTGCTTGTCCCGCTTTAGTTATAAAACTAAACGCTTCACGAAGGTGATTATCTAATTTAGGCCGATTATTCTTAGCAAAGTTCCAAATTTCATATTGGCTGTCAAGATCACCTTTAACAGCTAGTACCTTTAATTTTTCATATCGTAAAAGCACATCATCTTGGCTCTTGCTCGTTTCAGCATTAGCAACTCCTGTTAGACTTAAAATACTAATAAATAGATATATAAATATTTTCATAATTAGTTTATCCCTGCACTTGGAACTGTTGATTCTAGGGTATCACGTAATCTATCGAGGAGAGTAGTAGCGTTGTTTACAGCATCCCCTAGATTAGTTTTAGCTTCAATCGCAATTGCTCCTACCTTCACGTCTAATTGGGCTGCAACCGTAAGCTCATTTTTCGAATTTATCGAGGATGACAATAATCCCCCAGATCCTTTTATTGACGTTGTCTTTTCACCAGTTTGTAGATTTTCATGTTCACCAAGTGAAACTACGCCTCCTAAATCAATAGAGCTATTTTTTGATTCACTTCCAGATATTAAGCCTATAGATAAGTCAGAAGTCGGTGAAGTTTTTACAGAAACAACAATATCAATTTCAGCTGTAAGAGTCTTTAATTCTGGTTTTTTAATTTCTTGTTTATATGTATCTTCGCCCTCCATACCTGTCGGATCGGTATATTTGTATGGGTTGTTATTGGCATATGTATATCTACCAAATGAATGTATCGGGTTTCTAGTATTCCAACCAACAGGATCATTAGAGTAGAAACGCCCGATAACTGGATCATAGTATCGTGCCTGCATATAACTTAATACGAACTAGGAAGCATAGATACTCACAATAATTCTTAATTATTACAGTACCTTATAGTGCAGAGCACTTCAATGAATTTACAAGCTGAGCGCATTAATAATTAGCTCGCTTTGGTTTCAAAAGCAGCCAAAAATAAAGCCCCTGTGAAGTGATTATACGGTGTCACTTCGCAAAGGGCTTTGGATTCAAATAAATAAGAGGACGAAATGAGAATAGCTCTCAAGTGTCACCGACCCCTTTTATTTTAGACCAACTATATACATTTCATACAATGCGATGAGGCCTATTACGCTATAGATAGTTATACTTACTAAACAAAAATTTACTAACCATTTCAAATTTTCATTTAGTAAACGTTCTCTCCACTCTGGTATTAGTAAACTTATTAAAGCTAAAACATTTATTACGATAAAAGCTAGTGCAAAGTTAATTAACCCAGAACCATCACTTAAATCAATAAAGTTTAATAACAAACGACGAAGTGGGGTAGGAAATAATGTAAGTAAAGTAAAAACATCTACTATCGCTACCAAACAAAATATATAAATTGGCATATTAATTTCTCTCTTGATTTCTAAATTCAACTTCATTTCGGTTACCATGACCAGGCGAGGCTTTAATACTATCAGGAAGAGCTACTTTTGAACCTTGAGCCTTATCTGCTACTGCTGAAGCAGCACTATTACTATTTATCCCAGTATAAGAATATTTCTTATTTTCGACTACTGAATTTGCAGCCTTATCAACTTTAGCATCTATAACTTTATCTGCTCCTTCAAGTTGAGTTATATGGTCACCTAAATCACTCATGCCAGAATGAAGTGATTCCCAAGCCTTCCTATCTGTAGCATTTGTAGTGCTGGAATCCCCTAAGGTTTTACCGTCAACTTTCCCCATAATCCCTTTACCATTATTTCCAAAAGAATGCACCGTCGCTTTTGAATCTCCAACATACCTAGCATTTGAAACAATAAAGTTATGATTGGCGACAGCACCGACGAAAGTATTATCAATTGGGCGACTAACTAAAAACGATATATTACCATCAGGATCTATATACTTATAGGGATTGTTATATGCGTAAATATATCTATTAAAACCGTGAACTGGATTGCCACGAGACATGTGCCCGATAAACCCAACAGCATCATTAGAGTAGAAACGACCTATAACTGGATCATAGTATCGTGCCTGCATATAGCTTAAGCCAATATCAGTATCAAACTTATGTCCGGTATAACCTACATCGTCACTTTGTGTGCCAATCGTTTCACCAAAAGGTTGAGAGTGTAGCGTTTTGTTAATCACTCCTGATGAGTTACTAAATGCAGCAGGGCTGCCTAGATAGTCAGTATGAATATATTCTACACTAGCATTTTTTGTAGCGACTAATTTACTTCCTAAACGATAGTAATCTTTGTTAACACCACCAACTTTTCTAAACATTAGCTGACCAGATAAGCTGTACATCGAATAACTTAGGCCTGAACCATCGTTTGTTTTCACTCTTCGGTTATGGCCATCAT
>NZ_VOLR01000056.1 GCF_007954355.1 Colwellia hornerae
TATCAACCTTATCTTTTAAATCACCACACTCATCAAAAAAGTAAGCTAACTCATCACTCAACATATTTTATTTCCTGTAAAAGGAAATGAATATGCCACACTCAAAAGATCGTTCAAGTACTAAATTTCCGCTTAAACGATCAGCATTGGAAACAAGTTCAGCATGACGGGAAGGGGACGGAATTAGCAAAGCCCGGATACTGAAACAAGTTCAGCATGACGGGAAGAGAACGTGAAAAAGGGAATAATAAACCACGCACTCCGTTATCCTGAAGGAACTACCTCCGTCATCCTGAATTTATTTCAGGATCTGTACTTGCTCTAAAAGCCCAGTATCAGAATTATTCTTATTTGTCCTACTCATTTTCCATTCACCGTAAATGTATAACCATTGAGCGTAATTGACTCAGCTTGACTTGCTGTCTTGATAAAATCATTTTATGGTTAACGATTGAATCCAAAAATAATAATCCGCACAGGAACCATTACATGCATATCAAGCAAAGCATCGCGCCTACTTTTTTGGCGCTTAGCGTATCGCTAGCGTTATCTGGCTGTTTAGAGTCTGAGCAGCAAGACCCAAAAGTTTCTATTAATAAAAACCCTTATCCAAGTACTTATCAACCCTTACCTAAGCAAATGACATTGATCAAAAATACTACGGTATTAATTGGTAATGGCGAGCGCTTTGATAATGCCGATGTTTTAATGACTGATGGTAAAATATCTCAGGTAGGAGAAAACTTAATTGCGGCGGGTGCGGTTGAAGTTGATGGTACAGGCAAATGGGTAACGCCTGGTGTTATTGATGTGCATTCACATTTAGGGGTTTATCCTAGCCCGTCGGCTGAATCGCATTCAGACGGTAATGAAATGAGTTCGCCCAATACTTCTGAAGTATGGTCTGAGCATAGCATTTGGCCTCAAGATCCAGGTTTTAATGCTGCTCGTGCCGGTGGTGTCACTACGATGCAAATTTTACCAGGCTCTGCCAATTTATTTGGTGGCCGTGGTGTAACACTGCGTAATGTGCCAAGTCACACTATGCAAGGAATGAAGTTTCCAGAAGCGCCTTATGGTTTGAAAATGGCCTGTGGTGAAAACCCTAAGCGTGTTTATGGCAGTCGTAAGATTTTACCTTCGACCCGCATGGGCAATATGGCCGGTTACCGTATGGCTTGGGCAGAAGCGACTGAGTATAAAAGTGCTTGGGAAAAGTATGATCGTGACTACGATGCGGGAAAAAATCCTTTAGCGCCAGCACGAGATTTAGAGCTTGATACCTTGCGTGGTGTACTTGATGGTGAAATTTTAATTCATAATCATTGTTACAAAGCTGAAGAAATGGCGATGATGATTGATCTTGGTAAAGAGTTTAATTACAAGTCAGGTACTTTTCATCACGCGATTGAAGGTTACAAAATTGCTGACTTATTAGCTGAAAATGGTAACTGTGCAGCTATGTGGCCTGATTGGTGGGGTTTCAAATTGGAAGCTTACGACATGATCCACGAGAACGTTGCTGTGGTCAATGCGGTAAAAAATTCCTGTGCCATTGTCCATTCAGATTCAGCGAGTACTATTCAGCGCTTAAACCAAGAAGCAGGCAAAGTGATGTACCGTGCTAATGAAAATGGTTTTGCCTTAAAGCCCGCTGAAGCGATCCGTTGGATCACTTTAAATGCGGCGAAATCTCTTGGTATTGATGATAAAACCGGTAGTTTAGAAGCGGGTAAAAATGCTGATGTAGTCTTGTGGAATCAAAGTCCTTTTAGTGTTTATGCACAAGCCGAACAAGTATTTGTTGATGGCGCGAAAGTTTATGATCGCTTTGACGATAAATACCAAGCAAAAAGTGACTTTATGTTAGGGCAAGCTGCAGTACCTGCTTTACCAATAAAAGGAGGAGAGTAATTATGAAAAAAATTAAGCTATTTAAAGCCTCATTAGTCGCACTAGCTTTAGCGACGATAAGCAGTGCTCATGCAGAAAGTTTAGCTATTACTAATGCAACTATTCATACGGTTACTGAACAGGGCGTTTTAACCAACGCTACTGTCGTTATTGACGACGGAATCATTACTGCGATAAACCCTGATGAAATTGTTGCTGATGTAACCTTTGATGCCATGGGCAAAATACTGACGCCGGGTTTGATTGGTGCAATGAATGCATTAGGTTTAGTGGAAGTGAATGCCGTATCAAGAACGCGCGATGCCAGTGACAAAAAAGCGGACATCACTTTTGACGCGTCATTAGCGTTTAATCCACGTTCAACCGTTGTGCCTTATACGCGTAAAGGGGGAATTACCAGTAACGTAACCGCTCCTAGTGGTGGCGAAAGCATGTTTAAAGGGCAAACCTTTGTTGTCGACATGTCGGGTGAATTTGACAGTGTTTATATCAAAGAAAATGCCGTTATTATTGATTTAGGCGCAAAAAGTAGTGGTTCACGTGCTTTGAACTTGCAAAAATTACGCTATAAATTGGAAGATACACAAAAAGCATTAACGAAAGCTGCTGAAGAAGTCGCTGCGCAAAAAGACAAAAAGGCTGACGATAAAAAAGAGACAGCTAAAGAACTAAAACGTGATGAAAAAATCATTAATGCGCTATTAGCTGGCGAAAAACCACTGGTCGCTTATGCTGATCGTGCCACTGATTTGTTGGAATTGCTGAAACTAAAAGCTGAATTTAATCTTGATTTAGTGATTGCTGGTGGCGCTGATGCCATATTAATCAGCGAACAATTAGCCACAGCAAAAGTACCGGTTATATTTGGCGCACTAGATAACTTGCCAAGTAGTTTTGATTCATTGCATTCTTCACTAGAAAATACGGCGAAACTAACGCAAGCAGGTATTAGCGTTGCTTTAGCGATAAACGATGCGCATAACTTGTATCAACTGCGTTTTGAAGCGGGTAATGCAGTTGCCAATGGTTTGACTAAAGACCAAGCACTTGCTGCTGTTACCGCCAACGTTGCTGATGCTTTTAATATTAATGCTGGCCGTATAGCGGTTGGTAAAAAAGCTGATTTAGTGTTGTGGAGTGCTGACCCATTTGAGCTCAGTACGAAAGTTGATAAAATGTGGATTAACGGCAAAGAGACCTCTACACAGAGTCGTCAAGATGAGTTACGTAAGCGCTATACCACGAACAGCGATATGCCAAGAGGTTACACGAAGTAACTTTTATTAGTTGTTAGTTATTGGCTAGCAAAAGGCGTTAAACGAAGGATCGTTTAACGCCTTTTTTGTTTTTGCTTTTTGTCGTTTAGTATCAGGTCTTGACTAGGCCCCTTGCCGTCATGCTAAATTTATTTCAGTATCTGGTCTTGGTCAGGTCCCCCTTTGTCGTCATGCTGAATTTATTTCAGTATCTGGTTTTGGTTAGTTCCCCCTTTGTCGTCATGCTGAATTTATTTCAGTATCTGATTTTCGTGGTTCGAAGTACAGATCCTGAAACAAGTTCAGGATGACGGTGGGGAGTCAGGATTACGGTGGGGAGTCAGGATTACGGTGGGGAGTCAGGATGACGGTGGGGAGTCAGGATGACGGTGGGTTTTGATAGTCTGACGGTGGTTGTTTAATCCCCTTGTCGTCATGCTGAATTCATTTCAGTATCTGGTGTTCGTGGTTCGAAGTACAGATCCTGAAACAAGTTCAGGATGACGGTG
>NZ_VOLR01000057.1 GCF_007954355.1 Colwellia hornerae
ACGTTGTGCGTGATATTGCTTTTCAGCAATGTGTCAGTCTTTTACAAACACTTCGTAGTAAAACTACTTGGGTGTTGTATGGTTAAGCCTCACGGGCAATTAGTATCAGTTAGCTCAAGACCTCGCAGTCCTTACACACCTGACCTATCAACGTTGTAGTCTCCAACGACCCTTTAGGGAGCTTAAAGCTCCAGTGAGAACTCATCTCAAAGCCTGCTTCCCGCTTAGATGCTTTCAGCGGTTATCAGTTCCGAACGTAGCTACCGGGCAATGCTATTGGCATAACAACCCGAACACCAGCGGTTCGTCCACTCCGGTCCTCTCGTACTAGGAGCAGCCCTCTTCAATTCTCAAACGCCCACGGCAGATAGGGACCGAACTGTCTCACGACGTTCTAAACCCAGCTCGCGTACCACTTTAAATGGCGAACAGCCATACCCTTGGGACCGACTTCAGCCCCAGGATGTGATGAGCCGACATCGAGGTGCCAAACACCGCCGTCGATATGAACTCTTGGGCGGTATCAGCCTGTTATCCCCGGAGTACCTTTTATCCGTTGAGCGATGGCCCTTCCATACAGAACCACCGGATCACTATGACCTACTTTCGTACCTGCTCGACGTGTCTGTCTCGCAGTTAAGCTGGCTTATGCCATTGCACTAACCGTATGATGTCCGACCATACTTAGCCAACCTTCGTGCTCCTCCGTTACTCTTTGGGAGGAGACCGCCCCAGTCAAACTACCCACCAGACAGTGTCCCCAAGCCCGATAAGGGCCCTAGGTTAGAACATCACGCATACAAGGGTGGTATTTCAAGGTAGACTCCACTTCATCTAGCGACAAAGTTTCATAGTCTCCCACCTATCCTACACATGTAGGAGCAATGTTCACTGTCAAGCTATAGTAAAGGTTCACGGGGTCTTTCCGTCTAGCCGCGGGTATACGGCATCTTAACCGCAAATTCAATTTCACTGAGTCTCGGGTGGAGACAGTGTGGCCATGATTACGCCATTCGTGCAGGTCGGAACTTACCCGACAAGGAATTTCGCTACCTTAGGACCGTTATAGTTACGGCCGCCGTTTACCGGGGCTTCGATCATCAGCTTCGCTTACGCTAACCGAATCAATTAACCTTCCGGCACCGGGCAGGCGTCACACCGTATACGTCATCTTTCGATTTTGCACAGTGCTGTGTTTTTAATAAACAGTTCCAGCCACCTGGTTACTTCGACTACTCTTAGCTTACACCGCAAGGGTTTAACCGAGAGTAGCGTACCTTCTCCCGAAGTTACGGTACTATTTTGCCTAGTTCCTTCACCCGAGTTCTCTCAAGCGCCTTAGTATTCTCTACCTAACCACCTGTGTCGGTTTGGGGTACGGTTCCTATATATCTGAAGCTTAGAAGCTTTTCCTGGAAGCATGGCATCAACAGCTTCAACTCCGTAGAGTCTCGTCTCGTATCTCAGTGTTCAATGAAGACCCGGATTTACCTAAGTCAACCACCTACGTACTTTCACACGGACTACCAACGCCGTGCCTGTTTAGCCTACTCCGTCCCTCCTTCGCAATATATAGAAGTACAGAAATATTAATCTGTTTCCCATCGACTACGCGTTTCCGCCTCGCCTTAGGGGCCGACTTACCCTGCCCTGATTAACATGGGACAGGAAACCTTGGTCTTTCGGCGGGGGAGTTTTTCACTCCCCTTATCGTTACTCATGTCAGCATTCGCACTTCTGATACCTCCAGCAAGCTTTACAACTCACCTTCAACGGCTTACAGAACGCTCCCCTACCACTCATAATAAATTATGAATCCGCAGCTTCGGTGACTAGTTTAGCCCCGTTACATCTTCCGCGCAGACCGACTCGACTAGTGAGCTATTACGCTTTCTTTAAAGGATGGCTGCTTCTAAGCCAACCTCCTAGCTGTCTATGCCTTTCCACATCGTTTCCCACTTAACTAGTACTTTGGGACCTTAGCTGGCGGTCTGGGTTGTTTCCCTCTTCACAACGGACGTTAGCACCCGCAGTGTGTCTCCCGCATATCACTCATTGGTATTCGGAGTTTGCAAAGGGTTGGTAAGTCGGGATGACCCCCTAGCCTTAACAGTGCTCTACCCCCAATGGTGTTCGTGCGAGGCTCTACCTAAATAGATTTCGGGGAGAACCAGCTATCTCCCGGCTTGATTAGCCTTTCACTCCGACCCACAAGTCATCACCGCATTTTTCAACATACGTGTGTTCGGTCCTCCAGTTGATGTTACTCAACCTTCAACCTGCCCATGGGTAGATCGCCGGGTTTCGGGTCTATACCCTGCAACTAAACGCGCAGTTAACACTCGCTTTCGCTACGGCTCCCCTAATCGGTTAACCTTGCTACAGAATATAAGTCGCTGACCCATTATACAAAAGGTACGCAGTCACCGGACTAAATCCGGCTTCCACTGCTTGTACGTATGCGGTTTCAGGTTCTATTTCACTCCCCTCACAGGGGTTCTTTTCGCCTTTCCCTCACGGTACTGGTTCACTATCGGTCAGTTAGTAGTATTTAGCCTTGGAGGATGGTCCCCCCATATTCAGACAAAGTTTCACGTGCTCCGTCCTACTCGATTTCACTCAAAGGTTGCTTTTGTGTACGGGACTATCACCCTGTATCGTTGTACTTTCCAGTACATTCCACTAGCGCCCAATAAGCTTAAGGGCTGATTCGCGTTCGCTCGCCGCTACTAACGAAATCTCGGTTGATTTCTTTTCCTCAGGGTACTTAGATGTTTCAGTTCTCCTGGTTCGCTTCATTAAGCTATGTATTCACTTAATGATACTGACTTATGTCAGTGGGTTTCCCCATTCGGAAATCATTGGCTAT
>NZ_VOLR01000058.1 GCF_007954355.1 Colwellia hornerae
TGCTCAACGATGTAAAAATAGAAATCGCCAAAAACGTAAACGTTTTTGATTGTTAAAAGAAAACAATCCAGTTAGAGTATTTTGATTAAAAATAATTTTAAAAACGAGTAATTCTACAGGCTCGTTATTTTTCGAGAGGTTTATGAATTGATCCCATATCTATTAGCTGGATTATCTATATTAATTGCGGGTGGCGTTCATTGGACATTTCCTAACGTATTTTGGAAAGCATCAATTTATTCAACGCTGATCATTGTTGTTGTATCACTGTTACTTATTTTTGTTTTTCAGTCTAATTACTTAGGCTTAGACGAAAAAACAGCCGAAACTGCTAATGTTGGTGTTGCAGTTTTACTCGTATCAGCACTTGTTTCATTTTTTGGTTTGTTGATCTCTTTAATGGTTGGATATTTTCTGAAAATAGTTAGACCGTCTATATAAAAACACCAGAAGAATTTAAGCAGGGACAAAATACGGTTGGCTAACTGTCTTTTTTTGCAATCTGGTTGAGTTAATTTCATCGGCAGAAGTTGATAAAAGGATATCATTTATTTAGATGGCAGATTACGTGCTGCCCTTACACAGATATATTCAACCGTTAGCTAGTACGAGGTTCTCATAAATTCGAGTTAACAATTATTATCCTCTTAACGAGGTGTTACCCTATTCCTGCATTAATTCAGCTGAATATATTTTTGGCACAGCAAAAAAACATCAGTTTCCCTTGATAACACTAGAGAGAGCATAATGGCAAAAAAAGCTATAGTTATAGGCGCTACCGGATTAGTCGGTCGAGCGATAGTTGATCTACTTGTTAGCAGCGACCATATTAGTGAAATTATTACACTAACTCGCAGGCCTTCCCCACATGTATCAGCAAAAGTTTGTAATCAAGTCGTCAATTTTGATCATCTCAAGAATTACACCACTCTATTTGATGCAGACTTTTTATTCTCATGTCTTGGAACAACCGTTAAGCAAGCGGGTTCAATCGCGGAACAAGGTAAAGTAGACCTTGATTACCAGTTTGAAGCAGCACAATTAGCAGTACATAACGGTGTTAATCATTACCTACTTGTTTCTTCTGCTGGTGCTAATGACCAAAGTAATAATCCTTATCTAAAAATGAAAGGTATTTTGGAGCAGAGAATAAAGCAACTACCCTTTAAGCGTATTAGTATTTTTCAACCGTCATTACTACTTGGCCAACGAACAGAATTTCGCTTGGGTGAGAAAATGGCTAGTGGGTTAATGCCTCTTTTATGTATTATACCTTTGCTACGGCGCTTCCGCCCGATAACCGGTGAACAAGTAGCAGCAAGAATGGTCTTGTCTAGCCAGGAGCTTGGTCCACCAATAGAGATTCTTTGTCTTGATGAAATTTTTATTTAGTGATCAGCAACATTATGCATAGGTACACTTACTACCAGATTAATTAATTGTTCTATTTATCAATAATATTAAGTAAGTTAAAGGTAGGGGGATCATGAGTTAATCGTATCTTGTAATAAGAGCGTATCTGTCATCGTTAATATTCTGCTTTGTATAAGTAAAAGCTAATCATACAAGCTAGAGGCCAAGTACTTGATTATTACTGTTAGCATTAACAGAGTTAAATAATATTATAGTGACTAGCCGGTTATACCCACTAATTTAATTGACCTTAATATATCGAAGCACCTATACAACAGAAACCTGAGCTTAAATGATTAGCCCATCAAAAGGCTAATCATCATATATAAACTATTTACCTATAGATACCGTAAGCCCACCGACCATAGTTATGTGATCAATAACCTTAACCACATTATCATAAGTTGTTTTTGCGTGAGGAATCACGACAGCAGCAGATACTGGCTTAGTTGCAAGGTAGTTTTCTATATTGGCTGGTAGCCTTTCAATATCTGTCATTCTACCATTTAGCGAAACTAGGCCATTTTCATTTATCCTGATCAGTAACATAGGATTATTATTTTGATTAGGGTTACCACCATCAGGTTTATTCACTAAGAAACCTTGTTCTTTAACAAATGAGGTTGTCACGATAAAGAATATTAACAGGATAAAGACAATATCAAGCATAGGTGTCATATCTGCTTCAGCCTTTTGGTCTTCATAAAGTCTATTTCTTCTCATCTAGGCACCTCAATATTGGTTAGTTATGCGCTACGATTTATTTCGTACACCTTTTACATTAGTTTAAATTGTCGATAAAACAATATATATACGAATTTATTCGTAAATAAGTAAAAACAAAACAGCTAAAGAATAGGTAAGATAAGTAAATTAACTCAATATGCAGCACAACATATCGATATTTGTAGGCTGGAAAATACTATTAGATACTCTACACTATGGGTTAAAAGAGGAATAGGTGCAGATTTCTAGGGCTTATAAATAGCTGTAGGGGGAGTTATTAGTAGATATATGTTTTAATATCCCCCTGTCTGCTTGTTTTTTATTCGAACAAACAAAAAGATGAAAATAGTGCTTGATAGTTTTTAGAAAATGTCTAGAATGCGCTCCAGTTCCAAGGGGTTCAGTCAAAACGAACCACGAAAGAGCTGTTTTGATAAGTTATCTACATCACTTTATCGTAAAGTAGTTAACTTAACGTTTTATTGGTTAGGTTTGAATCTTCGAAAAGAACTTCAAATTAAATTAAATAAAACGTTGACATCGAAACTAGAGTGCGTAGAATACCCATCTCGCTTCAGGCAAGGCCTGCAGCAACGAAGCAAAGCGAATGAGATTTTGTTTCGGTTAACTCTTAGAGTTAACGTTCTTTAACAATTAGTTATCATGCAATTTGTGTGGACACTCACATTACA
>NZ_VOLR01000059.1 GCF_007954355.1 Colwellia hornerae
GTATTGTTTCTCGCAGGTCTTATAGATAGTCGATATAGACGGCAACCCCTGAGTATGCGTAGTGAAACAAGTAACTTCTGTTGCGCCGAAAGTCTTGTTAAAAGCATCGAGTGTTTTCATTCAAATATTCGTAAGCAACAGAAGTATATTCCACCTATTAATGAGTTAGGTAAACTGATTAATTAATGGAACGGAGCAACTATAAGCAATTCAAACGGACAAAAAACAGTTGGTTGTTTCACTCCGTTCAACAGTATAACCAACAATTTTTTGCCGCTTAATATGGGCGTTAGGTGGAATCGCCACTTCGTTTTATTGTTAAGTTATTCTGCCAATTTAAGTAGGGCGTTTGTGTTTACTTTAAGTGTTTTTGGAGTGTTTCGCCAAAGTCTACGTCACTCTCGCCAATATAGTCTTCGGGCATTACCTAAAGACAAAATGTCCTCGCTAATTGGCTTTTCTTTATTTGGTGTAGTGGCTCAAAATCTAGCAGTTGTGTTTATAAAGTGGCGAATGTTATATTAACTTTTAATATTTGCTTTAAGGTTATGTATTTACTGAGATACTTCACCTAACAAGCAATTCAAACGGACAAAAAAAAGTTGGCTGTTTCACTCCGTTCACATTTTAGCCAACCATTTTTTGCCGCTTAATATGGGCGTTATAACTCAAAGTCAAAGTCTTGCGCTAGATTCTAATTTTTACTATACTTAGTACCATATAAAGTACAACTAAAGGTATTGTTATGAGTAGACTTCACTTTGATCAAGATATTCAGCCCTTATCAGATTTTAGGGCTGGAGCGGCTTCATTTATACGTCAAATTAATGAAACAA
Organism: Colwellia hornerae; assembly: GCF_007954355.1. GTDB lineage: Bacteria > Pseudomonadota > Gammaproteobacteria > Enterobacterales > Alteromonadaceae > Colwellia_A > Colwellia_A hornerae. The sequence continues at coordinate 837 of NZ_VOLR01000059.1, forward strand.
GAAGACCCATTGTTATCACCCAAAGAGGAAAAGGTGTGGCTGTGGTTATGGATGTCTCTGAATATGAAGCTATGCAAGAAAAGATTGAACTACTTGAAGAAGTACAAAAGGCAGAAGCTCAACTTTCTGCTGGCTTAGGTATATCTAATTCTGATGCTCGCACTCAAATTTTAAAGAGTATAAAAAATTGAAAGTAGTTTGGTCACCTTTAGCATTAGATAAATTAGAGGCAACAGCCAAGTTTATCACACTTGATAAGCCATCTGCTGCTGATAAATGGGTGAATGATGTATTTGATCATGCAGATTTACTTGGAGCTCAACCTGAAATGGGTCGTCCGGTTCCGGAGCTAATAGGTTCAAGTTACCGAGAAATTATATTTGGTAGCTATCGTATTATCTATAAAATTGAAAATGAGATTAGAATTCTAACATTACGAAATAGTCGTCAGTTGTTGAGTTCAGGCGATGTTGAGTTATAACAAGCGCTTCAAACGGAAAAAATACAGCTGGCTGTTTTCACTCCGTTCAAAATTTTAGCCAGCTATATTTTTCCGCTTAAGCGGGCGTTATGTTTACCGTAAATTGGAGTGTTCGTTGAAATTAGAAGAAATTATACCTCTGGTTAGTTTGCTGTTGGCTATCACATCTATTTTTGTAGCTTTTTTGAGTTTTTTTAATTCAAGAAAAAGAAATAAACTTGATGAACAAACACAAGAAGATAAAGACCTTAGTGACTACGCTATATTATTGTTAGAAAAGTCTTATAAAGTATTGACGGATGACGGAGAAAATACAACCCCTCCGAAAGCAAGTAGACTTAATTGGTTAACCTCTGCGCGACTGATTCTTCGTTATAATAATATTCGTTCACAAATAAAGACTGTCCGATACCAATTGATTTGCGATGAAAGTGCTGAACAATGGGGGCATGAGTTTTATAAAATACTAAAGAGTGGTGATTTTAATCATCCAGGATATTATTCTGGTAACTTAATGCTAAATTCATGTGAAAATATAGAACCTAATTCTGCTGTAGTTATCACTGAATTCTCTAAGTGGGGAGAAGATTATAAAGACCCAATTGATACCTATGCGTATAAGGACAGTTTAGCTAAAAAGCCCAAAATACTAGATGGTCATATTGGGTTACAAGTTTATTTAAGCAATTTGGACGAAGAGGGTGCCCGTAAACATAACAAGAAAATCAACAAGGACACGTAACAGTTGGCTACGTTTCGCTTCGCTACACAATTTTAGCCAACCATTACTTAGCCTGTTATTTGGGCGTTATATACCTATATGAAATATGGCATAAGTTTCCAAAATAAGGTTGATATTTGTTCTATAGATAATGGCGTTTGCGTCCTTACGCTAGTTCAGTATGAAATTATTGATGAATCAAATATTGAATTACTTCAAAGTAAACTAAACCATTACTTGGTTTATATTCTTGATGGGCAACTAGAAGAGGAAGAGCCTCAAAAGTCTGCTTTACCTAAACGAATTGAATTAATCGTTGGTCACAATCCAACAGAGATACTAACTGATTTTATTAACCAGTTGGTTCCAGTATTAGAGACTGATAGTATTAGCTTCGTTATTAGGCGACAATTAGCTTGGCCGGGTCGCGACAATTAGGTTGACCGGTTTTGGTACACTTCAGATATATCAAATTTAATAGAGAAAGATATGTCTGGAAAACCCATAACCAAGCAACAGGTTAA
>NZ_VOLR01000005.1 GCF_007954355.1 Colwellia hornerae
TTATTTGAATTAACTAAAGAAAGAGCGGTAGAAAGTTGCATAAAAAAAATCCAGTGATATTAATCACTGGATTTTGATCTCATTAACAAATTAATCAAGCTATAAATTGCTTAACTGATCGGCATTACGCTAAGGCGTCTTTTTTTGTTTTATCAATGAGCAATAAAACGAGCAATGGCTGGATGGATCAAGCCACTATGAGTTACCGGCCCCATATGTCCGGTTGGAAAATGTTGATGTTCAACATTAGGTAAACTCGCTTTAATTTGATTGGCTAATGACCGGCTGAGTTCAGGACTTTGTTCCCCTGTCATCATTAACACTTTACAGGTAAGACGACTTAGATCGCTTAAGGTATATTTTTCTGATATTAAGCCTTTAAAGTCTAGGCTTACTTTAGGCATATCTCTTGCCATTATATCCTGTATTTTTTGTGGTAAGGCTGCAAAAAAACCGGCTTGATTCCAAAAATCCGTGAAGATCTCTGCCCCCTTATACCTATCATCAATATTAACCTGGTTAGCAAAGTTTTCTGCTAACACTCGAGCGCCACTGTTTTGTTCCAGTAAATGAAACGCAACCGGCTCATATAAAGAAAGACTTAATATTTTTTCTGGATCCTCAATGGCTAGCTTTAATGCAATCGCGCCGCCACAAGAATGTCCAACCAAATGAAAAGATTGATGTTGAGCAACACTGTTAATAATTTTTTTAATACGGTTAATTTCAACATCAAAATTATAATGTAATTCATCAGCAACTTTTTCTGCATTACCGTAACTGAGCATATCAATATTAATGACTAAGTAGTGAGGTTCAAGCAGTTTAACTAAGGGCTGCCATTGTCTAGCTGAACTTAGCGAACTATGAAGAAGTACAATCGGTGTTCCCTGCCCTGAAATATAGGCACCTTTTAGTGGATTATGTATGGTCATTACAGCTATTTGTTGGTGATAAAGGCCCATTATCAGCTTAATTTAACAAATGTTAAAGTGAAATAACACTGAGTATATTACTGCGCTATTTTGAGTGCTACGGCTATAAAAGTTTACAAAGTAAAAAAATAAAACTTCACACTTTTGCTGACATTAAATTATTTAATGTGATAAAAAATGGTTAACTCAAATTTTCAACGAAATTAGCTTAACACCGCTTTGAAAAGTCGTTTGAAAAAAAATACAATAATAAAGAGTATTTATGGATATAAATCTTCAAGGTAAAAGCGCATTAGTTTGTGGTTCAAGCCAAGGTATCGGTAAAGCCTGTGCGATTGAGCTTGCTCACTTAGGCGCTAATGTCACGCTATTCTCACGTAATCAAGCAGCCCTTGAATTAGTCAAAGCTGAACTTGATACGGCCCAAGGCCAAACACACCAAGTATTAGTCGCTGACTTTTCAAATACAGAACAAGTAAAAACCGTGATTAATGACCATGTTAACGCATCGGGTGGTTATGATATTTTAATCAACAATACCGGTGGACCCGCACCAGGGCCTGCCAATGCTGCCGGTGTCGATGAATTTATCAACGCTTTTAATTTACACTTAGTGTCCAACCATCACTTGGTCCAAGCGCTTATTCCTAGTATGAAAGAAAAGCAATATGGCCGTATTATCAATGTTATATCAACCTCTGTTAAGCAGCCGCTCAATGGTCTAGGTGTCTCCAACACCATACGTGGTGCGGTAGCAAGCTGGGCGAAAACCTTAGCAAATGAATTAGGCGAATTTGGCATTACTGTCAATAATGTTTTACCTGGTGCTACGGCAACCGCCCGCTTAGATGCCATTATTTCGGGCAAGGCCAACAAACAAAACATTTCAATTGAACAAGCAACGCTTAACGAAAAAGCGATTATTCCGATGCGCCGTTTCGCTAAGCCCGAAGAATTTGCAGCTGCAGCCGCTTTTTTAGCGTCGCCTGCGGCTGGCTACATCACAGGTATTAACTTACCCGTTGATGGTGGCAGAACCTCTTGTTTATAAGGTTTACGTTAATAAACACTAAGCAGAGGAACAATAATGCCCGATGCACATAATATCATTGAAAACTTTATTGATGGCAAATACCAAGCGCCGGTCAATAATAACTATTTAGATAATATTGAGCCAGCCACAGGGTTAATTTATGGCCAAATTCCTAATAGTGATGTCGCTGATGTTGAACAAGCGGTTACTGCCGCACAGCAGGCCCTGCCAGCCTGGCGTGCCTTAGATTTAGAACAACGTGCCGACTATTTAATTGCCATAGCACAAGAAATTGAAAATCAACTCGAATCATTGGCACTCGCCGAAGCGACAGACAATGGTAAGCCAGTTGCTTTAGCGCGAATGGTCGATATACCGCGTGCAGCCAGTAATTTCAAATTTTTTGCTCATGCCTGCTCTCAATTTGCTAGCGAATCTCATGCGATAGCAAACTCGGCGATTAATTATACTTTGCGCCAACCTGTCGGTATTGTTGGTTGTATATCACCGTGGAATTTACCGCTCTACTTATTTACTTGGAAAATAGCACCAGCACTTGCCGCCGGTAACTGTGTTATTGCAAAACCCTCTGAAGTCACGCCAAAAACCGCGGCGATGCTTGGCGCTATTTGTCAAAAAGTCGGCTTGCCAAACGGTGTTTTAAATATTTTACATGGCAGTGGTGCAAGTACAGGTTCAGCAATATGTAATCACCCAAAAATTAGCGCTATTTCATTTACCGGTGGCTCAGCAACCGGTGCTGCAATAGCAACACAGCTAGCGCCAAAATTTAAAAAGCTATCGTTAGAATTAGGCGGTAAAAATCCCGCCCTAATCTTTGATGACTGTAATTTTGAAAATACCGTTGCCGAAGTTTTCCGCGCCAGCTTTGCTAATCAAGGTCAAATTTGTTTATGTGCCTCAAGGTTATATATTCAGCGAGGTATCTATGAAAAATTTAAAACCGCATTAATAGCAAAAGCACAAGCGCTTTTACCACAAGACCCTTTGCTTAATGACACAAAAATGGGCGCCATTGTTTCTAAAGACCATTTAGAAAAAGTGCTCGGTTATATCGATTTAGCCAAACAAGAAGGCGGCACTATTTTAGCCGGTGGTGAGCAAGTCCATTTATCAGGTCGTTGTCAGCAAGGTTACTTTTTACAGCCCACCATTATTGAAGGTTTATCTAATAACGCCAGCTGTAACCAACAGGAAATTTTTGGCCCAGTAATAACCTTACAAGTCTTCGATACTGACGAACAAGCGCTCGCACTTGCCAACGAAAGCCAATATGGCTTAGCCGCGACTATTTGGACGCAAAATATCAATAGAGCACACCAGCTAGCCGAACAAGTAAATACCGGTATTGTTTGGATAAATTGTTGGCTATTACGCGATTTACGCACCCCCTTTGGCGGCATGAATCATTCAGGGGTTGGCCGAGAAGGTGGTTTAGAAGCGATGAGATTCTTTACTGAGCCTAAAAATGTTTGTATAAAATACTCTGCGACATAAAAGATATATATGAACCAAACGTGTCATAAATTTAAATCTTCTGGAGCAATATTTGCGAGCGTATTAGGCTGCAAATGGACGCTTATTTAACCTCCTTTTCTTTGGAGTGCCTGACGATATTTCAATAACATCGAAATATCGTTTCTTTAAGCGTACTCAGTTTCATGTCAATAAAGAACAACAAAAGTCTTTAATAGATTTTGTCTACACTTAATCTCTATTAACATTAAGAGTGAATTAATAAGGATCCCTGATGAGCGATGCAACAGATAAAGCGGCTTTGCAGCCAAAAATCATCCATGCTGAACAAGCGCCAAAACCAGTAGGTTTATACCCTCATGCCCGACAAGTGGGTAATTTGTTATTTCTGTCGGGTGTTGGCCCAAGAAAAGCAGGTTGCAAAGACATTCCGGGTGTTGAACTGGACGCGCAAGGCAAAATAAAAAGTTACGACATCGAAGCGCAATGTCATAGCGTATTCACCAATATTCGTTTAATTCTTGAAGCTGCAAATGCCAGCTGGATGGACTTAGTGGACGTCACGGTTTATTTAACCAATATGGATGACGACTTCGACGCCTATAATCGTATTTACGCAGAATACTTTGCTGATAATCAGCCTTGTCGAACCACCATTGAAATTAACAAATTACCAACCCCCATAGCGATAGAACTTAAATGTATCGCGGCTTTGCAGCAAAATAATGCGCCAAGCCGTAAAGCGAACGAGGGATAATTATGTCAACCTTGAAAAATAGCATCGCGATGCCTTTTAATTTACACGCTTGGATAGATGAACACCGCCATTTACTTAAGCCTCCAGTTTGTAATAAGCAAATTTTTGAACAGGATAATTTTATTGTTATGATCGTCGGTGGCCCTAACAACCGTACTGACTATCATTATAACGAAACACCCGAGCTGTTTTATCAGCTTGAGGGCGAAATGGTACTTTCTGTCATAGATGCTTGCGTTGCAAATGATGAGCAGCATAATCCTGAAAATTTCCATGATATAACCATTAAAGCGGGCGAAATATTTTTGCTGCCGCCAAAAATGTTGCACTCTCCGCAACGTTTTGAAAACAGCGTTGGCTTAGTGGTTGAACAAAAGCGGGAAAATAAGCAAGAGGATGCACTTTTTTGGTTTTGTCCTGCTTGTAAAAATCAACTCTACAGCGAAGCTTTTCGTCTCGATAATATAGAAACTGATTTGCCCAAAGTATTTAATCGTTTTTATCAAACGCCTACCAACTGCACTTGTCAGCAATGCGGTACGGTTGTAACAAAGGGGTAACTGATGGGTCATATATTAATAACGCTTTTCGATGAATTACTTAAAGCTAGTCTGTTTACATTCAAGGAAGATAATCGATGTTGAAGATAGATATTCACACCCACATTTTACCTAAGACCTGGCCAAATTTACGTGAAAAGTACGGTTATGGTGGTTTTGTTAGTCTAGATCATCATAAATGTGGTTGTGCGCGAATGATGGTGGATGAAAAATTTTTCCGTGAAATTGATCACAATTGCTGGGATCCGAAAGTTCGCCTTGATGACTGTCAAAAAAATCAGGTCGATGTACAGGTACTTTCAACGGTACCTGTGATGTTCAATTACTGGGCTAAACCTAAAGATACCTTAGATTTATCTAAGTATTTAAATGATCACATTGCCGGTATTGTTAACGATCACCCAAAACGCTTTGTCGGTTTAGGCACAGTGCCAATGCAATCACCAGATCTTGCGATAAAAGAACTTGAACGTTGCATGAAAATTGGCTTGGCTGGTATTCAAATTGGTTCACATATTAATGAGTGGAATTTAGACCATGAGCAGCTTTTCCCCATTTTTGCAGCAGCACAAGATTTAGGCGCTGCTGTTTTTGTTCATCCATGGGACATGATGGCTAAAGAAAAAATGCCTAAATATTGGCTTCCTTGGCTTGTTGGCATGCCAGCCGAGTCAAGCTTAGCAATATGCTCAATGATTTTTGGTGGCGTACTGCAACGTCTACCTAAGCTAAAGATCGCCTTTGCTCATGGCGGTGGTTCGTTTCCGTCCACTATTGGCCGTATTGAACACGGCTTTAATGTTCGCCCAGACTTGTGCGCGGTTGACTGCCCGATTAATCCACGAGACTTTCTGCCACAAATTTATCTTGATTCATTAGTCCATGACGAATTAGCCCTGAAATATCTTGTCGATTTAATGGGCCCAGACAATATTGCCCTCGGTAGCGATTACCCATTTCCACTGGGTGAGTTAGCACCCGGTAAACTGATAGAAAATAGTCAATTTTCCGATACTATTAAAGAAAAGTTACTGCATGGTTCAGCACTTAAATGGCTTGGCTTAACAAAAGAGCAATTCTTATGAGTTTGCAGATAAGCGTCGAGCTCAACGATACTCGCTATCAAATCAATATCGAAAACTCATGGTCATTGGCTATTGCGGTTAACTTTAATCAAGCAACGCAACAGCCAAATCACTTTTCTGCCAAGGCCGCCTTAGCCAGTCCAATGCAAGCGGGAAGCTTTATCGGAGATACCCAACAAGGCGGCAGTTGTAATGTTAATGAATTAACCATCAACCCACATTGCAACGGTACGCATACCGAGTCTATCGCTCATATTTGCCACTATGCGATGAATACCCCCAAAGAGAATGATACTGAGTTAGCGACTCATCATGATGAAAAGCGTGCGTTAACCTTAGCGCAATTGAATATACCCGCGTTAATGCCCTGCGCCGTCATTTCAATCACACCTGAACTTGCCCTAAAAAGTGATGAACATTATCGCCCTGACTTTTACCCAGCTGATGCAATTATCAGCCGGACACTCCTCAAAAAAGCCTGTCGTTATTATAATAATGAACAATTACAAGCTTTGGTTATTCGTACCTTACCCAATGATAAAAGTAAGTGCCAACAAGCTTATAGTCCTGACAACCAACCGGCCTTTTTTAGTCGTGAAGCTATCTTATATTTAAATGAACGCGGCGTAGAACACTTAGTGGTAGATTTGCCTTCGATTGACCGTTTGCATGATGAGGGGCTAATGACTTGCCATCATCTGTTTTGGCAAGTTGCACAAGGCAGTCACCAAATGAATAACGATAGTTTAACTAACAAAACGATTACCGAAATGGCTTTTATTGATAATGATATTGCCGACGGATTTTATTTTATTAATATTCAAAGCCCAGCTTTTCATAATGACGCAGCGCCGAGTCGCCCGGTAATATTTGCAGCTAAAGAGTTTAGCGCTAAAGAAGTGAGTAAATAACCATGACACAAACAATAACAACTAATAACAATAAAACGACCTTAGCCTATGCGCAACAACTCGACATCAACGATCCGTTAGCGATAATACGCGAGCAATTTGCTATTCCCAAACAAGCCAATGGTGAAGATGAATACTACTTTACCGGCAACTCGCTGGGTTTACAGCCAAAACTTGCCCGCGAATATGTTATTGAACTACTCGACTCTTGGGGACAAAGAGGCGTAAAAGGTCATTTTGAAGGGGATCACCCATGGATGCCCTACCACGAGTTTTTAACCGAGCAATCGGCCTTATTGGTTGGCGGAAAAAATGAAGAAGTGGTAATGATGAACTCATTAACGACAAACTTGCATTTAATGATGGTCAGTTTTTATCAACCTCAAGGTAAGCGCTCAAAAATATTGCTTGAAGACCATGCTTTTCCCTCTGACCATTATGCGGTTGAATCTCAACTTAAACACCACAAAAAAAATGTCGATGACAACATGCTGTTGTGGACACCAAGGGCCGGTGAAGAGCTATTAAATCATGATGACTTATATCAAATGATTGAACACCAAGGTGATGAAATAGCGCTAATATTATTACCGGGCGTTCAATATTATACCGGTCAGGTACTTGATATGAAAACCATCACCGAAAAAGCCCATGCAAAGGGTATTTTGGTAGGTTTTGATTTAGCGCATGCCGTTGGTAATATCGAAATGGCCTTGCATAATTGGCAAGTCGACTTCGCTTGTTGGTGTAGTTACAAATATTTAAACAGTGGCGCTGGCTCAGTTGCCGGTTGCTTTGTTCATCAAAAACATAGCACCAATACCGATAGTGAAACACAGGTAAATCGCTTTGCTGGCTGGTGGGGTCACGATAAATCAAGCCGTTTTAAAATGGAAAATACTTTTAAGCCTATCCCTACAGCCGAAGGATGGCAATTGTCAAACCCACCGGTACTTTCATTAGCCGCTATTCGTGGTTCTCTAGACACCATAAAAATGGCTGGCGGTATTAAAGAACTGCGCAAAAAATCAATTAAACTCACTCAATATATGACCGAGCTTATCAGTAGCGAGTTAGGCGATAAAATTCGCATCATCACGCCAAGTAACCAAGCTGAGCGTGGTTGTCAGCTATCTTTAATGATCAATGTGGAGGGTCTCGATGGCAAAGCAATGTTTACGGCTTTAGAAGAAAACGGCGTCACCACCGACTGGCGTGAACCCAATGTTATTCGTGTTGCTCCCGTGCCACTTTATAATAAATTCCAAGATATTTATCACTTTGTTCGACTGCTAAAGGAATGTTTACAATGAGCGTAAATTCAACGACTAAACCCGCGAATGAAACTAACATCACGGTTGCAGGAGCAGGCCCTGTTGGCGCCCTACTTGCGATTATATTAGCCAGAAAAGGCTATAATGTTAACTTATTTGAATCTCGTCCAGATTCTCGTCAGCATGATATATACCAAGGAAAGTCGATTAATATCGCACTTTCAGATCGAGGTTGGTTAGCGTTGGAAGCCGTTGGCATTGCTGATAAAGTTCGTCAAGACGCCATTGCGATGAAAAAACGCATTATGCATGCCATCGATGGCACGATAACCGAGCAAGCTTACGGTAAAGACGATCAAGCTATTTGGTCAGTATCACGCTCAGGCATTAATGAACAACTACTCAATTTAGCTGAAAAAGAAGCGAGCGTATCATTACACTTTGAAAAAAGACTGACCCATGTTGATTTTACAACCGGTTGTACCTCTTTTAGTTTTGATGCTGGGCAGAAAAAGAGTCATATCGAAATTGATGCTGATTATATTTTTGGCGCCGACGGGGCTTTTTCTAAAGTGCGCCGCCTGGCTCAAGAAACACCACGTTTTAGCTATAGTCAGTCTTTTATGCCGCAGTCATATATAGAACTAACCATCCCCGCCAATGAAAACAAAAGTGGCGATGCTCGCTTTAAAATGGCAAAAGAAGCCTTGCATATTTGGCCAAGAAAAGACTTTATGCTCATCGCCCTGCCTAACCCTGATGGTACTTTTACTTGCACCTTGTTTCTCAACGATGAAAGTAAAAATGAAGGTGAACATTCATTCAATAGTTTAAAAAAACGCAGCGATGTTATAACTTTTTTCAATGATAATTTTGCCGATGCTATGCCATTGCTAGCCGATCCGATTGATGACTTTATGGCAAAGAAAGCCAGTCCACTATTCTTGGTCAATGTCGACCCTTGGGTCATTAACAATAAGGTCGCACTAATTGGTGATGCTGCCCATGCTATGGTGCCTTATTATGGCCAAGGGATGAATTGTGGCTTTGAAGATTGTCGAGAGCTGGGGGAAATTATTGAACAGTATAAAGGTCAGTGGCACGATATTTTTCCCGCTTACCAAAAACAACGAAAAATTAATGCCGATGCTATCACTGAGTTAGCCCAACGTAACTTTGTTGAAATGAGCGAACTCTCTGGTAACAGTGACTTTTTATTACAGAAAAAAATTGAAGCAAAATTCCACCAACTTCATCCTGAGCTTTGGGTGCCGCTTTATTCTATGGTCACTTTCTCACCGTACTTGCCTTATTCACAAGCATTAGCCATAGGAGATGAGCAAAAAATAATCATGGCGAAAATAATGCAAATAGCCAATATAGAAAGCTGTTGGCAAGATGACTTTGTTTACCAGAAACTTCTGCAACTCGTTGAAGAACAACTTAAAAGCAAGGAGAACATCGATGTCTAATTCCGGCTGCCCTTTTAATGGAGATGCAAATAAACGTGAACTAGAAGAAGATATTCATACCGACTTTAAAGATGATATGTCCTACAGTGATTACTTGCAGCTTGAGCAAGTGTTATCGGCACAACAGCCATTATCTAAAGAGCATGATGAGATGCTGTTTATTATTATTCATCAAAGTAGTGAACTTTGGCTAAAACTTGCTGGCCATGAGCTAGCGAAAGCCCTGGAGTGTTTACGTGCAGATGATTTTGGCCCTGCATTTAAAGTTATTGCCCGGGTAAAACAAATATTCATTCAACTTACTCAGTCATGGAATATTTTATCAACACTTACTCCGGTTGATTACTTAAAATTTCGTGATGACTTAGGCCGTTCTTCGGGTTTTCAGTCGCACGGTTATCGAAAACTTGAGTTTCTTTTAGGCAATAAGAACAGTGACATGCTCAAGGTGCATAAAAATAACAATCAAGCCTATCAAGAGTTAGCATTATTACTTAATAGTCCAAGCTTATATGACGAAGTGATTGCCACATTAGTAAAAGCAGGTTTTAGCATTGACGATTGTGTACTTAATCGCGATGTTACTCAAGCCTATCAAAGTAATGAAAGTGTGGTAAAAGCATGGCTAGCGGTCTATCAACAACCTGAGAAATATTTTGAGTTATATGAACTGGCCGAAAAGCTCGTCGATATTGAAGACTCTTTTCAACAATGGCGGTTTAAGCACATGTATACCGTGCAACGAATTATTGGTTATAAAGCAGGAACGGGGGGTTCTTCTGGAGTCAGTTTTTTGAAAAAAGCCTTAGAGGTTAGCTTTTTCCCTGAGTTGTTTGAAGTAAGAACACTCTTATAATGTTTTACTGTTAATACAGCTTAATAGGTCGCTGGTACATTAAGCTATTTATTAAGCTGTAGACGTGATTGTATGTAATAAACAGCGTTATTATTTACAATAAATACACTCGAAGAGCCACTGAACTACTAAAAACATAAACCATTGAAATAAAAGGATAATAAAAAAAAAGACTAAAAATGAACAATAAACTTTCTTTAGATACTTGTTCTAAATCAAGAGAAGACTATCAAAAATTGTATTTATCAGGACTTTCCATTATTTTAATCCCGCAGGAGCAAATCACAGGGTTATAAACGATGAAATTCGAAGACATTTCGTTCAAGAAAAAAATATATATCTTAATTGCCATACCATTACTTAGTTTCATTTTCTATAGTGTCGCGGCTATTTTACAAAGCATTAATAGTACACAGGAGATGTCACAACTAACACGATTAACCAAGCTATCTATCGTTTATAGCGATTTAGTGCATGAGTTACAAAAAGAACGTGGTATGACTGCCGGATTTTTAAGTGCTAAAGGGACAATGTTTGGCGATAAACTTATCAAGCAACGCCAAGAAGTAAATAATAAAAACAGTTTAACAACAAATTATTTAGCCGATAATCAATTTAGAGATAAAAAAATAATTTCACTGAACAATAAAATTGCTCAGCAACTTAGTGAAATTTACAGCATAAGAAGTCAAGTTGACCAACAAAAAATACCGGTCTCAAATGCGATCCGTTATTACACAGAGCTTAATAAAAGCTTGTTAAGTCTTTCTACCCTCATCTCAGAAATCAGTACTGACTCGATGGTGTCAAAAGAGATTTTTTCCTATTATAACTTTATACAAGGTAAAGAGCGTGCAGGTATAGAACGCGCCGTGTTAAGTAGTACTTTTAGCGCTGACCAATTTAGTGACGGGATGTTAGTTAAATTCATTACACTAATATCGGAACAAAATACCTATATGAGCAGTTTTTCATCTTTTGCTAACGACGAAAACAGTTCGTTTTTCGTGCAAAAAATGTCAAGTCCTGTCATCAAGGAGGTCTTAAGACTCAGAGGCATTGCCATTGACAAATCAGCCCAAGGGCAATTTGGTATTGAATCAAACTATTGGTTTGACCAATCAACCAAACGTATCCTTCTATTTAAGGAAATTGAAAATCACTTAGCCGATTCATTACTTAAGCTTGTTGAAAATAAAAATGAGCATGCTTTTAATAAAATGCTTATCAATTGCATACTAAGCCTTACGCTTATACTTTTATCTTTGCTATTAAGTACATATATTATTAAAGAATTAAGCATGCAAGTTGCTGATCTTACCTTTGTTATGAAAAAAGTAAGAAATGATAATGACTTAACCATACGAGCTAGCCATATTTGTGAAAGTGAAATGGGGCAAATAGCACTTGCACTCAATTTAACCTTAGAGAAGTTCTCTGGTGCTATAGACGAGATAACCACGTCAAGCACAACGTTAGCATCTGCAGCAGAAGAAACATCCCAAACTTGTCAGTATAATTCTCAGTCAATGCTGGCTCAACAAGGTGAAATAGCTCTAATAGCAACAGCCATAGAAGAGTTATCAGCAACGGTAAAAGAAGTGGCAAGTAATACACAACTTGCCGCAGATTCGGCAAAAGATGCCGATGAACAAGCGCAAAGTGGTTTAAACGTAGTACAAACGTCTTATCATTCAATTGAAGCGTTAGCCGCTGAAATAGCAGATTTAGCCACCAGGATCACCAATTTGCATAAGAGTAGTAGTAATATTACTAAGGTGGTCGACGTAATAAAATCAGTTGCCGAGCAAACAAACTTACTTGCGCTAAATGCAGCTATCGAAGCAGCAAGAGCTGGAGAGCAAGGTAGAGGATTTGCGGTAGTGGCTGATGAAGTGCGCACGCTTGCCCAACGAACACAACAATCTACCAGTGAAATAGAAGACTTTATCATTGCTCTACAAACCGATGCAAATGCCGCATTCAATGTAATCGAAACCAGTCAAAATATGGCCAACGAAGCCGTTGTCAATTCAAAAAATGTAGAAAAAACACTAGAAGACATTACCAAGTCAGTCAGTAATATTTTTTCGATGACCGAACAAGTGGCAGCAGCCGTTGAAGAACAAGCAATGGTTACTCAAGATGTTGCAAGGAATGTGGTCAGTGTCGAGCAAAAATCAATGGAATCAACGACTGGTGCCACTCAAATAGCGGCTACAGCAAGAGAGCAAGCTAACTTAGCAACATCTCTGCAAGATATATCTGTCGCTTTCAAAATTTAAGGTGCATAGCTAAATTGGCTAAAAAACGCACTCAACACTTGAGTGCGTTTATATTGATTAATTTTTTACTGAATTAATCTCTAAGTTTTTATTACCTTTTTTATCACGGTTTTTACGTGCTTTGTCGGCTTTCAATTTCATCTGCTGCTTTTGCAAATTAGAAATATCTTTTGGCATGGGTTTACGAGGCATGCGTTCATCAGCCATTGCCGCTTTATATAAAAAGCCAGCAAGAATAACAGATGCTTGTTTTAAATCGGCTTCTACAACATGGTCAATCGAATCAATATGGGTGTGATGTAAACGAGAGCCATAATCTAACTTGTCTTGAATAAACTGAAAACCGGGCAAGCCAACATCATCAAATGACTCGTGATCTGTGCCACCGGTACTTTGATTGGTAATAGTCCCAGTACTTAAATCTGAATAAGGGCTGAACCAGTTGCCAAATATCGATTTTGCCGCAACATTGCCTTCGGTATAAATACCTCTGAAACGTCCGCTACCATTATCCATATTAAAGTATACCGAAAATTTATCATGATCAGCTTTAGTTTCAATTGGCCAACCTTGATCTTTCCATAAGTAACTTGGCAATGCTTGCTCATTCTTATCAGTAGGTTTAGGACGAGTCGCAAAGTGTTCATCAACATAAGCTGCTGAGCCAAATAACCCTTGTTCTTCACCCGACCATAAACCAATGCGTATGGTACGTTTAGGTTTAAAGTTTAATGCTTGCAGAATACGAACAGCTTCCATTGATACCGCCACACCCGCGCCGTTATCGACAGCACCATCGCTGGCATGCCATGAGTCTAAATGTCCACCGACCATGACAATTTCTGGGTTTTTATCACTACCTGGAATTTCGGCTATGGTATTGTAAGCATTACGGTCGTTATCATGAAAGCGCGCATCGATATTAAGCGATAATTTAGGTGTTTTGCCATTATCTATCATTCGAGATAATAGGTTGTAATGCTCGGCTTCAATAATAAGTGCCGGTACTGGGAAGGTTTTACCGACGCGATGGTCGCTACCAAAAACGTTAATTAAGCCACCTTGACGCCAGCTACGATATATTACACCGGCAACTTGCTCTTCTTTTAAGAAAGTACTGAGTGTGGTTTGAAAGTTATAACGCTGCATTGCACCATCTCTTCGGTCAGAGGTTACCCAAGGAGAGTGACTTGGTGCCCGCATTACGTCAAACTCGGTCAATGTGGAAAGCTCTCCCGAGTCATAACGTTGAAAGACACTGTTTTCAGGGGCTTCAATATTTTTGCCTGCGCCCATCATAATAATCTTACCTTTTAGCTTACCTTTATATTGCGCTAAGTCAGCTATTGAAGCCGCATCAAAGATAACAACATCTCCTTTTACGTCTCCTTGGGTACCCGGTGTCCAAGCAACAGGAATGCCGTGTAAAGAAACTTCACGAGGACTCAATAAAGCAATGGAAGCAGAGTCATGTGACCAACCTCGTCCAAACTCAAAGGGGTCTAAATAGACATTTTTCAGCCCCCAAGCCTTTAACTTTTCTAAAGTCCAATCATTGGCTTTCTTCATCTGCGGAGAGCCGGATAGACGAGGGCCTATTTCATCAGTAAGTTGCTCTAAGGTGTGCATGACTTCAGAATTATAAAAGCCTTCTGCTCTTATTTTATTCGCCATATCTAAGTCATCACTTGCATAAGCAGTAGATAAAGAAAGGCATAATAAAGATAACCCGAATTTTTTCATTATTGTTCCCTAATTATTATATTTTTTGTCATCATTAATTTAGTATAAAAAATAATAATAAAGAAGACGGATAAGACGAACTCCATCGAAAAAGAGACCATTGGTTTAAACACAGCAGCGGCGGGGAATAATAAAAGAAATAACTGCATGTTTTTATATTTACGTTACATTAACGACTTTTTCTTAAGATATTAATAAATCATCTAATTAGCTTCATTTTATAAAAATAACATAACAACTTCTTATAAAGTAAACTATGGTAAAACGTATAAAATGCATACTTTCTATTTAGAAGTTTGTAAATTTCGGCTACCCTAAGCGGTATCAAAATAACAATAAAATTTAGTTTACCTAAAAAACATCGCACTCTTGGAGAATATCAATGAATTTGTTCAAAAATTCCACTTTGGCTACAGCGGTTAAACTCGCTGTTTTAACATCAACGGTCGGCTTTTCTGCAGCTACTTTAGCTGAAGAAAATGCAGAAGAAAAAGTTGTTGGCTTAGAAATTATTGAAGTAACAGCGCGTAAAAGAGTAGAAAATGTTCAAGAAGTTCCTGTAGCTATTAGTGCGCTTCAAGGTGAAAAACTGAATGTATTAAGTTCAGCGGCTATGGATATTCGTTTTTTAAATGCCCGTGTACCAAGCCTTTCTGTTGAATCTTCTTTTGGTCGTACTTTTCCACGCTTTTATATGCGTGGTTTAGGTAATTCTGATTTTGATTTAAATGCCTCACAACCGGTTTCTTTAGTGGTTGATGAAGTTGTCCAAGAAAATCCAATTTTAAAAGGTTTTCCAGTATTTGATGTTGGCCGCGTAGAAGTATTGCGTGGTCCACAAGGGACATTATTTGGTCGTAACACTCCTGCAGGTTTAATTAAGTTTGAATCAGTAAAACCATCACAAGATTTTGAAGGTTTTGGCTCAGTTTCATACGGTAGTAATCATACCACGGATATGCGTGCGGCTGTTGGTGGCGGTTTAACCGATAAATTATCTGCTCGTGTTTCATTACTTAATCAAACGAGAGATGACTACATAGATAACCAAGCTCCCGGTTTTGAACAAAAAGAAGTTTTAGGTGGCTACACGGATAAAGCAGCTCGCATTCAATTTCTCTATGAAGATGACGCATTCACAGCTTTATTTAATTACCATATGCGCGACTTAGATGGCAAGCCTGTTGCTTTCTATGCCAATGCGTTTAAACCTCAAAGTAACGAATTAGTTAGTAACTTTGAAAGAGATACTGTTTACCATGACTCTGCATCAAGAGCGACACAACAAGTTGAAACGGAAGGTGGCAGTTTAAAGTTAGAATTTGAATTTGGTGAATATACCCTAACGTCAATTTCGGGCTATGAAAGCGCAGAGCTTTATTCTCGTGCCGATGTTGATGGTGGTTATGGCGCAGTTTATGCGGAACCTTCAGGACCCGGTATAATCGCACTTGATTCAGAAACCGCTGATGCTATTCCAGATCACGAGCAGCTAACACAAGAAATTCGCTTAGCCAGTAACTTTGATGGCCAGTTTAATTACCAAGTCGGCGCTTTTTACTTTAATGAAGACTTAACCATTGAAAGCTTTGCTTTTGATCCTTTGTTTAGCAGTGGCGCTCAAACCGGTTATGTTATTCAAGAGCAAGAAACGACTGCATGGGCTGTTTTTGGTTCGTTTGATTACGACTATAACGACAAAACCTCAGTAACCTTAGGCTTACGCTATTCTGATGATGACAAAGACTATAGCAACCAAAGAACAAAATCACCGTTATCATGGTTAGGTTTTCCTGATCAAGCTTCAGGTGAAGTAAACCCAAGTGATTCACATGTTAGCTGGGATATTAGTGTTACACATAAGTATACCGATGACATAAATTTATACGCACGTATAGCTGATACCTTTAGAGCACCAAGTATTCAAGGGCGTTCGTTATTTGCTTTTGGAAATGGTATTTCTGTTGCCGATTCAGAAACTATTCTATCTTTAGAAACCGGTATTAAATCTGATATTTTAGACGGTTTTGGTCGTATTAATGCTTCAGTTTTCTACTTTACCATGGATGATCAACAACTAACGTCTGTTGGTGGTGGTGGCAATACCGCGAGTTTACTCAATGCTGAAGAAACAACCGGTTACGGTTTTGAAATCGATTCAGAATTTATGCTTTCAGATAATTGGTGGCTAACCGCAAGTGTCAGTTATAACAATACCGAAATCAATGACAGTGATTTAGCGGTCGCTGGCTGTAAATCATGTACAATTACTGATAATTTCTACACTGATGATTTTGGTAATAAATTTGCCGAAGTAGACGGTAATAGCTTACCACACGCACCAGAGTGGATTTTCAACTTTAGTGTACGTTATTCTCGTGAAATTGCTGATGGTGAATTCTATGCCTACACAGATTGGTCTTACCGAGATGACATTAGTTTCTTTTTATATGAATCAAAAGAGTTTAATGGAAAATCATTATTTGAAGGTGGCGCACGTACCGGTTATACCTGGGATGGTGATGACAAAGAATATGAAGTTGCCTTATTTGTTCGTAACATAACCGATGAACAAATCGCTATTGGCGCGGTAGACTTTAGTAACAATACCGCTATTGTTAATGAAGAGCGCTTTTTTGGTGCTGAATTTAAAGTTAATTTCTATTAAGCTAAACGTCTAATATTAATGATAAAAGGCGACTATGATTAGTCGCTTTTTTATTTTTAATGCCAGGATAAAAGGCTAAGCAACGTTAGAGCTTCACGTCTTAGTAAGTTAATTTAAAGAGTAATTCGGCTAAATCAGGTTGCCACTGAAAATCTGTTAACTTAACGCGATTACCGATCACAGCCACTTGTTCATCTTCAAGCAAAGCTCTTTGTCTGGCGAAAAGTTCACTTTCAACAGCAAATGATATTTTCCCTTGAGAGTTAATGACTCTATGCCAAGGAACACTTTGTCCTGTCCAACCATCATCAGGGACTTTGCCTAACGCTTTTCCAACTAACCTCGCTTTACCGGGCAAGCCAGCAAGATCAGCAACCTGTCCATAACACGCGACCTTACCATAAGGTATTAACTGCACTGTTTGCCAAATACGAGAGTAATTAACGTTTACCGCTGGCTTTTTATTTTTTAACATCGGGCAACTCATCTAAAGAAAACGATTTAATTACTGTTATAAAATACATTTAAAACTATCTTAGCATCTTGCCAATAGACGGTATCATTCTTCTTAGCTAGTTTTACTAAAATAAGATTATTTATTGAGCATTGAATGACTTGTCGTAAACTTAACTTCGGCGCTAGCCAAATAGACAAATTTTAGCCTATTGAAGTCGGCGTTTTTTGTGTATAATCGCGCGCTATTGACTTACCAGCTTAAATGCACAACCAAGGAATCAGCTTATCCTACAAGCAAATAATATTACCCAACAGTTCGGCGCAAAACCTCTTTTTGAAAATATTTCACAAAAATTTGGTGGCGGTAATCGTTACGGTTTAATTGGTGCCAATGGTTGTGGTAAATCAACACTAATAAAAATCTTAGGTGGTGACTTAGAGCAGACCTCAGGTAATGTAAGTTTAGACGCTAACGAGCGTTTGGGTAAATTAAGCCAAGACCAATTTGCCTTTGAACACTTCAGTGTTATTGATACCGTTATTATGGGACATACTGAGTTATGGGCGGTAAAAGAAGAACGTGACCGTATTTATGCTTTACCAGAGATGAGTGAAGCCGATGGCATGAAAGTAGGTGATTTAGAATCAGAATATGCTGAAATGGACGGTTACAGCGCAGAAGCACGTGCCGGTGAGCTATTAATGGGCGTAGGTATTGCTGTTAACCAACATTACGGTTTAATGAGCGAAATTGCTCCAGGCTTTAAACTGCGTATTTTGTTAGCACAAGCGCTATTCTCAGATCCTGATATTTTATTACTGGATGAGCCAACCAACAACTTGGATATTCATACCATTCAATGGCTTGAAGAAACCTTGAATGCCCGTGATTCAACCATGATCATCATCTCGCATGATAGACATTTTTTAAACAGTGTTTGCACCCATATGGCTGATTTAGATTACGGAGAACTTAGAGTTTTCCCGGGTAACTATGACGAATACATGCTGGCTGCAACACAAGCACGAGCTAACTTACTGGCTGACAATGCTAAGAAAAAAGCACAGATAGGTGAGCTACAAGCTTTCGTCGCCCGTTTCTCAGCGAATGCTTCAAAAGCTAAACAAGCCACTTCTCGTGCAAAACGTATTGACAAAATTCAACTCGAAGAGGTTAAACCATCAAGCCGTACCAACCCCTTTATTCGCTTTGAGCAAGAAAAGAAATTATTTCGTAATGCCCTAGTCATAGAAAAATTAAACAAGAAATTTGATGATGCCCATGTACTAAAAGATATTTCTCTTTTAGCTGAAGTGGGTGAACGTATTGCGGTGATCGGCGAAAACGGCATAGGTAAAACCACCTTTTTACGCACGCTATTAAATGAAGTCGGCTATGAAGCAACTTCTGGTGAATTTACTTGGTCTGAAAATTCAAATATTGGCTATTACGCACAAGACCATGAATTTGAATTTGAGCATGACATGACCTTGTTTGACTGGATGAGCCAATGGCGTCAGCCTACTGACGACGAACAAGCCGTTCGTGGTTATTTAGGGCGTTTATTATTTTCAGCTGACGATATTTTAAAATCAGTTAAAATATTATCAGGCGGTGAAAAAGGCAGAATGCTTTTTGGTAAACTGATGATGCAACTGCCTAATATTCTTGTGATGGACGAACCGACCAATCATATGGACATGGAGTCGATTGAGTCACTTAATATGGCATTAGAAAACTACGAAGGTACCTTAGTGTTTGTTAGCCATGACCGTGAGTTTGTTTCGAGCTTAGCTACACGTATTATTGAATTAACCAAAGACGGTTACATTGACTTTGCTGGTACTTATGATGAGTACTTGGCAAGCCAAGCATAAATTTCACCCGCGCTATCAATAGATAAAGCACCTGTTATTTCGGTGTTTTATCTATTATTTGCACTGCCCTATTTTATATTTTAAGGAAATCCTTTTGCTCAGTTATCGTCATGCTTTTCACGCAGGAAACTTCGCTGATGTTTTAAAACATTCGGTTTTAACGCTCGTACTTGAATATATGGTCCGTAAAGATAAAGGCTTTACCTATATCGATAGCCATTCTGGTGCTGGCATGTATTCACTAAAAGATGAATACGCTCAAAAAACAGCTGAATACAAAGACGGTATCGCTAAAATTATTGCCGCACTAACTGATGAAAACTTTCCTGAAGCATTAACACCCTATATTGAATTAATTCAGCGCTTAAACACTGAAAATAGTGAGCTAGAAATTTATCCTGGCTCACCTGGCGTTGCTAAACAGCTAATGCGCCGCCAAGACAGTGCTCACCTCTTTGAGTTACACCCTAGCGATATTCAACATTTGACTGAGTTCTGCACACGCTGGAAAAAATCACATGTAAAACAGTCTGATGGTTATCAAGGTGTATTGGGCTTAGTGCCACCACCGAGTCGCCGTGGTGTGGTACTTATCGACCCGCCCTATGAGTTAAAAGAAGATTACGCTAAAGCCGTTAAGACCATCGTAAAAGCCTATAAAAAATTTAACTCTGGTACTTATATTCTTTGGTACCCCGTGGTTACTCGTGAGCGTATTCACGCCATGGAAAAAGACTTTACCCGCAGTGAAGTGAAAAATTTATTACAAGTTGAGTTTTGTTTACAAGCCGACAGTGATGAATATGGCATGACAGGTACTGGCTTATTTATTGTTAATCCTCCTTGGCAATTAAAAAAGCAACTCGAAGAGATACTTCCTTTTATGAAGGCAACTTTGGGACAGGCTCAAACGAGCTTTACTTTACAACAGCTTATTGCTGAATAATTGCTTTAAACTAAGACAAACGGTCCTGCTCAATTGAGCAGGACCGTTTAGCAAGATTAGCCCAACTGATTATTCACATGATCAGTTGGGCATCATCAAAGTATTAAGGTACGTCTCCTGTTGTACTTTACAAACTGCTATATCTATTTGCATTTGAAAATGTACTAACATCATTAAATCTAACACCATTTTCTTTCATCACCTTATGTGCAGTACTTGCTAACATTTGCCGCAAGTAGAACGGCTGTTGCACAACAAAGTGATGAATGGCATGCGTACCAGCAAAGTTAAAGGTAAACAGATTAAGTGGCCAAATAAGCAAACTTTTAAAGACTTGCGTTTGCTGTAAGACATTATTAACGCCACCGTAGTAGTGCAAATAAGAAGTCACTAAATTTAAACAGCCTGAGCGTAAAAAATTAGGCGCAATAATAATCACCATTAACAGATTGCTCCATTCTGAAAAGACTAGCAGCCATGGTGGGTAGGTAAAATCACTGGCGATAAAAAAATCGACACTGTGAAATAATAAAAAACCATAACCGAAGATATAATAAAGTATCGTCAGCGGAAATCCGCCATTAAAAACAGTCAAAAAATTAAAGGCTTTCACCTCCCTATTCAAGTGCTTTCTTTGTAAAATCAGCCCAAATAAACCATCAAACATCACGATATAGCGAACAAGTATATTAGCAATACCGTTGCCAACCAATCGCTCTTCTAAATCTTGTTTTGTACCCGAGGTTTTATGGTGCAGTAAATGAATTTTGCGGCGATACCAAGGATTAATAGTGCTGGGGCGCATTAACCAAACAATAGCCATCATAAGGTTATGTATAAAAGGCTGGTGACGGAAATAAAGTTTATGAATTAAGTCGTGCTCTAACTCATGGGAGATAGAAGCAAAAACTGCCGCTAGCATGATACAAAGCCAGGCGGGAATAAAAGCATAATAATATAATAAACCACTGGTGATCATGCCAGTAAGTGACAGAATAAGAATCAGTAAACCAAGACTGTCTTGCTTAGCTAAAAACGAATATTTCTGGCGTAAACGTTGCTCTTCTGTTTTGACACCCTGGACGATATTTTTAATTTTTTGTGCGTCCGTTTTTTGTCCGTCCATCGCTGAATTCATCTTAAACATTTACTAATTTTTACTCAAAAGGTGATAACTATCAGGATCATTAATCACATTAATTTCCTCCATAATGGCATTGATATCATGAGACATTGAATATTGTTTTGAAAAAGCGAGAAAAGATGAATCTATTTTATCAGACAATAAGAACCCATCAACTTGACCATTTATGGCCATATTATTAATGGTGGTCTTCGCAATGGCACTATCGGCAACCAATAAGTCAACATGGCCATAAATAAGCATATTAAATGCATCTTCCAAGCGGGTTGCTGCAACAAACGTAATCAAGGCATCACTAAAGGCTTTTTCTGAATGGCTATCAACCTTAGTTGAACGAACTTTGACCAGTATTTTACTTTTGTCAATTAATGGGATGCTTTGATAGACAAAATTATCATCTGCTCTCTTAAATATTCCAGAGCCATAAAAGTTGATCAAAGGTTTGCTAGGGAAACTCAACAACACGCTGCGCTCTGGTGTATAAACCGTCGGCATTAACGCATCGAATTTTCCCTGTTCAACGGCTTTTAATGCTCTTGCCCAAGGCATGATGGTTACCGATATTTTAAATTTCTCACTGGCATTGAGTTTATTAATCGTCTCAATTAATAACCCCTTGTTTTCACCCTTTTCGTTGCTGTAAATAAAAGGGCGAATCTCAGGAGCAGCAATAGTTAACGTGATAACGTGCTGTTGCTGTTGCTGTTGCTGTTGCTGTTCAATAGTATGAGCTTGCGCGCTTAAACAAAGTAAAAAACTATAAATAAAAACGAAAATCTTCATTTTATTAATACCTTATACTCGAGACAGTTAATCGATTTCAGAGTCGTTGTCTATTTCACTTACCGGCGTTATTGTCTTTTTACGCAACACAGGTAACTCACCAACATCTTGCGCAACAAAGACTCTTTTAATGACTTTTTTAGGCTGGCTTCTTTGCGGCTTTTCATTAGTTTTCGCTGTCGATTTTGACTTAGCTGCCACTTTTGGCTTTTTAGGTTTTATGCCCTTGAATGTCGCTTTTAAGCTATCAACAACATCAAAATTAAAAGTTTGCTGTAAAAAGCCCTCAACATTTTTAAAACTAATCCAGTCTTTAGGACCAACAAAGGAAATCGCGTCACCGGTGCTACCCGCTCGACCTGTGCGGCCAATACGATGTACAAATTCTTCAGTATGCTTTGGCATATCAAAGTTAAAAACGTGCGAGACGTTAACCAAATCTAAACCTCGAGACGCTAAGTCAGTGGTGATCAATATCTTTTGTTGTCCCTTACTAAAACCATCCATTATTTGATTACGCTGACCTTGATTAAGCTCGCCACTTAAAGCAACGGTACTTAAGCCCTGTTCACTGAGCAATTTGGATAACCGATCGGTATCACTACGCGTGGCAGTGAAAATAATCACTTGCTGATAGCTTTCAGTTTTCAAAAAGTATTCAAGCAAGTCTTGTTTATGATCTAAGTTGTCACAGAGGTAAAAGCGCTTGGTAATATCTTTATGCTCGGTATGTGCCGAGCCTATAGCTATGCGTTTTGGTTTTTTTAATAACGCCAGAGCGAACTCATTGACTTGCGCGTGATCAAGTGTTGCAGAAAACATCAGTGTTTGACGTTTGCGATGATCGGCGGCACTATTAATTTGTTTTAATTGTTTTGAAAAACCTAAATCTAACATCCGATCAGCCTCATCAAGAATAAGGAGTTCTAAGCCCTTTAAATAAAAATGCCCTTGCGATAAATGGTCAGATAATCGACCCGGTGTCGCAACAATAAAGTGGGGATCTTTATGTAGTGTTTTCACTTGATCATTAAAGTTTTCACCACCTAAAATAAGCACCGCTTTAAACTGTGAGCCGGTGGTAAATAAACGTAGTTGAGTAAAAACTTGTTTGGCTAATTCTCGGGTTGGCATAAGAATAAGGACACGAGGATCACGTTTAGACAAAGCCCTATTTCGAATTAAGCGTTGCATCGCAGGAATAATAAACGCTAAGGTTTTACCTGAGCCAGTTTTTGATGAGGCAATTAAATCATGCCCGGCCATAGCAGCGGGAATAGCTTGCTGCTGAATTTCTGTCGGCTCTAAAAAACCTAAATGCTCAACCGTTGACATTAAACGACTGTCTAAACCAAAATCTGTAAACTGCAAACTACACTCCAAAAAAAACCAATAAAAACGTTGTTATTATACCCTGCTAACGACAAGAATGACGTATAGTATTTTATCAGGGTGTTAAAAAAATGAAAAATTTAAAAAAGTACCACAGACTTATTCATCTTATGGCGCTATTAAACATGTTCGTCGCGAAGCCAATCTACATAGCCAACAAAAAAGTGTTGCCAAAAATCATTGGTTTGCGAAAATTCAACCAGTTGTTTACCAAAGATTTCTAATATCTGGAGATCAAAAATACAGCTTTCGTCGGGAAGGTACAGCGCAGATTTTTGCTGACACTGTTGATATATAGCCGTTAAGCACTGTTCAAAACCAACCAAAGATGCACTCACTAGTGTTGCTTGCCATTGATTTTCTTGTTCAGCAATCGCGGTATAAACCGCTAAATGTTTATCTGCTAAGTCAATAAAATACGGATCACCTAATTCGGTATCTGTGGCAATAACAAGCCATGAATTTTGCCAGTTGCCAATCGCGTTATTGACTAAACTCCCGCCTTTTTTATCAACCGAATAGCCAATCTGGGCTTTATTTAATGCCGCCATTTTAGTAATAACGCTAAAACCTTGTGGACCAAAAAACACCTCTTTATGCTCAAAGCCTTTTAATTTATTTAATAGTTCGCTTTGGTTCATCTTTAATCTCGCCTTTTTCAATACAATAAGGCCGTTGACAGCTAACCATCAACGACCTTATATATTGTTAACATAATACTTTATTTAATTAGCTGTTCGCTATTCTTGCTTCAACCACTTCAATAGCGTGGTCAATGCGGGCAAGTACTTTATCTTTATCCAATAAAGCCAAGGTAACATCTAAAGAGGGTGAATTTCCACCACCGGTCGCCGCAACACGAAGTGGCATACCCACTTTGCCCATACCGACTTCAAGCTCTGTCGCCGTATCATTAATTGCTGCATGAATAAGTTCAGGTGACCATTCGCTTAATGCTGCAAGTTTAGCTTTAACCAATATTAGGGGCTCTTTAACAACAGGGCGTAAATGTTTCTTAACCGCTGATGCTTCTAGTTCGCTAAAGTCTTCATAAAAGTAGCGAGAAATTTGCGCCATTTCTTTTAAAGTTTTTACTCGGTCGGCTTGAATTTTAACGATTTTTTCAAGTGCTGGACCCTTTTCAATATTGATACCTTGCTCATTCATGTGCCAGGCTAAATGTTTTGCTACATAGCTCGGCTCCATAGTTTTCATATAATGTTGGTTGACCCAAATTAATTTATCGGTATTAAAACCTGAAGCAGCACGATTACAGTCTTTTAAATCAAAGAGTTCAATCATTTCTTCACGAGAAAATATTTCTTTATCGCCATGAGACCAACCTAAACGCACTAAGTAGTTTAATAAGGCTTCAGGTAAATAACCGTCATCGCGGTATTGCATCACACCGACAGCACCATGACGTTTTGATAATCGCTTACCATCATCACCTAAAATCATTGGGATGTGGGCATATTCAGGGAGTGTTGCCCCTAAGGCGAGTAAAATATTAATTTGTTTGGGCGTATTACTAATATGATCATCACCACGAACAACATGGGTAATCTTCATATCCCAATCATCAACAACAACCGTTAAATTATAAGTAGGTGTGCCATCGCTACGGGCAAGAATTAAATCATCTAATTCTTCATTAGCTATCGTTATATCGCCTTTAACCATATCTTTGATAACAACTTCGCCATCAAGTGGGTTTTTAAAACGAATCACATAAGGCTTATCAGTAGGATAGTCGGTGCGGTCACGCCACAAACCGTTATACTTTTCTTTTGCGCCGGTTTCGCGCGCCTGTTCACGCATCGCTTCAACTTCGTCACTGGTGCTATAACAACGATAAGCATTGCCAGAGGCAAGTAACTGCTCAATAACTTCTTTATAGCGATCGAAACGTTGGGTTTGGAAATATGGGCCATGTGTCCATTCAAGATTCAACCAGTTCATACCGTCCATAATGGCATCAACAGATGCTTGGCTTGAACGTTCTAAATCAGTGTCTTCGATACGTAAAACGAAATCACCACCATTTTTCTTGGCATATAACCAACTATAAAGGGCAGTACGTGCCCCACCAACATGTAAATAACCGGTCGGACTTGGCGCAAATCGAGTTGTTAAGCTCATAAAAATCTCACTATAAAGTTTAAGACTCAAAGGCTATGTTTAAAGACAAGGCTTAAAGTCGACAATTGGTACGATAAAAATTGTCGATATTTTATCAGGCATAGCTAAGGAAAACATCATTTGCTGAAAGAAACCAAGAAAAGAAAATCTCTAGCGAGGATAAAACAAGCAAGCTGTTTGATTTTACAGCAAGAAAATTCAATATATCAATAAAACTGAAAAAAAAGCAGAAAAATCTTTGTTTTATGTTGACAGCTTTTCTCATCTCCCTATAATACGCCCCACTGAAACGCAGACAGTGTTTAATTAATTAGACAGTTAACGATTCAGGAAATTTAAGATTGGGCGATTAGCTCAGTTGGGAGAGCACCGCCCTTACAAGGCGGGGGTCACTGGTTCAAGCCCAGTATCGCCCACCAATCTTAAGTCTCAAAGATTAAAGTAATTATGGGCGATTAGCTCAGTTGGGAGAGCACCGCCCTTACAAGGCGGGGGTCACTGGTTCAAGCCCAGTATCGCCCACCATAATTACACCCTATAGACTTTTCTTTAGATAATCTATACGGACGATTAGCTCAGTTGGGAGAGCACCGCCCTTACAAGGCGGGGGTCACTGGTTCAAGCCCAGTATCGTCCACCATATTTTCCTCATTATTACATCATCATTTAAAAATCAAATCACTGACAACATCCTAAGTTAATAGATTCATTTTAAATACTTTATCTGCAAGCCCCTTTTTAATATTATTCTCTTCTCTACTGCATATTTCAAATTAATCACAATTTTTGCTATTTTTTTATTGTTGCGACTATCTGCTAACCTGCAGATATAAGTCTACAATTTCAAATAATTACAAAATTAAAAGTCAATCAAAACGTCCTTAATTCAAAGTACAGCGCTAATAAAATCACAGCACATTTATCTAAAGACACTTAGGGTAACCCCCTATTTTCAGGCTGGCTACTTATTGGCAAACTAGGTGTGAGAGAAATAATTGCAATGATTTAACAAACGGAGTTTGGTTATCATGAGTAAATTGACTTTAAGTACATGGGTTGCAGCCTCTTTAGCATTAATAATGCCTATGCAAGCATTAGCTAAAAGCACTATTGGTGAGCAACTCGCACAAACCCTTCCTACGATGACTGGCAAAGAAACAATTATTGCGGTCATAACCTTTCAACAAATGAAACCACTATCGGTTAATCAAATACAGGCGCTAATAGCTTTAGGTATCAGTAAAGGTGTTCAGTTTTCTGCACTGCCGGTAATAGGCGTTGTCGCTAATGTTGCACAAATCAAAGCGATAGCTGCGCGCGACGACGTCCGTTCAATATGGTTAAATCGAAAATTAAGCTATTTTATCGCTAACTCGCGACAAAAATCCGGTGTTAATAAAATTCAAGCAACAGACTTTGTTAATATTAATGGTGGTACTGATTATAGTGGTAAGGGTGTGACCATTATGGTCAATGACTCAGGGATTGATGCCACGCACCAAGATCTGTTTTTTGGCGACGTAGTCATTGATAATGTCGAGGCGGCCACACAATCATCAGCTTTGGCTAAAATAAGCACAACCGAGACCTTTATCACTCGAGGCCAATATAATACTGATGTAAATACAGACCACGGTACCCATTGTGCTGGCATTATCGCAGGCTCTGGAGCCATGTCTGATGGAAAATATAAAGGGGTCGCTCCCGATGCCGATCTTGTTGGTTACGGTTCAGGTGATAATTTAACTATTTTAGATGCGGTTAGTGGCTATGATTACGCGATTAATCACCGCTACAATTATCAAAATCCATTACGTATCATAAGTAATGCTTGGGGTTCAACGGGGAAGTTTGATGCTAACGGCCCTATTAGCTTAGCATCATATAAGGCTTATACCTTGGGGGTTTTGTCTGTATTTTCTGCAGGTAACTCTGGTTCAGGTAAAAACAGTCATAACCCTTATGCTCAATTCCCTTGGGTAATATCAGTCGGTGCCGGTGATAGCAATGGCCACTTAGTTGACTTTTCTTCTCGTGATTTATCTTATAAAACTGGCCATTTCACTATGCCAGATAAGCAAGAATGGACTTATAATAACCAAGTGACGATTGTCGCCCCCGGTCACTACATGGTCTCAACCCGATCATCGAATAATAGCCTTGCCTACAGCGCAGATGATGATTTTCTTTTTGACTCCGCCTATACCCCTTTTTATAGCCGATTATCTGGTACTTCAATAGCAACATCATATACGGTTGGTGTTGCCGCCCTCATGATGGAAGCTAATCCATTATTGAGTATCGATGAAATCAAAAAATTATTAGCAATGTCTGCAACTCAGATGCTTGGCTACCAAGTGTGGGAAGTTGGCGCCGGCTATATTGATATACGTGCCGCTGTTGCTGCAGCGAAAACACATGTTAAAGCGTATAAATAATCACTTACGACAACACTGCTGGTCTATACGGTGCAAAGATTAATATCCTCGCGCGATTAAGCGAAAAAAGTAGTTTCGCCTGATAACCTTAGTCTGAGATCTTCTTGAATATTTTATTGGTGCCGTGACAAAATGGTAAAGATTAACAACAACAACGTCCTGTCATAAAACTTGTCTCGAGGAAGATGATATCAGCCCGCTCCAGCCGCCAGTATTCCAATACGATAGCTATACCGCTCATACATAACAACTATTAACCACTAACTATTAACTACTAAATATCAATTAGTTACCAACAAACAACACTAAGCCAATTCTGCGCTTAATCATTAATAGACAAAATAACTCATTTCAATTTCCTTGTATTAGTTAATGGCCTAACGATTAAAACCAGTGGCTGAATGATAAACACACCCGCCTAACAATCGAGAGACTAGATAACTCATTTCAGCTAGCCACTGCCAATACCTAGCGATAAAAATAGAATGAGCTCACTTAACCTCAGTAGAAAAAAAATAAGAAATTACTTGCGAAAGGAAGTCAATGAAGTCATTTAACACGGCACTCGTTTATCAAAACGATGTTGAAAAAGGAGAAACCATGATTAACAGTGCGAACTGCGAGGATTAGCTAACCGCTAAATAAAAAAAGGAGGCCAAATGGCCTCCTGATTAACATGCGGTATTAATGACTAAAAGTATTTACGCAAAGCGCTTACTGAAAGTATTGACCAAAAAGACGACCGGCAGTTAAAGCATATTCTGCACGAGTGACTTTATAGTCGCCA
Source organism: Colwellia hornerae (assembly GCF_007954355.1). Classification (GTDB taxonomy): domain Bacteria; phylum Pseudomonadota; class Gammaproteobacteria; order Enterobacterales; family Alteromonadaceae; genus Colwellia_A; species Colwellia_A hornerae. Next base: position 29,043 of record NZ_VOLR01000005.1, read on the forward strand.
CCAAAGCTAGCATTCAACTGTGGCGTTAAGTCGTAAGTGCCTTGAGTCACATTAAAGTGAACATTCAATAATGAAAGCTCTATGGCAAGTTGCACATAACCTTTCATATCGTCGGCAATACTGTCTTGATCGGCTAACACGATAGTCTGACCATTATAGTCAACCGTAATGTCACCTTCGGGATCAAACGCTGTAGCTGTTGATTCAAGTCCTAGAATTTGAATTAAGCTGTACGCTAGGTCTAGTTTAGATACACGGCCGTTATGGGCAAACTCACCATTTTCGCTAAGCATCACTGGCTGCTGTTCACGCAAACTATCTTTCAATGCGCCGCCGTTAACCGATACCGACTCAATAAACGCTTGGTAACCACTAGGTACTGCATTAAGCGCTGGCGCCGGTTCATTGTCTAATGCACGGTATTGACGAACCGCGCCACCCATAACAAGGTACTTAGCTAAGTCTTTACGTTTTAACTTTGCATTAGGGTTGAAATTCCCGTTATTAAAACCATCCATTAGTCTTTTGCTCACTGCATATTTTATCGCATTTTCATAAGGATGAGCGGCTATATCGTTTACCCCTTCAAAGCCAACCAAGTCTTCAAACTTTATGCTAACGTCGAAGTTCTCAGGCGCCATTGGGCCATTAGTTAGGTTAAGTGGATCTGGATTTACACCAGACAAAGACGTTAGTCCATCAACGCGAACGGTCCACGTACCTGCCATTGCAGGTGCAGTAACACGCATATCAGTTCCAAGCACCGGTAAGGTCAAATTACCAAAGTATTCAATGCCATTAGGGTCAATCAAAACTAATTTCGCAGTATTAGCCAACGAGCTCGCAGAGCCCTTAACCCATAATGCCTCACTGTGAACCTGAAACTCAAATGAGTTTTGCAGTCCTAGTGGCTCTGTAACGCCATTGGGTGTTGACCAGATTGAATCTTCATAACTTACATCACTAATGGCAACTAGCGTATTAGCGTTAAAAACTTTACTGCGTAGGTTATTCACCGTGACACTATGGTTCATATCATAGTTTTTCGCTGCGGCTACTGCTGCACGCGCATTTACAAATCCAGCACCCACTTCAAAGCGTTCGTAACCTGGCATATTAGTCGCAGATTCTTGTAACAATTTTTTGATGGTAAGGTTATCTAAGGCAGGGTTAGCTTCTAACATTAACGCAACAATACCGGCGACATGAGGGGTCGCCATCGACGTTCCTGATATCATAGTATAAAACGGTAAATGAGTAGGGTCCATCGCGTCTATATCAGCTTCACCACCGTTTGCGCCAGCATTAGTAACCGCACGGGTGGAAATAATATCGACACCAGGAGCTACTAATGTAATTTCATTATTTTGTGTCCATGTTGTACCATCTGGCATAGTGAACTCACGAGATTCATACTTGTAACCACGTGAAGAGAAACCGGCAAGTGTGCCATCTTTTTCCCCTGCGCCAATAGACATGCCCCAAGGAATTTGTGCATAAGGATTGTGCGTATCTTCACCTGAGCCAGAATTTCCTGCTGCAAATACAGATAATATTCCCATTTTATGGGCTTTATATGAAGCTAGAGAAACTGGGCCAGTCGAATCGAACTTACCACTTGACCCCCATGAGTTGCTCATTACGCGCAATGGATTTTCGTAACTATCACCTTTAGTAATGGCATAGTCATAAGCGCCTATAGTATCAAGAATAAGAATAACACCACCTGAGCCATAGCCTACTAGCTTAGCATCTGGCGCTGCCCCTGGGTACTTGCCATCTGACATAGTACCATATCCAGCAATAGTGCCAGCACAATGGGTACCGTGTCCTGAATTAGTATCTGTGTTAGGTTGGTTCTTAAGTATTAGACCTTCGGTTACACCCGTTATGCTTAATAAACTTGCATGCGTTAGACCTTGCACGTTATCAATCACTTTATCGCCAAAGAATAAATCCTGATGAGTAGCATCAATACCCGAGTCATTAACCATTACAGTTACGCCTTTACCGGTATATTCAATGCCATTTTGTTCGAAAAACGCTTCACCTTGAACCGCATCAACACCCGTGATCTGACGAGCATCAGCATTAAAATACTCAAGCTCACGATTTAACCATACCGAGCGCACATCGCTACGTTGAGCAATGGCTTTAATTTGATCTAAGTTAGCGACTACGCCAATAACAGGAACCGAAGCAAACTGAACCGCTTGGCTAATACCTAGTCCAGAAAGTGCCTCTAGTTGAGTTGTTGATACCGGCGCTAATTGGTTATAAGTTACTACGGCCATAACCGTTTGCGTACCAACCATAGTCGGTAAAAACTCAGCTAACTGCTCGCCAATGGCAGCGTTAGCGAAAACTTGAGACGGCATAGTTAATGCCATGGTTGCTGCTGCTATTGCACTTAAGGTAAATTTTTTCATTATTTCACTCGTTCTAGTTATTATTAAGGGGTGTATATAATTCACTCAAGCACTCTATCGAGTTAAGGGGGGCTGAGTAAATAGGGGGTTCCCCCTATCTAAAGAACTATTAGCTAAATTAAAATCGCTAATACGATCAACTCACTGATATTTTTTTTCTAAAATGATTCACTGTATAGGTTTGCTAATTAAGCAGTTATTTATTCAATAATAGGGGTAAGCCCCTATTTTCATCTTAATGGTTTGTTGGGAGACTAGAGATGATAAAAATATTTAAATAATTAAAAACAATTAGAAATATTTAAGATATTTAACCTACAAGTATGAAAGATATTGGAGTTTGAAATATAATGAAAAAATTTACCTTAAGTGCCTTGGCTGCAGCCTCTTTGGCAATGACATTACCTACGCACGCTTTAGCTGATGCCGCCATTGGCGAGCAACTAGCACAAGTACTTCCGACGATGACGGGTGAAGAAACGGTCATGGCCGTAATAACCTTTGAACAAATGAACCCTATTTCAGTGGGTCAAATACGGGCGTTAAAAGCCTTAGGTATCAGTAAAGGCGTTCAGTTTTCTGCCGTACCTATCATGGGTGTTGTTGCTAATGTCGCACAAATCAAAGCTATCGCCGGGCGAGATGATGTGCGCTCAGTATGGCTAAACCGTAAGCTTGAATACTTCAATGCTAATTCTCGTGAAATTACCGGTGTTGACAAAGTTCAAGGTACAGACTTTGCAAACCGTAATGGCGGCACAGAATATACCGGTAAAGGTGTCACCATTATGGTTAATGACTCGGGTATAGATGCCACGCACCAAGATTTATTCTTTGGCGACGTAGTCGTTGATAACGTGCAAGCAGCAACACATTCCCTCGATCTTGCTGAAACCGGTATTACAGACGGTTTTGTTATTAAAAATCAACCTAATACTGATTTGAATGTTGGCCACGGTACTCACTGTGCCGGCACTATAGCCGGTTCTGGCGCTATGTCTGATGGAAAATATAAAGGCGTTGCACCCGATGCCGATTTAGTCGGTTACGGCTCAGGGCTAGGTTTATTTATTTTAGATGCGGTTGGCGGCTATGACTATGCTATTAATCACGTTTACGACTATGAACACCCACTGCGTATTATGAGCAACTCTTGGGGTTCAAGCGGTAAATTTGATGCTGCAGGCCCTGTTGCCTTAGCGTCATATAAAGCCTATAAACTTGGTGTTTTGTCGGTATTTGCTGCTGGTAATTCTGGCTCTGGCGAAAATAGCAATAACCCTCATGCTCAAATCCCTTGGGGAATGTCAGTAGGTGCAGGTGATACCAATGGTAATTTAGTCGACTTTTCTTCTCGTGGTTTAGAATATGAAAGCGGTGATTTCACTATGCCTGATGGTAAAGGCTGGACTTACACTAACGAAGTCACGATTGTCGCACCAGGGCGCAACATGGTATCAACGCGTTCTTCAACCAATATGGCGGCCAATGGCGGAGATGCTGATTTGGTACTTGACCCAGCACATATCCCTTTTTATACCCGTATATCAGGTACATCAATGGCAACACCACACACTGCAGGTGTTGCTGCGCTGATGATGGAAGCTAATCCTTCGCTACATATTGATGAAATCAAGCAATTAATGAAAGAGTCTGCGACGAATATGCCAGGTTATGAATCTTGGGAAGTTGGAGCAGGTTATGTTAATGCACGTGCAGCAGTGGCTGCAGCCAAGGGATATGATACAGCTCAGAAAAAGTCGGTTAACAACAGCGAAGATGCTCGTTTCACGGCCAGTATCAATATGGAAGCCGTAGCAATTGCTGAAGGTGCTCTAGCATTTGAAACGCTAGAATCGCAAGTGATTGAATTTGTTGTCGATGCCAATGCCAAGACCGTACATGTTGGCTTAACGGCCTTAACAAGTATTAAAGCTGTACTTCAAGCGCCCAATGGAGATATTTTTGAAGGGGGTTCAACCGATCCAGTTTGGGACAGTAACTCGTTTGTAACAGCTCCAGCACAAGCGGGTACTTGGCTTTTATCTATGGAAGGTGACGCTTTTGGTTTCCCTGTAGCGCCTGCAGGTGCGGTATACGACGAACAGGCACAAACTGAAGAAGCCAGTGATAACCATATCAGTTATTGGGTGTGGCAAGATGTTTTCAAAGGCATAGAAGGTATGAATGACGTAGCAGGCCACAGCCAGCAAGCCGCCATAGAAACAGCGGTACTTGAACGCCTTATGGATGGTCGTTCAGCTACATCCTTTGCCCCTAATGCGATGTTAAATCGTCAAGAATTGGCTAAAGCCTTGGTCATGGGGACATCGGTACGTCAGCATCGCCGTTTAAATAACGAAGCAGATATAAGTCTTAGTGGCGTTAACGCTAGATACCGTATTTTTGCTGAATCAGTTGCTATGCCTGGTGCCGCGTTGAAAGATGCTAAACAACAATTTGGTCCGGTGATGATGGTTGATGAGAGTGGTGACTTCCACGGAAAATCAGCGGTAACTCGTGCGGAGCTAGCTTACAGTCTAGTGCAAGTTATTGGTAAAACTCAACAAGCGTTAAATTTAGGCGAAGCGCATCAGATCACCGTTAATTACCATGGTGATTCTATTGTTGTTAATGACCAAAGCGGTATTGCTGACAATATGCGCGGATATGTGCAAATTGCTTTGAACGAAGGTCTATTAGGTGTTCGCTATAGTCTGGAGCAAGGCCAATTTGATTTACAACCGACCATGGTAGCTACATTCAATCCTGAAGACGGTGTAACGCGTGCTAGCTATGCGATTATCGCAAATCAACTAGATGAAAATTACTTTGTCTCAGGGACAAGTTCAAACGCAGAGTAATAGCGGCTAGCTATAGAGCAGAGTACGTATAACATTTACGTTCATTAAACGCCCTCCTTGTAGGGCGTTTTTTTGTCTCTAGCAACGTTGCAATGAGATAAAATAAGCACTATTCAAGAAGACCTGCTTTATTAGCCATTCTTAGTAGTTCGGCCACACTACCAACCTGAAGCTTTTTATATATTTTGGTGCGATGATTTTCCACCGTTTTTATACTCATATTGAGGAGTTCTGCTATTTTCTTACTGGTATTACCGGCAATAACTGAGAAAAACACTTCTCTTTCTCGCCGAGTTAATACTGCTAGTGGGTTCGACACTGGCTGACAATTATTGGAAGATAAGTTTGGAAAGAAGGTTTTACCGTTATAAACATCTTTAATCGCATGAATAAGAAGATCTGAGGACGACTCTTTGAGGATATAACCTTTAGCACCCGCTTTTTGCATCGCTAAAATATACTCAAGTTCGTCATGCATAGATAAAACTAATATTTTCGTCGTTGGCCGTTGCGACAATAGTTTGTCAATTGCCACCAGTCCGCTCATATTTGGCATAGAAATATCCATCACCACAACATCAGGATCGGTTTTTAAGGTTTGACTGATTAATTCTATACCATCTTTACATTCAGCCAGAATAGTAAACTCGTTACCTTCCTTTAAGTAGTTCACTAATGCTTGGCGCATAAGCACATGGTCATCGGCGACAACAAGTGAAATACTCATAACCAATGAGCCATGGTATAACCACCATCATCTCGCGTTGCTTTGATAAAGATGTACCTGTACAAGCGTTTTACTAATTCACTTAATTGACTTTGTTCAAGTTTATTCAAATTAGCCTCTGTGTCTGGGGAGATAAAAGTAATGGTATACATTATTAGTAATATAACGATGACATCTGTTGTTATGCAACTTTAAAGTTTCGCTTGACAGGCAACAACAGTCATTTTATCTGTCGAGCTTAAATTTGAGTATGACATAATTATAAACTTTGCATTGTATAAAACAGCTAAAAAGCATCAACTTATTACTCAAGCAAGTGAGCTTTGCTGAAGTTGATAGCAACCACTGAATTTGATCCGTTTGTCACAGCAACAGACTAACTCGCATGTCAGCACAAGATAAAGCCAACATTTGCCATTTAAAACATCACCTTTTTATTTGTTAAAATTAGCAAAAAAAAATTCTTTGTCGTTTTTTTAATAAAAATTGCCGTTATTTTGCTATGACAAAAACAAATAACAAATCAAAGTATTATCATCAACATCACCGAACAGTAATGTTCCTTGTTGTACTCTAGATGATTAATAATAAAAGGTAGAGATCTATGAAATATTTAGTAAAACTAATGGTAGCAATTACCGCCATCATCACCCTGCAAGTTAACGCAGCAAAACCTCAATTAGAGGTGCAAGTTTCAGTCGCTAAAGCTGAAAATGGCAATGTTAATGCAACATTGAGTATTACCAATAATGGCAACGGTCAACAAAAAATATTAGCTTGGTATACCGATCTTAATGAAGAGCATATTTTTAGTGTCAAAAAAGATGGTGTCGACGTTGAGTTCTTTGGTCCTCATTACAAACGTCAAGCACCTGTAGATAAAGACTTTATTAAACTAAAGTCAGGTCAATCATTAACTCAAACATTTGAATTGTCTGCGTTATACGATATGAGTAGCACAGGTAACTATGAAGTAAGTTACGATGTAAAATCAATGCACTTATACAGTAATAAAGGACAGCAGAAAAAAGCAGCAAGATTAGCGGTTGAGCAATTATCTTCACCCGTTGCTGTTATTTGGTTAGAAGGTATTGAAGCTAAGGGCACAGCGAACAAAGGTAAGCCCGGTAGTGGCGGTGGTGCAGGTGATTGTATCGGTGGTACTTGCTTTACTGGTCGCTGTGACAATGCTCAAAAAACACAAGTGATCAGCGCACTCGCTGCCGCAGATCAAATTACTAATAGCTCAGTCGCTTATTTAAGCAGTCACTCCGCCAACAATACTTCTGCTCGTTACAATACTTGGTTTGGTGATGCGACTTCGGCACGTTATAACACAGCAGTAAATCACTTTGATGCCATTAATGATGCAATCGATAATAAGCCGGTTACTTTTGACTGTAGCTGTAAAAAAACTTATTTTGCTTATGTATACCCTACACAGCCTTACAAAGTTTACCTTTGTCGCGCTTTTTGGAATGCTAATGAGCTAGGTACTGATTCTCGTGCCGGTACTATTGTTCATGAATTAAGTCATTTTAATGCGGTTGCTGGTACTGACGATGTAGTTTATGGCCAATCAGGTGCGCAAAGTTTAGCGACATCAGACCCTGATCAGGCGTTAAATAATGCTGACAGCCATGAATACTTTGCTGAAAATACCCCTAACCAAAATTAATAACATTTTATTCAATGAATAGTTAAGGCAAACAGACCTGATATAACCTAAAATCATTGGGTCTGTTTATATTTTTAAAGGTTATTTTATGTGGTCAATACACTTATCATCAATAAAAAAAATCTTATTCGTGCTCATTTTTTTCATCGCCTATTATCCTATAATCTTCAATAAGGCCTTAGCAAATATGGCGACAAGCAAACAAAGCTGTGCAATCACGGTAAGCTCAGCCCCTTTATCTGCAGATCAAGTCATAATCAATTTTAGCTTCCAAAATCCCTACCTTAAAGAAATAGAGTTATTAACCTGGTATACACCATTTGAAGGGTTTCTTTCTGATTTGTTTATTGTTACTCGCAGCGATACCGGTCAGCAATTAAGCTACCAAGGCCCAATGGTCAAACGGCTGCAACCTCAATCTGAAGATTACTTATCAATATTGCCTAATGAAGTATCATCTACAAGCATAAACTTATCTTTTGTTTACGCTTTCAACCAAGGTAATTATCAGCTTACATTAAAAGATAAAACCTTCTATTATCAAGATGGACGTTTAAAAAGGTTAGCTTTTATTTGTGAAGTGCCGATAATAAAGTTTACCGTTAAATAATCTATACCTTTATCCTTGTCGCTATTGTTTATGTTATAATTGCCGTTATTAAATTTAATGTTACTAGGCTAACTTTTCATGTCTGCATACCCTCTTATTGATATTTCGATTGAACCTATCGAACTTTGTAAATTACTAAAAATTGCCAATATGGTTGGTGGTGGTGGCGAAGCCAAAATAGTGATCAGCGAAGGTTATGTTTTAGTTAACAATGAAGTAGAGTTTCAAAAGCGAAAAAAAATTCGTCATGGCGATATTGTTGAATTTGACGGTGAAGTTGTTCAAGTCGCTTACAAGCCAAAACAAAAATCATCGAAGCACGCTCAGTCTAATGATGCAGTCACTAAAAGCCCGATTAAAAAGAGTAAGTCAAAAGCTAACGAAACTTTAGTTTCTGCAGAGCAAGCGCTTGAACCAACGCCTTCAACAGCTAAGAGAAGACCTATTTCATTCTAATTTTCGACAACCTTTATTTTATATCTCCTGAAAAACTTCCTTTAAATGGGTGGAAAGTTCAAGCCACCCTACTATACTTTAGCGATGAAAAAGTTAATTCAGCGCTGCCAATATAGGGATCCCCTCGGCTATATTTGTCAAGAAAATGCCAATAAAACTGGCCTTTGCTATTGGCATGATCATTCTCTTGATAAATCTGGCGACGAAGTTAAACAAGCACTAGTTGACTATGCAAGGTCTGGCGGATTAACCCGTGGTATTAGCTTAAAGAATGCTGACTTAAGTGATATTGACCTGGTAAATCATCATCATAAAGTAGGTTTCGACTTTAGTTATGCAGATTTTTATCATGCTAATTTATTGGGTGCCCACTTATTTAATATTAATTTCAATAAAGCCAGCTTAATGAAAGCGGATGTAAAAAATGCCAACCTCAACTGCGCTAATCTAAAACAAAGCAACTTATTAGGTGTTAAATGGCAAGACGCTAAAATTGAAAATATTCAAATAGGTAAAAAACTGAGCCAGGAGGTACATGCGCAAAAAGCGCTAAAAGAAAAAAATATCAAGCAAGCCATTGATTACTTCGAACAAGCTGAAGAAGTTTATCGTGATTTGAGAAAGCATTCTGAGCAAGAAGGTATTTTTACCCTTTCGGGTAATTTAATCCAAAAAGAATTAACGATGCGTCGTATGCAGATGCCTCAATATAGTATTAAGCGTATCACCTCAAAAGTTGTCGATTTATTTTGTGGGTACGGAGAGGATCCGCTGCGGATTGTTGGAATTTCTATGCTGCTGATTTTATTTTGCGCTATCTTATACACCTTTACTGGCTTAAATTATCAAGGCACTTTTCTTGCTTATAACCCCGGACACCCCCTCAGTGAAAACATTAACTTCTTCTTATCCTGCTTGTATTATTCTGTGGTCACTTTCACAACCTTAGGCTATGGCGATTTTACGCCTATTGGAATATCACGTGCAATTGCCGCAATAGAAGCATTTACCGGAAGCTTTACTATCGCGCTTTTCGTCGTGGTGTTTGTTAAAAAAATGACGCGCTAAGCTATAATAAAATAGTTATACTTATTGTAGAATTACACCGCTAATAAAATAGCCTTATTTATCTAATAGTTACACTGCTAATAAAATGATGTGCTATTGTTTTAGCACCTTAGCAGATATATGTAACTTTTTGTCTGCTACAACATAATATTGAAATGGATAATATGAAAGAAAAAATACTTGTCGGTGCTAGAGAAACTATAGATTTACCCGAATTAGAGCTATTTGAGGTCGCGACCAGAATTGATACCGGCGCGCAGACATCATCGCTCCATGTTGATCATATTTCTGAAAATAAAGTCACAGGCATGTTGGACTTTGAATTTCATCCTGATTCTCATGATGTCAGTAAAACCATTAAGTGTTCGGCAAAGATAGTTGATAGAAAACGTATAAAATCTTCTAATGGAGAAAAAGAACGTCGTTATATCATTAACACGCTGGCGGTAATGGGTGAGCTAAAATGGACAGTAAGACTGTCACTAACCAACCGGTCAAGCATGAGTCATCTGATGCTATTGGGACGTGAAGCGATGAAAGGGGAAATGTTGGTCGACCCAGAATTTAGTTATCTTGCTTCAGTGGAAAAAATAACACCCAGTGTTGGGTAACGTTAACAACAATCAATAAAACAAAGCCCTTAATATGACCTTAAGGTTAACATTTCATTATAGATATTTTTGTAGTAGCGGAGTAATAAATGCGTATATTGCTCGTTGAAGATGAAGCACCAGCCGACCTTTGTGCCAGTACTCAACATAGTTAGCTTGGGTCTGGAGCCTATCAGACCAAACATCGTTGCCACGAAAACCTTTTGATTGAAGATCAACACTGCCATTAAACCACGGGCGATATAAATCTTTATCTTTGCTTGAAATCCGTATAGTTATTTCATCGGCAAGATTAACTATCGCCAGTTTAATACAGATATTTTCTTCTTCAGCGCGTATATCTTTCACTACGTTTGTATCTTGCACTAGCACGTTGAATATGTTTTTTTCTGCGTAAACAAGTGCCATCATGACGATAGCCATCAATAAAATTAAAGCTTTCATACCTTTCCTTTAAATATTTTGTACTCTGAAATTTTGTGGTAATAATTTTCCACATTAATCTAGACTCATTAAAGTAGAATAAAGTCACATCAAGATTAAATGCAAAAATAATCACTCAAAAAATAAACACAGCAAAATCTAAAGTCAGCCAGAAATCAACTTAGTTTTAGTCTAAATAAAATACGTTAATAAATTTTTCACATTCGGCTTACTAACAATAAATATACTTTGATTACTTGCTGACTATTTGATTAAATTACTTTGTGACTATTTGATTAAATTACTTTGTGACTATTTGATTAACAGCCTTGTCTATAAAGGTATTATTACTAAATTAAGAGATGAACAATGAGAATTTTACTGTTTTTGGCGACTAACATTGCCATTATGATGATTTTAAGTATTACCTTTAGTTTATTCGGTATTCAAGGACTGTTGGCAGAAAATGGCATCGACCTTAATTTTCAATCCTTACTTATTTATGCCACGGTTATTGGCTTTAGTGGTTCATTTATCTCCTTGTTTATTTCTAAGTTTATGGCGAAAAGGAGTATGGGCGTTGAGGTTATCGAGACGCCAAGCAATCAAACCGAACGCTGGTTACTCAAAACAGTACAAGCACAAGCCCTTAAAGCCAATATTGGCATGCCTGAAGTTGGTATTTTCAATCATCCTTCACCGAACGCTTTTGCAACGGGTTGGAATAAAAACAATGCCTTGGTCGCGGTAAGCACTGGCTTATTAAGTCACATGAGTCAAAATGAGGTAGAAGCAGTACTTGCTCATGAGATAAGCCACGTCGCCAATGGCGACATGGTGACGATGACACTTCTGCAAGGGGTTTTAAATACCTTTGTAGTGTTCTTATCGCGTATCATTGGTCATGTGGTTGACCGCAATGTATTTAACGTAAAAAGTGGTCACGGACCTGCCTTTTGGATTGTTTCATTGGTTTCTCAACTCGTATTGGGCTTGTTAGCGACTATGATTATGATGTGGTTTTCTCGCTATAGAGAATTTAGAGCAGATGAAGGTGGTGCGACGCTTGCGGGTCGACAAAATATGATTGCCGCGCTGAGTAAACTAGAGCAACTGCAAAGTTTACCTCAGCTACCAAAAGAAATGTCAGCTTTTGCCATTAGCTCAAGTAAAATGAGTGCGCTCTTTTCGAGTCACCCACCATTAGCAAAACGCATAGCATCACTGCGCACTAAATAAACAAAGGAACGCTTGTGTTATCACGTTTGTATGATTTTATGCCGGGTTTAAACACCTTATGTCACTACGAAAAAAGCTGGTTTGCCGATGATGTTAAAGCCGCGCTATCGGTTGCAGCCGTTGCGTTACCTGTTGCTATAGCTTATGCCCAGCTCACTGGGGTTAATGCCGTTGTTGGACTATATTCCTGTGTATTGCCTATGCTGGTCTATGCATTATTTGGTACCTCTAAGCAGTTAATCGTCGGTCCTGATGCAGCAACCTGTGCGGTTATTGCAGCCTTGATCACGCCTTTAGCTGCCGGTGACAGCACTAAGCATTGGCAATTAGTTATTACCATGACGGCGATGACAGGTTTTTGGTGCATCCTCGCCAGTCGTTTTAAGCTCGGTGTTTTGGCTGATTTCTTATCTAAACCTATTTTAATGGGGCTGTTAAATGGTGTCGCCATAACGGTTATTGTCGGTCAGTTTTCTAAAATATTTGGTTTTACCTTTGATGAAAGGTACCTGCTCGAACGTTTAGGCGGTGTCCCTACTTACCTAGCGCAAACACATTTTCCAACATTAACCATCGCCTTACTTACCCTAGCTATTTATTTTGGTATTAAACGCCTAAGGCCTACTTGGCCGGCATCGATGTTCGCCATCGCTTTAGGAGCAAGCTTAGTCTGGCTGTTTAAATTAGAGCAGTTTGGTATAAAAACTATTGGCGTTGTCGAAGGTGGCTTACCCTTATTTCAAACACCTGAATTTAATGTTGGCATTATTCGAGAGCTTGTCATGCCAGCACTTAACTTAGCGATAATAAGTTTTGTTAGCATGATGCTCACCGCACGCAGCTTTGCCGCAAAAAATGGCTATGATGTTGATGCAGATAAAGAGTTTATGGCCTTAGGTATTGCTAACTTGGCTTCGGCTGTATCACAGGGCTTTGCGGTGAGTGGCGCTTCCTCTCGCACCGCAGTCAATGATGCCAATGGCGGTAAAAGCCAATTAGTCTCGATTATAGCAGCTGGTATTATTGCTATTATAGCTATTTTCTTCACCGCCCCCCTTGAATTTATTCCCAGTGCCGCCTTGGGTGTGGTCTTAATTATTGCTTCTATACACCTACTCGATTTAAAAATGGTCTGGAAATTAAGATTAAAAGACCGACAAGCATTTTACTTAACCTTAACCACTTTGCTAGCGGTGTTATTTATTGGTGTTATCCCCGGTATTACGCTTGCGGTATTACTGGGTTTATTCCAATTTATTAGGACGGTAATGCGCCCCACCGACCATATACTCGGTGTTGATATTAACGGTGTAGTGCGAAGCTTAGATGCCAGTGATAAGGCAAAAGCGGTGGACGGTATTTTTATTTATCGTTTTAATTCGCCCTTAACTTACTTTAACTCGAGTTTCTTTAAACGCCGATTGTTAGAACAATATGCCCGACAAAAAGATGACATTGAATGTGTAATTATTGATGCGGTGCCCTGTTTTACTCATTTAGACTTGAGTGTGATGGCGATGCTATCTGATTTAGAGGTTATTTTTAGAAAGCGCGGTGTTCGTCTTGAGCTTGCTGGCAGAAAAAGACAGTTGTTGGCGTGGTTTGAAAAAGCGGAGATTAAATCAGGTCACGAAGGAATTTATGTGCATTCTGATTTATATTTAGCCCTGAGAATGAACCAAAAAAAACAAATTACCGAGGAAAATAGTGCCAAAGAAGAGCCTGAGCAGACAAGCGTTTAACAAACAGTGACCGACCTTTTACTCACTTAATCCAAAATACTTTTATTTTTTGTGACTATTTAGTAAACAGTCTAGTCTATAGATTATTGTTCTTAATAGAAACAGGAAATCAACTATGAAAATAGCAATCTTATCTAGAAACAAGAAGTTGTACTCTACTCGTCGTTTAAAAGAAGCGGGTGAAGCGCAGGGTCATCAAGTTGACGTTATCGATACATTACATTGCTATATGGATATCACTAGCGATAGATCTGTCGTGCGTTATAAAGGTAAAGAGCTGCCCCCGTACGACGCTATTATACCGCGTATTGGTGCATCAATTTCTTTCTATGGCACCGCGGTAGTGCGTCAATTTGAAATGACGGGTGCCTTTAGTGTTAATGAATCTGTGGCGATTAGTCGCTCTAGAGATAAATTACGTTCTATGCAACTGTTGTCAAGAAAAGGCATCGGTTTACCAAGAACAGGCTTTGCAAATCGTCCTGATAATGTAAAAGATTTAATTAAGAACGTCGGTGGCGCACCTTGTGTTATTAAGTTGCTTGAGGGTACACAAGGTATTGGAGTGGTACTTGCTGAAACAACTAAATCAGCAGAAGCGATTGTTGAAGCATTTATGGGGTTAAATGCTGATATTTTAATTCAAGAGTTTATCAAAGAAGCCGGTGGTGCTGATATTCGCTGTTTTGTCGTTGGTGACCGAGTTGTTGCCGCAATGAAGCGTCAAGGCGGCGAGGGTGAATTTAGATCAAATTTACACCGTGGTGGTTCAGCAGTACTCGTTAAGCTTACCCCAGAAGAAAGAGCAACCGCTGTATCAGCAGCAAACATTATGGGGCTAAACGTCTGTGGTGTTGATTTACTGCGCGCCGAACGTGGCCCTGTTGTCATGGAAGTTAATTCTTCACCAGGTTTGGCCGGTATTGAAGCCGCAACTGAAAAAGATGTTGCCACGATGATATTCAAGTTTATTGAGAAAAAATTTATTGAAAAGAACGCTAATGCTAAATCTAATCGAAATCGCACCCAAGGCAAAGGTTAAATACCACACTTAATTAAGGTCAATTTGTGGTCGTGAAACGAGTTACTTCAATATTCACGACTACAACTTTATCATTAATATGCTTTGGAAAGACTATTAAAAACATTTACTGGTCAATGTAATGAACTTTGCACGGCGAAAATAGCCAGAGCATTACTTGTGCTATAAGGTTGAAGTTTAACTCCGGTAATTTAACGTTAAGCACGTTAACACGTATCATCAAAGTCAAAAGTTTGTAACAAAAAACTGTCGGGAACCCTGCTCATCTAAGATAGAAGAGCATTTTTTTAGCGGCAGCAGTTTTTATAAGTGGATTATTTTTATTGCCTCTCTTACTTGTTCTTTGTTAATGGGCTTAACCAAATAATCATCCATACCAGCAGATAAACATTTTTCTTCGTCGCCAACCATCGCGTTAGCTGTCATAGCAACAATAGGAATATTTTGGTAACGAGCACCCGCATTCCCCTGTCTAATCGAGGTTGTCGCTTGGTAACCGTCCATTTCAGGCATTTGACAGTCCATAAAGATAAAAGTAAATGGCTGGTTATTAGCACTTGCTTTAAGCATTTCAATGGCATCTTTACCGTTAACGGCAATAACACATTGAGTTATTCCTATTTTCTTTAACACCGCCATAGCGACCATTTGATTAACACGATTATCTTCTACCAGTAATAAATTAACGTCTTTGGTCCAACTACTATCAACATCCGATAAGGCTATTAATTTAGCTGAAGTGGCGTCACTGATGGGCTGTTTTGCCGGTTCGTCTAATAACGTGTTTAATGCTCGCTGCAAATCAGCGGTAATAACCGGTTTAGGGAAAAAACCATCAATACCACTTTCGGCAATATCGGCTAAGTCATGCTGAATACTCATTAGCGTCATAAACATTATTTTTAGATTTTTATAGACTGGGTTTAAACGCACTTCTTTAACAAATGCTACAGCGTCTTCGCCATTGTGTTGCGAATTCATAATCAATAAATCATAGTGAGGATTTTCTATTTGCTTATTAAATACAGTCAACGCTGGCTGTAGTGTCGTCATTATGTCAGCATCGAGTTGCCAGCAGTTCAATTGGCGTTTAATGACATTAGCACAGGATTTATTTTGCTCGATAATTAGCACACGCTTGCCTTGCAAGGCTTTAACAGGTTGTGATAAGAAAGAATCAGCTGATTTTTCTAACAATAAATCACAGCTAAATGTGCTACCTTCGCCTTGGTTACTTTCGACCTTAACATTGCCTTGCATACATAAACAAAGCTTTTTAACGATAGCAAGCCCAAGCCCTGTGCCGCCATATTCTCGTGTCGTTGAAGCATCAACTTGGCTGAATACTTCAAATAACCCTTGCTGCTTACCTTTTGGTATACCGATACCCGTATCAGATATCGCAGCAATAATACGCCAATGCGTTGTCGAGTAATTTTGCTGGCTAAGGCGAATAATGACTTCACCTTGCTTGGTAAACTTAATGGCATTCGCGAGTAGATTGGTTAATATTTGACGCAGTCGATTTGAATCGCCCACCACCAACGACTCTTCAAGTTCAACAAGGTCGACAATTAATTCTAAACCTTTATGTTGGGCTTGTTGCGCGAAAGATTCGGCTAAGTTACCAACCATATCTCGTAAGTTAAAACTGACATTTTCAAGCTCTAATTTATTAGCATCTATTTTGGAGAAATCTAAAACGTCGTTGATCAATGTTAATAAAGAGTGAGCACTTTGCTGGGCAATGCCGATACGGTGATCTTGTTCTTGGTTTAACGGAGAGTCTTTGACTAAATCAAGCATACCAATAACACCATTCATTGGTGTTCGTATTTCGTGGCTCATACTGGCAAAAAATTCATTTTTAGCGGTTACCGCCACTTCTGCTTGCTCTTTCGCTTTAATAAGGGCGATTTCATTCTCAACGATTGCGCTAACGTCATAGTTAACACCTATCATTGATATCGGTTTTTTATTACTGTCGTAGCTAATAATCGCCGCCGCTTTAATATACTTTATTTCGCCAGTTGGCCATATAATTCGAAATTGTGTATCGTACTGGCCGTGTGTTTTAATGGCCTCATTAAAATCACGACCCGCTTTATTGATATCTTCAGGATGTACCCCTTGATTCAAAACATCTTGCGCGCTTAACAATGATTGACGTTCAACACCATAAAGCTTGAACATCCAGTCGTCCCATTTTAATTCATCACTAAGTAAATTAAGCTCCCAAACGCCGATACCGGCAGAGTCTGTCGCTAGCCTCATTCGTTGGTTGTGCTGGCTAATACTCTGTTGGGTTATCATTTTATCAGTAATATCTTGAAACGAGCCATACAAGCGGACACATTTTCCGTCGATAAACTCAGAACGACCGCGAGCAGATACCCAAATTTCATTACCTTTAGCGGTGACCAACTGCATATCTTCCTCGTAAGTACCACCGTCTTTCATACATTTGGCAATTAATGCTTGTACTCTTTCTCTACTTTCACCCTCTTTGTAAAAATTAATCGCCTGTGTTAATTCTGGCTGATAATCATTAGGTACTTCATGAATAACTTTAGTCATCTTTGACCAGTAAACATTGTTGTTTACCAAGTCAACTTCCCAGACACCAATGCGAGCTTGCTGCGCCATTTGCTCCATTAATGATTGTTGCCCTAACAATTTATTTTTATGTTTAACACGTGTTAGCTCGGCACTTATCCAATGAGAAAACAATTGAATTAAGTCTAATTCCCTCGTGGTAAAAGGTCTTGCTGAAGCCTCAGCGCCAGAAAAATTTAACGTGCCAAACGGTTTACCATCAACAACCAATGGCACACCAATATAACTTTCTAAACCAAAATCTTGGTAACAGGGGTGATTTTTTATTTCACTATCACCTGCTTGGTGAAAAGAAATAGGTTGGTTTGCTTGTAAGGTATGAAAACAATAGGTGCTCCCTAATTCAAAGATATCACCGGGATTAATTTCATTGTTCGGGGTATGGCAATAGACAACTCGATATTCTTGCTGATGTATTTCACTGATCAACGCGAGCGGTAAATTAAATATTTGTTTTCCCAGCTCTAGGATATCTTGAATTTTATCCGTTAAGCTTTTGTCTATATCCGAGGTTATTTTATGGAGCTTATTAAGAGTCAGTTCGGTTTGCTTAATACCACTGATATCGTTCTGAATAACAATAAAAGACTCAGCCTTATGCTCACTATTAATCAGGGGGACTATGGTGGTACTTAACCACAGCTCTCGGCCACCTTTAATTTTATTAATTGATTCGCCATGCCAGTATTCCTTAGCGACAGCCTTTTGAAATATATTTTTATAGTCTTGCTGGGTATAACCTACACCACAAATTTCAATGACACTTTGACCAACGATATCTTCTTCACGATAACGATAGAAATCAAGAAAACGTTGATTAACTTCCGTTAAAGTACCTTTTTCATCGACACTGACTCGATAGACAATGGCATGTTTATTTATCGCCAGCATTAACTCAACGCTTTTCTGTTTCGAAAGTAAAAGTTCATGGTGATAATTACTGATGACTCGTTGCAGCGGTCTAAAGATAAAAAAGCTGATCGCAAACAGTAAGATCATTGAGGCTAACCATAAAACGGCTTCGAGTCTTTTTATAGTAGCCATACGCTGATGAGTATGTTGCTCTAACTTGGTAACAACGACATCTAAAGAAACCCGTAAACTTTCAATTAATGCTTGATTAAACATTTCATTAATTATCGTTTTAGCATTATTTTTATCTTGAGCCTGACTCAGCTCAATGGCACTTAAAGCGAAACGATTAACACGTTTATTAAGATCGGTTGGCGCATTAAAATAGCTATTATAAACTTCACTTGGCATACTCGTTGATTGACTAAGCGCGAGATTGTTTAAAATCTGCTGATTTTTAGTAAAGGTGCTCACCGTATCGAGCAAGTTTTTTATCAACTTATCGTCAACTTCAGCTAGGGTTATATTGTGATAATGCTGAGTAGCTAAGTAGGCAATTTTTTGTGACAGCATTCTTTGGCCACCGGCAAGATTAATCGTTTCAACATCTTTAGTTTGCTGATTAAATAATAACATCAAACTTAAAAATGATAAGCTAATTAACACAGCAATTAACACTATCGCCAATAAATTACGACGTTTAATTTTCTGTTGTAGCACTTTTATATTAGTCATATTATTTTGTTTACAATCCTTTAGCAGACCTTGAGGAAATCTCAGCGATAACCTGACTATTTCGAAGACAACGAGGATAGCTTAACCCATTAATTGATTGTGGGATATTATCAATGGCTAAGTATAGCCCCTATATTCATACTATCTAAATATTAGATTAAATAATCAATAACTTATTAAAAATTAAGCCACTTATTTTTATCGATAAAGCCTATCCATAGTGTACTAATAAGCATTCTCATAAACATTAATCTCTTTGAGAGGTGATAATGTGAGCCAATATAAGTAGACATAAGCCTTTATTAATGGGCTCAAGGCCAGTTGATTTAAAAATGCGCTGTTCAACACGTTAATAATTAGGCATATTGAGCTTAACAGTAAAAAATAATGATGGTTAAATGGCTGAAAAACTTGTACAACAACCAAGCATAACAATTAAACCTATCGCTAAACATAACGGAATTTTCCTGGTTATATTGGGCGCGTTAGTTTTGTTTACTACGCTGCTATTCGCTCAGCACTACTGGCAAACATATAGATTTGCCTATATGTTTATGACCCTACTCAGTCTGGTTATCATTTTGATGGGTGTTGTTAAACTTTTTGAGCCTGCCATTAGCCTTTTTTTGACTCCAGATAAAATAATTTTCAATCACCGTTACGGTCACTGGCAATTAGCATGGCAGGATATCAAAAGTATTAATATCATTACTGAAGTTGTGGGTTTAGACCGTGAAACATTACCTTATATAGGCATACGCTTGGTTGCTATAGAGAACATCGCTAACAATATTTCGGTTAGATTGGCGAACAGGTTGATCCATCAACAACAAGGATTGATTATTTATGGTGTTTTGCATCAGCTGATGACAATGGAACAAGCTCAAATGAATTTCAACCCCTTTATCCTGTCAAATGGAGAGCGTGTAAAAGGCCCTGTCGCGGCATTTCTTCATCAAAGTGAACGATTATCATCTGCTTTTGGTTACCACTTATTCTTACCTGCTGACAGTTTTGATCGAGGTATTAATGAGTTTTGTCAACTGATAAAACAATGTCAAAGGGCAAGCTCGACTTATCACCAGAGTTAATCGCTGACCTTTGGCTTTTTCGGGAGCTTTTTTAATTGTTTTGTTAATTGCCCTTGGTAGTAATTCATTTCAATTAAACACTGCGCTTTTTGTTCAGGCGTTAATGCTTGATACATTATTGCTTCAAAGCTCTGGGTATAAGCAATAAAATTTGTCGTCAATAACGGAAATCGTTCAATCACTAACCTTGAAAATTGACTGGCAGCCATAGTGTCAGGCTTTGTTAAACCTTTAGCTTTTAATAACGCTAAAATTTGCTGATACTGAGCTAACCATTTCACTTGCGGTTTACGTTTAGCGCTCTTTAAATTAACTAACCACATCACAGACATCAATAAAATTAATGCTCCACCAATAATTGCCGCTATTTTCCAAGCACGCAAATGACCAAACCATTGTTTGAGTAAATAATATTGTTTTTTTGATGAATAGCCTAAAACCAATCGTGTCCATTGATAATCTAGAGCATCGAGCTGCAAGCGCAGGTTATTTAGCCAAGCAAGGTGTTTATAACGATGTAAATTTAGAAAGTCGTTATTGAAAAGCGCCTCTTGCTGTAACATTTGTGAAAGTCCACTTTCTACTCGCTCAGGGTTTACCGCCGACGTGGGATCTACGCTGATCCAACCTTGGTCTTTAATCCAAATTTCAGCCCATGCATGAGCATCATATTGGTAGATACTAAGGTGACCACTTTGTTTGTTATACTCGCCGCCTAAATAACCAGTAACCAATCGGGCAGGCACACCAGACGCTCTCATCATAAAAGTAAATACGCTGGCATAATGAACGCAAAAGCCCTTTTTAGTTTGATAAAAAAACTGATCTAATTCATGCCCTGATTTAGCCCCGGTTAATAAAGGCGGCGTTAGCGTGTAATAAAAGTCTTCTTCTCTAATGATATTCAAAATAGCTTGCGCCCGTTCAATGACGTCAGGATAACGTAAACTAAGTTGTCGTCCTTGCGCTTGTAGCTTAGGGTTACTGGCGCTAGGTAGTCGTAAACTTGTCAACCATTGATGGTCACTTAACGGCGAATTAAGCAATGACTGGGGATAACTACTGATTTGATAACTGCTTGTTTGGCTAACCGGCTTACTATTTATAATAGTGTAATTGGGACCTTGATCGATAGTCATTTGGTTATCTTTTAAACTTTCAGGGTTGACCACCGCCAAAGAAAAGAGCCAACGTTGATAACTCGGCTCGACCATTACTTGATAACGCGTTTGTTCACCAATTAATGTCGCTGGAGTTATATCTGGCGTGTTAGTTATGCCAGTGTTCTTTACTGAGCTAATGTTACTTTGTTGCCATGTTCGCCCATCAAAATCATCCATAACCATTGCTCGCCAGTACAATTGGTTGTATTGCGGGATATCGGTAAAAAACTTCACTCGAAAGGCCAGTGCTGAAGATCTTGCTAAATGCGCAATATCCCCCGGAGTCACACTTTCTGATAAACCTGTCTGGGCAGACTTTGCTGATGGTACCTGCCAAAAAGGTGCCACTCGAGGGAAAAAGACAAATAACACCACCGCAAGCGGAATACTTTGTAGTACCGTTTTACCACTTTGATAAAGGTTATTCTTAAGGGGTAGCGGCGTGGAAAAATACGCCGAAAGCAGGCTTAAATTTAACACCAGTAAGCAGAAGACAAAAAATGACAGAAATAAAGACTGAGAAAAAATCAGCACTGATGCCAATATAAAAACACCCAGTAAGACAATTTGATAGAAATCTTTGCGAGTAGTTAACTCTAAACTTTTTAAGGCATAGGCAAAACAAAGCAAATGTAGCATGCTTAATAATACCCCTAATTCTTGACCGCTTATCGCGATAGCAATCGAACCAGAGCAAGCCAGCAATAAAATCATGAGTCGCTGTGGTTTTATTGCTGGCTTGATAAGTGTTAAGCCACGCCAGCATAAACAGACACTAATAATAAGCAACATCCAGCTCGTTAATTCACTAACGAGTAATGACACATTAAGCCCCTGACAAACAAGCAAAGCCCAAGCATGTTGAGGTAATTGGCTAAATTTTTTATTTGTCACGGTATTATTTATCATCAGTGCGACTTAGGATAAATGGCTAGCGCCATTAAGCATTGTTTACAATGAAGTTCACCTTGGCCAGGCTGTATTTTTTCTGTTGCTAAATCCAAACCAAATACTTGCTCGCTACGGTGGTATTCACTAACGAGAAAGCACAAGTATTCTAGTTGCTTCTCAAGTCCGTGATTAGGCATATCATTAAGCTTTAACCAACACCTTGTTCCTTGTTGTTGATGATAATGTTTAGTTAATCGACCTTGCCCGCGCGCATATTGTTTCCAAGCGATACGAGAAAGTGGCTCTCCCGGAAGATAAGCTTTAAGTTCAAAGAAATCATCTACTCCTGGTTTACTCTTAGCTAAAAATAAATTGTCTTGCTCTGAGTCGCTTAAATCGCTTTGTCTATGACTCAAAGAAATGGCTTGAGGATACACAGTACATTGCTGGTCAAAATCGATTCTTGTCCAGCTGATAAATAAACCTAAAGAAAATTCACTTGATACTTTTAGCCGACCAGGAGTATACACCCCTCGGGTTTGGTACGAACAGCGCACATAAACCGTCTGTTCTTTGGTCTCACTTTGAGCAAGATGAAAAACAGTTTGGTCATCAAAGCCAAAATTAACCGCAAAACGTTTATTAGCTGAAGATATTTTGATAGGAAAAGCTATATTTGCTTTTGCATGCCCTTGTGCGGTTTTGTCTGCAGATAAAACGATGCCAGATAAATTAAAAAAGCTTTGCATCATGGTGGTGATAAAGACACTCGCCATTAAGTAACTTAATAGCATAATGACATTATTTTGATAATTAGTGGCTAGAAGAAATAACAACACCACAAAAATGAGATACACAAAACCAAAGCGGGTCGGCATAATAAAAATATTACGATTTGATAACTTATGCTCACTTGCCGGCGGAATTCGACGCTTTAACCAACGATTAAATCGTCTATTAATAAAGCGATTACCATAATTCTTTATCGGTTTTAACCATTTTACCACTATCATCTCTACTCTAGCGTTAACTAAATGAATGGTTATCGCTATTACTGTTATACACGCTATGAATTAAGCGGATTTAAGACATTAACTTGTCCGATAACCTGCTCTGAGATTTGTTGCTGATACTCGCCAAAGTGAACAGGAGTCGACTCAAGCCTATGCTGACAAACAGCACTAAATACCGCTTGAATATCTTCGGGTATTAGATACGTTCTCTCGTCCATAAAAGCCCATGCTTTAGCAGCACTGACCAGTGCTTGTCCAGCTCTTGGTGATAGAGGTCGACCGGAAAATCCTTGCTGTCTACTGACATGATTTAAGGCGATAACATATTCAATAATATTATCTGATACCGTCACTTGTGATACTGCGGCTTGCATGGCGATAAGTTTATCGGTATCAACACAGGGCAATAGCTTTTTATAGCTAGTGTGACTACTTTCACTCTGTAAAATTTGTTTTTCTGCTGCGATATCTGGAAACCCTAGAGATATACGCATCATAAATCTATCGAGTTGCGACTCAGGTAAGGGATATGTTCCTGCATGTATTATAGGGTTTTGCGTAGCAATAACAAAAAAAGGTTGTGGTAGTGGGTAGGTTGTCCCATCGATACTGACTTGATGTTCTTCCATCGCTTCAAGTAAAGCGCTTTGTGTTTTAGGGCTTGCTCTATTGATTTCATCACTTAGCACCACTTGATTAAAAATCGGTCCTCGATGAAGTTCAAATTTTTTAGTTTCCGGATTAAATATAGAGATACCAATAACATCCGCCGGTAGCAGGTCACTGGTAAACTGTGTTCGTTGATAACTCAGCCCAAGCGTTTTTGCTAACACCTGCGCCAATGTGGTTTTACCCATGCCGGGTAAATCTTCTATCAGCAGATGACCTTTTGCTAATAAACACGCCAGTGCTAAACGTATCTCGTTAGGCTTGCCTAGAACAACGGAGCCGACCTGAACTAAAATTGCTGAAACTAAATGTTGCATAACGTCATCACCACATCATTTAAAAGAATTGCTGTCATTAAATATACCTACCAATAAAATAACAGAGCTACCAAAATAATATCAACAATTACTCAAGATAAACACCGGCAATTAATACCAAAGGGCGATCAGTTAAGTTCGGTTAAATGCCCTGATGGAGAAAAGTCACCAGAACCTGAACGTCTGTTAAATGATTAGACTTCATTTTCACTTAGACACTAGCCGGTGTTAATCGTTAAATCAGCCACTGTAGACACTAAACTTTATTGATTTGAATTTATTGTAGAAGTTGAATAAAGTTGGAACCGTCTAAATAAAGATGGAAACCGTTAAATAAAGTCGAAAACTGTAATTATTACGTTTAAGCACCGAAAATAGCCTTCAAAAAATTTAATTAAACTTTGAAATAGTTAACTTCTAAAATATCACTTTAAGGGCTTTAGCTGCGACATTCGAGACCTTTTCTAACACCCTACATCTGCACTAAAATGGACTTCTCTGATACGATAGCGGAAGTTAGCATCAATAGATTCTTGAGCTATTTTAGTGTTCAAGAAACATTGAACTACCTTCCTCTTGATAGTCAACAAAGCCACCATTGCCGACACTCGGCACTTAGGCCTAATTTCTTTATTTACAGCTTTTTTAGCCTATTGTTCAAATCGAAAAGGGGCAATATATAAATCGCTTAAAGTTCCATTACTGCCATCATCCTCATAGACAGTATAAGATTCTATCCAAAACATCATTCCACTACCTTCATTATTCATTTCAGTTTCTGCTAGAGACACTCTAGTGCCTTTAGCAGACCAAGCAATATCTTCAAGCTTGGATGTCTGCCAAGAATTAGATTCAGTAAAAGACACTTCTAAAGGGATAACTCCAATGAAATAAAGTTGAGCTAAAATCTTATTATCATTGGTGAATTTGAATGCTAACCACTGAGGGGTGGCTGGCCCACTTTCGGTTGGGTTATCTATATTTTCAGGTGTTAACCAACCTATACTTGGTTGAAATCTAGCTACCCGCAATTGTGTGTTGTAACTGTTGTGCCAAAAGACAGCCGCATTTTCATTGTCATTTAGAATTATTTTTGGACTACTACCCCGTTGTTCATTATTGTCACTCACAATAATTGGCAAACCCCACCCCGTTTCAGAAGAATATTTAACAACTCTTATGAGCTCATCTTCACTATCATAAGCAAGTAAAATTTGTCCTTGATTACTTAATGCAACATCGTATTCAATACCTAATCGGTGGCTGTCGATCAGGATTTGCTCAGACCATGATGTTTGTTCAGGATTAGAAATGTTAATCATTGTTGAATATAAGTGCCAGCGAGTATTGTCATCCCAACTTTGCCACAAAACAATACCTTGCCCATTATTATTCAAAGTTAAAGAAAATTTTGGATAAGCATGCATAAAGTCCAGTAGAGGTATCTGCGCGGCCTCAGACCAATTCCTAGTCTCATTAGAATAAACACTATAATAGCCTTGTGAATTAAACTCCCACAATAATAATGCATTTCCTGACTCATCTAACTTCAGCTCAATGGCTTCAGAAATGGATTGACGTCCAGTATTTCCTGATGCCATAGTGATAGGAGCACTCCAGTTGCTATTTGTGCGCGTTGTGACATAAAGCCCATCGATGGTTGTATATGCAACTATCGCCTGTGTGGGAGAATTCAAGCCTGAATTCGCAGCAACTTTTAAGACGCGAATGCCTAATCCATCTGTATTGTCAAACATTGTGGTTTCGTCTATCAACTCAAGAGAGTCATTGTAAATTGCTAGTTTTAGTTTATCGTCAAGAGAAAAGTTATTTTCAAACCAAGCAGAATATTGCAACCCATCTTCGCCAATTGCCGAATCAAAAGCACCAAAATTCTCAACTTTAGTAGCAAGCGCTTGTATTTTTGAAACGGTAAATTCCTTTATATAATCGATTCCTTCAAACGTAGCAACAACGTTTGCAGTTCCAAAGTTTTCACCTTTCAGGTTTACTATATCGTTTACCTCAATTATTTGAAGTATTTGTGATTCAGATGTCGACCACTGAACTTGATTAGTTAAGTCCACAGCTAAGTGATCAGTTGACATACCAATCGCGTGTATTTCAAAATTAGCACCTTTTGCTATAGAGTCTCGAAGCCTCAGCCTAAGCTCTACCACGACATTTTCTATTTCTGCAGGTGTAATAGTAAGTGACACACTCGCACTTACCCCTCTATGCGTGGCTGTTATTTCTACGCTGCCAGTATTATTTGTATTTATACGCACAGATCGATCAGTAAGTTTAGTTATAGTCACTATACTTGGGTCAGAGGCAACCCAATTTGTTATGAGGGCATCAGATTGTTTTGTGCCATCTGACAAACGAACTTCAGCAGTAATATCAAAAAAACGACCTTTGGGATTAGAAAGAGATGAAGCCTCCAGCTTTAAGGACTCCACAAAGGCTACTGTATTTGAACTATTTGATTCTCCACCACCACCGCAACTCATGAGAAATAAAGATACAGTTAAGAGAGATATAATACGTAAAATATGCAAGTGAAGATCCTTTTTCTTGTGCTTATATAATTGATTCCAATATTTACACAAAACAAAACAAAACAAAACAAAACAAAACAAAACAAAACAAAAGCAAAGCAAAGAAAAACTGTTTTTTAGCTATGTAAAATTAAATCAACACAATGAATTACCTCTAAATAATCACGATTTACACATTTAAATTTCCATTTTTAAACCGCATTATGCGATGTTATTTATTTAGTAAGTGATAAAATCTACAAATGAGTTATCCATATAAAAATAATTAGAACTATTAATGTCATCTGTACGACATCAATTAGCGCTCTTAAATGAAATGTGACCGACAGCAATGAGCTTAAACCAGCCGCACAAATGAGCAAAAAATTTTGGCTAACAGTGCCCTGAATATACTTCTGAATTTGCAAAGGCTTAATGTCCGCTTTTGGCTAGCTATTGACCTAAAGAATGGGCGATAGCTAACGTGAAATTTACGCACACAGAAGACGTTAACACAGTCATTTTATGATGTGTTTCGAATGATTATTAAGGTTCACTTATGCCAGTTGAAGTCAGGTTCCAACTTTATTTGAAGTGATTTTGGTGTTTTTTTAATAAATAAAACTTACTGCCGCATTTGTTTCTATCTTTATCCACAAAGCCCATTTTTTCTCAACGGCATAAATAGGCTTGCTTGGGGTTTTTATTTCGATCTTTATTTAGCTTCTACATTTATATTTTCCTTTTGCCCATCGCCCCGCCCTGCTAGAATAACCGACAATTATTTACTCGATATTTTACGGAACCTTTAGTCAATGCGTACTACTCAATACCTACTTTCTACCTTGAAAGAAACGCCAGCCAGCGCCGAAGTGATCAGTCACCAATTAATGCTCCGTGCCGGACTGGTTCGAAATGTTGCTTCGGGTTTATATACTTGGTTACCCACAGGACTGAAAGTATTAAGAAAAGTTGAAAATATTGTTCGTGAAGAAATGGAACGAGCAGGTGCTATTGAAGTATTAATGCCGATGGTTCAACCTGCTGATTTATGGGAAGAGTCTGGACGTTTAAATGATTACGGCCCTGAGTTACTGCGCATAAATGACCGTCATGACCGCGCCTTTGTTTTAGGTCCAACGCACGAAGAAGTCATTACAAAGCTAGTCGCTAATGAAATAAATAGTTATAAGCAATTACCGCTGAATGTATTCCAAATTCAAACAAAATTTCGTGATGAAATCCGCCCTCGATTCGGTGTGATGCGTGGTCGTGAATTTTTAATGAAAGACGCCTACTCTTTCCATTTAGGCGAAGCATGTTTACAGAAAACTTACCAAATTATGTTTGACGCCTACTGCCGTATTTTTGACCGTTTAGGTTTAGATTACCGCCCAGTCATTGCTGACACAGGTTCTATTGGTGGCCAAGCTTCACATGAATTTCATGTTTTAGCAGACTCTGGCGAAGACGATATTGCTTTTAGTGATGCTAGCGACTTTGCAGCTAACGTTGAAAAAGCGGAAGCTATTGCGCCACTAGGCGAACGAGCAGAGCCAACTCAGCAAATTAGTACGGTAGAATTAAAGCTTGAACGTTTAATAAAAACCTCAAACATCGATTTAAAAAATACCGTTAAAACACTATTAGTACTTGGCGCTAGTGCTGCAGGTGAACCAGAAAAATTCATTGCGTTAGTGCTTCGTGGCGATCATCAACTAAATGAAGTTAAAGTTGAAAATTTATCAGGTATAGCTTCACCTTTAACATTTGCAACTGATGAACAAATATCTGCAATTGCTAACTGCCATATCACCTCATTAGGCCCTAAAGGTTTGTCTGTTGACGTTATTGTCGACCGCAGTGCTGCTCATCTAAACGACTTTGTTTGTGGAGCCAACGTAAATGGTCAATCTTATACTGGGGTTAACTGGCAACGAGATTGTGATGAAATCAACATTCAAGATATCCGTAACGTCGTCGAAGGCGATCCTAGTCCTTGTGGTAGCGGGAATATTGTCATTAAGCGCGGTATTGAAGTTGGTCATATTTTCCAGTTAGGCGAAAAGTACGCACAAGCAATGAATTGTGGCGTATTAACAGAAAATGGTAAAAATCAAACATTAACCATGGGCTGTTACGGCATAGGGGTGTCACGTATTGTTGCTGCAGCCATTGAACAAAATCACGATGCATACGGCATAAAATGGCCAGCAGCTATTGCCCCCTTTCAAGTGGCGATTGTTCCAATGAATATGGCAAAATCTGCCCGTGTTAAAGAAACGGCAGAAGCTTTATATGCACAATTACAACAAGCTGGTATTGAAGTTATCTTCGATGACCGTAAAGAACGTCCGGGTGTGATGTTTGCCGACCATGAATTAATTGGTACGCCAATATTATTAATTGTTGGTGAACGTAACCTTGATGAACAAAACGTTGAAGTGAAAAACCGTATTAGTGGTGAAAAATCGTTAATGGCAATCAGTGATATCATGTCTTTGTTTAGCTAAACATCGTTATTCATTGCCATCAATGTGCAAGGATGCACTAATGTCTTGAAATACAGGATGTCCATCCAAAACATAAAACGCGACCTTAAGGTCGCGTTTTTTATTGCCTAAAAGTAAGTGTTGTTAATCTCGATAAACAGGAATTTTACGTAAACGTTCATCAATGCTTTGCAGCATACTCCGATAAACTAACGAATCAATATCACGATAATATTGTTCAAATTTCTGTTGAGATATACCTTCGGGTAAGCCAGTCAACTCAGGTAGAATAAAAGCTTCATCTGTGATGTCAGCTAAGTGTTCTTGCACTTTCAAGGCACTTTCATCAGAGGTGGTCGCAAGCATTGCCAAGCGAGTCCCAGCCCTATCAGCCATCAAGTCAGCAAAACTAAAGCCACTTCCCCCTCTATTTGAATCTAAAAATTCTTTTAGTTCGCCAATAGCATTACTTGCCGTACTGGTACCAAATAACTGCAAAGCAACCGAGTAAATAAAATGCTTTTGAATATCAACTCTTTCTCGTAACTTCACCCTCGCACGGCGTGTGGTGCGCTGCTGTAATTGCTCAGCTGATAGCTTAGAAATATCACCCACCAATAACTCAAACTTATTGGTGCCAAAATAAAGCACTAAGGCCATTAAAGCCGCGCGATTTTCTTGCGCAGGCGAATCAGTTATTGCCGCTAAATTCCGTTGTTTAACTAGACCAAAAGTAAAGCCAACATATTCGGCTAGCGAAAGGTTAATCGTGTCTGACTGCTCAATCGTCTCAACCAAGCTTTGATAATAAAAACGAATCACCTCAACATCACCATATAAAGCCAGTTGATCACGTAAAGCAAAAAGGCTATTTTTATTGCTTAACGGCTCATTTTTTAAATCATCAGAAAGTACAATAGCGACCGAAATTTGCTGCGAAGTAATATCAACACTTTTAATCATACTTAACAGCGCACTGCCAAACTCTTTTTTTACATAGAGATTAGTGAACCATTCAGCCAATTTAATCAGCCCATTACCTGGGAGCGCAACACTGCCAATATAAACAGTGCCCAAATCAACGCCTTCCTTTGAAGAGACAAGCACCACCTCAACATTAAGGTATTTAATGAGTTCAGGAAAAGGTAAGGCTAAAGAAAAGTTAATTAACGCACTATCTTGAAAGAGAACAATATTAGCATTTAGTTGTGGAATGGCTCGGTGCGCAAAAGCACTGAGTCCATGAAGTTCAGCCTGAGTGGCTTGCAAATGTATCGGCTGTTGGTTACTTTTCAAAGATTGTATTAAACGCTGTGCAATACGTTTATTTTCTGCCGCCGAGTTAGCATCAATTTGATGTATTCTTTGTAACTGTGGCGATGACTGTAAAGCCATAAAAATAACAATAATAACCAAACAAAACAAAGTAATGAACAAGAGTAAAATTCTTTTTAACCAAACCTTCAAAAGTAAACCTTAATTGTGCACAATATTATTGAGCTATATTCTGATTGCCTTAACGATAAAAGTATAGTGAAAAATGTCACTAATTTATCGCCTTAACTAATCAGCAATCACAAATATCCCAATAAATTTTCCGATCGAATAATCTCGCTAATCGAAAATTTAAGGCTTTAAATGTTGTTAAATTATCATCATCGGGCTTAAAACATTGCCAAATAAATTGGTGACAGTTATTTTCTATCAGATGATAATCACGGTATTGAAATATTTGTTGCTGCGCTCGTTGCGCAGCAAGTTCACTAGCAATAGGTTTTCCCTTTGAATCACAAGCAATGAAAATATATTTACCTGAACGCTCTTTAGTAAAGCGTGCTACTGAAATAGCTTTAATCAAACCATTACCATCAAGTTCAACAATCGTATCATCACCGATCCAAATACCCGTATGATCAAGTAAACCACCAACGCCACAACAAACAATAGCGCCTATTTCTGGCTTGACTTTTTCGCTGGTATTGAAGATATCTGTTGGGTACTGAACAACAGGTGACTCATGCGATTTCAGCTTATCGAGACTTTGCACGTCGCGATAATAAAAACGTTTTTGTTGTTGTCTTTTCCTATCATCGGCTAACTCTTTTACCGCAAATGCTGATATTGCAGCAGCCCCTAACCATAATAAAGGTAATGGCATTATTGACCTCTGTGCTTAAATTTCACTCAATTAATAACAAGATGACGCTTTTATTTCATTAATGCTATAAGAAACTTGCAAGTAACTGTTTCAAAGCGGCTGATTATTAGTAACAATGAGAGATACATCATCAATCACAATATGAAAAATATTCTATGAGACGCCGGTAATGAAAAACATCAAAAAATCATCAAAATTGAATAATGTTTGTTATGAAATTAGAGGACAAATCGCCGCCGAAGCCCGAAAATTAGAAGATGAAGGCCATAAAATATTAAAGCTTAATATCGGCAACCCTGCTCCATTTGGTTTTGCTGCCCCCGATGATATTTTAAAAGATGTTATTCGCAACCTACCCACAGCACAAGGATATTGCGAATCTAAAGGTATTTATTCTGCGCGTGTTGCCGTGATGCAGTATTTTCAGCAACAGGGTATATTAGATGTTAGCGTTGAAGATATTTTTATTGGTAATGGTGTTAGCGAATTAATTGTTATGGCGATGCAAGCCTTATTAAATAATGATGATGAAGTTTTAATACCGGCGCCCGATTACCCCTTGTGGACAGCATCCGTAGCGCTATCTGGTGGTAAAGCTATTCATTATCGCTGTGACGAAGAAAACCAATGGTTTCCTGACTTAGTGGATATGGCGAACAAAATCACCGATAAAACCAAAGCTATTGTGCTAATCAACCCCAATAACCCAACGGGCGCTGTTTACAGTGAAGCGCTGTTAAAGGGCATCATTGAACTAGCACGTAAGCACGATTTAATTATTTTCAGTGACGAAATTTATGACAAAATTTTGTACGACCAAGCCATTCATATACCGACCGCAAGTTTAGCACAAGATGTCTTAATTATTACTATGGGCGGTTTATCGAAAAATTACCGTATTGCTGGTTTTCGCGCCGGGTGGATGGTCATTAGTGGCCCTAAGTTCCATGCAGAAGACTACTTAGAAGGCTTAAATATTCTTGCTTCAATGCGCTTGTGTGCCAATGTACCTTGTCAACATGCTATTCAAACGGCATTAGGCGGCTATCAAAGTATTAATGAATTGATCAAGGATGACGGTCGGTTAATCAAGCAGCGAAATCTAGCGCATAAAATGATCAATGAAATTGATGGTTTGTCCTGTAACCCTGCGATGGGCGCACTGTACTTATTTGTCAAAGTCGACCAAGAAAAATTCAATATCATTGATGATGAGAAAATGATTTTAGACTTACTTAGACAAGAAAAAATTCTATTAGTCCATGGCGGTGCATTCAATATCAAAGAGAAAAATTATTTCCGTTTAGTGTTTCTCCCCCATGTGGATGAATTAATCCCTGCAATGGCTAAACTTAAGAACTTTTTCAGCACCTATAGTCAGTAAAGATTCATTTATAAAGGAAATAACCATGCAAAGTACTTTTTTAGCTTGGATGTTCAGAATGCCGTTGATCAAACGATGGGCATTAATGTTTTGTGTAAAGCCTGAGAACGTTGCCGAACACTCCCATCAAGTGGCAATTGTTGCACATTTGTTAGCGGTCATTAAAAACAAAAAATTTGGCGGTAACATTAATGCCGACCGTGTCGCCACCATCGCTTTATATCATGAGGCAAGTGAAACTCGCTATGGCGATATTGTTAGCCCAACTAAATATGCTAACAAAGAAATAGCAAGAGAATTCAAAAAGATAGAGTACTTAGCAGAAAAAGAATGTTTAGCGTCTTTACCCGAAGAGTTTCAGGAACTTTTTTCAGATATCATCGTTCAAGATAATGTTGAAATCCACTACAAGACGATCGTAAAAGCGGCGGACATTTTAGTTGCTTATATCAAAGCCCTTGATGAGCTTAATCACCACAACCCTGAGTTTTTACATGTAAAAGAGCGATTAGAATTGAAACTAACAGGATTAAAAAAGGAAATGCCGGAAGTAGAATATTTTATGGAGATATTTCTTGAAGCCTGCTCAGCCACGGTCGATAAAATAAGCCAAAATTAGGCTTACGTTAACCTTAAAGTAGAGTATCAATGAAGATATTCTACTTTTCCGTCTTCAATTGACAGCATAAGTCTGGCTTAGTGGTTAGGTTTAGAATGCAGAATCATCAGGATTCAGTAGTCTAATTTGGCAAAACTCATCATAATTCTCCATAAACACATCAATCAATTTTGCTTCAAACTTTTTACCTCTTTGCTCAATTAAAAAGGCTTTTATCTCGATATTAGACCATTTTTCTTTATAACAGCGCGTAGAGCCCAAGGCATCAAAAACGTCTGCAATAGCCATAATACGTGCTTCGAGTGGTATTTCTTCACCTATCAGGCCATCAGGGTAGCCACTGCCATCCCAGTTTTCATGATGATAATGCGCTAACCTGGCGCCTAGTTTTGAAACACTTGTTTTAGATTTTGACAACAGCTGAAATCCTGCGTCAGCATGAGTTTTCATGATTTCCCATTCGTTGTCGTCAAGCTTGCCCGGTTTATGGAGCAAATTGACGGGAATAATCACCTTGCCGATATCATGGAGCGGTGCAGCCAAACGAATAGCATTGATAAAGGCCTCACTTAATTGTAATTTTTTCGCTAACAATTCACAGATCAGTGCGACACGATGCACGTGAGAACCTGTCTCTTTACTACGCGCTTCAATGGCTTCACCAACGATATACAACAACTCTTTCTGAGTCTTTTCTATTTCATGTTGTTTGGATAAACTATCAAGAATAAGCGCAACATTAGTGGCAAACAACTCGGCTAAATTGGCTTTAAAATGTTCTGCGTCGTCTTCAAACTCAATATAAAGTACCGAGACTGAATTATCAGATGTTTCATAATAACCAACAAATATTTCATCGGTGAAATAATGTTTTTTATTATCAAAGGCTTTTTGGATTAAACGTTTAACATCACTAGAAATATCTGAGGTTTCAAGACTATCTGACTCACTGACATATTTACCGGTACAAGCGATGATTAAATTTGAGCTAGTTTCATCATACTCTAATTGGCTTCGAGCAATATAAAGTGCAGAACTGTCAACATCCATTAAGGTCAGTAAGTGTTCTAGAGCAGCAGAGCCAAAAGGCTTGAATTGATTGATTTTTAACAGATCATGGGTGGCTTTTATTAACTGTTTAAAAGCATCTAAACTACGTTGAATCGTCATTATGTCACGGTAGGCACGGATACTTGCATAGACGGTTGTGTTCATTTTACTAGCAGTAAAGTCAGTTTTCTCTTTGTAGTCATTAATATCAAATT
Organism: Colwellia hornerae; assembly: GCF_007954355.1. Lineage (GTDB taxonomy): Bacteria > Pseudomonadota > Gammaproteobacteria > Enterobacterales > Alteromonadaceae > Colwellia_A > Colwellia_A hornerae. Next base: position 63,737 of record NZ_VOLR01000005.1, read on the forward strand.
CTTTAATCACTTTAGCTTCAGGAGCTGACCCTGCCTGTCCCGTTCTCAGGATAAGACGTATCGCTTGGTTCTTTAAAGTATTGCGTATCCATTCAACAAGCTCTAAGCCTGCATGATCAGTTTCCATAACAACATCAACGAAGGCCATACAGAAAGTATCATCTTTCAATAATATTTCACGTGCTTCAATAGAAGAATAAGCTGAAATAATTTCTAAGTTTCTATGTTCAATATTAGCGTCAGCTAAGACCAGTCGAGTCACTTGATGAACAGATTCATCATCATCAATAACCAATATCCGCCAAACCTTATTTTTTTTGGCTTTAGCCGTTAATGAGTCGTTTACTGATTCTTCTTTAAAGAGAAAGTTTGACATTATTAATTCGTATTATTGTTATAGTTAACCCTAAGTGTAATTAAAATATAGAAAATGTCCTGTTATTTATGCAAATAACGGGTAAATATAATAAATTAACTTTAAAATAATTAGCAATGTAAACTAAAACGCATAGCCATAAAGCAATGCGACTATTTTTAACTCGCTAACTTTCACCACAGCAAACACATTACTGATAGCTATTTAGCGCACAAAAATATCAAGCGATTTATTGTCGATGAAACAGCATATTATTTACCCTATATTTCACGTTCAACTGAACACGCCACCGAAATAAAATAAACATAATAAAGCCCTTAATAGGATCACTAGTCATCAAAAAGCAAAGGCTGTTGCATGGCTATATAGCTAAATCATCAGCTGACAATTAAAATGTTATGAGTATATTGGCCTAAATTGTAATTATTTATTGACACATAGAGCAAAACATCTTAAAAATAGAGCCATAAATACTTTTCTTCGGATTCAATTTAAAATGAATTTTACATTTTTACACACTAAGCTCCTCTCTGTCGTCATGGTCATTAAACCATTACGGAGCTGGTGTTGTGTGTAAGAAAAGTTATTAAATAACCAATACAATAAACCCTCGCTCTGCACAAGACCGAGGGTTTTTTTATTGTTGAAACTTTAGTTTAACCATACTTTATAGAAGGCAAGCTCATGACAAAGAAGCAATTCACTGGTGCACAGATGGTAGTAAAAGCATTAGCGGCACTCGACGTGAAGTACATTTTTGGCTATCCAGGTGGTACCGTTTTAGATATTTACGATGCCTTATTTCAGCAAACAGACGTTGAACATATACTGGTTCGTCATGAACAAGCAGCAACTCATATGGCCGATGGCTTTGCTCGGGCAACCGGCGAAGTGGGCGTAGTACTTGCTACATCAGGACCTGGGGCAACAAACTGTATAACGGGTATTGCGACCGCTTACATGGATTCAATTCCTATGGTGGTGCTTTCAGGACAAGTACCAACCACGCTTATTGGCGATGATGCTTTTCAAGAAACGGACATTGTTGGCTGTTCTCGCCCCATCGTTAAACACAGTTTCAACTGTCGAGTAGTTGAAGACATCCCTAATATTATCGCTAAAGCTTTTTATATTGCTAGTACCGGAAGACCAGGTCCGGTGGTTATTGAGCTACCTAAAGACTTATTAATGCCAACAAGTCTGGGTGAATTTCATATTGAAACTGATGTTAAAATGCGTTCATATAACCCAAGTATTAAAGGTCATCCTAAGCAAATTAAGAAAGCTGTTAAAGCGATGACTACCGCTAAGAAACTGATCGTTTACTCGGGCGGCGGGGTTATTATCGCTAATGCATCAGGATTATTAACAAAACTTGTTGAAAAGTTAGATGCGCCAATCACCAACACCTTAATGGGTTTAGGTGGCATTTCAGGCACCCATAAAAATTATATCGGTATGTTAGGCATGCATGGTTCAGTTGAGGCCAACAAAACCATGGCAAATGCTGATGTCATTCTTGCCCTTGGCGCTCGTTTTGATGACCGTGTAACCAATAATGTTAAGAAATTTTGTCCCGATGCTAAGATAATTCATGTTGATATCGACCCGACTTCTATTTCAAAAACCATCAATGCCCATATTCCTGTTGTTGGCCTACTTGAAGTAGTGTTACAACAATTATTAGATGAATTAGCGGCAACAGACTTTGAACCCAATAAAGAAGAAAGAGCGCAGTGGTGGCAAGAAATTAATCACTGGCGTGGGCTAAACCGCGTAGGTTATGTGCAAGAAGGTGAGCAAATAAAGCCGCAACGCGTAATCGAAGCTATGTATAAAATAACCCAAGGTGAAGCCTATGTTTGCTCTGATGTCGGTCAACATCAGATGTTTGCTGCACAATACTACCCGTTCGCTAAACCTCGCCAATGGATAAACTCTGGTGGTTTAGGCACAATGGGCTTTGGCTTACCTGCTGCTATGGGAGTTAAATTAGCCTTCCCTGAAAGCCATGTTATTTGCATAACAGGTGATGGCTCTATTCAAATGAATATTCAGGAGCTTTCAACGTGTTTACAGTACAACTTACCTGTGGTTATTATTTCGTTAAATAACCGTTCTTTGGGCATGGTTCGCCAATGGCAGGATATGGTTTATGGTGGCCGTCATTCCTCTTCCTATATGGAGTCGCTACCTGACTTTGTAAAACTGGCTGAATCATATGGTCATGTCGGTATGCAAATAAACCATTTAGATGAATTAGAAGATAAGCTGACCGAAGCCTTTGCCATTAAAAACCGTTTAGTTTTTGTTGATGTATTAGTTGACGAAAACGAACATGTTTACCCAATGCAGATAAGATTGGGCGCAATTGATGATATGTGGATAAAAAAAGGAGTAAAAGCATAATGCGCAGAATTTTAGCTGTTTTATTAGAAAACGAACCGGGCTCTTTATCACGTATTGTTGGCTTATTTTCACAACGAGCCTTCAATATTGAAAGTTTAACCGTAGCGCCCACTGAAGATCCAAGTTTGTCGCGTATAACCATAGCAACACGAGGCGACGATAGAGTATTAGAGCAGATCGTCAAACAAGTTAATAAACTCATTGATGTGATTAAAATTACCGATTTAACCGAGCGCAGCCATGTTGAGCGTGAGCTACTACTGATTAAAGTGTTGGCGATGAACGATAAATCACGCACTGAAGTTAAGCGTATTACCGATATTTTCAGGGGCTCAATTATCGATATTGGTAAGCAAGTTTATACCATTCAATTAACCGGCGATGCTGAAAAGCTTAATGCTTTTGTCACTACACTCGCCAATGAAACTGAAATAATTGAATCGGTACGTTCCGGTTGCGTCGGTATTGCTCGTGGTGAAAAAGCGCTTAGAGTATAATTAACGCCTAACCTAAAAAAACCAAGCGATCTGCTTGGTTTTTTTGTTTTACAATAACCAAGTAATCACCAAAAGCCCGATAATGAAAACGACTTTTTCTCCCGCAACTAAAAGTGATAAAAAATCACTGATGCGTTTTTATAAACAGCAAAACTATAGCGCCGGTCTACTTGGTTTAGACAAGGTTTACTTGCTTAAGTGCTCATCAGAGATGATTGGCGCGGTTATAATTTCAACGCTGGCCGAAAATAACCAACAGTCGTTTTTACATGGTTTGGTTATCGAGCGGGCATTTCGGCAAAAAAAATTAGCCTCGCAGCTATTAACCTTTGTTGTCACTCAAGATAAACACCAAGAAATCTTTTGTTTTGCTGATAAAACGCTAAGTCACTTTTATCAGCAAAACGGCTTTGGTCAGATAACTCAACAACAATTACCCGAGCCGCTGTTAATAAGATATCTAAGGGTAAAGAAAACCAAGAAGAATTTATTGGTGTTTACATTTCACCGTTAATTTTATAAACATTAACCATTAAGGCGAGCTGCTGCAACCGTGTTTTTCAATAAGCAGGCAATCGTCATTGGGCCAACACCACCAGGTACCGGTGTTATCGCTCCACAAACGGCTGCAACATTAGCAAAGTCGACATCACCAACAAGCTTGGCTTTACCATTTTCATCTTCTATACGGTTGATACCGACATCAATAATGGTTGCACCTGGTTTTATCCAGCTGGCTTGAACAAAATGAGCACGACCAACCGCAGCAATTAAAATATCGGCTTGCTGACAAACTTCTGCTAGGTTTTTAGTGCGAGAATGGGCAATGGTTACCGTACAGTTTTCTTGTAGAAGTAACAGTGCAACAGGCTTACCAACAATATTAGAGCGACCAATAACAACCGCATGCAAGCCAGACAAATCTTCACCTAAGTGTTTTTTTGTCAACATAATACAACCTTGTGGCGTACAAGGCACTAATGCGCCAGGCTCGCCATTTAACAAGCGCCCCGAGTTCATCGCATGAAAACCATCAACATCTTTATTAGGGGTAATAGCCGCAATAATAACGCTTTCATCAATATGTTTAGGTAAAGGTAATTGTACTAAGATACCGTGCACTGCATCATCGTTATTTAACTGTTGCAGCACTGCTAATAATTGCGCTTCGCTGGTGTCGTTTGGTAATTTAATTTCATTAGAAATCATCCCTACTTCACGCGTTTGCTTTACTTTATTACGCACATAAACTTCACTTGCTGGGTCTTCACCAACAAGCACCACGGTTAAACCCGGTACAACTCCCTTATCTTTTTTAAGCTGGGCGACTTCAATTGTTAATATTTTTCGTAAATCAGCAGCTGCCTGCTTACCATCAATGATCATCTATATTTCACTTTATTAGAATTAGAATTAGAACCTTGGTCAACGAGTAACGACTCAATCAAGCGTTAGCCATCAACCCTTGTTGCTATCACCTTTGCACTGGCCTTTTTGATAGAGAGAAGCAAAGCATAAGGTTAATCGATATCATTGAGCGGCCATGAAACGATGAAGTCTTCAAAATACTCTATCGCAACATCGTTATCTTTAACTATTTTTCCTCGAACCGACATCCCCGCTTTATGCATAGCGGTCTTTTTGCCATTATTAAGTAATGGATGCCACGAAGGCATGCCTCGTCCCTCTTTTAAACGACGATAAGTACAGCTAGGCGGCATAAAAAAAACACCGTCTAAGTTTTCTTGTGTCAAACGCACACAATCAGGCACTAAAGTGGTACGTTGTTCGTATTTAGAACACTGGCAGCTTTTTTCATTCAACAAATGGCAAGCAATATTAGTGTAATGAATCTGCTCACCTTCATTAATATAAGTGGTTGGCAGTAACTCTGTTTCCTGGGTTGTTTCATCATCATCAATAAATTTGTTTAGACAGCATTTAGCACAACCATCGCAAAGAGACTCCCACTCAGGTCGACTCATTTCTTCTAATTTTTTGGTTTGCCAAAAAGGAGCTTGTTCGCTCATAAATATCTTCTCTTTTACTTTTCTATGGTGAATCGAATGAATTTTACTGAATAGGTGGAAATTTTATTCTGTCTGATAAATGACCGACCGAACTAACAAAATAATAAGATAGATTCCAGTGCATTAGACTCTTATAATTATTATAAGCTAAATAAACACGGCCATTTTCATCATCAGGAAATACCAGTGCAGCTTTAATATCGACTTTAGGTAAGTGAGTACCATCGGCACGTCTAACACCTAAAGCTTGCCATTGTGCTAAGGTTTTCTCTGTTTTTTCCCAAGCTTTTAACCAGTTTTTTCGGCTACCAGTATTTTTAGGAATAGCCAACGACTTATCAAAGTCTGCCGGTAATTTAACCTGTCTACCCCAAGTTAATTCGTCGCTCCAACCTTCTTTTTTAAGATAGTTAGCCATAGACGAAAAAACATCGTCTAAATTGCCCCAGATATCTTTCTTGCCATCGCCATCACCATCAACCGCAAAAGCAACAAACGAGGTTGGCATAAACTGATTTTGCCCCATAGCACCCGCCCAAGAGCCTTTCATATTTTCAACACTGACATGTCCTTGTTGAATAATCGTTAACGCTGCCCAAAGTTGTTTCTTAAAAAAGACTTCACGGCGGCCTTCGTATGCGAGCGTAGTTAATGCCGAAATAACATTATAATTACCCATGATTTTACCGAAGTTAGTTTCTAACCCCCATAACGCCACGATAAAACGCGGTTGAACACTATATTTTTTACCAATTTTTGTTAACAGCGGTAAATGTTCTTTATACAGTGCTCGTGCTTTATTAACTTTCCAGTCAGGAACACGTTTTGGTAAATAAGTATCTAAAGTTTCGACAGTTTCTGGTTGAGAACGATCGGCTTTTACCGCTCGCTGGTGAAATTTAACCTTTGAAAAGGCATTATTAACAAGTGCATTGTCATAGCCCTTGCTCAGCGCTGCTACTTTGAGTGCGGCAACATATATTTCAAAACCCGCTTCACTTAGATCTTTTTTTGCTGCTTGAGCAGAGCTAGTTAAACAAAGCAAAAAACAACAACAAATTAACAGACTATATTTTTTAATATCAAAGCTAATCGACATGCAACACTCCTTAATCATTATTATTATTTTTTAATTTCATTTCCGCTTTATGTTGGTCAAGTAAGTTTTCTACCGGTGGCGGAAGTTGTAAGTAAAATCCTTGCTCATTTAAGTTTGCTTTTACTTTTTCAATGTCTGCAAGTGCCAGTTTTTCTTTTTTTGCTAAATTCATCACAGTAACGAGTGTTGGTGAACCAAACATCAACATCAAGGGTGCCGGCACTGCTGAGAAATCATCACGTTGTTTAACAAAAAGATATGTTTGCGCTTTTTTAGTGCTTTTATAAATGGTACACAGCATAAAGGAGACCTATGTTTTTAGTATTAGTGTTTTAAAATGCCTAAGTGACAGTTTATTTAAAATCATTATTGGCGAATAAATTTAGTTGCTCACCGAACAAGGTTTTACGCCAGCCCGACAGGATATCAATTGATTCACTATATTCGGGCGCATTGTATAATTTAAAATGCCATGACAAAAATTGATTAATTTGTTTTTTAGAGGCTAAATTTTCAGGGGTAAGTTCCGCTTTTAGCGCTTGTTCAACAACAAAGCTTTTCACTTTCTTAAATATTTGTTTATAACCTGGGTATTCATCAAGACGAAAAATTTTCTCTGGGTATTGACCACAATCTTCTTGCTCAGCCTTTTTTAAGACCATCAACATCGTTTTGCCCTTGTGGCGAACGTCAAGCATTTCGACGCCTTCAAGATTGGCCATAACAGCAACGTTATCAGGGTTATGAACCGCTAAAGCAAACAAGGTGTGATCTTTGGCGATAAAGCCTATTGGCATATCACGACTTTGCGCTTGCTTAAAACGCCAACTGGCTAAGTGTTGTAAGATATACAACTGCTTGGCGCTGAGTTTCCAGCTTAACTTGATATTACGATACAATTTACTTTCATCAATTGGGGTGAATTTTTTCTCTATCAGTAATTCGCTTTCTTCCTGCGCGGCATCAAGCCAGCCTTTTTGCTCAAGTTCATCGCGAATACGCGGATACAGTTGAAATAGATACTCGACATCGGCTTGCGCATAATCAAGCTGTTTAGCACTTAAAGGACGCTTCATCCAATCGGTTCTAGACTCAGACTTATCAACTTCTATTTCGAGATAATGATTAACCATCGCGGCATAGCCCATAGATAAACCATGGCCAAGAAACGACATCATTATTTGGCTGTCAATTAAGTTAACCGGACGACAATTTGCCGCAGTCAGAAAAACTTCTAAATCTTCTGAACAAGCATGCAGCACTTTACAAATTTTTTCATCGCTTAATAGCTGCCAAAAGGGTGATAAGTCATCGATAGCAACGGGGTCAATTAAGGCTAAATTTTCCCCGTCGTTCACTTGAATAAGACCCAATTTAGGATATAAGGTACGAGTACGAACAAATTCGGTGTCGATTGCCAAAAAGTCTGCTTGCGCAAGCTTCTGACAAAGCACGACCAATGAGGCATGATCTTCTACGTAAGTTTTATTCAAGTGTATCCCTTAAAAAATTAATAACAGCTTAGACAACAATACCAACAACAGATTAACGGCGACGACGCGTTGCTTGTTGACTTCTTTGTTGATGTTTTTTCACTGAGCGGCGAATACGACGGCTTTTGGCATTATCCATCACTTTCTCGTCCACTTTTACTTTGCTTTGTGTTTCAACAGGCAAGCCGACTAATTTACGGTAGTAATTAACTTCAGCTAAAGCTAACTCAGTCCAACCACCATTAGGTAATTGTCGTTTCATTTCCATATCGCCATAGCGTACACGAATTAAACGGCTGACTTGAACTTCTTGGCTTTCCCATAAACGGCGAACTTCACGGTTACGCCCTTCAGAAAGTACCACATGAAACCAATGATTACGGCCTTCACCACCTTTATAGGTAATTTTTTGAAATTTCGCCGGCCCATCTTCTAATTTTACACCCGCACGCAATGTTTGCAGCATGGCTTCATTAACTTCGCCAAAAACACGTACGGCATATTCACGTTCAACTTTTTGTGAAGGATGCATTAAGCGATTAGCTAGCTCGCCATCTGTGGTAAATAACAACATACCCGAGGTGTTAATATCTAATCGACCGACAGCAACCCAGCGGCTATTCTCTAATGGCGGTAAACGATCAAAAACCGTTGGACGGCCTTCAGGATCTTTACGGGTACACATTTCGCCTTCTGGCTTGTTGTACATAATGACACGACATAAATCGTCTTCTTTAGGTTTTAACTTAACGATGTGACCATCAAGACGAATTTGCTCGCTTCCTTCGATGCGATCCCCTAAAAAAGCGGTTTTTCCATCAACGCTGATACGACCAGCACTAATAAAGGTTTCCATTTCACGGCGTGAACCTTTACCGGCACGGGCAAGGACTTTTTGTAATTTTTCAGACATGGTTTTAACTCTCTTTACGTCAGTAACTTCACGGTATTTTCCGCTACGTTGCTGTCTCTAAAATAAATAGTGTTTGTATATTTTTATTAATACGGCTGCTGTTGCTATAACTAAACCAATGCTTGCAAAGGTCTATCTATAGCGCCTAAATCAGCCATAGGCAATAATTCGGGTAACTGGCTTAATGAAGTTAATGAAAAATAATCTAAAAATGCTTTGGTGGTCGCATATAACGATGGCCGCCCCGGCACTTCTTTATTACCCACCACTTTCACCCAGTTTCTTTCTAATAATGTTTTCATTATATAACTACTTACCGCTACTCCGCGAATCTCTTCAATTTCGCCGCGAGTTATTGGCTGTTTATAAGCAATAAGAGCAAGCGTTTCTAAGAGCGCCCGCGAATACTTAGGCGTTTTTTCTTTGGTGAGCTTAGCAACAAAAAAAGCTAAGTCTTCGTTAAGCTCACTAATCGTTTCAAATCGGTAACCTGAAGCAACCTGCACCAAGTTAACCCCTGAATTTTTATATTTTATCACCAATTCATCAATGACATCACGAATTTGCTGGTGATTAAGCTGATAATTAACTAATAACTCTGTTTTTAGTTGCTTAACACTCAATGGCCCATCACTGACAAAAAAAGCCGCTTCAATAAGTTTAGCTATTTTTATTCTCTCAACGGTTGTCATGCTGGTAAACGTACTCTTAATTGACCAAAAATGGTGGTTTGCAGACATTCTATCAAACTTTCTTTGATCAGCTCTAAAATAGCTAAAAAAGTTACCACAACACCTTGTCTACCCTCCGCGACGTTAAATAAAGCGCTAAATTCAACGAAAGCTGAGCTCTTTTCGGCAGCACACTTTAATTGCGCTAATATTGATGACATCCGCTCTCTGGTTGATAAAGATTCTTTTTCAATATGATGATGCTCTAGTGCTTTGGTACGTTTAAGTACCCCTTGTAAAGCACTGACCAGTTCACTTAAGTTGACATCAGCCTGAAAAACGGCGGCTTGAAAATCTTCAGATAATTCAACATTGCCTTGAAAAAAATCACGTTCAAGACGAGGGATTTGATCAAGTTGTTGTGCGGCATTTTTAATTACTTCATATTCTTGCAAACGACGAACTAATTCGGCACGTGGGTCTTCATCCTCATCAGCTACCACTTGTTTTGGTAATAATAAACGTGATTTTATTTCCATTAAAATGGCGGCCATTACTAGGTATTCGGCCGCTAATTCCATTTTGATTTCTTTCATTAATTCAATGTATTGCATATATTGTGTGGTGATGGGCGCAATAGGCATATCAAGAATATCAAACTTTTGCTTACGAATAAGGTAAAGCAATAAATCAAGTGGTCCTTCAAACGACTCTAAAATAACTTCTAAGGCATCAGGCGGAATAAATAAATCTTTTGGCTTATTAACCACCACTTCACCACGGATCAATGCCAGCGGTAATACCTGCTGAACCATCTCTCGTGGCATAGTTTTTTCTTTTGAATTAACCGGCTGACTCACTCGTTATTAATCCATAATAAGTTGTAGTTATTCAAAGGGGCTTGGGTCGCCTTCACCGACTCGAATAACGTTCACTGCATCATCAGAAAAATCAATGACTGTGGTTGGGTGCTCACCCAAGTGCCCACCGTTAATGATTAAATCAACTTGGTGCTCTAAAATATCGCGAATGTGCTCAGGGTCATATTCTGCTCGTTCTTCACCCGGCATGATTAACGTTGTCGACATGATAGGCTCTTGCAGTTCAGCCAATAAGGCTTGCACTATGGCATTATCAGGCACCCGGATACCTATGGTTTTTCTTTTCGGATTTAATAACCGTTTAGGTACTTCTTTTGACCCTTTAAAAATAAAGGTATAAGGACCTGGGGTATTCGCTTTTAATAACCGATAGGCGCTGTTATCAACACGGGTATACTCAGATAATTCAGATAAATCACGGCACACTAAGGTGAAATTATGATCTTTATCGATATTTCGAATATTACAAATACGCTCAAGCGCTTTTTTGTCGCCGATATGACAACCTAAAGCATAGCCTGAATCGGTAGGGTAAACGATAACACCACCTTGTTGGATAATGGCCGCCGCTTGCTTCATCAAACGACCTTGCGGATTATCTGGGTGTACATAAAAAAACTGACTCATAAATTTGCTCCACTAAGATGTTGATGTTAATTTCGGTGTTAATTGTTAATACTGTTGCTAAGCTCGTTCTTAACTTTGCTAATAGCTTGGGTATAACCTTAGTTACTCACTTAGGACCTAGTGCCAAAGATCCCAAATCGGTTTGACCTGATCAGGCATACGTAAATTACGACCTAAATCACTCCAGCGCGTTGGATAATGAAAGTCTGAGCCCATAGATGCATGTAAATCATATTCTAAACAAAAGCTTAGCATTAATTTTCGTTGTTCGTTAGCCATTTGCGGTAATACTATCTCTAAACCATCGCCTTTTGCGGCTTTAAATTGCACCACTAAGCGGCGTAACCATTTGGTTGATAAGTCATATCTAACCGGGTGGGCAATGACAGCATTACCACCGGCATGATGAATAGCGGCAATCGCTTCTTCAATAGAACACCAGTTTGGTTTTACAAACGCGCGTTGGCCTTTGCCAATGTATTTATCAAAGGCTTTTTGCATATGATCAACATGGCCTTCTTGCAATAATATTTTAGCAAAGTGTGCCCGCGTTATAGAGCCTTGCCCGGCAAGCTCTTTCGCTTGCTGGTAAATACCAGGGAAACCACATTTGGTGAGTTTTTCACCCATAGTGGTGGCACGTAATTCTCTTGCTGCTTGCTGGCTGGCAATTAACGTTTGCAATTGTTGATTATTTTCATCAATGTTTAAGCCAACAATATGAATTTCAAAACCATGCCAGCTGGTTGATATTTCGATGCCATTGATGATGGTTAATGGATGATTTTTTTCTAGAATATAATCTTTAGCTATAGATAAACCTTTAACTGTGTCGTGATCGGTAATGGCTAAAACATTCAATTGGAAGTTAACCGCCCGTTCAACAAGCTCTTGCGGCGTCAGTGTCCCATCAGAACATTTGGTATGACTGTGCAAATCGACCCGTAGGCTATAATAATCAGCTAAATCAGAGGTTGACAATACAGTCATAATCGGTTCTTCTATAGGGGAATTAATTGCTAAGGCAATTTTACTGAGATGAAGACAATAATGATACAAGTAAAACAAACTATTTCGATGAATTGTTGGTGGCACAAATCTACATAAGTGGGTTGTGATGTTTACTTGTACGTAAAAATTCAAAAAGCCTGCTTATTTTATAATGAGTGGGCTTTTTACTTTTTAGCTCAAAGCTAAAGTACTATGGCGAGAAAAACATGATTATTACGCGCGTTAAAAGTTGGTTTATATGGTGGCTATTGCCTATTTATGCAGGTTGACCATTAATTTAAATTAGACGTTAAAAGCTAGGAAAGAATATGAATCATCAGAATACGCTTACCATAGATAAGCAAACTGGCAGTGTTACCACACTATCAGAAACCGTTAAATATCAGACCGATCCCCTGGCGATATTTCACCAATTAAGCCAAAACAGCGACAATAACTTATTATTAGAATCGGCTGAGATTGATAAAAAGCATCAATTAAAAAGCTTATTACTTACCGACGCGGCATTAAAAATTACCTGTCATGGTAATCTTGTTACCTTTGAAGCGTTAACTAACAATGGTCAAGCGGCCCTTGAGTTTGTACAACAGCAACTCGCTACACACGCTACGTTAACCATTAAAGATAAAACACTCAGCGCTATTTTCCCCGAAGTCACGCAACAACTTGATGAAAAATCGCGCTTACTCGCTATTAATCCTTTTCAAAGTTTGCGCTTATTCAACAAGCTTAAAAATAGCAACGGTCACCCTTTTGCGATATTTTTAGGTGGCGTCTTCGCTTTTGATATGATGTCGATGACCGAGCAATTACCGACAGTAAGCCAAGGTGATAATACCTGCCCAGACTTCGTCTATTATTTAGCTGAAACCGTTGTGGTTATCGATCATGAAGCGCAATCAACTGAAGTTATTGGTAATGTTTTTTCAGGAGAAGCGGCAAATAGTAATCTCGTGACTATTCGTCAACGGTTAGCTGATATAAAAAATATTTTAGCCCAGCAATATATTGCTCAAGAAAAGGCTTATGACAAGCCGATTGAAAAAAGTGAAGTTATTAGCGACATTTCAGATCAACAGTTCTGTGACACCGTTAATCAGTTAAAAGAAAATATTCGCGCCGGTGATATTTTTCAAGTGGTACCTTCTCGGACCTTTTCGCTCAAATGCTCAAATACTTTAAATGCTTATAAAGCGTTAAAGCAAAGCAACCCTAGCCCTTATATGTTTTACTTAAAAGACAGCGACTTTTGTATTTTTGGTGCTTCGCCAGAATCTGCTTTAAAATATCAACATAAAAATCGTCAAGTAGAAATTTATCCCATTGCAGGAACTCGTCCGCGCGGACTTAATAAAGACGGTTCAATTTCCCTTGATTTAGACAGCCGTATTGAACTTGAATTACGTTTAGATAAAAAAGAGTTAGCCGAGCACACTATGCTAGTTGATTTAGCCCGCAACGATATTGCCCGCGTTAGTCAAGCAGGTACTCGCTATGTTGCTGACTTATTAAAAGTTGACCGTTACTCTCATGTTATGCATTTAGTCTCTAGAGTGTGTGGCACCTTAGCGCTCGACCTTGATGCTCTGCATGCTTATCAAGCTTGTATGAATATGGGCACTTTATCGGGAGCACCAAAAGTAAAAGCGACACAATTAATCCGAGCAGTAGAAGGCAAGCGTCGAGGCAGTTATGGTGGCGCGGTTGGCTATTTAACCGGTGATGGTGAAATGGATACCTGTATTGTTATCCGTTCTGCTTTTGTTAAACACGGTATAGCGCATGTTCAAGCAGGTGCCGGTGTTGTTTACGACTCAGATCCCCAGTCAGAAGCCAATGAAACCAAGCAAAAAGCACAGGCGGTCATTAATGCCATTCAACATGCAGAACGGTTCACTGTTGAGATAACTGCCGCCCCAAGTAGCAACAGCGCTAGCCTAAACACCACGTGCAAGGAGAGTAATCATGCATAGTCATCAAGAAACCCCTGATAATGGCAAGGTTAAAATCTTCATGCTCGACAACCTCGATTCTTTTACTTACAACTTGGTCGATGAATTTCAATGTTTAGGGTTTGAACCGACCATATATCGAAACACCCTGTCGGCAGATTTTATCTTTGAACAAATGCAAAAATTCAACGGCCGAGTATTACTGGTCTTATCGCCTGGCCCAGGTGAACCCAATAAAGCCGGCTGTTTAATGGCATTAATTGCTCAATGTGCCGGTAAATTTCCAATTTTAGGCATTTGTTTAGGCCATCAAGCTTTAGTTGAACACTATGGCGGTAAAGTTATCCGTGCACCTGAAATTGTCCATGGTAAAGCCTCGAGTATTACCCACCGTCAAACGGGTGTGTTTGACCAGATAAATCACCCTTTACCTGTGGCTCGCTACCACTCACTGATCGCAAGTGAAGTACCTAATACTATTGATATTATTGCTGAATATATCACCGCTGAACAAATCAGTTTACCGATGGCTATTGAGCATAAAAAAGACATAGCCCTAGGATTTCAATTTCATCCAGAGTCAATCCTAACCACTTATGGCGGCACGTTATTAGCGCAAACTATTGACTATTTACTGGCTTCACCACAAAAAACAGCAGCGGAAGGTTCTTATGAGTAAAATTTTACAACAACTCGTTGATGGAAATGATATTAGCCAGAGTGAAGCTGAAGATTTTTTTAAAAATATGATCAAAGGTGAAGTTGAACCCGTACTGTTAGCGAGTGTATTAACTGCCTTAAAAATAAAGGGCGAAACGGCTAACGAAATCTCAGGTGCTGCCCTAGCCATAAGAGGCTCAGCAACACCATTTCCTGGGCAAGAGCATAACGTTGCTGACTGTGTAGGTACCGGTGGCGATGGCGCGAATACCATTAATATATCAACTACCGCAGCAATTTTAGCCGCAGCATGTGGTTTGAAAATGGCGAAACATGGAAATCGCAGTGTTTCTAGCATGTCCGGCTCGGCAGATTTACTGGAGGCCTTTGGCGTCAATTTAATGATGTCGCCAACGACAGCTAGTGCGTGTTTAGCGCAAACAAATTTATGTTTTTTATATGCTCCCGCTTATCACCCGGGATTTAAGCATGCAGCTCCAGTGAGAAAATCTATGGGAGTGCGCACGTTATTTAATATATTAGGGCCATTAGTAAACCCTGCTTCACCAAGCACTATGTTACTCGGTGTTTATACGCCAGCGCTTATCGAGGTCATGGCAAAAAGTTTACTGTTAACTGGGGTTAAGCGTGGTTGGGTCGTTCACGGTAGCGGTTTAGATGAGATTGCCTTACACGGCGAAACGCAAATTAGCGAGATAGCCAATGGTCAATGTACAAACCGAACCATTTCTCCCGCTGATTTTGGTTTACCCAGTTACACATTAGAAGATATTAAAGGCGGTACCCCACAAGAAAATGCCGAGTATATTCGCGCTATTCTCAGCGGTAACGGCAAGCCTGCTCATAATGATGCCGTCATTATTAACTGCGCCGCATTATTGTATTTACATGATAAAGCGAGTGATTTAAAAATAGCCGCTAACATGGCAAGTGACGTATTAGCGTCAGGTAAAGCATTAACGACCTTAGAGAATATGGTCGTAATTTCAAACTCAGACTCAAAGGCAATGGCATAACATGGCAAATGTATTAGAAAAAATTGTTGCTGATAAACGTATCGAAATAGCACAGCGTAAAATTGACTTTCCATTAAGTGAATTTATTGACACTTTAGTAGCCACTCAAAAAGATATGTATGGCGCACTCGATAGAAAACAAGGTCATGCGCATGCGGGCTTTATTTTAGAGTGTAAAAAGGCTTCGCCATCGAAAGGGTTAATACGCGAAAATTTTGACCCTAAGGCTATTTGCCAGATTTATGATAAATATGCTGCCGCTATTTCTGTCTTAACTGATGAAAAATACTTTCAAGGCACTTTTGAGTATTTAAAAATAGTGACTGACTCGGTAAATTGTCCGGTACTTAATAAAGATTTTTTTATTGATGCCTACCAGGTTTATTTGGCGCGATATTACGGTGCTGATGCTATTTTGTTGATGCTCAGTGTTTTGTCTGATCAAGAATATAAAGATTTATCAGCTATCGCTGAGCAATATAACTTAGCGGTCTTAACTGAAATCTCTAATGATGAAGAGCGTGACCGAGCCATTGATTTAGGCGCTAAACTGATTGGCATTAACAACCGAGATTTGCGCGACTTATCCACCGATATCGCTCGAACCTTTGACTATGCGCCGACACTGCCTGCTGATCGCATCGTTATCTCTGAATCGGGTATTTATACCAACGAACAAGTTCGCGAGTTAGCACCAGCAGTTGATGGCTTTTTAGTGGGCAGTTCAATCATGGCAGAAGATGATATTGATTTAGCTTGTCGTAAACTCATTTATGGCAATAATAAAGTCTGCGGCTTAACACAAGTTGACTATGCCCAAAGTGCTGTTGATGCCGGCGCACAATTTGGTGGCTTAATTTTCGCGGAAAAGTCGCCAAGATATGTTGACGAACAACAAGCAAAAATGATTGTCGAGCAGGTTCCCTCTTTACGTTACGTCGGCGTGTTTGTTAATCATGCCATTGCAGAGGTGGCGAAACTTGCGCACAGCCTAAACTTATTTGCGGTGCAACTTCATGGCAATGAAACGTCACAATATATCACGTCATTGCAACCATTATTACCCAAAGGCTGTCAATGTTGGAAAGCTTTACCGGTCGAAAGCCAAGTACCTGAATTAACTGATAATGCGCAATTTTATGTGCTAGATGGCAAAAATGCTGGCAGTGGTGAAACCTTTAATTGGCGAGCGTTAGCCGAATCTGCGCAAGACTTAAGCCATTGTTTTCTAGCCGGTGGTTTGTCTATAGATAACATTGCACAAGCGGTTAGCCAGCAAACAACACTAGATTTATTTGGTTTGGATCTCAACTCAGGTGTTGAAACAAGCCCAGGCGTTAAAAGCCGTGAAAAACTTCAACAAGTTTTCGCCGCTATTAGACATTATTAATAATACCGAACACACAAACTAAGTGCGATTTTATACGTATATAAAATCGCTCACTTAGTTTATGTAACTTGTATAAAGCATTAGGAATAAATAAAATGACAGAGCAAACGAGTAAACAAAAAACCCAAGCAAAAAAAACTTTACCTGCCTATTTTGGTGAGTTTGGCGGTATGTTTGTTGGTGAATTATTAGTACCTGCCCTTGAGCAATTAGAGCAAGCATTTATCGACTCACAACAAGACGAAGATTTCCTAACTGAGTTTAATGACCTACTCACAAACTACGCGGGCCGTCCAACACCACTGACCTTAACCCGTAATTTATGTAAAAACCCATTAGCTAAAATTTATTTAAAACGTGAAGATTTATTACACGGCGGCGCCCATAAAACCAATCAAGTACTCGGCCAAGCATTACTCGCTAAACGTATGGGTAAAACAGAAGTTATTGCTGAAACCGGCGCTGGACAGCACGGCGTGGCTTCAGCCATTGCTTGTTCATTGTTAGGGTTGAAATGTCGAGTTTATATGGGCGCATTAGATTGCGAACGTCAACAACCTAACGTATTTCGCATGAAATTGATGGGCGCGGAAGTTATTCCCGTTACTGCCGGCTCTGGTACTTTAAAAGATGCCGTTAATGAAGCTTTACGTGACTGGTCTGCAAATTATGAAAATGCTCATTACTTGTTAGGCACTGCCGCTGGTCCTCACCCATTTCCAACCATAGTTCGTGAATTTCAAAAAATGATTGGCGAAGAAGCTAAACAGCAAATCCTTAAACAAGAAGGTCGCTTACCTGATTACGTCATTGCTTGTGTAGGTGGAGGTTCAAATGCCATAGGTATTTTTAACGACTTTATCAAAGAAACTGATGTGAAATTAATTGGCGTTGAGGCGGGTGGTAAAGGCGTTACGACCAACCAACATGGTGCCACCTTAGTTGCCGGTACTAAAGGCATGTTACACGGTAATTATACCTATATTATGCAAGACAATTCAGGACAAATAGAAGAGTCTTATTCTGTTTCAGCCGGTCTAGACTATCCTGCTGTGGGTCCACAACATGCCTTTTTAAAAGATACTGGCCGTGCTCAATATGTGCCTATTAATGATGATGAAGCATTAACAGCTTTTAAACTGTTAGCGATGAATGAAGGTATTATTCCGGCACTTGAGTCTTCACATGCCTTAGCACAAGCGATAAAAATGGCCGAAGCGGTTACTGAAGAAACGGTCTTTCTTGTCAATTTATCAGGACGCGGTGACAAAGATTTAGCGCATGTACAAACAGTGTTACAAGCTGAAAACGAAGTAAAAAATCAAGGAGAAGCATAATGAGTTTAGGTGATACCTCAAACAAGCAGATGACCACACGTTATCAGCAAACCTTTGCTCAATTAGCAGAAAAGAATCAAGGCGCTTTTATTCCGTTTGTTACTATAGGCGACCCAAATCTTGAGCAATCATTTGCAATAATTAAAGCATTAATAGACGCCGGCGCTGATGCATTAGAATTAGGCATTCCATTTTCTGACCCAAGTGCTGACGGTATTACTATTCAGCGAGCAGCACTGCGTGCACTCAATGCTGGGGTCAATACGGATGCCTGTTTAGATGTTTTAGCTAAAGTGCGCGCTTACGCGCCCGAGATTCCTATTGGTTTATTACTTTATGGCAACTTAGTCTTTGCACGCGGTATTGATAGCTTTTATCGAGATACCGCTGCAGTAGGTGTTGATTCGGTGTTAATTGCCGATTTACCTTTGCGTGAAAGTGCCCCCTTTCGTGCAGCTGCAGTAAAGTATGGTGTTGCGCCAATATTTATTGCTCCGCCTAATGGCAGTGAGGAAACATTAAAACAGGTTGCACAATACAGCCATGGCTACACTTACGTATTAAGTCGTGCGGGTGTAACGGGTATGGATACGCCAAGTAGTTCATCGGTCGAGGAGGCTCATCCTGCTGTTCATTTAATTGAAAAGCTCAAAGCTAATAATGCCTCACCTGGGGTAATAGGATTTGGTATTTCTAATCCAGAGCAAGTAAAAGCAGCGTTAGCAACTGGCGCAGCTGGTGCCATAAGCGGTTCGGCAGTGGTTAAAATCATTGAAAATAATCTTGAAGATAATGCGGCTATGTTAGCTGCATTAACAAGTTTTGTTCAACAAATGAAGGCGGCAACACATTAACAAAAACCAATAGGTTCCCCTCTCAAACAACCCATAAAGCTAGCTGAGCTAACATCAGCTGGCTTTATTTTTATAGTCACTAGCCAGCAAAAAAACAAGGTAAATTAAAGTAGCTATGTAAGTCTCTGGTTGAGTTTTCCGTGCTGAGTATCGCTTAACAAAACCTCCCCTGAGTTAAGCTTCGACAACTCTATTTCGACCCAAATCTTTTGCCTGATAAAGCGCATCATCTAAGCGCTGATAAACGCTGTCAAAACTTGAAATCGATTTATCTATATAGGTTATAGAAAAACTTGCCGTAACCGTTAGCACTATCTCATCATTTATCAATATCGGCGTATTTTCAAAACTACTACGAATATTTTCAACAATACTTTGTGCAGATTTTTTTTCTAAGTCCTTTAAACACAGAACAAATTCTTCACCACAAAGTCTACCAAATAGATCTTGTTGTCGGATATTATCTTTGGTTAGTTTAACGATATGTCGCAGGGCTCTATCACCACAAAGGTGTGAATACTTATCGTTAACTGATTTAAAATCATCCAAGTCAAACATAATAATAGCGTGTATAGTATTATTCAGTGGCTTTTTAAGGTTCATTATTTGTTCGAAAATAGCTCGCCTATTATAGATACGTGTTAGCTCATCAGTTTCTGATAATATTTTTTGTTTATTTTTTTGTTGCCATATAAATACGCAGACCGTTATTAAAACCAATATTAAGATACATGATAAAATCAAGGTAATTCTTGATTTCTCTAATCGAGTCGACACTAAGCCAAGTTCCAGTGCAACTATATCCTGTTGCAGCTCAGCAACACCTAAAATAGAAACCGAGTTCTGTTGATTAATAAGGGCTTGTTGATTGATATTGATGTAGCTTTCAAAATACTTTTTTGATGATTGATTTTGAGAAAGGTAATGTTTTATCAAAAATTCATAAAGATAATGCAAGTTTGATTTTTTAGTTTGCTTAATTAAAAGATCTTTCTGTGCGATAAAAGTATTAACGCATTCCGTTCTATTGTTTTCTAAACACGCAATAGCTTTATATAAAACCATTTTATTATCTTGATACAACTCTTCAGTAACACGTTGATATGGTTCAAATTCGTCAATGAGTTCTCCCATTAATTCAAAGTTTTTATTTTGATAAGCGAATTTTATTTTTAAAATGATTAATAACGTTTTGAAATCATCGGTACTTTTAAATAGGTCACCTCCTGATTCAAATTTTGTTAAGTAATGCTTACTTTCTGCAATTTTACCCGCATCTAATAATTCAGTAGCAATAGAATAATAAGACCAATTGCGATCAAAATCATCCTTGATATAGGGTAATTGTTTTTTGTATGTATTCGCCGCAAGGGAAAACTGACCAAGCGATGAATATATTTCAGCTATATTCCCGTAGATATGGTCGATAAAGTAGTCATCCGCTTTGCTTACTTCCTTTAGCCTGACGAACTCTCTAATTTTTTCTACTGCGCTCAGAGCAGAACAATATTGAAGTTCTGCCAAATCTAAATACTTTAGGAACGCTTGAGGGGGATCTTTGGCGAGCAAACGTTTGGCATGTAAAAAATCGCACGATTTTTTTAGCGAATACCGAGAATAAAAACTGGTTAAATCATAGATAGCTATCAAAAAAACAGTCTTGTTGATTTCGTTACTTGGCAACAGAATTATTTCTTCCAATTGCTGTATATAATCTTCACTGAAACCGCCACTACAGTATGACTCCATCGCTTTTTGCCAAAGCAGTTTCGAGCGTTCTTGATTAGACAAATCAGTAAAATCAACTAAATATCTTTCAACTTTATCGCTTACCCCCTTGTCTACCGAGCAATCATAACGATAAGATGGCTCAATGCTATTCAAGGTGGCATTCAAATCATTAGCCAATGCCGAATGAGTTACAGCAAAAAAATATACGGCAGAAAATATCAAAAATTGATAGACCGCTCTTTTACAAATAATCAAATCCATACTCCCTATAGATTCTTCACACATAAATCGAAATTATACTCACCCTCTCCAGGGTATTTAAACGATTAGTGAGTCATTGTTAATAATCCTGAACTGAATGTTGTATTTTCTATTACATAAAACGCAAAGGACATTGTAAAAATTGCGAGGATTAAATAATAACTTATTCGATAAAATCAACCGGTATGATCTTTGAAAAAAGCTTATAAAGCAAACTAAAATAGTTAAAAAAGCTTAACAAGCCAAGGCCTAATAATAAACCTTATCAAAGATATAGATATCTCCATACTTGCCTGTTGCATCGATATTAAAACAACATACTTACAGGTATTAAAAATTACAATATAATTTAATTAAATGTATATAACGAACAAAATTAACCATTAAATTTAGACAAAAAAAAACCTTCATATACCGGAATAACGTCCAGTAGATGAAGATTTTAAAACTCATTTGTGGGCTAATTAGTTGTCCATTTTAGCCCAAGTATCACGTAAACCTACTGTACGGTTAAATACCAATTTATCACCTTGTGAGTCTTTATTATCACGACAAAAATAACCTTGACGTTCAAATTGAAAGGCTTGCTCGGGTTTTGCATTGGCCAATGAAGGCTCAACTTTAGCGTGGCTGATGGTAATTAACGAATCTTCATTCATCACACTCTGAAAGTTTTCTGCGGCTGCTGGATTTGGTATATTAAATAAACGGTCGTATAATCGAATTTCTGCATCAATAGATTGCTGAGCAGCAACCCAATGAATAACACCTTTGGGTTTAGTACCATCTTCAGGATTTTTACCTAAGGTATCGGCATTATAATTACCATAAACAGTAGTAACATTGCCTTCGCTGTCTTTGTCACAACGTGTGGCAGTAACAACATAAGCACCACGTAAACGCACCGCTTTATCAAGCACTAAACGCTTATATTTTTTATTGGCTTCTTCACGAAAGTCTTCCGCTTCAATATAAAGTTCTGCAGCGAAAGGAACAATTCGAGTACCTTGTTCATCATCACTTGGATGATTTTTTACAGTTAATTCTTCTACTTGTCCTGCTGGGTAGTTCTCTATCACCAATTTAATCGGGTCAAGCACCGCCATAGCACGAGGCGCATTGTCGTTTAGGTCTTCACGGATACAAGCTTCTAAAACACCGATTTCCACGGTATTGTCCATTTTAGTCACACCAATACGCTTAGCAAACTCACGTAATGAGCCTGGTGTGTAACCACGACGGCGAAAGGCAGCAATCGTAGGCATACGTGGATCGTCCCAACCATTAACTAATTTTTCATCGACTAAGGTATGAAGTTTACGTTTACTCATTACCGTATATTCAAGGTTTAAACGTGAAAATTCATATTGATGTGGCACAACATCAATCGATACATTTTCAAGTACCCAGTCATATAAACGACGGTTGTCTTGAAACTCTAATGTACAAAGTGAATGGGTGATCCCTTCGATGGCATCAGATAAGCAATGAGTAAAGTCGTACATCGGGTAAATGCACCATTTATCAGCTGTTTGATGATGATGAGCAAAACGTACTCGATAAATAATAGGGTCACGCAGACACATAAAACTTGATGTCATATCAATTTTAGCGCGTAAAACACATTCGCCTTCTGCACATTTACCGGCTTTCATTTTAGCAAATAGTGCTAAATTGTCTGCAACACTGGTATCACGAAATGGACTATTCTTACCTGGCGCTTTCAGTGAACCACGATATTCTCGAGCCTCATCAGCATTTAAGAAACAAACATAAGCCAAGCCTTTTTCTATTAATTCAACAGCAAAGTCGTGCAATTGATCAAAGTAGTCAGATGAGTAATGAACCTTACCCGCCCAATCAAAGCCTAACCATTTTACGTCTTCTTGAATCGAGTTAACGTAATCAATGTCTTCTTTTTCAGGATTGGTATCATCAAAACGTAAATTACATAAACCTTGATAATCTTGAGCAATGCCAAAGTTTAAGCAAATTGCCTTCGCATGACCAATATGTAAAAAACCATTTGGCTCTGGAGGGAAACGAGTTTGCACACTCGAATGTTTGCCATTTTCAAGATCCGCATCAATAATTTGACGAATAAAATTTGTTGGGCGTTTTTCAGCTTCCGACATCCACAAAACCTCTAAAAAGAATTTAAATTACGTTATTTTTCGGCATTATAACAACAGTTAATCAAAGGGAATAGCGCTTATATCGGCAAATTATCAATTTTACTGAATAAGTAGGAAAGTTACTTAAAAATGAAAGCAGTATTCGTTTTTTCTAAAGAATAAGCGTTTTAAAGTAAATGATAATCAATGTTTAATTATCTAATGCTCATAAAAAGACAAGGACAAATTTGTCCTTGTCTTTTTATAATTAATGACCTTATTGCCTAGCTTAGATTAAGCTTTTTTATTGGCTATATAACTATTAACCAATTGAGCTAAAACATTTAAAGGTACAGGACCATTGCGAAGTACTACATCGTGAAATTCACGAATATCAAATTTATCACCAAGCTCAACCTTAGCCTGCTCACGTAATTCTATGATTTTTAACATACCTATCTTATAAGCTGTTGCTTGTGATGGCATAACGACATGGCGTTCAACCATTTTCACTGCATCAGATTTAGCATTAGGTGTATTGTTAACATAATAGCCAATTCCTTGGGCACGCGTCCATTTTTTCGAATGAATGCCAGTATCTACTACTAAACGACACGCTCGCCATAACTCCATAGCTAAACGACCAAAATCAGAATAAGGGTCTTGGTATAAACCAATTTCTTTAGGGAGCATTTCTGCATATAAGCCCCAGCCTTCAGTGTGTGCAGTATAACCACCAAACTTACGAAATTTAGGGATATTAGTTAGTTCTTGTTTTATCGCTATTTGCATGTGATGACCCGGTATCCCTTCGTGATAAGCCAATGCCGCCATTTGATAAATTGGCATAGCTTTCATGTCGTAAAGGTTGGCATAATAAATCCCTGGACGAGACCCATCCGGTGCAGGTTGTTGATAGAAAGCTTTACCGGCAGACTTTTCTCGGAAGGCTTCAACCGCTTTTACAGTTAATTCAGCTTTGGGTTTAGTTAAAAATAAGCTGTCTAAGCGATCTTTCATATCTTCGATTAACGCGACAGCTTCGTTTAAGTAACGTTGTTTTCCTGCTGCATCAGCCGGATAATAGAATTGCTTATCAGTGCGCATAAATTCGAAAAAATCAGCAAGTTCCCCTTTAAAACCAACTTTTTCCATAATAACGCGCATTTCACTGTGAATACGATCAACTTCACTTAGCCCTATTTGATGAATTTGGTCGGCCGTTAAGTCTGTTGTTGTGGTACGTTGTAATGCATTGTTAAAGAATGCTTTACCTTGTGGAAACTTCCACGCGCCATCTTTATCATCTGCTTTTTTTTCTAATACTTTTAGGTAACTGACTAATTGCTCATAGCCAGGTTTGATACTAGTTATTAAAGCCACTTTAACATCAGCCATTAGGACATTTTTTTCGTCGACACTGATCGCAAGTTTATCCACCTTTTTAGTGAAATCAGCCAATATCGTACTATCTTCACCTTCCGAGAAGGGTGCCCCCTGCAAAATATTTTTTGAGTCACGAATAACATGAGGGTAAACGAACTTAGGGGCCATGATACCGAGCTGTTCGCGTAATTTTAGTTGTGTAGTGAGTTGTTCTAAAAGTGAATTAGCACCTTGCACACGGGCAATATAATCTTGAGCTTCTTTAATGTTTTTAATGGAGTGCTGATTAATTAGAAAAGCAGGTACTCTTGAATGTAAACCAAACATTTGATTGACAGGATAGTTATGAAAACGCCATTTATGATCAGAAATTTTATTTTCTAATTTTTGTACAAGTAAGTGATAGCTAATTAATGTTTGCTCATCTAGCTTAGTGCTGTCAATGGCTTTAACACGCTGAAGATTTATTTTAGTGATCGATAATTCTTTAGTATTATTCTCCTCAGAAATATCATCCCATTTATCATAGTCAGTTTTTATACCTAAATAGGTTTGGGTCATTGGGCTACGAGAAACATCTTCATCAAAAATAGTATCGAATAATTGGTTAGCTTTTTCTGATTCGGACATGGCGTTAACGACAATCGTTTTCTCAACTTCATTCAATACTTTTTTTGCTGTAGTAGTTGTTTTTTGTGCTGAGCAAGCAGCAAGTAGTGAACTAGAAATAACCACTAGCAGTAGTGTATTTTTTAAAGTCATAATTTTCTCGTTGTTATAGATATTAATGAATCATTATAAATATATTGCAGACAAGTATTCGTTTATCTAGTTTTAGTCGAATCGAATAGCCATAGCAATAACTCTTCGATAAGTCGCTCTATAATTACGATAGAAGGGAATAATTTGCGATTACTTATGACAAGGAACTAATACTCAGGTAAAAGTCCCTTTTCATTGTTCAGTTAATTTAATTCTTAATCTCTAAGCTAACTAGACCAGCCTTGTCTTTGCGCCTTTCTAGCAAGCCAAACTAAATAGCTGGCAAGCAGTATTACCATTACCGGCATAACCGCACTACCCGGCCCATAGACTTCTAAAGACTTACTGATAAAAAAGGAATGAAACATTTGCAACAAAACTCCCGCTAATGAACAAGCCAGTATTGGCGTCGCTAGGGTGTTTTTCAATATCAAGAGCAAGGAGCCAAAAGCACCAGCAAAAGCGGCCTTAGCCCATAGAGGTGTACTCGCATAAAGCGCTTGTTCGGCATCCGGCAATGCTGCAATCATTTCGGACGTAATCATCATTTGTCCAACAAAAGCGAGTACACCGAGTAAGTTCCATATCAATGCAATAGTCCCGACAACTTTGAACCATGAGGGAACTTCAATTGTTTGAGTGGTATTATCGCTCTTTAATGGTTCAGTCATTATACTTCCTGTTATTTATATGCTTGTTATTAGCAAAGTTTATGCACAGCTATTACTGCATAATCATCTGTATAAACTAAGTTTTGTAAATATCTGATGGCTTAAGTTTTAACACTTTTCGTTTCGGTTTATCATCATCGTTAGGGCTTGCTTTAGTCGCATTGGGGTTTATGTATATTTTACTGACTTTCGGCTTGGCGGCTTGATAATCTTTTTTAGGTAGCTCTGCTTTTTTTACCGTTTCAACTTCACGCTTTGGGGTGAATTTTTCAGGACGGTTAACATGATATTTAGTATCTATGGCTTGAATAAAGTTTCTCAAAAACTGATCTTTACACGCGCGGTAATGTTTATGATCGGGCTTACGGAAAAATGCACTTAATTCAGGTTTAGTCATACGTATACCCGAGGTAGACATCATATCGAGAACATCTTCTGCGCGCAGTGCTAACGCTATTTTTAATTTATTGAGCACAAGATTATTATTCATTCGTTTTTCAGCTGGCGGTGTTTCACCATCACGGGCGCCACGTTTGTCAATAATTAAACCGTTCAAAAAAGTTGCTAGCTGAACATCGCTACAGTTAACCACTTGTGGATCATCTTCTTTTTTCAACCAATAACTGATTTGTTCACGACTTACCGTTAACTTTGCTAAATTAAATAGGTCGATCATCTTTTGATCATTAAAATTAAAGGTATATCTTAAACGACGTAAAACATCATTATTGGTCACGAAACTCTCCAAAAAACACAGCAGGCTCTACCCAATGTAAAGCTGGGCCTTATTATATCACTATAGTTTTTTAAACAAAAAAGTATTTACTCGTTCTTAAAATTTAACCTTAACTCATGTTAAGATAATGCGCTGTTTTAGCGCGCCTTATTAACAATAATTATTTGATAGAGAAATCATGAGTAAAACTGCTAGCTTATTTGAACCTGTATTAACTAAACGTCGTGGCAAACATGCTGATAAAAAGCATTGGACTAATTTACTAGGTAGTAGTGACACGCTAGCTATATACCATGGCGCTCTCAATGCCGACGCTCCGATGTTATTATTAACCAACGACACCCAGTCAGCATTGCGTTTTGAACAAGAATTAAAAAGTTTAAATAAAAAGCGCCAACTGCCTATTTGCTTATTTCCTGATTGGGAAACGTTGCCCTATGATACCTTTTCACCGCATCAAGATATTATTTCCCAGCGACTAGCAACGCTTTACCAATTATCAAATATGAAAAATGGCATCATTATTGTGCCAGTTTCAACCTTATTACAACGCCTTGCGCCAACGCAGTATTTGCGTACAAATAGTTTGATCGTAAAAGTAGGTGATAAAAAAGACTTACATCAAATGCGACAAAATCTTGAAGCCAGTGGCTATCGCTGCGTAGAGCAAGTGATGGAGCATGGTGAATTCTCTGCACGCGGCGCAATTCTTGATTTGTTCCCGATGGGCTGTAAAACGCCGTTTCGCTTAGATTTTTTTGATGATGAAATTGATGATATTCGCTTGTTCGATCCTGAAAACCAGCGTTCAAGTGATAAGATAAACGAAATAAATTTATTACCCGCACACGAATTTCCTACCGACGAAGCAGCAATAAGTTTATTTCGTCGTCAATACCGAGAAGAATTCCCAAATACCATCCATAAAGAGTCAATTTATCATCAGGTCAGTGATGGTATTTTGCCAGCAGGTATTGAATATTACCTCCCCTTGTTCTTTGAAGAAACGAGCACCTTGTGTGACTATTTAGGCGAAAATACCCGGATAATGCTCAGCGGCGATATTGATAAGGCTATTGAACAGTACTGGCTTGATATTGATTACCGATTTGAAGAACGTCGTTATGATCTGACTCGGCCATTATTAGCCCCCAAGAAACTCTTTTTAAATAGTGAAGAGTTTTATCGTGCCTTAAAACCTTTTGACCGAATTGCCATAGAAAAAGCGCCGGTAGCCTCCGCGTTACCAGCAACTGACAGTGACGACATTGAAAAGTCAAAAGCCGGTTATATCCGTTTTGATGTCACGCCCTTACCTGATGTTACAGTTAATCATCAACTGAAACAGCCTTTTGAATTAATCAATAATTTTATTCACGACAAAGCCACCCCAGATAAAATTTTATTTGTTGCCGAAAGCCAAGGCCGTCGAGAAAGTGTGTTGGAGCTATTAGAACGCAACCAGATAAAGCCACAATATTTTGATGATATTGAAGGTTTTATCGCCAGCCCAAACAAACTCGGCATCACAGTAAATACGCTGAGCAGCGGCTTTATCTTTCAAAGTAAAGGCATCGCCAAGAAAAATGCCATTGCCTTAATCACTGAGGATGAACTCTTAGGAGAGCGGGTAAAACAAAGTCGCCGCCGCACCAAACAACAAAATATTCAAGCCGATGCTATTTTTAAAAACTTGGCCGAGCTTTCAATGGGCCAGCCTGTGGTCCATTTTGAGCATGGTATTGGCCGCTACATGGGCTTACAAACCATTGAAAATAGTGGCATAACCACTGAGTTTCTGGTTTTAATTTACGCAGGCGAATCAAAGCTTTATGTACCAGTTGGCTCATTGCATTTAATTAGCCGTTATTCAGGCGCCGACGCAGAAAGTGCGCCGTTACATAAGTTAGGCAATGACACTTGGAGTAAAGCAAAACAAAAGGCCGCTGAAAAAGTGCGTGACGTGGCGGCTGAACTACTCGATATATACGCCAGCAGAGCCAGTAATAAAGGTTATCAATTCAAACGTGACAAAGCCGAGTATCAAGCTTTTTCAGACAGTTTCCCGTTTGAAGAAACCTTTGATCAAGAGCAAGCCATTAAAGCAGTAGTTTCTGATATGCTCAGCGATAAAGCCATGGACAGACTCGTTTGTGGTGATGTCGGTTTTGGTAAAACTGAAGTGGCGATGCGTGCCGCCTTTGTTGCCGTTAACGACGGCAAGCAAGTGGCTATCTTAGTGCCAACAACCTTGCTTGCCCAACAACATTATGAAAACTTTCGCGACCGTTTTGCTAATTTACCAGTTGCTATCGAAGTATTGTCACGCTTTAAAACAGCCAAAGAGCAAAACGTTGTTATTGCCGATGTTGAATCAGGCCAAATAGACATTCTTATTGGCACCCATAAGTTATTGCAAAATAGCATTAAATATAAAGATCTAGGTTTATTAGTGGTCGATGAAGAACATAGATTTGGTGTAAAACAAAAAGAAAAAATCAAACAATTACGCAGTAATGTTGATATTTTAACATTGACCGCAACCCCTATTCCACGGACATTAAATATGGCGATGGGCGGCATGCGCGACTTATCGATTATTGCCACACCGCCGGCAAAACGCTTAGCGGTAAAAACCTTTGTTCGCGAACGTGACGATGCCCTTATTCGTGAGTCTATTTTACGTGAAATCCTCCGTGGTGGTCAGGTTTACTTTTTACATAACAATGTTGATACCATAGATAAAACCGCCGCAGATATTCAAAAACTGCTGCCAGAAGCAAAAGTAACCACAGCTCATGGACAAATGCGCGAACGTGAACTCGAACGCATTATGGGCGACTTCTATCACCAACGTTACAATGTCTTAGTTTGTACGACGATTATTGAAACAGGTATTGATGTGCCAACAGCTAATACCATTATTATGGACAGAGCCGACCATTTAGGGTTAGCGCAACTCCATCAATTACGAGGCCGAGTTGGTCGTTCTCATCATCAAGCTTATGCTTATTTATTAACGCCAGATGTTAAACGTATTACTAAAGATGCGAAAAAGCGTCTTGAAGCTATTGCGTCACTTGAAGATTTAGGCGCTGGCTTTACCTTGGCCACGCACGATTTAGAAATTCGTGGCGCTGGTGAATTATTGGGTGAGGGACAAAGTGGCTCAATGAGCCAAATTGGCTTTACCCTTTATATGGAAATGCTCGACCAAGCGGTTTCAGCATTAAAGCAAGGTAAACAGCTATCGCTTGAAAATATGACTGCTAAGCAAACTGAAATTGAATTGCGGGTACCAGCACTGCTACCTGACGATTATATTTTTGATGTCAGTTTGCGATTAAGTATTTATAAACGTATCGCCAGTTGCGGTAATAAAAATGAACTTGACGAAATTCAAGTAGAATTAATTGACCGTTTTGGCTTATTACCGCAGGCCGCTAAGAATTTAGTCCATATTGCTAAGTTACGTTTAAAGGCCCAAAAAATAGGGGTTTCTCGCATTGAAGCAGGCCCAGCTGGAGGTTCTATTGAGTTTAGCGATGAGACAAAAGTTGATCCTATGCTTATTATCGGTCTCATTCAGCAACAGCCAAAAGTTTATAAATTAGTCGGTGCTAATAAACTCCAGTTTAAAATTGCCACTGAAGACAGTAAGTCACGCTTTATTTTAGTAACAACTATGTTAAATGATTTAGTAAAAACGAAAAAATAACCGTAAGATAACAGAGTAGACTCAATGCCTTAGTTTACAATAACAAGGCAGGTTATAACTCTTTGGATGATTAATGAAATTAAAACATTTAACGCTGCTCTGTGTAGCCTTAATATTTTCACCACAAACCCTTGCGGCTGATGAAGACAATGCCGACCGCTGGTTTGAAGTGGAAGTGATCCTGTTTAGTCAATTAGGCGACAAAGCGCAATTAAAAGAGAAGTTTCCTAATAATACGGTTTTGCCCCAATATCGAACTATCATTGATTTGTTAGGCCCCTACCTTAATCCTGACATTGCCAGCTTAAAACAACAATTACCCCATTGTGATAATCCTACTTATGCCCAATCACTCCTTGAGCAAGCGATAACGGCCATAAAAGAGCAACCTTACTATGTTGCTAAAAGCTTAGCTGAATTACAAATACTTTCAGCCCAAACTATAGACGAGTCGTTAACAGCGTCATCAATAGCAAAATTTAGCGATGGCACATATAAACAAGTGGCTTTAGACAATATAGATGATAGCCAAGCACCAATAAATAGTTCATTAAAAGCAGATAACAGCAGCTTAGCTATCCCGTTACCACAACAAGTGATGAGTAAAAAAGAATTAACACAACGCTTAATGTTACTTGAGGAAGCCGCGGCTGAATTTTCAACCACCCCCTTAACTTATGCCAACCAAACCGCCTCATTTACCGATGGTATCTGTACTATTTCTGTAGAGGAATTT
Source organism: Colwellia hornerae (assembly GCF_007954355.1). Lineage (GTDB taxonomy): Bacteria > Pseudomonadota > Gammaproteobacteria > Enterobacterales > Alteromonadaceae > Colwellia_A > Colwellia_A hornerae. The sequence continues at coordinate 95,089 of NZ_VOLR01000005.1, forward strand.
CAGCATTTAAATCAATCAACCAATAGCTACGTTTATCAAAGTTATAACGCTTTTAATATTGATGAGGTGCCGCCTACTATTAATAATATTGAAGATATCTATAGCGATGAAGACTACTTACTTAATAAAGAATCATTACAACTTGACGATATTGTTAAAGAAATAGCCCGCAGTAGAAATTTCAAACCATTACTGCATTTTGGCTGGCGTCAAAAAACAAAAACCAAAAAATTGGCTGTGCCACTGAAAGTTATTGCCGGTGAAAATTTTGCTCAGCAATACCAAAATGAATTACAACAATTTCAACAACAACAACAACGTAAAGAAGCACAAAGACAAGAAGTGGCCTTGAATAACGCTTTATACAAAGATAACCCAGATAAAATAGCAGGGTCAGAAAAAGCAGTAAAAGAAAAAATAATGACAGAACGTTTACAAGAGCTGCTGATAAAACTGCCCAACTTACCTGCTGAGACAAAAGGTTTACTCGCTGAAATAGAGCAAGACATAGCCAATACCGAGGCAATTTTCCACGCGACAACTGTGCAAACAGCCCCGGTTAAACCACCTCAGGATTGGACACTTGACGGTTTTATTAAAGTGGAAGTTGATTTTTATTTGCACATTACCGCTGATCTTAACGTGATGAATATGTCGTTAGCCGAACAAGCAACACAAAAATTATTGCCTCGCGATAAAACGCAACCATTGGCAGCCTTGAAAACCGTAAATTTTAAGCAAGACCGACGTGTTAGAAGTACCGAAATACACTATTTTGATCATCCTTATATCGGCATGATTATTCGTATTTTACCTTATGAAAAACCCATTAAAGAAGTTGAAGAGTCAACTTCAGTTAACTAAATAAAGAGATGAATATGGACAAAGAAATAGAAATACAAGCCGCTGTTTTTCGTCGTTTACTTGCTCACTTAGACAGCCGAAAAGATGTGCAAAATATTGAATTAATGAATTTAGCGAGTTTTTGTCGTAACTGTTTTTCTAAATGGACCGTTGCAGAGGCAGAGAAGTTAGGCGTTGAAGTAGATATAGAAACTGCTCGTCAGCAAGTTTATGGTATGCCTTATAGCGAATGGAAAGAAAAACACCAACTGCCTGCAACAGCAGAGCAAATGGAAAAATTTAATCAGTTACAAAAGAAGTAAAGCGTAATTAAATTTTAACTGATATTGCATATTGAGTCGTTCGGCGATCATTTCTGTCGCGTGACTCTAACCAACGCCCGCGTTTATTTTTTAAATGGCGACGATCGGCAGATGAGCGGCGTTCAGGTCCTGTCCAAAGCATTTTTTTTATCCTAAGACCGTTTTCAGTATCACCAGCTACATTGGGCAGACTTACTGCTGAGTTCATTTGACGATTATATTTATTAGCTTGGCGTTTATCTTTTTTTGATTGAGCGATTTTTACTTGATTGGCCGCAGGCAATAAGTCTATCAGTACATCCACTTTAGTTGTCCATTCATTGGTTATTGTCTTGTTGTACATTTAATCGGCAACTAAGAGTAAAAGTTTAATTTTTTATATAAATAGTGCAATTAAGCTAACCGGCTATTATTTACCGCTATGATTTTGATACAAATCAAATAGATGTTCTTCAGCAACCCATTTAAAAACATGCTCAGGTAAAATGCTGTTATCGTTATAAGTAAATAAAGACTCAGTATTATGGATAAACCCACGCCATCAATAAAAAAATGGTTAGCATTTGGCTGGTCAAGTTTCATGAAAACTAAAACCATCAGTATAGTATTTAGCAGCTTTTTTTGCATTATTGCGGGGCTACTCTATTGGTTATTATTACGCATTGATGCCGATTTAGTTATCTTTCCTTTTATCGCCGGTTTTTTTATTGTTGCTCCTATTCTTATTATTGGTTTTCAACAAGTTGCAAGTCTATTAGAAAAAGACAAAACACCTATGTTTAAAGACTTAATTGCGCTTAATGGACAACAAAATAAAGGTATTTGGTTTTTAATCTTTATTTTATCCTTGTGTTATTTTATTTGGATAACCGATGCCTTAGTCATCTACGGACTGTATTTTGGCATAGAACCCTTACCCCTAGACCAGGCTTTCATCACTGATCCAGCGTTAAGAGAATCATTACTTTGGTTTTTACTTTACAGTGGTTTGATAGGTTGGGTAACCGCAGTGATTGGCTTTTTACTCGGTGTGTTTTCTATACCCTTGATTATTCATCAACAGCTAAATTTTGTTGATGCGGTAAGCATTAGTGTTAAAACGGTCTTTAAACATAAAAAATTAATGTTTAAATGGGCACTAACGCTAGTAATGATAACGTCATTAACCTTAGTGATAGCGCTACCGCTATTAATTATTGTCTTTCCTGTATTGGGTTATGCCAGCTATGCTGTCTATGCTGACTTGTTAATCAACAAGGATAATAGCCAGCGATGATCTCAACAGTAAAGGAAGTTAGCTAGCTAAAAGCTATTTACCTCGGCATCTGTTAAATAGCGCCACATACCTAGTTCAATATCTAAGTTAATCTTGCCTATTTGCTGACGGTGTAAAGCAACCACTTTGTTGCCAACCGCGGCAAACATTCGCTTAACTTGATGGTATTTACCTTCGGTGATAGTCAGTAATACTTCTTTTTCATTGAGTATTTCTAGTTTAGCCGGCAGAGTCAGTTGCTCTTCTCCTTGTAACTGTAATCCAGCGGTAAAACGCTCAATGAGCTCAGCTGACTTTTCAGGTAATATCGCATTACGTAAATTAACGCGGTAAACCTTAGCGCAGTCTTTTTTTGGTGAAATAATATTATGCGACCAACGGCCATCATCGGTGACTAATACTAAACCTGTGGTATCAGCGTCTAAGCGCCCAGCAATGTGAAGATCAAATACTTTGTCCACTTCAATGTAATTAAGTAAAGACGGATAGACTTCATCGATATTGCTGCAAATAGTATCTAAGGGTTTATGCATCATAATATAGCGAGAAGTCCGCGCCGTGAGCGCTTCACCGTTAACAGTAACGCTGTTATTTTCATGCACTTGTGTCGCTGCATTTTTTATCACTTCACCATTAACTCGAACATCGCCCATTTTAAGCAACTTTTTCGCTTCACTTCGGGTCAGTTCAGTGCTCTTACATATAAATTTATCAATACGCATGGTTAATTAGGTTCAGTGTTTAGTCATTATAAGTATCGCTATTATCCTTTATAGCCAGTAAGAATCAACTAAGAAAAATAAAAAGCCGGTCAGCAAAATGAATAACACGGTTTTTAAAAAGTACATATTAGGTTAATAAGTCAATATTGCTTTTTTACCAGCTTAAAAAGTGAGCAAAACTGATTAATACACTCACCATTTTATCGCTATTGAAGGTGACTATTTACAGCATAAAATCCGATATCATGCTAAGGACATGCCGGCAATCTTATGCCAGTAACCATTACACTCTTCAACACTATTTAGTGGATAATGTTTAGCTTGGCCAAGCTGTTCTTTAAAGGAAGATATCTTAGTAAAGGCATCCACACTGTCTGCACTTATACGGACAATATCGACGCCTATTTCCGCCATATCTGGTACTTCATTAATTAAGTTATATTGATAGCCCGACATTGTTTGTATACCATTTAAGACAAAGACACGTTCACCTTCACGACTGTTCATTTTCCTGCCTAATGGGTATTTAATGCAACAAAGTTCGCAATTGTCTTTAGCTTTGTCTTCTGAACGAGCGGTAAAACAACGAGCAGAATAAGCCAGTGGCATATAACCCCAAGCAAAAATTTCACACTCAAATTGTGAACGAACATTATCTTCCTCTGCCTGTATTAGTAGTGTTTTCAGCCAATCGCCTGATAATTCAACAGGCATAACCCAACGACTCATACCTTGCTTAATTAAGACTTTCAATGTTGATAAGTTATAACAATTGATTGCTGGCCCCGCAACAAATGGCATTTTCAGCTGATGCATAATTTGTACAGCGCTAAGGTCATTCGCTTCAATGAGCAGTTCGCCATTATCACAAAGCTTTCGCATGGTTTGTATTTCAGTAGAGGACTCAAGTAAAGTCATGGTAGATAAAACGATTTCTTTATCAAGGTCACCCGCCAAGTCTTTTGCTAAGCCTATCCAATCTTTAGCTCGCAACTGGCGGCGTTTAGAGCAGACGGTTTCACCTAAATAAATAATATCCGCTGCGCTATTTTTAGCTTGTTGATAATAAGATTCCACTTCAGCTTTTGGCCAAAAAAACTGACTAGGTCCAAGAGAAAATTTCATAGTGTTTCCAATTTTTATTTTACTGTTTGACATTAGGCTATCGTGCAAAGTAAGTTCTTTTAACTGCCGTTATTAATGCCTATGCAAATAATGGCAAGCTATGAGCATGGATAAACGCATATTTAGCACTAAGCGCTTACCTTATTGCCATTTACGATGGTAAGCGCCAAGTGTCGTCTGCGTGCCTTCTGAAAGGTTCGCTAAGGTGTTCATCCACGCACCTTCAACGGTAAACTTATCTGGGTTTTGTTTAAATCGGTCAATGGCACTACGCCATGTTTTAGTAACCTGTTCAACGTATGCCGGGCTTCGCTGTCGTCCTTCAATTTTAACTGAAGCGATCCCCATTTTACTGAGCTCTGGAATAAGCGCTAAGGTGTTCAAACTGGTTGGCTCTTCAAGGGCATGATAAACATTATTATCAACCTCAAAACGCCCTTTACACAACGTTGGATATCCTGCATTTTCATTAGGTTGATAGCGGTCTATCAGCACACCATTTAAACGACTCTCTAAACCTTTTGTTGTTTCTTGCCAGCGAACATATTTTGCTGGCGAGCAAGCACCCGCAGTATTTGGTGACTCACCCGTCATATAAGAAGACAAATAGCAGCGCCCTTCCGACATAATACATAAGCTACCAAAAGCAAAGACTTCAAGCTTTACTGGGCTTATTTTCGCTAATTGTCTAACTTGCCCAATCGAGAGTACGCGTGGCAAGACCACCCGTTCAACGGCGAAGTTATTGGCAAAAAAGTTTATCGCCTCAATGTTAGTGGTTGAGGCTTGCACAGAAACATGACGTTCAACATCTGGGTATTTATTCGCAGCATAATCAAGCACGCCCAAATCGGCGATAATCAAAGCATCCGTACCAATAGCTACGGCATTATCGACAGCTTTTCGCCAGCGATGTTCACCGCCAGCATGAGCAAAAGTATTAATAGCAAGGTGTAACTTTTTACCGTGACGATGTACATAATCAGCGGCTTTTTCAAGCTTGCCATCATTAAAGTTTAATCCAGCAAAATGACGGGCATTGGTGTCATCTTTCATCCCAATATAAACGGCATCAGCGCCATTATCTATGGCAGTTTTAAGTGCAGGCAGGTTACCTGCTGGGCATAAGAGTTCCATAAAGTAGACAAAATAATTAATAAGAATAAAGGTACCCGAAGTGTAGCGCTAAAAATTTTGTACTTTTTTGACCTGAAATAACTTCTTAGTTTTTAATACTGTTTGATAATCTTTGTTCCTAAACTTGATCTACCCCCAAATAATAAATAAACAATTCGGTACACTTCTCTTATGACTCCTAAAAAATGTTGCCACAATTTTGCTTAATATTACTCAATGTTCAAACTTACTTAGCGCTGTAAATATTAAAAAAATCCCGCTAGCCTTCAGGGCTACTGTGGTTGATTTAGTCCCTAAAATATTAAAACCAACGTTAAGTGTTGTCCCTTATAGTCTTCAAAAAAAGTTATTGTTGGCCGCATTACAATCGGTGTTTAAAGAAGCCTTAGCCGACAATGATTTCGCGTTTTTAGAAGATAAATGGCTACATATTTCAGTAACCGACTTGGCATTAAATTGGTTACTCAGCAGTAACAACGGTCAATTGATTATGGCCGAAGATAAGCAAAGACAAACAGCTGATGTAAGCTTTTCAGCCAGTAGTGATGACTTACTATTAATTGCTGGGCGTCAAGAGGATCCCGATACCTTATTCTTTCAACGACGCTTAAAAATTGTCGGTGATACTGAGCTAGGACTTGAGGTAAAGAACTTAATTGATGCGCTGGATATTGAAAATTTACCCAGCCTCGTTCATAAAGTGGTTAACTGTCTTGCTATGATTGTCCAACAGACAAAGCAAGAAAAGGGCTTAATATAAAGAAAAAAACATCACGTTAATAGCGCAGACTCAAGTACTGATTGAAGATTAACTTTAAAGATAGCCGGTGAGTTTTTTCAGAAACTAAAACAAAACCTTAGTTACTCATTCATTACTTGCTGAACACGTCAAAGAATATTAAAGTTTCATTAATTATATCAACGAGAAGCACCATGGAACTTTTACAAGGTTTACTGTTAATTAGTTCAATTCATTTATTAGCAGCCGCATCACCAGGGCCTGATTTTGTTTTAGTGTCTCAACAAACATTAAGCCACGGCAAAAAAGCCGGCTTTATGTGCAGTATCGGCATTGCGCTTGGTTTATCGATACACATAATTTATTCTGCTTTAGGCTTAGCTGCCATTATCGCTAACTCAGCAGCAACGCTATGGGTAATTAAGATATTAGGTGGCTGTTACTTATTATATCTAGGGCTTCAAGGGCTTCGTGCGAAAGCCTCGACAGAAGTCAGTAGCAAAGCTGATGCAACACCGTCGATAAAACGTTCATCTATCAAAAATATCGGTGTTGGTTTTTTATGTAATGCCTTAAACCCAAAAGCACCGATTTATTTTGTCGCGCTATTTACCGTGGTACTTTCTCCCGACTTACCGTTATTACACTTAGTTATTTATGGTCTTTGGATGATGGCTATTCAACTCGCTTGGTTTTCATCTGTGGTAGTTTTGCTATCTCAGCCAAAAATAAATGAAAAATTTCAACGTTTGGGACATTGGATAGACCGAATTTTAGGCGGAGCAATGATACTGATTGGCTTAAAAATATTGACCAGTAAAATTAATTAACATCACTTACCAGAGGAATAACTAATGGCGGTAAAAAAATACCAGACCTTTAGCGAATTTTATCCATTTTATTTAAGCCAACACCAAAATATTACCTGTCGACGCTTACATTTTATTGGTTCGTCGTTAATAATATTACTGATTGTTTATTGTATTAACTATGCGTTATGGCAAGGCTTATGGTTTATCCCTGTGATAGGTTATGGATTTGCTTGGCTGGGACATATGATCTTTGAGAAAAACAAACCCGCCACATTTACCTATCCTTTCTATAGTTTACTCGGCGACTGGGTGATGTTTAAGGATATATTGACAAGAAAAATTAAATTTTAACGGGGTTAAGGCTTAACGATGAACACTTATATTTCATTACTGCGGGGCATTAATGTTAGTGGCCAAAAAAAATAAAAATGGCTGAGCTAACAATACTCTATCAATCACTGATGCTTGAAAATATAAACACTTATATTCAAAGTGGTAATGTCGTATTTCAAAGCGCCAATAATAAAGAAGAGTTAAAATCATCACTCGAAACAGCGATTCACGCATATTTTAATTTTGACGTTGAGGTACTTATATTAACCAAGAGCGAGTTAGCCAATACCGCTAACAAATTACCTTTTAGCGATATTAATATCGAACAAGAAGGCAGTAAAATTTTAATATTTTTTCTCTCTAAAAAAGTATCAGATGACCAAACACAAGTTCTTGCTCGTTATCTAACCAATGCAGAACAATTAGTTATAGGTAAAGAGGTTATTTATCTCTATTGCCCTCAGGGCTTAGGAAAGAGCAAACTTACCAATAAGCTAATAGAAAAAAAACTACAACTCACCGCTACCGCACGTAACATCAAAACCGTACATAAGTTGTTATTACTTTGTGATGGTTAAAACGACGACAGTATTACCCTGCAACCCGCTAAAGCTTTCTTACCGCCGACTTTATGTAAAGAAATATCCTTAAAAACATTAGTGATAAGGTAGCTCCTCCCTCAAATTTATCCGCGTTAACTTCATTTAAAATGACCATATTGTAAAAAAACCAATCAAAATGTAAAAAATATTTGACATACCACCAACTAAGCCTTAGGCTAAACCAATGTCAAATATATTAGACACAGTGTCAAAAAATTCAATCACAAAAAGGAAAGAACATGTCTTACAGGGCAATCAGTATTTTAGTATCACTGTTAATTACACTTGGTATTTGGGGCAATTATACCTTGGGCGTGATTAATTTATATCAGCGGCAATTATTTTCTGTCGAGACTATGTATGGCCTATTATTTAGTGCAGTGATTTATACCATTTTTTTGGAAATCATCTTGCAAACCACCCTAGCTATTTTTAAGCACAAAGAAGCAAATGATAAGAGTGATGAGCGTGATAAAATTATTTCAAGGCGCGCAAATTCATATGCTTATAAGATATTATCATTTGGTGTTTTTTGTGTGACCTTCTATATTCTGTTTCCAGTCCTTGCACAATTTACTTTTTCAATGCCGGGGTTAGCTAAAGAGTATGAAATTATGCATTTAATTATTGCATTTTCTTTACTTGCAGAGGTTATTTGTTCTTCAGTGAAGTTAATTTCTTATCGTCGAGGCTATTAATATGGCTAAAGTTATTACCAATAATATTAGAAAACTGCGCTTTGAGCACCAAGAAATGACTCAGCAAAAACTTGCCGATAGCGTTTCAGTCTCTAGGCAAACCATCGTCGCCATTGAAAAAGGAAAGTATTCTCCTTCTTTAGAAGTTGCTTTTAAAATTGCTGATCTATTTGAACAACCAATAAGCCAAGTGTTTACTTATCAAGAAGATCATTAATGGATGAAAACTAAGGGTAATAACTCTACCAAAGCACTTGGTCTATTTCATTAAGTAGACTTTGCGCCGCTTCACTGATCAGCTGAGAAGACTCGCTTTTAATATTTTTTTCTAATTTTATCGCACTCACTGAAACAAGCGAAAAACCAAACATCTGTGCCGCGCCAGCAATACGATGAGCCAATTCAGCCAGTTTTTCTAATTCATTATTTTTAATGTGAAGAATTATATCTTGCTGCTCTAACACTAAATTCGATTTAAACTCAGTGACTAAATCAGACATATCAACGGTTGAAATAACACGTTCAGCTGCGCTTTCATCCATTTTTTCACCAAAGTATTTAGCGATGGTCGCAATAAATAATTTTCGCTCAATAGGCTTTTTTAAATGGCCATCGAAGCCAAGGGCTAAATATTTGTCAACTTCATGGGACATAGCATTGGCTGTTAGTGCGACTATAGGGCGAAGGCATCCTTTTTGTCGCAATACTTTAAAAGCCTCAATACCATCCATCTCTGGCATTTGAATATCCATAAGAATGAGGTTAGGATTGCTTTTTAAACAAAGCTCAACTGCTTCTCGACCGTTACTAGCAGACAAGACCTCTAAACCTAATGATGTTAATAAACGAGCGATTAAACGACGATTATCATCATGGTCGTCGGCCAGTAAAACTTGCCCTTCAAACTTACTCTCTCGGGCAACAGCCGTTAATGCACAAGCGACAATTTTAGTAGGAGGAATATCTGCTAGTTGAATCGATTCGAGTTGTTTACAAGGTAAGACTAACGTAAAAGTACTGCCCTTATTTAGCGTACTTGTTACTGATATTTTACCTGACATTAGTTTTGCTAATTGCTCAGATAAACACAAACCTAAACCTGAACCGCCAAACCTTCGGCTAATGCTGCTGTCACCTTGGGTGAAGCTGGTAAAGACTTGCTGTAATTGTGTTTCACTCATGCCAATACCGGTATCGCTTACGGCAATCGTTAACGCCGCATTTTTCACCGATATATCAAGGGTAACTGAGCCCTTATTGGTAAATTTAATGGCATTAGAACATAAGTTAATTAAAATTTGTTTTAGACGAAAGCCATCAATGGTGAGGAGGAATTTACTTGGCAAGGTATGCACTATTTGAAATTGTAAGCCTTTAACTGTTGCTGACTTGATAAAAATATTCGCAATATCATGTAAAATAACCTGTAAGTCTTGCTCGACAAGTTCTAGCTCTAATTTATTAGCCTCGACCCGACTTAAATCTAAAATATTATTAATAAGTTCTAATAAATGTAAACTATTGCCGTGAATAATTTTAACTTCTTTGTGCAGGTGCCCCTCATCAATATCACCATTTATTATCGCCTCTGCTTGGCCAATAATTGACGTTAAAGGCGTCCTTATTTCATGACTCATGTTCGCAAGAAATTGACTTTTAATGGCATTAGCCTTGACCAACTCGCTAGTGAGCAGCTCTAACTCTTGAGTACGATTTTTAACTCGCTCAGATAATTTTAACTTAGAGCGTTTTTCAATATTTCGGTTCAAAATAAACAACACCAGTACGATAATAAAACAAGCAGCGACTAGGCTAAAGTTACGCTGTTGATCGGCTTGCTCTGTCTCCAAGGCCTGAAGTTGCTTATTTTGCTTAAGCTGACTAACTTCTTGTCTTAGTTTTTTTGACTCGAAGTCTGATAGCTGGCTATTGAGCTGATTATTAGCAATTTTTCTTGTTCTTTTGATATATTCTTGATGTGTTGCAAACGCCGCACTCTGCTTATTTTGTGCCGCATAAATCAACGCTAATAGCGCCATATTATTCGTTATTTGTTCTTCATGACCCATTTGTTTAGCTATTTCATCAGAGAGAAGTAAATTTTGATACGATTTTTCAACATAGCCTAATGAAAACTCTGCTTGCGCTAAACTATAAAGCCCGCCTGCTAAGGCCGTTTTATGGTCTGATGCTTTACCCAAATTTATCGCTTGAGTTGCATATTTGGTGGCATTTATTGGCTGGTTCATCATATTATAAAGGCCAGCAATATTATGACTAAAAGACGCTAGGTAATAGGTGTTATTGGATTGTTCAAAATACGCTATCGCTTGTAGCAGCAATTTAAGGGCTTTCTGGTACTCCCCTGAATATTTATAAACCGTGCCTAATTCACCCTGAGCCTTAGCTAAAGTGATTTTGTCATCGACATAGGGGAGCTGTGCAATAACATCGAGGTAAAGTTCAATCGCAACATCGTATCTTTTTAAACGTAAATATAAACCAGCGATATTATAACGAACATCAATTTGATCTTGCTTAGTGCCAAATTTATTGTAAATGGTTTCAGCTAATTGAAAGTTTACTAAGGTTTTGCTGGTATCACCAAGATCAATATAAGCTAAGGCAAGATTATTGTATAAACCGGCTAATCTAAGCGGCTCAGCTGAATTTATATAGTAACTTAATGAGGCTTGAGAAGCGGTTATAGACTGAGAATATTCGCCCATTAAATAGTGGTAGATGCCGATCGTTTTATCAGCATCAGCAGCTATTTTTTTTAAGTTGTTGTCCGTCGCTAATAATTGCACCCGTTGAGCGCTAGCTAATGCTAATCGAAGGTCTCTTAATTGATAATAATGCTTTTCTTGTATTTGCAAAATGGCAATGGTTTGCTGGAGTGTTAAAGACGAGCGCGTTAACAATGATTTTGAATAATCAACCGCTTGCTGGTCGTCTTCAATATTTTTAAGAATCTCAATGTCTTGTGATATTTTTTGGTCACCAATGCGCACAGAGCTTTGCTCAGCTGCAATCACTGCAGACGAAAAAAATGAAGTTTGAACAATAATAACGATAAAAAAGTAAACAATTCGCTTGAAAGCAATCATTAATAACAACCAAAACACTTGAATTAAATATGATTTTTACTTTTATACCATCTTATTTAATTAAATCCCACAAGTGTTCGGTTATCTATAAAAAAACCTTATTAACTGTGGTTAAGTTTTTCCTTCAGTAAAGCCTTAATTTCGACGAGTTCACGCTCAAGATTTTCAATTTGCGCTCGGCTAGCAGGCTCGCCACCTTCACCCGTTTCGCCATGTTGTTCGGCGCGATAGTTTTCGTTCTCTTTGCCCATCACTTCGAGAATAGTACCCACCATCATGTTTAAGAAGATAAAGGCGGTTAAGAAAATAAAGGTCAGGTAATAAATCCAGCTAAGCGGATGAATCGCCATCGTTTCATACATCACATCGGTCCAATCTTCAAAAGTGGCAATACGAAAGAGTGTTAACATCGATATGGAAACATCTCCCCAGAGCACTTTATTAATATCATTAAAAACCATACTGCCGACCGCAGCATAAATATAAAAAATAACAAACATTAGTAAGGCGATATAGCCCATGCGCGGAATAGCTTTGATCAGAGAATTAATCAGCAAGCGTAATTCAGGCACCATAGAAACTAAACGTAACACCCGAAATACACGTAATAAACGCGCTAATAAGACACCTGAACCACCCGTTGGTATCAAACTACCAATAACAATCAAGGTATCGAAAACATTCCAACCATTTTTAAAAAAATTCTTTTTATCTGGAAATGCCATAAAACGTATCGATAACTCAATAACAAAAAATACGGTAATAACACTGTCTAAAAAAACCAATATTCTTAATGCTTGTGGCGGCAAGTTATGCGTTTTTGCGCCAATAAGTAACGCTGACATAATAATAACGGCAATGATTGACCATTGAAATAAAGGACTCGCGTCAATCTTTTTTAGCCGTTCTTGAACACGTAACACATAGGGATTCATAAATAAGGTTCTCTCAACAATAACATGAAGCCGTGTTGTCACCAACAAACCGGCTATTACAGCGTTCTTCTCCAAAATAAACGCGGCTTTTTTGCAATAAAGTCCAAGCTTATCTTGAAACCTTAGCAACCATCACTTTCCATAAGTATTGCTCATGGCACCAATTTAACTTCAACCTATATAAGGGTAATATTTTTGAAAGCAAGTTTATCAACCATTAGTTGCTCGGTTTAGCGTGTTTATATTTTCTCAGAAACAAATTTTTAAAAAACCGTTGCTATATGATCTGAACTCGGTAAGCTCATCAACAAATAAAAATAATATGCATTCAATACTATATGACACAAACTAGAGATTCTTTTCACTCCCGTATCGGGTTTGTTTTGGCTGCTGCAGGTTCAGCAATTGGTTTAGGCAATATTTGGGGATTCCCTACCCAAGCTGCTAATAATGGCGGTGGTGCTTTTTTATTCGTCTATTTACTGGTAACACTTTTACTCGCCCTCCCCGCTTTGTATGCAGAAATATACATAGGTAACCAGGCGCAAAAGAACCCCGTAGCAGCATTAAAAGAAGCTTGCCAAGACACTCTGCCCAATGTGGGTAAATATGCCGGCATAATCGGCCTATGTGGCGCTATGATGATGTTAAGCTTTTACACTATAGTCGCCGGTTGGATGTTAGCACATGCACTTTCTGCTTTTACTGAACTGTTAGGCTTAACCAGTATTTCCCAGTGGTTAGCAATATCAAGTACCGAACGTAATTTATTATTTACGCCACTTTTTATCTTACTAGGCGCCGCCATTATACATCAGGGTGTAAATGCCGGTATCGAAAAATGGTCTGCCCGTTTAATGCCGTTATTATTAGTGATGCTTATTGGTTTAATTATTTATATTTTACGCCAACCCGGTGCAGAGAAAGGCTTAGCGTTATATTTAATTCCTGATTTTTCACAAGTAACCAACCCTAAACTCATTATATCGGCGATGGGACAAGCCTTCTTTTCACTATCCATTGGCGTAGGTGGCATGATGGTATATGGCTCATACATGCAAAAAGGTAAAGACATCGGTAAATTAGCTATCTCTATCACCGCACTTGATACTTTTATCGCTTTTATGGCCGGACTGTTAATCATCCCAGCACTTTTTGTTGCTCAAGAAGCGGGCCTTGAAGTATTTAGTAATAATGAATTGATTGGTGAAGGACAGTTAATTTTCAAAATATTACCTGAACTGTTTAATTCAATGGGTAATGTTGGCTTAATTGTTTCAAGCTGTTTTTTCCTGCTGTTGTCAATTGCTGCATTAACATCAACCATTTCATCAACTGAAGTACCTGTTTCTTATTTAATGGAAGACAAAAACTTAACCCGTTCTAGAGCGACTTGGTTAGTATCATTTGTTGTGCTTTGTGCCAGTATGCTATTAATTGCTTTCTTTGATGAGTTATTTGGTTTAGTTATTCGAGTATTAACGACAATCTTGCAACCATTAAGTTGTTTGTTCTACTTTATCGTGGTTGGCTGGTTGTGGAATAGAGGTAATAAACTCCGCGATAAAGCGCTACAAGAAGGCAGGAAGTGGCTACCAATCTGGGGGAATTACCTACGTTTTGTCTGCCCGTTGTTGTTAAGTGTGGTTTTTGTTAATGTCGCAATATTGAATTAAGTGCTATTGACTGGGTCAACCGACATTGTACCAGTCACTTCAAACCAGACCCTGAAATAAATTCAGGGTGACGATGGCCTCTACTCATTGACAATGACGACAATGACCTCTGCTCAATGAAAAGGCTTCTACTCGATGATGGTAGTTTCCAGGGTGACGCTGGCTTCTACTGGCTAATGATCTTTGCAGGCAATTATCAACTTCATTTAGCCAATTTTAATAACTGACATTGTTACGCCCTTTATTCTTCGCTTTGTACAACGCTTGATCAGCACACTTTAACGCTTGTGCAAAACTTTGTTTATTTTCTCGTACTGCAGCGCCGATTGAAATAGTGACGTTCACTGTTTTAAATTCATTATTTTTGCCCGCATTTTTAGCGTTTCGCTCTTGTTTAGTTTTTCGTTGCGGGTGACGAATAACAATTTTATACGCTTCAATAGCTTGGCACACTGCTACTAACTCAGGTAAGGCTTGGTCAATACTTTTACCAGGAAATACGATGGTAAACTCTTCTCCGCCATAACGAAAAGCTTTGCCTCCCCCTTTAACACTGCCAATTTTTTTTGCCACTAACTTTAATACTTGGTCGCCAATATCATGGCCATAAGTATCATTAAACTTTTTAAAATGATCAATATCTAGCATAGCAAGGGTATATTTACGCCCAAGCGATAAGGCCAACTGATTCAGTGCCCGACGTGATGGTAATCCGGTTAAGTCATCTCGATAGGCAAGGAAATAAGCATCGATAGCAATCACTAACACATAGTATAAGCTGAGTAATGTCAGCGTTAAACTTATCGGTAGCTCAATTAATTGATATTGATGACACAGCCAAAACAGCAAAGAAACAGCAAGCGCTGAAGTCACTAAATCCGCTTTAATCATCGCCCGCCAAACAATAACAACACTAGATAAAGCCAGCGGTAATTCTAAGCGAATCACCTGACTAAACTCTGCCAGATTGGGTAGCGCTTTTACAAAAAGAATAATCGGTTCACTCATCGTTAACCAGACAAAGACGATGACAGCCACTACTGAGATAGCGACCAATCGATAAAGACCATGAACGGAGATAACACCACGGTCTTTCATTAAGGAAAATAGAAGTAAAGCGCAACAGCCAAATAACGTTAGCCAATCACCCTGTTGCGCTAACCAAGTTGACCAAGGCGGTGAAAAAGAAATACTGCCATAATATAAAAGCCATAATAATGATAAATAGGCTAACCTGCTACGATTAAAGTAACTCGCAAAGACAATCACGACGGCTAAGAACACCACTAATAATTGTTCAACAATCACTATTTGCTTTAACCAAAACACTTGGCTTTTCACCATAAAAAAGTAAACTAAAGCAAAAGTGACTAAACTAAAAAACAATGTTTTTAGTCCTATAATTTTTTGCAACAAGATTAACTCCTTAGATTAAGTCATCGTCAAATGATACTTGGCCAAACAAACAATTTAAACAACAGGCAGCGCTTGCTCACTGTCTATTTTGCTATCTATACCACTGGGGTTTTCATCGCTGTCATTTTTTAATTCGACCTGTTCAATTTTATCAAAGCGTGATGATATTTTATCCGCTGAGGTATGAATTTGTTTTACGTCACTCGCGGCTTGATCTATGTGTTTTGCTAAATTGGCAAAACGAGATTTAAAGCGACTAAAGTCTTGTGATAAATGTGAGAGGTGCGCTTGAATAACATGTATTTGCTTACGGGTTGCTTCATCTTTTAGCACCGAGCGTGACGTTGTTAATATAGCCATTAACGTGGTGGGCGATGCCAGCCACACTCGCTTCTTATTGGCGTAGTCAACTAAGTCACCATGGTGTGCATGAATTTCAGCAAAAATAGCTTCTGCTGGAATAAACATAATGGCGCCATCGGCGGTTTCTTTTTCAATTAAGTATTTAGCACTAATATCATTAATGTGTTTTTTTATATCGAGTTTAAACTGACGTTCTGCCGATTTTCGGTCGTGCTCACCTAATTGGTTATCCAACATTTTTTTATAGTTCTCTAACGGGAACTTAGAGTCGATAACAACATTCCCCGTTGGCTCAGGTAAAAATAAAATACAGTCAGCAATTTTTCCATTTGATAACGTATGCTGCAAAGAAAAGTTTTGCTCGGGGATCACGTTACGAATAAGGCTATTAAGCTGAACTTCACCAAAGGCACCCCGCGAACGTTTATCACTTAACACTTCTTGTAAGCTGACCACGTTTGAGGAAAGTTCGGTTATTTTCTTCTGCGCATCATCAATCAAGGCGAGACGTTGTAAAATATCATTAAAGGTTTTTGTTGTTTTCTCAAATCCTTCTGCCAAACGTTTTTCTACCTGCCCGCTAATTTCTTTTAAGCGGTTATCAGTAGAGACAGTTAATCCATCAATACGCTTAGCCATTTGCTCACTCGATGCTTGCAATGACTTAGTCAAATCTTCACGGCTCACTTGTGTCACTCGATGTAGATGATCAACAAGTTGATCAACAGATTTTAGCTGGTTTTGATTAAAAACGACTTGGTGCTCATGCAATGCGCGATGTAATTTTTCACTACTGGCATGCAGGCTAGACGCTTGCTTTTCACCTTGCTCAGCATGCTGATACAACAGCTTGATTTTAAAATCAGAGATTTGTTGTTCGAAATAAGTCTTTAACTCAACTTGCTGATTGGCCAGTTGTTGATGATTAAAGCTAGTTTGCTGCTGTAGTTGCTGTTGATATTTATTGGAGACTTCACTATCAACGGTTAATTTCTCAAACAGTAACTGTGACTTTTCGTTTTGCAAAGACAACTGTAATGACATTTTTTTTATTTTAAAAAAGAGTATAAAACTTATTAAAAAGCACAATACCAATAAAGTAGCGGCAAGCAGCATAAAAATTTCGGCAGGAATTTTTTCTAAAAAAGCAGGAAGTACATCGATAAACATAAAATCACATCAGTAACACTGTAAATATTATCAGTATTAAACCATAGAAATATACTCAGGTTAAGTTTATTCTAAGTTGGGTCTTTAACCAGTGAATATTTAATAATCATTGATGAGGTGAATACGATCGCCGACTTTATTAAGAATGGTTATTTCTCCATCACACACCGCAACAATCGATTTTTCTTCTTTAAATTTTTCCGGAATAATAACCCGCCCACTGGCATTTTCTGCAAATTGTCCAACAAAGTGCATTAGCTCAAGTGAATCCTCAATATAATAAATAATAGTAACAGTGCGAAGATTAGTGTTAGTCATAATTAACGTTTTCAATACTTAATTTTAATGATTGTCCTATTAGTGTAGTCGAAAATAATCAACTTATTATCACTAATAAAAAAGCGCCCTAGGGCGCTTATTATAAAATTATTAAATGAAACCCGTGTCAATTAGCTTTTTGATTTGGCATCTTGTACTTCAATCTTAGCTTTCCAAATAGCAGGGCCGGTAACATGAACCGACTCTCCTTGGCTATCGACAGCTACCGTTACTGGCATGTCTTCAACTTCAAACTCGTAAATAGCTTCCATGCCCATATCTTCAAAGGCAACAACTCTTGCTTTTTTAATGGCTTTCGATACTAGGTATGCTGCACCACCAACGGCCATTAAATACACTGACTTATGGTTTTTAATGGTTTCAACAGTCTCTGCGCCACGTTCAGCTTTGCCAATAGTGCCAAGTAAACCTGTTTCAGAAAGCATCATTTCAGTAAATTTATCCATACGTGTTGCTGTAGTTGGACCCGCAGGGCCAACAGCTTCATCACCAATAGCATCAACAGGACCTACGTAGTAAATAAACTTGTCGGTAAAGTCTACCGGTAACTTTTCGCCCTTGGCTAACATATCTTGAATACGTTTGTGAGCAGCATCACGTCCGGTTAGGATAGTCCCGCTCAGTAATACTGTTTCACCCGTTTTCCAGCTACTGATATCGGCTTTCTTCAAGGTATCGACATTAACACGACGTACGTTTTCGCCAACTTCCCAGGTTATTTCTGGCCAATCTTCTAATTTTGGTGGTGTTAAGTTAGCAGGACCAGAACCATCTAAGTGAAAATGCACATGACGCGTTGCCGCACAATTAGGGATCATCACCACAGGTTTTGATGCAGCGTGAGTAGGTGCTGACATAATTTTAATATCAACAACTGTCGTTAAACCACCAAGACCTTGTGCGCCAATACCTAATTTATTAACACGTTCAAAAATTTCTAAACGCAGTTTTTCTTCTGCTGTTTCAGCACCGCGATCCATTAATTCTTGAATATCTACCGGTTCCATTAAACTTTCTTTAGCAAGTACCCCTGCTTTTTCAGCTGTTCCCCCGATACCTATGCCTAACATCCCTGGTGGACACCAGCCCGCGCCCATTGATGGTAGTGTTTTAACCACCCAATCAGCGATTGAATCGCTAGGGTTTAACATCACCATTTTAGATTTGTTTTCACTACCGCCGCCTTTTGCAGCGATCATGATATCAACACCACCACCAGCAACCATATCAATATGTACAACCGATGGCGTATTATCTTTAGTATTAATACGCGCGCCAGCAGGGTCTTTGACAATAGAGGCGCGTAATGGGTTATCTGGATTTAAATAAGCTTGTCGAGTACCTTCATCAACCATCTGTTGAACCGTTAAATCAGTTTTGTCCCACTGAACATCCATGCCCACTTTTACGAAACAAGTTACTATACCGGTATCTTGACAAATAGGACGCTGGCCATGGGCTGACATTCTAGAATTAATTAAGATCTGGGCAATAGCGTCTTTAGCTGCGCTGCTTTCTTCTTTATGGTAGGCTTTTTCAAGTGCTTGAATGAAGTCTAAAGGGTGATAATAAGAAATGTACTGTAATGCATCGGCAATACTTTCAATTAAATCTTGTTGTTTAATGATAGTCATGAGGGTCTCTTTTTATGCAGATCGACAGATGTAGTTCAACAGCATTTACCTACTCAACTGAAATTATAGATAAACTAGGTAAGCTGAAAATGGTTGAAAGTTATAAATTTGCAGATATCATACCCTTCTTGCTAACGAGCTTCCACAATATTATCGAGTAAAACCCGCCATGTTCACTATTTCTGCCCAGCATTTTACCGTAGAAAAATCTATCGATGTAAAAGCCTTGTTTTCAGCTTTTAGTCATCAACCTTGGGCAATGTGGCTTGACTCTTGTGGTGATAAACAGTCACCTGCACACGTTGATAGCAATTTTGACATTATCGTTTGGCAACCGGAAGTGACGTTAACCACCCAAGGCGTTCAAACGGAAGTACGGTGGTTAAAAGATGACAAAAAACAAATTAGTGATGAAAACCCATTAACGCTACTCAAAGAAATTCAACAACAATGTTTCAATAACATTAACGTGGCCGCCAGCCACTTGCCATTTAATGGTGGCAGTATCGGTTATTTTTCTTACGATTTAGGCCGACGTTTTGAGAACTTACCCAATCAAACCACTCGAGATATCGATTTAGCCGAAATGTCGATAGGACTTTATTTTCAGGCATTAATCTTTGATCACCAAGCTCAACAGTTTTGGTTAGTTTGCCCACAACCGCATCGCGAAAGTCTAACAATAGCAATAAATAAGCAGTTAGCCTTGGTAAAGAAAACCGCACAAAAAAAAGAAAAGTTTGCATTAAAGACCGATTGGCAATCGAATATCAGTAAAGCGCGTTATGATGAAAAATTTCAACGCGTGCAGCACTACTTATTGTCAGGTGATTGCTATCAAATTAATTTAGCGCAACGTTTCAGTGCTGATTATCAAGGTGATGAATTCGACGCTTATTGCGCGTTACGCGATAAAAACAAAGCGCCTTTTTCTGCATTCTTACGTTTTGAAAAAGCGAGTATTCTCAGTATCTCCCCTGAACGATTCTTACAAAAGAGAGGACGTAAAGTACAAAGCAAACCGATAAAAGGCACTAAACCGCGTAGTGATAATGCCATTATTGACCAGCAAAATTCAATTGATTTACAGTACTCAGAAAAAGATCGTGCCGAAAACTTAATGATTGTTGATTTACTCAGAAATGATATCAGTAAAGTGTGTATCCCTGGCTCGGTTAAAGTGCCTAAGTTGTTTGATATTGAAAGTTTTCCTGCGGTTCATCACTTAGTGAGTACCGTTGAGGGTGAGTTAGCAGCGCAATATCAGGCAACGGATTTATTAGCCGCTTCATTTCCTGGCGGTTCGATTACTGGCGCTCCAAAAATAAGAGCCATGGAAATTATTGATGAATTAGAACCACATCAACGAAGTATTTACTGTGGTTCTATTGGTTATATTTCTGCTTGTGGCAATATGGACACCAGCATTACTATACGTACCTTGTTATGTGAAAAAAATAACGCCACCCAAGCGAATATCATTTATTGTTGGGCCGGTGGTGGTGTGGTTGCAGATTCAAAAGTCGACTCTGAATATCAAGAAACCTTTGATAAAGTAAATAAAATATTACCGGTGTTATCCGCGCTTTAACTTTTTGTTGTTTTGACTTTTTTGCCATCGATGGATTTATAATGAACAAGCATGATTTTTTACAAAAATTTCAATTTTCAGCACTTAATGATTCACTCCATCAGTACCAGCACCATGCAACGCTAAAACCTGCAGCAGTGCTTATTGCCTTAATTGAAGAGGATAAGCAACTTTCTGTGGTGCTGACAAAACGGGCTAGTCATTTAAAACATCATCCTGGACAAATAAGTTTTCCCGGTGGAAAAATGGAAGACTTTGATGCGGGCTTTGTCAGCGCTGCCATCAGGGAAGCTGAAGAAGAGATCGGTTTAAATAGCGACAACATTAATATTGTCGGTCAATTACTTCCTTATGAAACCATCAGTGGTTATGTCGTTACCCCCATTATTGCTTTTATTGATAAAAAACAAAATTATGTGATCGATAAAAATGAAGTCGCTGAAATCTTTCAGGTACCGTTACAGCATTTTCTCGATGTTAATAATCATTACACTGTGACAATTGAGCGAGAGCGCAAACCTTTTTCAATTCACTTTATGCCCTTTGAGCACCATAATATATGGGGTGCTACAGCAGTAATGCTCAAAGATTTAGCAATTCAATTATCATGATTTTTTATGTTTTTGGCTAATATTGACTATAATTAAACTATTATTGTTTTTCTTGGTGATAGCTTTCAGTTACAATTACCGAAGATAATTCCATCTTTTGATAATTTTATCAAAATAAATTCAGGTTTTAGTATGATTAGTGTATTTGATATGTTTTCTATTGGCATTGGCCCGTCAAGTTCTCACACTGTGGGTCCAATGAAAGCAGCGAAGTTATTTGTTGAACAACTTAAAAATGAGCATAAATTACCACAAACAACGCGGGTAAAATGTGAGCTTTTTGGTTCGTTAGGACAAACAGGTATTGGCCATGGTACCGGCAAAGCGGTGATTTTAGGTCTGTCTGGCGAAAATCCAGATACGATTGCCGTCGACGCTATTGATTCAATTCTTGAAGCCGTGGTCAGTAGCCAAAAAATTTCGCTTAATGGTGAGCACTTAGTTTCATTTCCTAAAAATGATGCCATTATTTACCATCGCCGTAAAACCTTACCTGCTCATTCTAATGCCATGACTATCTTTGCCTTTGAAGATATTCCAGGAAAAGAAAGTACGCTATTACTAGAGCAAACATATTATTCAATCGGTGGCGGCTTTATTGTTAACGCGCGCGACTTTGAAAAAGAAAAAGATAAAGCACTCTCTCTGCACAGCAATATTAAACGTCCTCATTATTTTTCATCAGCGACCGAGCTTATCAACGAAGCTAATGAGAAAAACCTCAGGATCAGTACTATCATGATGAATAATGAGAAGTGCTTAGCCGATGAAGCCACTGTTAGAGCTAAATTAGTTAATATCTGGCAAGCAATGAAAGATTGTGTCGACCGTGGCATTAAAACCGAAGGTATTTTACCCGGTGGTTTAAAAGTTGCGCGCAGAGCCCCTGCTCTTTATAAAGCATTGTCAGTTGAAAACAACAACGACCCACTTATTGCCATGGACTGGGTTAACTTATTTGCACTTGCGGTTAATGAAGAAAATGCCGCCGGTAGTCGTGTTGTAACGGCGCCAACCAATGGTGCGGCGGGTATTATACCTGCCGTATTATGCTACTACGATAAGTTTGTTAGACCGGTTGATGAAGACACCTGTGTACGCTATTTATTAACTGCCGCAGCCATTGGTATTTTATACAAGACTAACGCGTCAATTTCTGGTGCTGAAGTGGGCTGTCAAGGTGAGGTTGGCGTGGCTTGTTCTATGGCGGCTGGCGCATTAACTGAAATTATGGGTGGGTCGCCAAGTAAAGTAGAAAACGCGGCAGAAATCGGTATGGAGCATAATCTGGGGTTAACCTGTGACCCTGTTGGTGGCTTAGTTCAAGTGCCTTGTATCGAACGTAACGCTATGGGTTCGGTAAAGGCGATCAACGCATCGCGTTTAGCTTTACGTGGCACCGGTAATCAAAAGGTTCCACTAGATAAAGTCATTAAAACTATGTGGGAAACCGGCAACGATATGAAAACTAAATATAAAGAAACTTCTCGTGGCGGCTTAGCGGTCAACATTACCGAATGTTAAGACGTTTCTAATCGCAAACCTGTAACAGATAAAGGGTTAATGGCTAAAAATTTGTCGTTCCATGCCATCGACATGCAAGGGAGCACTCATGCAGCGAAGGTATATACCTAAGAATGGCCTTGGCACCACAACATTGCCTCCATGGATGGAGGGTCTATGATTTGTCAGGAACAAAAAATCATGACCGTTCATCCTGAACATTCTTCGTTCCTTGCCATCCTTGGCATCACGACATACCGTTCATCCTGAACATTGTTCGTTCCTTGCCATCCTTGGCACCACGACATACCGCTCATCCTGAACATTGTTCGTTCCTTGCCATCCTTGGCACCACGACATACCGTTCATCCTGAACATTGTTCGTTCCTTGCCATCCTTGGCACCACGACATACCGTTCATCCTGAACATTGTTCGTTCCTTGCCATCCTTGGCACCACGACATACCGCTCATCCTGAACATTGTTCGTTCCTTGCCATCCTTGGCACCACGACATACCGTTCATCCTGAACATTGTTCGTTCCTTGCCATCCTTGGCACCACGACATACCGTTCATCCTGAACATTGTTCGTTCCTTGCCATCCTTGGCACCACGACATACCGCTCATCCTGAACATAAAAAAGCGACTGATATCAGTCGCTTTTATATGTTTATTGATTGATACCTCAGTTGTTTTAACGAACAGGTAATTTAATATTCGCAAACATCTCATCTATTTCAGCATTGTTTTTTAATAAAACAGCTTTAGTGACTAAGTCACGATTTAAATGCGGCGCAAAACGCTCAATAAAATCAAACATGTAACCCCGTAAAAAAGTACCGCGTCTAAAACCAATTTTAGTAGTACTTGAATTAAATAAATGGCTGGCATCGATAGTCACTAAGTCACTGTCAATTCTTGGGTCAATCGCCATCGTAGCAATCACACCAACACCAACACCTAATCGCACATAGGTTTTAATCACATCAGCATCGGTGGCAGTAAAGGCTATTTTAGGCTCTACACCAACACTATTAAAAGCAGTATCGAGCTCTGAACGTCCCGTAAAACCAAAGACATAAGTCACTAACGAATACTTTGCTAAGTCTTCAATAGTAATGCCTTGTTTTTTGGCTAAAGGATGATCCGGTCGCACTATGATACTGCGATTCCAGTGATAACAAGGTAGCATCACTAAATCGTTATATAAGTGCAATGATTCGGTCGCGATAGCAAAATCAGCGTCCCCTTTGCCTGCGGCATCGCTAATTTGCGCTGGCGTACCTTGTGACATTTGCAAAGAAACTTTTGAGTACTTTTTCATGAAACCTTTAATCACTTCAGGCAATGCATAACGCGCTTGTGTATGCGTGGTCGATATACGTAACTTGCCTTCGTCGGGTTGAGTATGCTCGCGCGCAACCGCTTTAATCGCTTCAACTTTAGAGAGGATTTCTGTGGCAATATTGATCACTTCATTGCCTGGGGCAGTAACATGCGTTAAATGCTTACCACTGCGACCAAAGATTTGAATACCGAGTTCATCTTCTAGCATGCGAACTTGCTTGCTTATACCCGGTTGAGAGGTGAATAAACTTTCTGCTGTTGCAGATACATTTAAATTATTGTTGAGTACTTCAACAATATAGCGCAGTTGTTGCAGTTTCATAATTATACTTCAAAATTTTTAATGCTGATTGCTTATGCAAAAAATATATACTTAAATGAAGACTTATTCCATATTAATTTTCATTATTCTGCTTATACTCGGGATTTAATTTAAAAATGTAGGATTATTACTACAAAATTCACATCACTAAGTTAAAAAATGCTTATCATGGATGAATTGAGGTTTTTTATTCAAAATCAAAAATAATATCAACAGCCTTGTTTTCTATTAACAATAAAAGGCTAATATAAGGCTATGCTAATGTGTCCAATTTTTGTAGACTGCATTAGGTACATTTTTATTTTCACAGACGAGTAGTAAATATTATGGGCATTATCATTGCTTTAATTGTTGCATTAATTATTATTGTTGTCGCTGTTGGCGCAATTCAGCAACATAAAGAAAAACAAGAAAAAGAAAAACGCACAAAAGCGGCTAGGCAAAAAGCAATTATAGATGAAAGTGAAGACCTTATTCTGCATCTTGCCAATTTGCCCAACAACCCTGCTATTATCAATATACTTAATCGTCGTAGTTTAAGCGCTGTAAAATTGATGAGATCAATTTTACCTGAATCGAAATCAATCAAAAACAAAGTGTCTGAAATAGAATCTAGGCTAAAAGCGTCTGAAGACCAATCCGCTTCGCAATCAATGCAAGAAGAGCCGTTTATTCTCCCCGATAATGAGCAACAACTTGTCAGCATTTTACAATGTATTAAAAGATTACGTACAACACTTAAGTCAGAGCAAATTAAAGGCGCATTAGACGCACAGACATTCACTCATGAAGATAAAAAACTCGATGCTATGCAACTACAAATTAGTGTGGAAAGTTTAATAAAACGTGGCAACATGGCTTACCAAAAAGAAATGTTAGGCTCAGCTCGCCAATATTTTGAAAAAGCCTTGCAAACATTGTCCGCTCACCCTTCACAAACAGAATATACCGTTAGCAAGAAAGCAGAGGTTGAAGTCCAACTAGAAGAAATAACTAATGCACTAAAAAGTACCAATGCTAAAGATGCGGCGAAAAAAGCCAAAGATCAAGCAGATGACATAGATATATTATTTCAACCAAAGAAAAAATGGTAATCTATCACTATTAGTTAAACTAAAACCAGCGTTTAGCTGGTTTTTGTATTATCGGTTAGAGTCTCCCGCTACTTATGAAAACATCACCCAGCCATATACCTATTATTAACCTGCCCTCATTGCTTAGAAAAGTAATAAAAGCTTATGCGTTAAAGGCGGGAATAAGAGCATGTGGCTGTGAACTTTATAGAATTGGCCGCTCACGCAATTGGCAACTAAAGGCTAGCTTTGAACAACTAGAACACATTGTCGCCTTTATACAAGACTCAGAGGAACCCAGTTGGCAGTGGCTAGTTAATTACTTAATGAGTCAAAGACAAGCACTTAGTCACGATGAACTTATGCGCATTGCGAAATTAAAATCTGACATTACCGTTAACCAATTAATGGCCCGCACTGATTGCACGATTGCTGAAGCAAGAAAAGTCATCGACGAATTAGAGTGGCTGGTCGAATAAAAGCACTTACCTGCTGTATTCCTTGATATTATACGAGTACTATAAGCTTAATTAGCATTACTTACTTTACGGATAATCATGGCACTAAAAGCAACAATAAATAAAGCCAGTATACAGCTGTCAGATATGGACAGAAATTACTACGACACCCTCAATTTAACCATCGCCCAACATCCCTCAGAAACAGATATTCGTATGATGGTGCGCTTGTTAGCTTTTATTTTAAATGCAAATGAACATTTGCAGTTTGGTAAGGGTGTAAGTGACGAAGAAGAAGCGGCGCTTTGGCAAATTAATTACTCTGAAGTGATAGAGTTATGGATAGAGCTTGGTCAGCTGGATGAAAAACGTCTCAAAAAAGCCTGTAATCGGGCCCAAAAAGTCATCCTTTATGCTTATGGCAGTAGTGCTGAAACCTGGTGGAAACAATCACAAAATAAATTACGTTTACTCAATAAACTTTCAATTGAGCTCATTAGTCAAGAAACCTGTGATGCATTAGCAAAACTTGCTGGCCGCTCTATGGACTTTCAGTGCAGTATCCAAGATGGTCAATTGTGGTTAACCGCGGGTGATGAAACACTATTAATTGAAACAACAAAATTACAATAATTAATACCAACATCGATATGGAAATAATAAGCATGAAAAGTCACCTTACAAAAAGCCGATTAACTTTAGCTCTTTTTACCAGCATAACGCTACTTTCGGCATGCAGTGAACCCACTGTACCCAAAGCCAAAATTGCTGAGATGTCATCAGCACAGGTCATTAAAGATATCACTTATCTAGCAAGTGATGATTTGAAAGGCCGGGCCAGCTTCTCTGTTGATATTGACCAAGCAGGTGATTATATTAGTCAACGGTTTAGCGAAATTGGACTAAGCCCACTCGCGGGCAATAAAAATTTCAAACAAACATTTAACGTAACCAGCATTATGCCAACGGCATTAACTGTGACCTTAAATGGTAACACTATTGCTGACGCTAATTTAGGCATGGCTAGTACCTTGGCCACACTTTCATGGCAAAGTATTGAAAATATTAACACTCATATTATTGGTGAAGCTGATGATATGCGCGCAGCCCTTGGTAAAATGAATAATGACGGTGGCCAACACCTGGTCATTATTCATAGCGCTCACGCTAAAACTTTTGCCGGTTACCGCGGTTACTTTCAACGAGGCTTAACCAAGCTCAACCTTGAGCATCAAGGGGCTATTGTTATGGTTTTAGCCGATGATAATGAAATTACCACTGTAGACGTTAACGCGCGTATTAGCATAACAGAAAAAACCTTAACCAATATTGTTGCGATACTGCCAGGTAAGGATACAAATCCAGCGACAGCAAACGAAGTCGTTTTATATTCGTCACATTATGATCATTTAGGGGTCAGCGTTGATGGCAAAGAAATTTTTAATGGTGCTGATGACGATGCTTCGGGCACCTCTGCGGTCATTAACATTGCACAGCACTATGCTCATCAAGGCACCAACAAAAGAACCTTAATGTTTAGTGCTTTTACCGCAGAAGAAATTGGTGGCTTTGGCTCTAAGTATTTTTCACAGCAATTGGATCCTAACAACGTTGTGGCAATGATAAACATTGAGATGATAGGTAAGCCTTCAAAGTTTGGCGCTGGTTCAGTGTGGATGACAGGAATGGAGCGTTCAAATTTAGGTGAGTTACTTAATGCAAGTTTACCCGCTACAAGCAGTGAAATTTACCAGGACCCTTATCCTGAACAGGGTTTATTTTACCGTTCAGACAATGCGACACTTGCGCGTTTAGGTGTTCCTGCTCACAGTTTTAGTAGTACTCAACTCGATAAAGACCAGCATTATCATAAAACGTCTGATGATATTAACAGCCTAGACTTAGCCTCAATGTATCAGGTTATTGAGTCATTATCAGTCGCTACGCAAGGATTAGTTGATGGCAGTATTACCCCGACACGCATCGATGTAAGTAAGATACGCGCGAGTGGTAAAATCTACTAAATAGAACAATTCTTCCTGAACATCGTCACGCTTTGCCATCGACGTATACGGAAGTACCAATGCCGTGATGACATGGATGTCAAAGAACGGTCATGGCATTGTGACATACCGTTCTTCCTGAACATCGTCACGCTTTGCCATCCATGGCATTGTGACATACCGTTCTTCCTGAACATAAGGTCAGTGATTTTTTAATTACTGACCTTATGTTGATTATAACCAGCGTATTTTTATCACTGACAGCACATTTGATACTCTATCTCATTCTGTCCGGTGACAATAAAACCATGGCGTAAATATAAAGAGATCACCGGATTTGCTAACAAAACATTTAATGTTAATGGCAATCTTAATACTTTTGATTTTTTTATTACTAAGGCTAATACCTTACCGCCAATCCCTTTACCTTGATATTGTGGCGCTATTTGCAATTGTCTAATGTGTAATTTATCGGTTAAAACGCCAAGTTTAATTAAACCTATCGGCTGCTCATTCATCAAGATAATAGACGAATCTGCAAAAAATTCTTTAACCCGTTCAAGATGTTGTTGATCAGATAAATTCAAGCCTGCGGCAATAAGATGTTCGCCCATTGAGGCTTTTCTCAATCGTAATAAATAGCCAATATCACTCGGCTGGGCTTGTCTAAATCCTATGGTGACTTTTTCATCATTGAGCATATTTATTATGATTGTATTTAATCACTAAATCACCCCATTGATAAATAGCTAAGCCAGCAATGATAGCTAACCCGCCGACGATTAAATTAGTATTAACCGTTTCATTGTTTAATACTAATCCCAGTGAAATCGCAATCACTGGGGTGATCATAGTGATCAATGCTACCGTACTCGCTTTCAGGCGTTGTAACACATAAAAATAAGCAATAAAGCCCACTAAGGAGCCAATAACACCTAAATAAACAACACTCAGTATTGATTTATTACTCCATAATTCATAAGGAATATTGCCATCGAAAATAAACCAAACCAAAGTAAATAAAGGGATACTAAATAATAATGAACCAACGGTTGTCGCCATAGGGTTTATCGCAACGTCAACACTTTTAACCAACACACCACTGAAACTAAAAAATGAAACAGCGATCAATACCGCGACAATGCCAATATATGCATCATCTTTAAGCGATATTTTATCAAAACATACCATAGCTAAACCGCAAATAGCGACAGCCAATGCTATTTTTCTAGCTGGTGAGAATGCAGACTCAGCCAAAATGCGTTTACTTAACACCCCAGATAAAATAGGTGCCAAGCCGAACATTAACGACATTAGCCCAGAAGATATGTAGCCAGCCGCTAAATAGGCAAATAACATCCCGCCAAAAATACCTATCGCTGAAAAACTATAAAGTTTCAGCGCCTTTTTATGCCAAGGCAATTCAATACGAAAAGCTTTCAGTATTAACCAACCAGGAACAACCGCAATAAGCATCCGCAACAATACCGCCAAGGTCGGATGAATAGTTTCACTGCTCCACACTATCGCTAGTGGTGTTGTTGACCAGATAAGAATAACGGCAAAGTAAGCAATGGGGACTGACATTTTATAAATCCTTTATCGGTGCTATATTGAAAATTGAAGCCGAAGAAAACCAAATGAAAATAACGAGTATACAAATAAATAATGGCGATATTATCTAACTACGTCAATAATACCTAAAAATAAATTTATCGGTTTAGTGTGATTAGTAACCACTAATATCTGCTAGAGTACGCCTCAATAAAGATTTTTAAGCTTAAGGTAAATCATGGTGTTAAAAGTAATACCCGTCGTGCAAGTATTAATTGCCATGTTATTAATGATAACCTTCAATAAAATATCACCTGAGCTCACCTTGAGTTGGCCGGCTCATCTACCAGTTGCCCTAGCACTGTTATTTATCGCGATAGTGGCAGGAATTAGCGCCATAGTTAGTTTTAGAAATCACAAAACAACGGTCAATCCAACAACACCAGAATCTAGTTCAACCGTGGTAAGTTCAGGCATATATTCTTTTTCCAGAAATCCAATGTATTTAGCCATGCTTATTTCACTAATATCGCTCGCTTATTACTTACAACATTTAGCGTCTTTACCTATTATCTTAATATTTATTGGCTATATGACTCGTTTTCAAATAATTCCTGAAGAAAGAATGTTAACGAAAATATTTGGCCAACAATACCGAGATTATCAAGTAAAAGTAAGGCGTTGGTTATAGGCAATCTCACTAATACGTTAAAGCCCCAAAATTGGGGCTTTAACGTATTATCTTGATAGCTTCACTAAGCCTAAATAGCATTTTCAAAGCTATGATGGACAAGACTTTTACTTAAGCTTTTTTCAAATACGCTGAAACTAAAACAATACGCGTACCATTAACTTTTCCTTCAATGTGCTCAGGGTTATCAGTTAAGGTAATGCCACGCACCATAGTGCCCTGCTTAGCCGTAAAGTTAGCGCCTTTAACTTTTAAATCTTTAATCAAGGTCACATCATCGCCATCTTGTAAATCAGTACCATTACTGTCTTTTGTTGGCCCTTCTCGCTCAGCAGCGGCAATACCTTGCTCAGCCCAAGTTTTAACATCATCTTCCATGTAAATCATTTCTAGAGCGTCTTGTGCCCAACTTTCTGCTGACAGTTTATGAAGTAAGCGATACGACATAACTTGTACGGCGGGCTCTTGATTCCACATACTGTCGTTCAAACAGCGCCAGTGATTAACATCGATTGCGCTGTCACCATTAATTTGTCCGGTGCACGTAGCACAAAGATATACACACTGCTGAGCACTTAAGTCGCTGGTTGGTGGCACAGGAAATACCGCTAAATTTTCAGTTGACGTACATAATTCACAGCTAGTATTACTGCGTGCTTTTAAGGCATTTTCGGTAGGCATAATATTAATTCACTAATTTTTGAAGAAGATTTTTGGCTATTATGCTCCTAATTCAGTGATTTAAAAAGTGCTGATTAAAAACGGGGAATAATTGACCTGAGCCATTATTTAAAGGTAGCGCTTTACTTTGGCTAAATCGTGGCAGTATGGCTTTGTTGTTGAACACTAAAATTGCAACAAAGCCGTCACCCTGAATTAACTTCAGGAGCGATAGCCAAACCACATTTTGATTTGGCTTTAATCAGGGACTTTATTTATTCGAGGTTTTTAGTGATGTGATGCGAAGCCGCTGCCGTGAAAATAACATCGGTAGAGCTATTTAAGGCTGTTTCAGCAGAGTCTTGGATAACACCAATAATAAAGCCTATCGCGACCACTTGCATAGCAATGTCACTATCGATACCAAACAAACCACAGGCCAATGGAATAAGTAACAACGAACCACCCGCAACGCCAGAAGCACCACAAGCGGATACTGCGGCGATAACACTCAATAAAATAGCGGTTGCAAAGTCGACTTCAATATTTAAAGTATTGGCCGCAGCCAGCGTTAATACTGTAATAGTGATCGCCGCACCAGCCATATTAATCGTAGCGCCTAAAGGAATAGAAACCGAATAGGTATCTTCATGTAAATCAAGTTTTTCACACAGTTCCATATTAACAGGGATATTTGCTGCAGAGCTACGCGTAAAGAAAGCGGTGATACCCGATTCTTTTAAGCAAGTAAGTACTAACGGATATGGATTTTTACGCATAATAAAATAAACGATCAGTGGGTTAACCACCAAGGCAATAATAACCATAGAGCCTAAAAGTAACAGCACTAAGTGTCTAAATTCACCTAAGGTATCAAAGCCTGTGGTCGCAACAGTATTCGCCACTAGCCCCATAATACCTAATGGTGCGAAACGGATAACTAACTTAACGACACTTGAAACAGCTTCGGCTAAATCATGAACCATCACTTTTGTTGACTCACTGCCTTTTTTCAACGCAAAACCTAAACCTAAGCCCCACGCTAAAATACCAATAAAGTTTCCGGTAACGACCGCATTGAAAGGATTATCAACAATTTTAAACGCTAAGGTTGATAATACTTCACCTAGTCCTTGTGGCGGATTAGCACTTGCGCCAATAATATCTAATGTTAATTGCACCGGGAAGGCAAAGCTAAGGGCTACAGCAACCAGTGCAGCACTTATTGTACCGAGTAAATAAAGCCCGACAATCGGTTTTAAATTAGCATCGCTATTAGGTTTTTGGTTGGCAATAGATGAAGCGACTAAAACTAACACCAAAATAGGGGCAACCGCTTTTAGTGCACTGACAAATAAACTGCCGAGTATTGAAAATGACTTGGCAACTTCAGGTAAAACAAGCGCTAAAACAATACCAACAACAAGTGCAATAATGATTTGATTGACGATGTTAATAGTTTTTAGCTTACCAAAAAGTGATGTTTTTTCTACAGAGGTATTTTGTGTTGTCATAGTTTGTCTTATTTTAGTTATTGTTATTAAGATAACGTATCGATGAAAGATTTTTACCACTTATGCACCAACACTGTCTAGTTTATTCGTTACACACTACCTTTAAAGAGGCAGTTGACCATGCCATGATAGTGTAAATACTGAGTCACTTTTAGCGGCTCCACTGCTGTTCTCGGCTAGATAGGACTGACAAACAAACTGTCCGACTACCGCAACCAACTCATTATCATAAAAGAGAAAAGGTAACCTTTTTCTCTGCCATGTTGGGATAGCAAGCTCTTGTAAGACCTTTTTTAATGGTCTTGAGTGCTGTCGATATTGTGGCAAACATCTTGGGTTTTCGTGAGAAAAACAAATCGTCACTTTTTGATGCTCTGCCGGTTTTTTTATCACCGACTGCCAATCACTGTTTTCTTGTGCTTGCGCTGATAAATTCGAAAAGCTTAACCAACCTAATAGATCAGGAAGAGAAACATTTAACGGTTTATCATCAGCTAACCGCGCTAGTGCAACCCTTTGTTGCCAAAGCGACAGGTCATGATAGATACTAGTTAGATGCAACTCACCTTTATAACGTCTAATGCAACACTCGGCTAATTGCACAACCGGCGACTTATCCGCTTGTGCATTTAGCTGCTGACATATTTGCATTAACTGCTGTTGGCTTGGCATTAAAAAGCCATGGCAAGATAAAAAATAGCGCAATAGATTTTTAAGACGTGCTTGGCTGAGCTTGTTTAAATCAACAACGCTAAGCTTATTAGGTGAGGACTGGCAAGCCATTAAATCTTGCTGCGCTAATTCATCCAGTAATTGTTGTGCTTCAACACAATGTTCAGCACTGCGAGCAATCGTCTTGTTGATACTAGGCCAACGTTGATTTAATGTAGGTAAAACTTGATGGCGAAGAAAGTTTCTATCAAAACGCTCATCAGTGTTCGACTCATCTTCTATCCAAACTAAGCCGTGCTCTTTTGCATAGCCTTCAATCTCTGCTCGTGAAACAGTTAATAAGGGTCTAACCAATAATTGCTGCCCCAAGGTCATCTCACTTTGCATTGCTGACAACCCTTTCAAACCAGCGCCTCTTTTTAGGGCGAGTAGAAAAGTTTCCGCTTGATCGTCACTATGATGGCCAGTAACAATTAAATCACCTGATTTGGATACGGTTTGTAATGCTTGATAGCGGGCATCGCGGGCAAGCGCTTCTAAGCTTTTTTGAGCAACGGCTTGCACGTTTACTGCAATAATATCTAACGGCAGGCCAAATAGCTGGCATTGTGTTTTAGCAAAGGTTTGCCATTTAACGGCATTAACACTTAAACCATGATTAACATGACAAACACGAATTTCGCTATTAATAGCCTGTTGTGTTTTTAAAGCACCAAGGCAATGTAACAGCACTTGAGAGTCGATACCGCCACTGTAGGCAATAAGCAGTGATTTTTGAGGATGGCTGGAAAAAAAATCTATTAAGGTCTGTTTAATCATAGAATACTTGGTTAATTGACACTAAAAACAAAAAAACTGTAGCCTTAACTTAGCGATATAATCAGTAAGGTAACGCTACAACTTCATCAGCAAAGTATTCAATATTACTTTGCTCGTGCCGATTTATAACAACTTAACAATAACCGAAAGACATTAATCTGTCATAACGTTTTTCAATTAATTCTTCTTTTGACAAGCCTGCTAGTTCGGCAAGATTTGATTTTAATTCTTGCTTTAGGTTAGCCGCCATAATATCCATATCACGATGTGCACCACCTAATGGCTCTTCAACAATATTATCGATAAGTTCTAATTCTTTAATACGCGTAGCGGTAATACCCATAGCGGCAGCGGCAGTAGGTGCCTTTTCAGCAGTTTTCCACAAGATTGATGCACAACCTTCAGGAGATATTACCGAGTAAGTAGAATATTTCAGCATATTAACACGGTCACCAACACCAATCGCTAATGCACCACCAGACCCCCCCTCACCAATAACAGTACAAACAATCGGTACGGTTAAGCGAGACATTACTTTTAAGTTCATCGCTATCG
Source organism: Colwellia hornerae (assembly GCF_007954355.1). Classification (GTDB taxonomy): domain Bacteria; phylum Pseudomonadota; class Gammaproteobacteria; order Enterobacterales; family Alteromonadaceae; genus Colwellia_A; species Colwellia_A hornerae. The sequence goes on from NZ_VOLR01000005.1 coordinate 129,717, forward strand.
CTTCACTTTGGCCACGCTCTTCTGCACCTATACCCGGGTAGGCACCAGGAGTGTCAATAAAGGTGATAATAGGCATATTAAAACGTTCAGCCATTTGCATTAAACGTAAGGCCTTACGGTAACCTTCAGGGCGAGGCATGCCAAAATTACGTTTAACTTTTTCAGCTGTTGAACGCCCTTTTTGATGACCAATAATCATCACAGGTTTGCCATCTAAACGCGCAGTACCACCAACAATGGCTCTATCATCTGCATAGTGTCTATCACCAGCAAGCTCATCGAATTCAGTAAAAATGCGTGGTATATAATCAAGCGTATAAGGACGCTGTGGATGACGTGCCACACGAGCGGTTTGCCAAGGGTCAAGATTTGCAAAAATCTTTTTCGTTAACTCCGCGTTTTTCCCACGTAATTGCGTGATTTGCTCTTCAAGGTCAAGATCTAATTCTTGACCGTTATTGACCAATTCTAGCTCTTCAATTTTGGCATCAAGCTCAGCAATAGGCTGCTCGAAATCTAAAAAATTTAATGACATATGATTATTCTTACCTATGTTCTATGCCGTTTTATCAACAACAGCATGATTGTTCAAATAGAGTACTTAATAATGTCAATTTGACTATTAAGTTGCTAACAACGCCATAATCGACCTTGTTATAAATTATTTATAATGGTTAACAATAAGTGACCATTAATGCGCCCTTAATTATTTAAACCTTAAAGTAACGTCGCCATCACCTAATAAGGTTTTTAATTCATGTAATAAAGGGTCTGCAGGCGTAACGCGCCATTGTACGCCTAATTCTAGCATAGCTTTTGCTTCATCTCTTTGATAAAACAACCGAACAGGACACGTACCGTCCTTATAAGGTGTTAATACCTCGGTAAATTTGTCAATAAAACCTGCACCTGCCTTGTTTTTATTGACATTGATATCTACTGAAGAGACATAGTTTTCACGAGCATCACCAACGGTCATGATATCTCGAGCGGTCATTGTAATGCCTCCGGAGTATTCATCAAAGCTGACCTGTCCACTACAGACCAAAATAGCGTCACTTACCAGTAATTCAGCGAAATTATCATAGTCATCGGGAAAGAGTCTAATGTCCATGCGAGCACTTTTATCGTCAAGCGTGACTAACGCCCATCGCCTGCCGCGCTTATTGACCATAACTCTAACGCCTAACACCAAACCAACCGCAACAGTGGTTTTGTCTTTACTGGTCGGTTGCAGACTAACTAAGCGTCCAGTCGCATAATGCTTGATTTCACTTAAGAAGCGATTAATCGGATGACCCGTTAAATATAAGCCAAGGGTTTCTTTTTCACCATTGAGCCAAACTTCTTCTGCCCACATTGGCACATCTTTAAAGGCTTGTCGCGGCTCTGCTGACGCGTCATTAATTAAACCAAATAAATCATTCTGACCAACAGCTTGTGCTTTTGCATATTGATCTGCCGCCTTGATTGCTTCAGGTAATGTTTCAAATAAAACAGCGCGATGCGGTACTTCTTTACCATTAATAATTTTTTTAGGCCCTAAACTGTCCATGGCGCCAGCTTTAACCAATTTTTCTAAAACACGTTTATTAATTTTTTTCAGATCGAGTCGTGCACAAAAATCAAAAAGGTCAGTAAATTCGCCACCAGCTTCACGAGCAGCAATAATCGCTTCAATCGGACCTTCACCGACACCTTTTACTGCGCCAATACCGTAAACTATCTGATCTTGCTCGTTGACGGTAAATTTATATTGGCCGGCATTAACATCAGGAGGTAGGAGATCTATACCCATATTGCCACATTCATCAACTAGGGTAACAATTTTGTCGGTGTTATCGATGTCAGCTGACATTACCGCCGCCATAAATGGCGCAGGGTAATGTGTTTTCATCCATAAGGTTTGATAAGAAACTAGCGCATAAGCCGCTGAATGCGATTTGTTAAAACCGTAGCCAGCAAATTTTTCCACCAGATCAAAGATCTTCATCGCAAGCTCGCCGTCAACACCACGGTTGATCGCGCCTTGTTCAAAACCATCGCGTTGCTTGGCCATTTCCTCAGGTTTTTTCTTACCCATAGCTCGACGCAGCATATCGGCGCCACCAAGTGAGTACCCCGCCAAGACTTGCGCGATTTGCATAACCTGTTCTTGATATAAAATAATACCGTAAGTGGGTTCAAGAATAGGCTTTAAGTCAATATGTTGCCAGGTAGCATCCGGATAGCTAACTTCTTCACGGCCGTGCTTACGTTCAATAAAGTTATCAACCATGCCAGACTGCAACGGTCCGGGTCGAAAGAGTGCTACCAGAGCGATAATATCTTCAAAGCAATCAGGTTTTAATTTGGCAATAAGTGATTTCATACCACTAGACTCAAGCTGAAAAACTGCTGTTGTCTCAGATCGTAATAATACTTTAAAGCTGGCCGGGTCTTCTAAATGAATACGGGTAATATCAATAGGCGCTTTGCCTTGCTTTAACAATTTCACATCAGCCATTTCAATGGCCCATTGCAAAATGGTTAACGTGCGTAGTCCCAAAAAATCGAACTTAACTAAACCGGCATCTTCGACATCATTTTTATCGAACTGAGTAACCGGATTCTTACCTTCTTCATCGCAGTAGAGCGGCGCAAAATCGGTGATTGTTGTTGGCGAAATAACCACACCACCGGCATGCTTACCAGCATTACGCGTTGTGCCTTCTAAAATACGGCACATATCAATTAAATCTTTGACTTCACTGTCTTGTGCGTAAGCTTCTGGCAACTTAGGCTCTTCTTCAAATGCCTTGGCTAATGTCATACCTGGTGTTGGTGGTATTAGCTTTGAAATTCGGTCAACAAAACCATAAGGATGACCGAGTACTCGACCAACATCGCGAATAACCGCCTTGGCTGCCATGGTGCCAAAGGTAATAATTTGTGATACTGCATCACGGCCATAAAGTTCAGCCACGTGATCAATAACTTCATCACGCCTGTCCATACAGAAATCGATATCAAAATCGGGCATTGAGACACGTTCAGGATTCAAGAAACGTTCGAAGAGCAAATCATATTCGAGGGGATCTAAGTCGGTAATTTTTTGGGCATAAGCGACCAGAGAGCCGGCACCAGAACCACGACCAGGCCCTACGGGAATATTGTTATCTTTACTCCACTGAATAAATTCCATCACGATTAAAAAATAACCGGGAAAGCCCATATTGTTAACCACTTTAAGTTCAATGGCTAAACGTTCGTCATAGGGTTTACGCTTTTCAGCAAAATCTGCTGCGTCTTTATCAAACAAGGTCTCTAAGCGGTCTTGTAAACCTTCTTCAGACACTTTAACTAAGTAGTCTTCTATCGACAGGCCTTCTGTTGGAAAATCAGGGAGAACATACTCTCCAAGCCTAACCGTAACATTACAGCGTTTGGCAATTTCAACCGTATTCTCAATCGCTTCAGGGATGTCTGAAAATAATTCACACATTTCCTCTTCAGTTCGAAGATACTGCTCTTGAGAATATTTTTTCGGGCGACGTTTATCATTGAGGGTAAAGCCATCATGTATGGCAACACGTATTTCATGGGCATCAAAACGCTTAGGAGAAATAAACATCACTTCATTAGTCGCTACCACGGGAAGTGAAGCTTTTTCTGCCAACTCGACTGCCAAATGGATGTAGTTTTCTTCGTTTTCTCTATTGGTTCTGATCAGTTCAAGGTAAAAGCAATCAGGAAAGTAGGCTTGATAAAAATCGACCATTTTATTGACCAGCTCGAGATTACCCTTGATCAACGCTTTACCAATATCACCTTCGCGACCAGCCGACAATAAGATCAACCCCGGAGCATAGTCAATTAACCAATCTTTATCGATAACCGCCTTACCTTGAACATGGCCTCGAAGATAGGCTTTAGAAATGAGTTCAGTAAGATTTTTATAGCCGACATTATCAGTGGCTAAAACAACAATGCGGGAAAGTTCATTCTCTAATTCATCACTTTTAACCCAGAGATCACAACCAATAATAGGCTTTATACCTGCGCCATGAGCGGCATGATAATATTTAACCAAACCACAAAGGTTTGTTTGATCAGTTAGCGCGATGGCTGGCATTCCTAAAGCTAAGGCTTTAGCGACGATAGGTTTTACTTTATTCAAACCATCGCATAATGAATAGTCACTATGCACCCGTAAATGAATAAATTTTGGTGGAGCTTTGACTGACACTAATTCGGGTGTATCAACTAATACTTGCTCTGACATTAACACTTCACCTGGGGGGCTTCTTCTTTAGTTTTTGTCGGTAAAACACCTTGCATAGCAATAACTTGTGCTACTGGCTTAAAGCTTGCTCGGTAGCAATCAAGTACACCGTGCTCTACTATTTTTTCTAAATGGGCTTTCGTTGGATAACCTTTGTGTTTAGCAAAGCCATATTCAGGATGTAGCTCATCTAAGGCAAGCATTTCATCATCACGAACAACTTTTGCAAGTATTGATGCCGCACTGATTTCGCTAACCCGATCATCACCTTTAACCACTGATTGGCTAGCAATACTACCATCCGCCTGCATAAATACAGGACAACGATTACCATCAACTAAAACATAATCGGGTATTACTGATAAATCTTGCACTGCTCGTTGCATCGCTAACATGGTGGCATGGAGAATATTTAAGGTGTCTATTTCTTCGGGTGTTGCTCGTCCAACAGCCCAAGCAATCGCTTTTTCTTTGATTTCCACCGCAAGGACCTGACGTTTTTTTTCTGATAGCTTTTTTGAATCCATTAAGCCTTCAATAGGGTTTTCGGGATCAAGAATAACCGCAGCGGTCACGACGTCACCCACCAGAGGTCCGCGTCCAACCTCATCAACTCCCGCGATACAATAAGCAATAGGGTATTCAAAAGGTGGGAAAATCTTTTTAGGTTTTAGCACTTTTTTACTTTTAGTAATATTCGTTTCGATCGCTGCGTCATTACTCATTTTGACATTAGGTCCATCACAGCTTTCGCCGCTTCTTGGCTAGCATTTTGTTTTAAGGCGAGATGAATTTTCATATATTCATCTTCAAGCGACGTTTGGTCTTGGTACAAACGCTCTTTCACTAACGGCACGATATTGTCAACGCTGACTTTACCTTGCAGTAATTCAGGCACCAGTGCTTTTTGCGTCAATAAATTAGGTAATGAAAACCACTCTAATTTTACTAAGCCTTTAAACATGTGATAAGTAAATGCATTAAACTTATAACAGATCACCATTGGCCGTTTAACTAAGGCCGCTTCTAGTGTTACCGTACCTGATGCCATCAACAAACAGTCACTAGCAGCCATCACTTGCTGGGTTTTATTAGTAATAATGGTTACTGCTAAATTTGGCGCTATTTTTTCTTTCAATTGGCTAAATTGGTCGGTTCTCTTATCGCTGATCATCGGCACAACAAAATGTAATTGTGGGTCTTGTGCTAACAGTTGCACCGCAGAAAGTAAGAATGGCTCGGTTAATCGAGATAGCTCACCACCACGACTACCGGGCATAAGCGCAAGTATTTTTTTATCAAGCGGTAAGCCGAGTGCTTGTCTGGCTTCACCCTTATCCGAATAAAAGGGAATATCATCTGCTAGCGGATGACCGACAAAAGTACAAGGCACTTCATACTTATCATAAAAGTCTTTTTCAAAAGGCAATAATGACAGCACCATATCGGTAGCCGCTTCAATGGTAAAAATACGTTTTTCACGCCAAGCCCAAACGGATGGACTAACATAATGAACCGTTTTAATACCCGCTTTCTTTAATTGTCTTTCTAAACGCAAATTAAAATCTGGCGCATCGATGCCAATAAACACATCAGGCCTATTGTTAATAAACTCTGTAGCTAAGCAGTCTTTGACATGAAATAAACGTTTGAGACGACCCAATACCTCAAAAATGCCCATGACGGAAAGTTCTTCCATATCAAATAAGCTGTCGAAACCCAACGCTTGCATTTTAGGACCACCAATACCGATAAACTTGGCATTAGGATAAACAGACATTAAGGAACTCATTAGGCCAGCACCTAGTGTATCGCCAGAATGCTCGCCAACAACAAGTCCAAACACGGGAGGTTGTTGAGGAATTAAACCATTTACAGTTGGTGATGTTTGGAGAATAGCCTGATTTTCTACTGTTTTCGTCATTAACCTTTACTCTACTACTTTTAACTAGCGCTGTTAGCGGGCAATGCCACGGCTAGAGTTTTTAATAAACTCGGCAAACAGGGTTAACTCTGGCATATCATCAGCTAATGCGGCCACTTTTACTAAAGCTTCGTTAACGTTTAAGCCTTTACGATAAACTTCTTTATAAGCACGTTTGATGGTTAAAATAACCTCTTTGTCAAAACCTCGACGTTTCAACCCTTCTGAATTTAAACCAAAAGGAGAAGCTGGTTGACCAGAAACCATCAAATAAGGCGGTATATCTTTTAAAATCAGTGAATTTGCCCCAACAAAACTGTGTGCACCAATATGACAAAACTGATGAACGCCAGTCATGCCACCTAAAATAGCGTAGTCTCCTACATGAACATGACCGGCAATAGAGGCATTGTTTGCAAGAATACAATGGCTACCAACCATACAGTCATGGGCAACATGGGTATAGGCCATAAACAAGTTATTGCTACCGATTTGCGTTAGGCTGTTATCTTGAACCGTGCCACGATGGACAGTACAAGATTCACGAAAAATATTATTGTCGCCAATGATCAATTCGGTTAACTCACCGGCATATTTTAGATCTTGGCAGTCTTCACCTATGCTGGCAAATTGAAAAAATTTATTGCCTGCACCAATTGTTGTTGGCCCTTTAATAACAACATGAGAGTTAATCACACAGTTGTCACCAATGACGACGTCTTTTGAAATATAGCTCCAAGGACCAATACTGACATTACGGCCAATGCTAGCACCTTCTTCAATGATCGCCTGGGGATGAATTAAACTCTGCTTGTTGGAAGTCACCATTTATACCACTCTTCTTGCACACATAAGTTCAGCGCAGCAGACAACTTTACCTTCAACTCTCGCTTCACCATAAAATTTCCACATGCCGCGACGCTCTTTTAAGAACTCGACATGCAAATGCATAGTATCACCTGGCACAACAGATTTTTTAAATTTGGCCTTATCAATTGAAGCGAATAAGTACATTTCATTTTTATCTCTGCCATCTGTACTTTTAAAACCTAATAGGCCTGTTGCTTGCGCTAAGGCTTCAAGGATCATTACACCAGGAAAAATAGGGAGGTCGGGAAAGTGACCATTGAATACAGGTTCATTAATGCTAACATTCTTAATGGCATGTAATGTTTTCATTGGCTGATAATCTAGAACGCGATCAACCAAAAGCATAGGATAACGATGTGGTAGTAATGCTTTGATTTCTGCAATTTCAATGGTGTTTTTTGCTAATTCCAACGGACTATTCCTTTTCAATAATATTGTTTAAGTGCTCGATGTCATGCTCTGCACTTTTAATACGTTTAAGTATACTTTCTAATTTACGAATTCTGGCATTATTTTTATTCCACTCTTTATTCGTTTGACACGGCATGCCCGAAGAATAAACACCTGGCTCATTAATATTTTTAGTCACCATGCTCATGCCGGTAAATACACAACCATCACCAACGTCAATATGACCATTGATACCAACAAGTCCTGCTATTACACAATTTTTGCCAATAGTGGTACTGCCTGCAATAACGCTACAAGCTGCCATGGCGGTATTTTCACCAATAACAACATTATGAGCAATTTGAATTTGATTATCTAAAATAACACCATCTTTAATAACAGTATTTTCTAATGCGCCACGATCGATAGTCGTACTGGCACCAATTTCGACCTTGTTGCCAATAATAACACTACCCAACTGAGGGATTTTTAACCACTTGCCTTTATCGTTTGCATATCCAAAACCATCAGAGCCAATAACGGTATTCGCTTGAATTAAACAGTGTTGACCAATTTCAACGCGATGATAAATGCTAACATTTGACCATAATTTAGTATTTGCGCCTATTTTCGCTTGTACACCAATAAAACACCCTGCGCCAATAGTAACATTATCGCTAATAACTACGCCCTGCTCTATTACAGTATTAGCACCAATAGCGACATGCTCACCTAAAGTAACATCTGCTGAAATTTGAGCAGACGGATGAATACTATTAGCCGGTTTTGGGGTGGTATCAAGTAATTGTGCGGTAAGTGCATAACCTAGATAGGGATTATCCATCACTAGCGCATGGCTATTACAGTCATTAAGGTGTTGAGAAGAGATAATAACCGCGCCAGCTTTAGTTTCAGCAAGCTGTTGGCTGTATTTTTTATTGGCTAAAAATGCAATTTGTTGTGCATTTGCAGTTGATAGTGTGGCGAGTGAATGGATGATATATGCTTCATCACCATGAACCTCAGCACCAATTTTTTCAGCTAGCTGTTTGAGAGTATAAGACATAAACACTTAATATTTTTATGGATGCTCTATGAGCATAACTGGAAAAGACGCTAAAACCAATATGATTTTATTAGGCTAGAAAAAAAACTTGCAACTAATATTATCAATAATAGTTGCAAGTTTTATAACAAAAAGGCTTAAATCAGCCCATTATCTAGTAGCTGAATGTAGACTTAGTTAAGTTTGCTAACCTGTTCTACAACCTTGTTGGTGATCAATGCATCTGGTTTAGAAAAAATTACTGCTTGCTGTTCTAAAACAAGGTCATATTTGTCTTTTGCAGCAATGTTGTCGATTGCTTGACGAACCAAGGCAATAATTTTATTTGTTTCTTCGTTCTTACGTAGGCCAGTCGCTTGTTGAAACGCTTTACCTTTAGCTTGGTAATCTTGATATAAGGTTGCGATTTGAGTATCAAGTTCTTCGATATCTTTAGCGCTCATTAATGAACCGTCACGCTGTTTCTTTTCTTGGTAGTACTTAATGTCTTTTTCTAACTGAGCTAAAACAGCTTTATCATCTTTAAACTCAGCTTCCAATACCTGCATTACAGCTGTTGTTTGTGGGATCTTACTCATTACTTCTTGGAAATTAACCACGGCGATTTTTTGATCAGCAGCCATTACAGAACTTGCTAATAACAACGTTGACGCTACTGCTGAGCAGGTAACTGTTTTAATGAATTTTTTCAATTTTATCTCCAAAATATTATTACTTCACAACTTTAGTATAAGTTGCATTAATTTTTATAATTGTCATGTAATTGCTATGGGGGCTAACTATAAGAATTAAACCCCCTTAGTAAACTTTCTGTTCTATGTCTGCACGTTCTTTCTATTAAAAAGTTTTACCTATATTAAAACTAAAGAACTCTTTGTCATCGTCTTTTTCTGATTTTAATGCTTTCGCGAAACTAAAAATCATCGGGCCCATAGGTGATAACCACTGAACAGACAAACCCGCTGAACTTCTATAACGACCGACATCTGAATAATCATCAATTTTTTCAAATTCAGGTGTTGCTAAATCGTTGTAGTCCTCAACATTGAACTCAGTATCCCAAACATTACCGACATCAACAAAAAAGCTGGTACGAACACTATTCGAGAAACCTTCATCGAGTAATGGCGTTGGTACAATAAGTTCGATACCCGCAACAACAATAGCATTACCACCAACAGAACGTTGTGAAACGTTAATAAAGTCGTGATCTTGTCCTAAACAACAGCTACTTCCACCCTCGACCGGATCAGGAGTCCCGGTGATAGGGGTTGGAAAACGAAAGACTGCACGTGGGCCAACAATATTGTTTTCAAAACCACGTAAGGTATCAGAACCACCGGCTCTAAAATTTTCCCAAAAAGGCAGTATTTGGTCATTGCCATCTATAGTGCCATAACCATTACCATAACCGGCGTTTAAACGTGCTAATACTGTCCAACGTTGATCTTGCGTTAATGGGAAGTACCATTTAGTGTCTAAATTAATTTTAAAATAATCAACATCTGAATTTGGTGTTGTCATTTTATACGTCAAACTTTGACTTGAACCATCTGTTGGAAAGGTACCACGGTTCAATGTTGTGCGAGATATAGCCACTGACAAATCGAAACTTTCAAATTCTAAGCCACCATCTGGATTATTCGGATCAGAATATATCTCGTAAAACTGTTGAATTTGTTCATACGTTTGTAAACGAGTAATACCGTTACTTTTATAACCCGCACCAAAATTTAAACGTACATATTCATTAATAGGAAAACCTAAGTTAAGGCCTATGCCATAAGTTTTATTATTATATTCAACTAAATTCGCGTTACCGGCATTAAATTCGCTGTAGTATATTTGCCCACCTAAAGAAACCGCATCAACCGTAAAGTATGGGTCAGTATAAGAAATACTGGCACTTTGCTGATAACTCATGGTATTGACATTAAATGCCAAACGATTACCCGTTCCTAAAAAGTTGTTCTGCTGTATACCAGCACTTAGACTTAAATTTGTGGTAGAACCATAACCGATACCGGCAGTAAAAGAGCCCGAGGGTTGTTCTTTAACCGTAAAATCAATATCAACTAAGTCATCTTCACCAGGTAACTGTTTAGTTTCGTATTCAACCTCTTCCAAATACGGTAAACGCTGTAACCATGCTTTTGAATTTTCAGCGGCACTGTTCGATAACCACGCACCTTCCATTTGACGCATTTCACGGCGCAGCACTTTATCGGCAGTAACATTATTACCTTCGAAATTAATGCGGTTAACGTAAACACGTTTGCCCGGGTCAATAGAAATAGTGAGCTTAACTGTTTTTTCTGTTTCATTAATTTCAGGAATAACAGTTACTTTAGGGTAAGCATAACCATAGCGGCCAAGATAGCGGCTGATAGTTTCCTCGGTGTACGTAACTTCTGCGCCATTATATAGTTTACCCGAACGTAATGGGTTAATAGCACGAATAGTACGTTCAAAACCGACCATATCGCCGATAAAATCTATATCACTGACTTTAAACTGTTCACCTTCAGTGATATTCAAAGCAATATAAACCGCTTTTTTATCCGGTGTCATTGATACCTGAGTTGAGTCGACTTTGTATTGCAGATAACCACGGTCTAAATAGTAACTTTTAATCGTTTCTATATCACCTTGCAGGGTTTGTTTTTGATAGCGGTCTTGCGCCATAAAATCCCACCAAGGAGAATCAAAGGTAAGCTCTATACGTTCAAGAAGCTCAACGTCTGAAAAGATCTCATTACCAACAACGTTAATTTGTTCTATTGCCGCAGCATCACCTTCAGTGAAAACAAAATTTATGTCGACACGGTTACGTGGCAAATGAATGATTTCAGCTTTTACATCGGCATTGTATTTTCCGATACTATGATAGAAATCTTCTAAGCCAACTTCAATGCCGGAAATGATAGTCATGTCGAGTGTTTCACCAACACGGATATCACTGCCATCAAGACTTTCAGTTAATTGCTCTGCTTTTAAGTCTTTATTACCATCAAAAGTGATTTCACTGATCGTTGAACGCTCATGAACACGATAGATGACTCGATTACCTTCACGATAAACGACAACATCATTGAAATGTCCTGACTTGTACAGAGATTTTATCGACTGAGAAATACGAAATTCATTGAGAGTATCACCCGTATTAAAAGGGATATGAGTCAAAGCAGCACCAAGTGCGACACGCTGTAACCCTTTTACTTCAATATCTTCTACTTGAAATTCTTCAGAGGCTTGTACTGTTGTACCTAAGGCACCTAATAATACCGCAAGGGCAATTTTTTTAATTATCATAAATGCTAACTTTTATTACTTCTTTTGTTATAACCGCGAAAAATCGTTAAATAATGCGATACTCATTAAGCCTAAGAGGGCTAGTGTACCAAACTTAAAACCTATTTCTTGTATTTTTTCTGATACGGGTTTACCTGTGACAATTTCCACAAGGTAATAAAATAAATGCCCGCCATCAAGCACTGGTAAAGGTAATAAATTTATAATGCCTAAGTTAATGCTAATTAAAGCCAGAAAACCTAGAAAATATACCAAACCATATTGTGCACTAGTTCCTGCTCCTTGTGCGATAGAAATAGGCCCACTTAAGTTCTTAACAGAAATATCACCTGTTAAGAGCTTACCTATCATGTCAAAACTCAACACTATTAAGTTCCAACTACGCTGTAAGCTTTGTCCTAAAGCATCGACAACACCATAACGTAACTCAAATAAATATTCTTTTGGGTAAGGGTCTGACTTTGGTACCACCCCTAAATAACCTATTTTTTTACCCGCACGTTCAATTAAAGCCGGTGTTACCACGATTTCTTGGTTTTCACCTTGTCTTTCGACGACTAAAATAACGTTTTGTTCCGGAAGTTGACTAATATTTTTTGAAAACATCGCCCAACTGCCATTAATACTTTCGTTATTGATGCTAATTAACTTATCATCAATTTTTAGGCCGGCCTTATCTGCAACACTGTCTTCTTCGATATAAGCTAGCTCAGCATAAACAGCGGCTCTATAAGGGGCAATACCTAAACTGCTTATGGCCGATTCTTTATCGGGTGAAAAAGACCAATTAGCGGCATCCACCTTGTAAGTTTTTGGCGAGGCACTGCCTTGTTCTTTTGTTTTTATAGTAAAAGCACTCTCACCTATTTGCGAGACTAAGGCTAAATTTACATCTTGCCAGTCAAGGGTCTTTTGACCCGCAACTTCAATGATTTCACTGTTACTACTAATATTTGCTCGCTGTGCTATTGATTCTGGCATTATATCACCAACAATCGGTTTAACACTCGGTACGCCAATTAGAAACATCAGATAAAAAGCAAAAATTGCAAAAGCAAAATTAGCTAAAGGTCCAGCAGCAATAATCGCTATACGCTGATAAACCGTTTTATTATTAAAGGTTTTATCGATATCTTCAGGTTTGACCTCATCAACGCGGCCATCAAGCATTTTAACGTAACCACCTAATGGAATTAAAGCGATAACAAACTCGGTGCCTTCTTTATTGACTTTACGCCACAATACTTTGCCAAAGCCAATTGAAAAACGTTCTACTTGCACGCCGTTTCTGCGAGCAACCCAATAATGACCGTACTCATGCACCGTAATCAAAAGACCTAAAGCTACAACAAAAGAGGCTAAATTCCAGAAAAAATCAAACAACTATAGATTACCTTTTTTGTTAACTTCATTAACGGCCACACGATTGACTACAAAGCAACCACTGGCAATTAAATTACGTGAAAATTCTCTTGCTCTTGCATCAAGTGCAACAACATCATCAATTGATGCAACCCTTTCTGAGACAAATTTATTCACAGAAGTTTCATTTATTTTTGCAATATCGGTGAATTTTATTTTTTCGTTCAAAAAAGCATCAACGGCAATTTCATTAGCGGCGTTTAATGCGGTACATGCACCTTGACCACTTTTACACGCTGCTATGGCTAACTTTAAATTAGGGTACTTGTGATAATCGACATCCTCAAATTCAAAGGATGGCGTATTAAAAAAATCTAAAGGTGCGACACCAGAGTCAATTCTTCGTGGATAAGCTAAGGCATGAGCGATGGGGGTGCGCATATCAGGATTACCCATTTGAGCGATCACGCTACCATCTTTATATTGCACCATAGAATGAATGGTACTTTGCGGATGTAAAACTACTTGAATATCATCAGGGTCAATATTAAATAACCACTTCGCTTCAATAAATTCTAAACCTTTATTCATCATGGTCGCAGAATCTACAGAAATTTTCCGGCCCATTTCCCAATTAGGGTGAGCGCAGGCTTGTGCCGGGGTTACCTCTTCTAACTGTTCGACTGAAAAAGTTCTAAACGGGCCACCTGAGCCCGTCAGTAATATTTTACTGACACCATTATTCACTAAGTCGCATCGACCTGGTTTTGCTTGTACATTAGTAGGTAAACACTGGAAAATAGCATTGTGTTCGCTGTCTATCGGCAATAATTCTGCGCCATATTTTTCAACAGCATCGATAAACAAAGCGCCGGAAGTGACTAACGCTTCTTTATTTGCTAACAGCACTCTTTTGCCTGACTTAACTGCCGCCATGGTTGACAAAAGACCTGACGCCCCAACAATAGCAGCCATAACCGTATCGGTTGTGTCAGCTTGCGCAATGTCAATTAAGCCTTGCCCACCACTGAGTACTTCAATATTTTGTAAGCCATTTTGGTGAAGTTTTACTTTTAAAGCTTGTGCAGCATGCTCGGCCACCATAACAACAGTGCTCGGCTTAAATTCCTGGCACTGCGCCAACATTTCATCAACCCGGGTATTCGCCGATAAAGACTCAATAGAAAATAAAGTGGGATGAAGCCTAACAACCTCTAAGGTGCTAACACCAATAGAGCCAGTTGAGCCTAAAATACAAAGTTTACGCATCGTTTATATCAACCTACTGCCAGCCTAATAAGGCGTAGCATAATGCATAAATCGGCGCGGTAGCCGTTAAGCTGTCAATTCTGTCTAAGATTCCACCATGACCAGGTAAAATTGCGCCACTGTCTTTTATACCTGCTTGGCGTTTAAACATACTTTCATTTAAATCACCTAACACTGACACTGTCGTGATGATAGCCGTGACAATTAGCGCTAAGGTAAATTGATGTTGCTGCCATCCAAGAGAGTAACCGGCAATGGTGATAAAGATACAGGCACAAACAACACCGCCAAGAAAGCCTTCTAGAGTTTTTCCTGGACTCACATTGGGTAGCAGTTTACGTTTACCGATAGATTTACCGACAAAATAAGCACCAACATCAGCACTCCACACCATTAAGAATAAAAACATAATGAGTTGAGCGCCGTTATAAGGGTCTTGGTTGTAGTCATTACTGCGCAGCACCATAAAAGCAAGCCAAGTAGGAATAAGCGTTAACCAACCGAATACCCCTCGAATTGAGCGATGGCTTGACCAAAATTTACTATAGCGTGGATAAAGAAAAGTTAGTGTTGCTGATAGAACCCACCAAGCAACAGCAATCCACAAGACCAGCGACACACCTGAGTGAAGCTGTCCGTCAATAGACCAGAGTTGCAATAATGGTAGTGTGTACCAAAGCGCAGATATAAGAATAATCGTCGCACAAACAAAAGCAAGACGACGGCGCTTATTGGCAAAGCCCATCAAAGGTCCCCATTCCCATGCACCAATAGCCATAACAGCCATAAACAAAGCCGCAAATTGATCTAGAGGTAAATAGAAAATGGCGAAAATAGTTAAAGGCGCTAAGATAACAGCGGTAATAATACGTTGTTTTAACAAATGGAAACCCTTTTAAATGCTATTTAATTTTATCGTTATTATTGTTTTAATTTATAGTCTTAAATTTTTATTTGTTCACCTGTTTGACCAAAACGTCGTTCTCTTTGGTCAAAGCACCCCATTGCGGTAATGAGCGCTTGTTCATCAAAATCAGGCCATAGTGTTTCTGTAAAATAAAATTCTGCATAAGCTGCTTGCCATAATAAGAAATTACTTATGCGAAAATCACCACCGGTGCGAATAAGTAAATCAAGTTCTGGTAAATTAGCTAAACAAGTATATTGATGTAATGTTTCTTCAGAAATATCATCAACAGACATAGTGTTATTGGATACTTTTTCAGCTAAAGTTTTAGCAGCATTGGCTATATCCCAACGTCCACCATAGTTAGCTGCAACAGACAATACCATACCTTTATTGTTTGCGGTTAAATCTTCTGAAACTTTTATTTTTTTCTGTAATTTTTCTGAAAAACGTGAAACATCGCCAATCACTTGAAAGCGTACATCGTTTTTATGAAGCTTTTTTACTTCTCGCGTTAAGACGAACATGAATAAATCCATCAACACGCTGACTTCTTGTTCTGGTCGCTGCCAATTTTCACTACTAAAGGCAAAAAGTGTTAATGCTTTTACCCCGTATTTTATCGCAGTACTCACTGATGTTCGAACAGATTCAACACCTGATTTATGACCTGCAACGCGTGTTTTACCACGTTGTTGCGCCCAACGTCCATTACCATCCATTATAATGGCAACGTGTTGCGGCACTTTGATTAAAGTTTCTGTAATTGCTTCAGTCATAATCGTTCCATCATGCTAATCAAGCTTCATTCAAATTTTCTGTAAAAAAAACCGTAGTGATCAGTTAATAACTACGGCTTATTCTATCGGTTAACGACGTTATATTTCCATTAACTCTTTTTCTTTAATAGATAATATATCATCAACCTGTTTTACATAAGTATCGGTTAATTTTTGAATATCATCTTCAGACTGATGCATCTCATCATCATTGATTTCTTTTTCTTTATTCAATGATTTAACATCTGAATTAGCATCACGGCGAATATTGCGAATTGCAACCTTGCCATTTTCAGCTTCGTTCTTAACCACTTTAACAAGGTCTTTACGACGCTCTTCCGTTAACGGTGGTAATGGAATACGGATAAGCGTACCTTGAGATGAAGGGTTCAAACCCAAATCAGATTTCAAAATTGCTTTTTCTACTGCACCGATCATGCCTTTATCAAAGACAGTAATCGCTAAAGTACGCGCATCAGGTGTAGCAATATTGCCCACTTGACTTAATGGTGTGTCCATACCGTAATAATCAACAACAATATTATCAAGTAATGAACGATGTGCTCGACCCGTTCTTACTTTGTTTAAATTGCTTTTTAATGATTCGATACTTTTACTCATACGCTCTTGAGCATCTTGCTTTATTTCATTTATCACGTTGAATTTCCTTTAAATCAAAAATTAAACTAAATTTTCTGAATGATCGATAGTTGTACCTTCATTACCGCCCATCACTACTGTTTTTAGTGCACCTGGCTTATTCATATTAAAAACACGAATAGTCATATTGTGATCACGCGCGAGCGTAAATGCGGCTAAATCCATTACTTTCAGTTCTTTTTCTAATACTTCGTTATAGCTTAATTGGCTATATAAAGTAGCATCAGGGTTTTTAACTGGGTCATCTGAGTAGATGCCGTCTACTTTAGTTGCTTTTAAAACCACATCAGCTTCAATTTCAATGCCGCGTAAACAGGCTGCAGAATCTGTAGTAAAGAAAGGATTACCAGTACCAGCACTGAAAATAACAACACGGCCAGATTTTAATAAACTGATGCCTTCAGCCCAGTTATAGCGGTCACAAACACCCGCCAAGTCAATTGCAGACATTAATTTAGCATTAACAAAGGCACGATGTAAGGCGTCACGCATCGCTAGACCGTTCATTACGGTTGCTAACATGCCCATTTGGTCACCAACAACACGGTTCATTCCAGCTTCTGCAAGACCAGCGCCACGGAACAAATTACCGCCGCCAATAACTAATCCCACTTGAATGCCCATTTCAATCAGTTCTTTAATTTCTTGAGCCATACGATCCAAAACTTTAGGGTCGATACCGAAACCCTCTTCACCCATTAAGGCTTCACCACTAAGTTTTAATAAAATTCGACGATATATTGGTTTTGGACTGATGCTCATAAAAAACATTCCTGTATTTTGTCTATAAATAGGCGAAAAAAATAGCCGTGATCAATTTGACCGCGGCTATTTTAGTACGTTTAGCTGACTATCGAAAGTCTAAACTGAAAAAAGAACTGTTTTACTGAATTAAATGCTTAAAAATTAAGCTTTTGATGCAGCAATTTGTGCTTCAACTTCAGCAGCAAAATCTTCTTCTTTCTTAGCAATGCCTTCACCAACTTCTAAACGAACAAAGTTAGAAACCGTAATGCCTTTCTCTTTAAGAACAACACCAACAGTTTTCTTAGGTTCCATGATGAATGCTTGACCCGTCAAAGAAATTTCACCGGTAAATTTCTTCATGCGACCGATGATGATCTTTTCAAGTAATTCAACAGGTTTTTTCTTTTTATCATCAAGCGCATCGTTTTCAGCTTTTAAGATATCGAGTTGAATACGCTGTTCATTTTCTACAACACTATCAGCAACATCTTCAGGTGTTAAAAATTCAGGCTTACTTGCAGCAACGTGCATAGCAATGTGCTTTAATGATTCAGCATCGCCTTCACCAGCAACAACAACACCAATACTAGCGCCATGGCTATATGAAGCTAATGCAGTACCTTCAACGTATGAAACGCGACGGATATTGATGTTTTCACCAATTTTAGTCACTAGCGTAATACGCTTTTCTTCGAATTGAGCTTGTAACTCTTCGATTGTCGCTTTTGATGCTAAAGCAGCGTCTGCAACTTCGTTAGCAAAACCTAAGAAGTTTGAATCTTTTGCAACAAAGTCAGTCTGACAGTTAACTTCAAGAAGTGCAGCAACGCCATCAGCGCTTTTAATTAAAATAGCACCTTCAGCAGCGATGTTACCGGCTTTTTTAGCCGCTTTTGCTTGACCGTTCTTACGCATATTTTCAATCGCAAGTTCCATGTCGCCTTCAGCTTCTTGTAAAGCTTTTTTACAATCCATCATGCCCGCAGCTGTGCGTTCACGAAGTTCTTTTACCATTGCAGCAGTAATTACCATGAGAGAATTCCTCAAATTTTGTTATCCCCTAAACTAGTTAAAGCCGGGCATAAATATTAATATGTTGCCACAAGCGTTAACACGCTTGTGGCAATAGCAAAAAAGATTATGAAAAACTGAAATTATTCAGCTTCTACAAAACCGTCTTTTTCAGCTTGAACAACAATGTTCTTTTCACGACCAGCTAAAACTGCGTTAGCAGCAGAATCAGTGTATAAAGTCACAGCGCGAATTGCATCGTCGTTACCCGGGATAATGAAATCAATGTTATCTGGGTTTGAGTTTGTATCAACTACAGATATTACTGGAATACCTAAGTTTTTAGCTTCTTTAATAGAAATGTGTTCGTGATCAGCATCAATGATGAATAAAACGTCAGGTAAACCACCCATGTTTTTGATTCCACCAAGACTTTTGTCAAGTTTTTCCATTTCACGTGTACGCATCAAAGCTTCTTTTTTAGTAAGAGCTTCAAAAGTACCGTCAGAGCTTTGTGCTTCAAGATCTTTTAAACGCTTGATTGATTGACGAACTGTTTTCCAGTTAGTCAACATACCACCTAACCAACGGTGATTAACGTAAAACTGATCACATTTGATAGCAGCATCTTTGATTGCATCGCTTGCAGCGCGCTTAGTACCAACAAATAAAACTTTACCTTTTTTCGCAGAAACACCTGATAAGAAAGCAAGGGCTTCATTGAACATAGGAACAGTTTGTTCAAGGTTGATGATATGAACTTTATCGCGTGAACCAAAAATGTAAGTTTTCATTTTTGGGTTCCAGTAACGGGTTTTGTGACCGAAATGAACACCTGCTTTAAGCATATCGCGCATAGAAACGTTTGGCATGATTTTTCCTTTATTTGGTTTAGGGGGTTAAGCGTTCATACATTCAAATATACCTGACTCTTTATTGTTCGATTATTTGCTTATAATTAAGACAAATTCAAACTGAGCACCCCGACATATTCTTAATAAATGTATGTGAATTTATAATAAGTACCATTATTTTTAACAGTACAAGTTTTAAAGTTAAACATTATCGATAACAACAAGTTAGCAATCGGACAACCGAAAAAGCTGAGTAATACTTAGATAAAACCTAAATAACAATGCTATTCAATCGACAAATTTAACGGCGCACTTTATACCATATTAATTTACTAAAGGCTAGAAATTAACAATTAAAGGTCAATATTCCTCAATTAATATAGTAATAATATTACTGGGATAATTTTACTGTACGCGCTAAAATTACCAGTTCTATATTTTGATTCAATTTTGACTTAACACTACGGCGATATATGACCATGTCTACTGAACTATTTTTTATTTATGACACACACTGCCCTTGGAGCTTTGCGACAACTTCTTTAGTTAAAGAAATTGCCGATGCTTATCCAAATATCACTTTAAATTTATGGCACAGTGCTCACTATGAAGGAGATGAAAAAGTCAGCAGAAAAACCATTGATGCCGTTGAAGACGACGCTAACATTGAATTTAGTCATGAATATGTAAAAACACTTAACGTAGAGAAAGACTCAACGTTAAGTGCTAATTTAATCGGTTGGGTCAGTCAAAAAGTGCCACACTTAACCTTAGAGCTAATTCAAGCGATTCAAAAGCAGCATTTTGAACAAGGCACAGCTTTTACACACGAAAGTGATTTTCAGCCGATCGTTGAAGCACTTAAGCTATCACCGCCCGCAAAGGTATTTAAAGAAGGGAAAATAGCTAAAGAAGCCGAGTTTGTTTTACAAGAAATTTATGACTTTCAAGAGTATATTAGTACCAAAGCGATCCCGGCATTATTGATTGCTCATAATGAAAACCTAACCTTGTTAAACCATAACTTATATCTGCAAAACCCGAGTGCGATAATAGAAGCCATTGAGCTTGAACTTGCAAAAAGCTAGACCAATAGACAATAACGACACTTTTAGGCAAAATAGCAACCGTAGCTAGCCTTTACACTAAACAGATTATTGAGGAATAAATGGGTATTACAATAAAAACTCAGCAAGAAATAGAAAAAATGCGTATTGCAGGAAAACTTGCCGCCGACGTATTAGAGATGATCACGCCTCATGTTAAAGCGGGTGTGACGACCAATGAGTTAAATACCCTATGCGCTGACTATACCGACAAAGTACAAAATGCCATCTCAGCGCCATTAAATTATCACGGTTTTCCTAAATCAATTTGTACCTCGGTTAATCACGTCGTTTGTCACGGTATACCTAACGATGTGCCATTGGTTGATGGCGATATTGTTAATATCGATATTACTGTTATTAAAGATAGCTACCACGGCGATACCAGTAAAATGTTTCTTATTGGCGAGGTCAGCCTTGAAGACAATCGTTTGTGCCGCATCACCCGAGAAGCCTTGTATGTAGGTTTGAAAAAAGTAAAACCAGGTAACACCTTTGGTGAGATTGGCACTGCCATTCAAAAGTTTTTAAAAAAATCAGGTCGTTACTCTATTGTAAAAGAATATTGTGGCCATGGCATTGGCAACGTTTTTCACGAAGAACCACAAATTGTTCATTATAAAAATAATGATAAAGAAAAAATGCTTGAAGGCATGTGTTTTACTATAGAACCTATGGTAAACCTTGGCCGTGCTAACACATTGTTAGATAAAGAAGATAATTGGACCGTTTACACCTTAGATAATAAAAAGTCAGCGCAATGGGAACATACCCTTGTGGTTACTCGCACCGGCTGTGAAATTTTAACACTGCATAGCGATGATACTATTCCAAGACATCTGCAAAACTAGTTTTTATCACTGGTTTTTATAACAAAGTATAAGTTAGCGATAGTCGTTATTTGCTTTTTAACGGCTAAATAAAGCATGATGTCTATCGCCTTAACTTATTGAGTAAAATATTCAGCTATGCAAACTCTTTTTCCGATAGAATATAGTACCCCCTTAGCCGTTAGCTCTCCCTTTATTTCTACTCAAGATATATGTCAACTTAGCCGCGACTTTCAACAATGGCAAAAAGATAAATTTCCTTATGTAGAAGTATCAATATTAGTTTCCACGCGTTCAGAGTTTGTTGACAAAATTCTCCATAAGCTTTGGTGCCAGCACAGTTTAGATGAAGATCAAATCAGCTTACTTGCTGTTGGAGGCTATGGTCGAGGTGAATTACATCCCTATTCTGATGTTGATATATTATTACTGACTCAAGCAAAAATTAGCGATGCATTATCTGAAAAAATATCCGCTTTCATTACCCAGTTATGGGATGTAAAGCTCGATATTGGTCATAGTGTCCGCAGTGTTAAAGAATGTGTCAAGCAAGCAAAAAGTGACGTTACTATAGCGACAAATTTGATGGAGATGCGTCAAATTTGCGGTAATGAGGCCCTCACCCAAAATTTATATCCGTTATTGGCAAAAGATGGCTTTTGGACCTCAAAAAAATTCTTCTTGGCCAAACGCGAAGAACAATATGAACGCCACCAACAATACCATGGAGCCTCCTACACGCTAGAGCCCAATTTAAAAGCCAATCCAGGTGGCTTGCGAGATATTCAAACCATAGCTTGGGTTGCCAAACGACATTTTGTTGCCGACTCACTTGAAGAACTTGTTGCCCATCATTATTTAACCCAAAATGAATTTTTTGAATTATTAGAGTGTCAGGACTACCTATGGCGAATGCGTGCCGCTTTGCACATTATTGCCGGTCGCTGTGAAAATCGTTTGCTCTTTGACTACCAAGGTGAAGTTGCTAGTTTAATGGGCTTTGGTGATGAAGGTAAATTTGCTATTGAACGCATGATGAAACGATTTTTTCGTATTATCGGCCGTGTTGCTGAACTTAATAAGATGCTGTTACAGCATTTTGAATATGCCATTATCAAAAAGAACCATCCTGTTGAAAAGATCCCCCTCAATAAAGATTTTATTATTATTGATGGCCAGATAAATGCGGTAAACGACAGAGTTTTTATGAGTTCGGTAAAAATTATGGAACTGTTTTTACTGGTTGCTCAAAATGACAACATTACTGATTTACACCCTCAGACACTAAGATTATTAAGAAATGCCCGTAGACGTTTAATTTCAGGGTTAATGGATTACGCCGAATGTCGACGAATTTTTATCGAAATTATGAAGCATCCGAATGGCTTAGGGCTAACTTTTAGCTTAATGCATCGTCATTCAATTATTGCCGCTTACTTACCACAATGGCGAAGTATTGTCGGACAAATGCAATTTGATTTGTTTCATGCTTATTCTGTTGATGAGCATAGCTACCGATTAATTAAAAATATTTACCGTTTTAGCCAACCCGAACATGACAACGATTACCCGCTTTGCAGCAAGATAATGCAGCGTATTCGTAAACCAGAAGTATTGTATATTGCCGGTATATTTCACGATATTGCTAAAGGTCGTGGTGGTGACCATGCAAAATTAGGCGCAGTTGATGCGTTAGAATTTAGCAAAGTTCACCCGATAAGTGATCACGATGGCAGGATGATCGCCTGGTTAGTCAAAAACCATCTAGTGATGTCGGTCACCGCGCAACGAAGAGATATTGCTGATGAGGAAGTGATCAGAAATTTTGCTGGTATTGTCAGAGATGAAGCTCACTTAGATTACCTCTATTGTTTAACCGTTGCTGATATGCGCGCAACCAATGAAAGTTTATGGAATAGCTGGAAAGCTAATTTACTGCAAGAACTTTATTTTAATACCAAAAGAGCCTTTCGCCGAGGACTTGAAAAACAAGTTGATTTACGAGCTAAAACACGAGAAAACCAAGAAAAAGCACTCGAACTGCTCAAAGATTACGAGTGCGATGCTAATCAAATTAGAACCTTTTGGAAAAAACTTAAAGCCGAATATTTTTTACGTTATTCACCAGTACAAATTGCTTGGCATAGTCGCCATATAATAAAACATAGTATAGTAAAACCTTTAGTATTGATCAGTCCAAAACCTTATAGAGGCGGTACTGAAATATTTATTTATACCAAAGCCTCAGCAAATATCTTTGCCAAGATGGTGACCTTACTCGACGCACAGCGTTTATCCATTCACGATGCTAAAATCATTAGCAGTAAGAAAGGTTATACCTTAAATACTTTTGTGGTGTTAGATCAAAAAAACAGAGCGATTACTGACAGCAGCCGAGCATTAGATATAGCAAACAAACTCACTAAATCATTAATGAAGCCACTGCCAAAGGTAAAGAACAAAGCTGCGCCAGCCTATATTGACAACTTTAAAGTCCCCACTAAAGTGAGCTTTATTGAAACAGCAACAGATAAAACCACGGTATTAGAAATAATCGCGCTTGATCATCCAGGCCTATTAGCTAAATTTGCGAAAATATTTCAAGAAAATAAATTAAATATTCACTCAGCAAAAATCACCACTTTTGGTGAAAAAATAGATGATGTGTTTACAGTTTCAAACACAGATAACTTAGCGTTAACGCAAGAACAACAGCAACAACTTTCAGCGATGCTATGTGAAAAACAATTTAGCATTTAACACTTTAGACCATAAATTTAAAAGAATAGGAATTACCATGTCAAACTTACAAAGCACCATAGAGCAAGCTTTTGAAGATAGAATGAACATCACGCCAAAAACGGTTTCAGCTGAAGTAAAGCAAGCGGTATTAGACGCTTTAGCGGCCTTAAATGATGGCTCTGCCCGTGTTGCAGAAAAAGTAGCCGGTGAATGGGTTGTTCATCAGTGGCTAAAGAAAGCCGTTTTACTTTCTTTTAGAATTTGGGACAACGCGGTAATCGATGGCGCAGAAAGTACCTTTTTTGATAAGGTGCCAATGAAGTATACTGATTACACACAAGCAGACTTTGAGGCTGACGGTGTTCGTGTTGTTCCTGGCGCATCTGTGCGCACTGGTAGCTTCATTGGTAAAAATGTGGTGATCATGCCAAGCTTTGTTAATATCGGCGCTTATGTTGATGAAGGCTGTATGGTCGATGCATGGGCCACTGTCGGTTCATGTGCTCAAATTGGTAAGAATGTACACTTATCTGGTGGCGTTGGTATTGGTGGCGTTTTAGAGCCTTTACAAGCGGGCCCCACCATTATTGAAGATAACTGCTTTATTGGTGCACGCTCTGAAATTGTTGAAGGTGTGGTGGTTGAAGAAGGCGCAGTAATTTCTATGGGGGTTTACATTGGACAAAGTACCCGTATTTTTGATCGTGAAACTGGTGAAATACATTACGGTCGTGTGCCAGCAGGTTCGGTGGTCGTACCGGGCAACTTACCTTCTAAGTGTGGTACCTACAGTTTATACGCAGCGATAATTGTTAAAAAAGTGGATGCTAAAACACGCGCAAAAGTTGGCATTAATGCTTTACTTCGTTCGGTATCAGAAGAATAAAGCGATAATTTATTTTTAAAAATAGCGGTGAATTTATCACCGCTATTTTTTTGACAGCTAAACAGTCAATACTACAGCTTGGCTGTCAAAGTTAATGACCCTTACAAAAACATCTCCATTCATTAAATAAAAAAATTTAAATTTCTTTATAAATAACAGTCAATTAATTCGCATCAGAACATTTAGCTCAACTAATTTAACAATCAATAAAACACTTGGCATACCATTTGCCATCTAGAGATATCACTTGTTTTATTATTGACTGCTCATGAAAAATATTTTAACTTTGCTTATTGTTCTTAGCGCTTTATTACTTACAGCTTGTAGTTCCACCCCACAAGTGGCAATAGAAAAAAAGCCATTGCTCTCTGACCATCATTTAATGATGTCATTGCTTCATCGTCCAGTAACGGAAGATCAGCAAATGATGTTGGCATTTGCTCAGCAACGTGAACGTTATAGTAACGATATTTTTATCAATACGGTCAGTATTAAAGGCCCAAAAATTAACGACAATAATAACCAAAGAACCACGCATGTCTATGCTGCTTTAATTGCCAGAGATGTAAATGCTATTAGTATTATTGCCGCTGAATAACATGACGTTATTAAGACGTTAGCTCTGTTATATTTTTCATCTCCCAAGAAAGCTCATCAAAAACTTCTAGCCATTGCTGATCAAATTCAGCTTCAATCGTCAGCTGTACTTTGGTGATAGGATGAATAAACACCACTTTTTTAGCAATTAACATCAAACGTTTGAAACCAAAGTGTTCAATAAAAAATGGATTTTGTTTATTATCACCATAATTAATATCGCCTAAGATAGGATGGCGTAAGTGTGCTAAATGACGGCGAATTTGATGCCTTCTTCCCGTGGTAGGCAGTAATTTAATCAATGAATAACGCACACTATCAAATTTACCGACCTTAATAGGTAAACTTGCGGTTAATAAAGACTCGTAATGGGTAACCGCCTCTTGTGGCGCTTTATCGAGACTGACATTTTTATCACCTAATTTATCAAGCTTCTCTTTAAGGGCATAATCTATTTCACCAGCGCCGAGTAAATGACCCCGCGTTAAAGCAAAGTATGTTTTTTGAATTTTTTTATCAATGAACACTTGCCCCATTAGTCGGGCTACTTCTTCGTTTAAACCAAATAATAAAACACCTGATGTTGGACGATCTAAACGGTGAAGGGGGTAAACATATTTACCCACTTGGTCACGTACTAATTGTAAGGCAAAATATATTTCATCTTTATCCATATAACTTCTATGAACAAATAATCCTGCCGGCTTGTCAACGGCAACAATGTAATCATCTTGATATAGTATCGTTAAGATGGGTTTTTCATCAAAAGGCATGATTATCTCTAGGTTTATTATCCGCTATGTAAAAAGCAAATAGTATTGATCTATTATTATCTCTATAATGCCGACATTATTCGATTATTATTTTATTTATTATTTAAGCTATGAATACTATCTCTTCTATTTCTGAATTATTAAAGCTTTCTGGCTCTCAATATCGGGTTTTTGATATTGGCCGAAAAATAGATAAATTATCAAAAGATAGTTTTACTAAAATTGAAGCAAACCAAATTCCTTATCCATACCCTTCTCAAGGGCATGCCTTTATAGCGATAGCTTTTTGGCAAAAGCAAAACTCTTCGCCGTATTTATGGTTTGTAAAAATACCTCTTGATGAGCGCGGTTTACTTAACTTAGTCGCGAGAGATCATTTTATTGCTATTATTGTTGAAGCATTAGGTGCTGAACTTAGTACGGCGCCAAACGAACAACAAGAAGCCTTACTTAAAAGTAATCCTTACCATTTTACTCCACCACAATACAAATTAGCCTATTTAAACAGTTTAATTTCGCTGGAAACAAAAAATAATAGTAGCCAATATTTTTCAGGTGCATTAAGTTATTTGTCGGGCGAGAAATCTTGGCAAGATTACCACAGCGTAGGTGTGCAAGGCTTAAATGACTTCGCCGTACGTTTATCAGCCAAAGAGATACAAAAAATAATGGTGAGTGCTCTGCCTCAATTACCTTCGCCAGTACTTAAGCCGTTATGTTCAGCATTAGAAAATGTTAAGTTATCAGTAGATATTATTGATAAACTGATTGCAGCGTTTAAGCTACGCGAAAGTGCTGAAGATGAAGTGAGTAGCGCTGAACTAAGTTTTATATTACGCAGTTTATCATCAAGTTGTGAACACCCACATGTGGTGATTTTTATTGATTCGCTGATAAAGCAATCGTCAGCTGCACAAAGTATCTCCGAAGAAATAGCGATAGTGATTGCTGGGAGATGCTGGCAAGTTTTCACTAATGAACCGCAAATAATGTCCTTTTTGGAGTTATTAGTCGCTCAGCATGATATTGCCGTTTTCCAAGCTATTTTCAAAGATTTGGTGGCTGTTCCTGCTTTACGGCCGTTAATATTTCAATGTATGAGAGCGCCAAACCGTAGCGATGAGTTAAGTAAAGCTATTGGTATGTTATTTCAACGCTAATGATAGAGAGCTAGAATGGAAAATATTTATTTATTACTGATTGTCTGTTTATTTTTGTGGTACTTCATTTACCTGAGAAAAGTGTCAGAATTCGCCTTACGTCATATAACCGCGTATTGTGAAAAAGATGGCTTGCAGTTCATTTCGCTTTCCAGGCGATCAAGTCGTTTAACCTTTAGTAAAGCTTCAGGACCCCATTGGATCAGTATTTTTGACTTTGAGTTCAGTGGTGATGGTGAGTCAAGTTATCAAGGTCAAGCAACATTAAAGGGTTATAAATTAGAAAACACCCATGTCCCCATGTACAAAATATAAGTACCCGAAAAAAACTGACCAAGCGGCTAAAAGCTAAATAAGAATACCATCGGCATTGCCATCTAGGTAACTACTCCTGCGTTACTTTAGTCGCCGTATCGGCCTGTAGGAAGTATAATGCCATGGATACTTAGAAGACGCCTGTGCCGTGGTGAACATATACCTTCCTTGGCATCGACGTGCAAGGAAGCACTAATGCAGTGGAGGCATGGATGCCTAAGAACTGCCATGCCACCACGTTATACCGTTCATCCTGAAGCTAAAAGTGCTACTTTTTAGTCGCTAAATTGATATTTTGAGCAACTTGTTGAGAAAGTGCCGTTAATGCATCAACCACTTTAAAACTTGCATTCTCCATAACGGTAAGGGCTTTTAATGCACGTGCTGTGTCTCCAGCAGCGTGAGCATGTAATGCCTCAAGGCCGTGGCTGTGAACATCGATATGCGGGCCTTCGATTTGTTTAAAAGCACTTTGTGTTGCATATTTTTCAGCACCTTCCCCTTGATAAAACCATTTCCCTAATCGACACATAGTATGATCAGCAAAGTCTTCAGGGCCCTTATCAGACATACCTAACATCACTTTATAGACATCGAGCTTCCAAACAACGTGATCCATTTTAACCGTTTGTAAAAATGCATCGGCTGTTGAATGAGTAATAACTGAATACATATTTTTTGATAATGACACAATACGATTAGCGGTATCTTCAATGGAAGAAGTACTAGCACTTATTGCTTGGCTCTTCTCACCTACTTGACCAATACCATTAATAACATCGCCCATTTGTGTATTAACTTGCTCTATTAAGTTAGATATTTCATTGGAAGCCTCCGCTGAGCGCTGCGCTAGTGTTCTAACTTCGTCAGCAACAACCGCAAAACCTCGACCTTGTTCTCCGGCCCTTGCTGCTTCTATGGCGGCATTTAACGCTAATAAGTTAGTTTGATCAGAAATACCTTTAATAATATTAACAAAGTCATTAATGCCAGAAGTCACTGTTTTTAATTGGTCAACTGAGGTTGATGCCGAGTGCGTCTCATTAGAAATCTCTGACGTGGAAATAATGTTTGTTGCTAGCATATCCATAATTTGATCAAAGAGTTGTTGTGATGACTGGAAGGTATCACGGTGCTCAATCATACCGGTAGATGAAGATGCTAACTCTTGACGAATTTGGTCAATTAAACTTGAAGACTGCATCCACAGTTTATTTAGATCTTCATGCGTACGAGCACGATTATCGTTAGTAGACATATCTTCGGCTAGCTGAGAATTATCATTTTCAGCTAATAATAATTTTTCTTCTAGTGATTCTATACGAGTTTTCAATTGGTTATTTTCAATTTTGAGACGGGAAATTTCTTCTTTGCTTTTTGCACCAAAAATCATTTTATTTTGCCACCTTTAATATCTAGTTTTATATAATTAATATATATTAAAAAATGACCATGACTAGCGTTTTCTAACATCTTTTGATAAAAGGTGTTCATAACTAAAATCATATAAAGTTAATTAGCCATACGGAAGTACAGTAATGAATAAACAAGCAAGCATATTTTTGACCTTTGTAATTTTAATGCTCACCTTATCTGGTTTTACCCAGGCTAATAACGTTAGTAATAACCTCTCAGCTAAAAATGCTAAACAATATAGCGAGCAGTTTATTATTGGTGGGCAACCCAGCGAGAATGATCTCATTATACTGTCAAAAAGCGGTATTAAAACCGTGATCAACTTACGTGGTACAGATGAATTTGACGATTTTGACGAACAAGCTAAAGTAGAAGCCTTGGGCATGAATTATATTGCTATACCGATTAGTGGTGCCAGTGATATCAATAAAGAAAACTTGGCATTATTTACTGCTGCCATCAAGAATACTGAACAAGCTTTTGTTCATTGCGCCAGTGGTAATCGTGTTGGTGCTATGTTCGCATTAGATGCGCGCTTCAATCACAATAAAAGTATTGATGAAGCGATTGTTACAGGAAAAAAAGCGGGGTTAACTAGTTTAGAAGCTACCGTTAAAAAAGTGATAAAGACTCAATAACGTTAACAATCTAGCTGTCTTTATCTAGTAAAAGCTCAAGAAATACTTGAGCCTTTACTCTTTATTAGTTCCAGCTAACTAAGATGTTTTAGTATAAAAAGTTGTTTACTAGCTACCGACAGTTATGAGCTTAAACTTACAAAACATCAGGTTGTTACAAGTTAACCTATAGCTTTTACTCACTAATATTAACAACCACTCGACCACGCACTTTTCCTGCCATTAAATCACTGGCCACATCGACAGCTTCTAACAAGGTAATGTCGGTAGAAATATCTTCAAAAACATTGGGGTCTAGAATATCAGCAAGTCGTTGCCATGCTTCAATTCTGTCTGCGAGTGGACGCATCACACTATCAATACCCGCTAAGGTTATGCCACGTAAAATAAAAGGTGCAACAGAGGCAGGAAAATCCATCCCTTGCGCTAAACCACAAGCTGCAACAGTGCCACCATATTTCATACTCGCACAAACATTCGCTAACGTATGACTACCGACAGAGTCAATGGCGCCTGCCCAACGTTCTTTTGTCATCGGGCGACCAGGTTGCGATAACGTTTCACGGTCAATAACGGTTGACGCACCTAGCTTTTCTAGATATTTTACTTGATCAACGCGACCTGTTGAAGCAACAACGCTATAGCCTAATTTCGCTAAGATAGCGATTGAAAAACTCCCGACGCCACCGTTTGCCCCCGTCACTAAAATTTCACCTTTATCTGGGCTGACGCCATTTTTTTCAAGTGCGATGACACAAAGCATCGCGGTATAACCTGCCGTACCAATAGCCATGGCTTGGCGTGGTGAAAACGCTTTGGGTAATGGGATCAACCATTCACTTTTTAAGCGAGCTTTTTCAGCTAAACCGCCACAGTGCACTTCACCGACACCAAAACCATTGAGCAGTACACTATCGCCAACCTTAAACTTGTCACTCTCACTGTGTTCAACCGTACCAACTAAATCAATACCGGGAACCATAGGGAATTGTCTAACTACCGGACCTTTACCCGTAATAGCCAAAGCATCTTTGTAATTAAGCGTGCTATGAGAAACTTTAACGGTAACATCACCTTCTGGCAGTAAGTTGTCGTCAATATCTTTGACTGTCGCGCGGTAACCTTGGTCGTCTTTTTCAATTAAAATGCCTTTAAACATCTGCTATTCCTTATTTAGACCGATCGTCTATAAATGATGAAAAAATTATCGGGGTAAACCGACTATGTAAAAATTGAGGTAATTATCTAAGGGTGAAGTATGTTGAACTAGTTTTGCTCTACTAACCGCGCCTTCCCAGCCCATCCAGAAATATTCAGCCAGTCGATCGCAATCTGCACTTGCTGAGATTTGACCTTGCCTTTGCGCTGCTCTAAGACAAGTAGCTAAGCGATGCTGCCAGCAAAGGAATATATCAATCAATTGCTGCCTAAAACTTTCAGGCAGTAAATCAACTTCTTGACCTAGGTTACCAATTAAACACCCACGCTTAAATTGATAGCGGGACATGCCTATTTTGGCACTTTCAACGAAATTGCTAATGCGCGTTAAAGGTGGAAATGCTTCATCCAACAAACAAACATCTAACTTATTAGCAAAGTAATGGCCATAGTTTTCAATGACCGCCTGTCCAAAAGCTTCTTTACTGGCAAAATAATGATAAAAAGATCCCTTGGGGACAGCCACTTTCTTTAAGATTTGATCAATTCCTGAGGAGGCAAAGCCATTTTCAGTAAGTTGTTCTAAGCCACTGCGAATTAACTCCGCTTTTGTATCTTGATTTTCACGCGCTATTTTGGGCGGTCTACCGCGGCGTGCTTTAATTACTGCAATATTCATTATTAGATAATAGACCGATCGTCTAGTTAATGCGAGTATTATTATTATAACGGTGGGTTTATTTACATTTGGTTATGTTTCTATCGCTAAATCATTGACGACTAAGTCGAGTAATTCCATGAGCTGGCTGGCTTGTGTGCTATCGATACGGGTAAATTTACAGCTGATTGTATTAGGAATACTTGCAGCCTTTATTTTTAATTCTTGCCCTTGTTGTGTTAACTGCACTAGGCGCTTGCGCTTGTCATTGTCGTCTTTAATTATTTCTAGCAGGCACTTACCAGCCATTTTCTTTAAAATTTGTGTCATCGCCCCGCCGTCAATCATGGTTTTTTCTAAAAGCTCGGCAATAGTTATTTTGTCATGTTCCCATAATGCCATCATAACTACATATTGTGGGTAAGTAATATTGAGTTCCTTTAGAGGCTCTCGATAAGTGCGAACAATACTGTTTGATGCCATATATAATCGATGGCAAAGCTGGTTTTTAAGTTTTAATTGATCAAATGACATAACACTCTCCTGAAAGTAACATTTTAATTTGCACACAAAGTATTTGCAATCAGTATTTGTTTACTATATATTTTGCATACAAAATAAATATTGATTACTTGGAGTTTATTATGAACGTATTAGAAAACATTGCTTACACAGCAAAAGCAACAGCAACAGGTGGTCGCGCAGGTACAGCAAAGTCTGACGATGGGCGCTTAGACATTACCTTATCTACCCCTAAAGGTTTGGGTGGAGATGATGGGCAAGGTACCAACCCTGAGCAATTATTTGCTGCTGGTTATGCGGCTTGTTTTATTGGCGCACTTAAATTTGTTGCTGGTGAAGAAAAAACCAGTTTACCGAGCGAAACTTATATTAATTCAGAAGTCTCTATTGGTGCTATTGAAGGTGGTTTTGGTATTGCGGTTAAATTAGCGATATCATTAGGTGACATGGATAAAGCACAAGCGCAAACAATGGTAGATAAAGCGCATCTTGTCTGCCCTTACTCAAATGCGACACGTGGTAACATTGAAGTCGTACTTTCAGTCATTTAACTATCCGACCTAGTTTGATAATAAAACACGCCTTTAAAAAATAAAGCGCGTGTTTTTTTTGGCTATAAAATATCACTCAGTGAGATGCCAATACCAAACCTAGTTTGACTATAGTTATAATCGATAAGACTTTCACCATAACCATTAAACACCGTTGCGTAGCCTCTTAATTTACCCCAAAGTGGGAAGGTAAAACCAATCTCAGCGGCACCGTACTGACTACTAAAATTTTGTCGTCCTTTGAAATTGAATTCATAGTCATGCCATTTATAGGCCATGCTTAACTCAAAGTTACCCATGTAATCTTCGATATCAGGGTTATCATCTCCGTCGGGGTCTAAAGCAAAAGTTTTTTCCTTTTCCGATAACCTCAGCCAAGGTTTAATCGATAGCGCAAATTTTTCTTTCTCAAAAAGGATATGCGTGTAAATACGATTCCAACTACGTGATAAGTCTTGTGCTCGACCATTAGACTCGTGCTCTACCCCGATAATGAAGCCGGTATTGCCTCCAAATGGATGCCAGTTAAGCGGTGCAAGATAGAATATTTCTGGCTGATAATTTGTTTCTCGAAAGGGTTTAGAAATGCCACTCGCATAAATTTGCCACCAGGCACTTAAGGTAAAAGCGGCGTAAAGACCATCGCCCTCTATAAATATTCTGTCATAATTTAAGGGGACTTTAAGGCTTAGTTGAAATTTTGCTTCAACATTTGCTAAGTTGTCTTCATAACCTTCGAAGGATCTATATGCTTGCTTGTTCACTTTATTTGTTGTCATTGCTGGCAATACAAAATTCATTTTATGCGGAGTAAGCACATAAGGTTCAAACTCAGTCATTTTCTCACGTTTTATTCTATCGGTAATACCGCCTGTTCTATTAGACAATTCTGTTTGTTCGGTCTTTTTTTGTTGTCTACTAATATCGTATTCTTGGATAGCACAAACGGATCTAATTTCGCCAAGTGTCATCGATTCAGCGCCAAGGGTAAACAACTTCATGACGCATGACACTTTATCTTGTTTAGCACTTGCGTATGTCGAAACAAAAATTAACATAAATGCCAATCGCAGCGGATTTTTCATTAGAGTATTCCTTTAAGTAAACAAACCAAGCGAACATTTACCGCCTTTTAAAGCCGACAAGTCGCTAGCGCTAAAACTTTCTCGATGGATGCAAAGTAAATGCGCTTTAAAAATTTAAGGCTATCCTGATGATAAAGGCATTGGTAATATCAACAAAAAATGCGCCAACTAAAGGCAATATAATAAAAGCCATTGGTGCAGCGCCATGTGCTTTAGTGACCGCGGTCATATTCGCAATAGCGGTTGGTGTTGCCCCCAGCGCAAAACCACCAAACCCGGCACTTAAAACAGCGGCTTGATAGTTTCTCCCCATCAGTGGAAATAAAATATAAACAATAAATAACACCGCAACACAGGTCTGTACGCCTAAAATAATAAATAATGGTCCAGCTAAATCAGCAAGGGTCCACAGCTGCATACTCATCAGCGACATGGTTAAAAATAAGCTCAATGAAAAATCAGAAACGATGGCCAATGAGCGCGTTCTAGCGGGCCAGTGTAATTTAGGTAATAGATGAGGAACCGTGTTAGACAGTAAAATTCCTGCTAATAGGCAAGTCACAAAAAGCGGTAATTTTAAGCCCATCTCCATAAAGATCTTATTGGCAAAAAAACCAATAATGATACAAATATGAATAACCAGTAATACCGCCATAAAACTCAGATGGCTAAAGGACTCTGTATCTGTTTTATGATAAGCAATACCGATAGAAGGTTTGGCTGTTGATTCACTTGAAAGCTGATGCTTAGCCAATAAATATTTTGCAATAGGACCACCAACCAAACTCGCCACAACAAGGCCAAGTGTAGCTGCTGCAACACCTATTTCAAGGGCATTAGGTATACCAAGTTCAACAGCATCGGGAGCCCAAGCTATTGCTGTGCCGTGACCGCCAATTAAAGAAACCGAGCCTGCCAACACGCCTATGGTTGATGGTAAATCAAGAAATATTGCACTGGTTATGCCAACAACATTCTGAATGACAATAAAAGACAGGGTTAATACTAATAATATTAGCAGGGGTTTGCCCCCTTTAACTAAATCAGCAAACCTAGCGTTGAGCCCGATAGCAGTAAAAAAATAGACTAATAATCGATCGCGGGTGGATAAGTCAAACGCTATTTCACTACCAGTGAAAATATAGACCGCATAAATCAATAAGGCAGCAAGCAAGCCCCCCGTTACTGGCTCTGGAATATTAAAATCTCGGAGAAACCTTATTTTTTTTGTTAAATACACACCAATAAAAAATACCACTATACCGATAGTGTAAGACATATAATTATCAAAGGGCATTTCAATCATAGTGTATATCCAATTATACTTTTTCTATCCATGGCAAAACTAAAAATAAGCGTGTTTTTAGGGCAAATGCTCATTTAACAAAATATCTCCGCTATTTTGACTGATATTCATTGTCTGTTCAATAAGCAGTCATCGTAAAAGTTACTAGATTTACTACTATCGATTAAAAACACTTTTTATACACATAAATATAAAGCGACTTGGCCATTGAAAAACACTTATAATTCAAATAAAACATCGCTGCGAATAATATATTTAATCCCCTCAGTAATAGGTAGAGAGCTGTGAATACATTGTAAAGGATGCATACCATGAGGAAAGCATAATATACCGCCTGCGGGGGTTCGAACATCGACATTTTTAACTCTGTCATTTCTTGATGCTGGCTGGTTGGGATCATCAGCATTCACTAAAAAACGTGTCTCTCCACCTTGAAAATCTTCACTTAATAGCATTAAAAAAGTCATTTCACTATATCGGTCAGAATAAGCATTAGTGACTAGCTCATCACCAATAACGCGACTACCCGGCCAAGAGCCATCAGAATGAGGCTTAAAGTAGTCAGCAGGGTTATAACGATAGAATCTAAAACGTGCATTGATGCCCAACGTTTTACGACCACCAAAAATAGCCTGTCGGTCAGCCATTAAATGGGCAATGCGTTGCCAAATAATTCCATCAGTTTGTTCATCAACTATCCAGGTTAAACTGTCATTGTGTCGAACACTGCGCGGCAAAGAAACGGCAGCATCTGGCAAGAAACCTAATTGTTCACTAATATCGATAAGCTGTGCACACTCATCTTTGCTCAAGACATTCAATAATTGAAATGCTCCAGGCACCTCTATCAGCTCTCGACGTTCGATATGACTGGTATCAAAGTCTTTGCTCAAATTAGCAGGGTTAACTTGGCGGTTACCCCAGGCAGGTAATGCTGGATGCTCTGCGCCAGGCTCTAATGCAGCGACAAAAAAGTCAGTGTTTGTGTCTATTGTTTGCTTCATATTTTACTCTTTCAATAATGGGTTGCCGGTATTACCGCATCTGCTCAGTTAAAAAATTGTGCTGCGCAGTGCGTATCGCTATTTGTTAATAATACGTAATTGGGTAAACTGGCGATGACCCGCTGCCGTGCCATGAAAACCAAAACCACTTTGTTTTGCACCAACCCAGGGGCCAAGACCTCCAGCACCTTGATTGATAGCGACCATCCCTGCTTCCATTTGCTCTGCAACCTCATTAGCACCATCATGGCCAAAAACCACAGCACCTAAACCATATGGGCTGGCATTGGCTCGTTCAATGGCCTCTGACAGCTTGTTAAAGCGACTAATAGCGACCACAGGGCCAAAGGTTTCATCTTGCTCTAAAAGCATATTAGGAGTAATGCCAGTAACAACAGTCGGCTGTATATAAGGCAACTCATAGAGATGTGTTCCTAATAAAAATGTTGCACCTTTAGCCTGTGCATCGTTAAGTTGCGATAAAACATGAGCATGCTGTTTAGGATTAACAAGGGGGCCAAAATTAATATGCTTTTGATCCCAAGCGCCCACTTGATAACGAGCAGCTAAAGCCGTAACCTTCTGCTCAAATTCATCAGCGACTTGCTCATCAACATAAATGCGTTCGGTAGACGTACACATTTGCCCGGCATTTTCAAAAGAGCTTGCCACAGCAAATTGTACCGCTTTGTTAATATCGGCGTTTGCCATCACGATTAACGGATCGTTGCCACCCAACTCCATAACTAGCCGTTTAAGGCCCGGTGCGGCGCTTGCCATAATATGCTTGCCAGCCGCAAGTGAACCAGTAAAGGCAACCATATTAATATCCGCCGCCACTAAAGCTTTACCCGTCTGTGCATCGCCATGCACGATTTGTAATACATTTTCTGGTAATAATTTATTAAGGGTACTAACAAAAAGTTCAGCCACCAAAGGTGTTTCTTCTGACGGTTTTAACACCACAGAGTTACCTGCGATTAAGGCGGGTAACAGCAAGTTATTCGCCATTGCCAGTGGATAATTCCAAGGCGATATAACCGCAACCACACCTAAGGAACGATATTGCATTTCCGCATTGTTTCCTATCGCCGTACTTTTCAGTGCTTGCACTATTTCTTCAGTAAAGTAAGCCGCGTTCTGAACTGTGCCAGCCACTTCATAAGTTGCTCTTCGGTGATCTTTACCCATTTCTTGGCTGATTAATAATGCCAATTCGTCTTCAACCATAGCCAGCCCTTTATAGGCCTTGTCTACACTTTGTTGACGTTGTTCAAGAGACAGCGCCGACCAAGTTTTTTGTGCTTGCTGTGCACGTAACACAACCGCTGCCATTTGTGGCGCTTGAGTAACAGCAACTTCGCCTAATGGCGCTCTATTAATGGGATCGTATGAGATAAGTTTTGGCATAAAATAATTTCCTAAAATTGCATTAATACTAATGCATCGAGAGAGTAAATTGGCTATATATCCACATTATGCTAGAGTGGTTAATTAAAGCAACCAGTATACTTTTAGTAACCACCAAGATAAAAATAGAATAATAATGACAAATACAATAAAAACAAAGACTAAGTTAAAAGAAATAAATTCACAAAGCTGTCAGGAGCCCTGTCTTATTGAACGAGGTATGCGCGTTTTAGGAGGAAAGTGGAAAGCCTCTATCCTTTGGCATTTAAAAGATGGTCCGGTACGCTTTAACGAATTATCTCGGATGTTAGGTGGCGCAAGTAAAAAGATGGTTGATCAACGCCTTAAAGAATTAGAAGTTCAAGGCTTAGTAACGCGTGAAGTTATTAGCGATCGCCCTATTGCCGTCGCCTATGAAATCACCGACTTTGGCCGGACCGCATTAGATATTTTAGAAAAGCTCAAAGATTGGACACAAGCAAACAATATTTAATGATAAGGTTTGGTAGTTGCCCAGATATTGCGAGAAATTATTGCCATTTATATAAAAGAGTACAATAAGATTAAATTGTATCTATGCCCGACTAAATGGCAGAGATAGAGTTGGCTAACATGCGAGGTGCGCTAGCCAAGTATATTTTTTAACTTCGAAATTTTTGCTTTATTCAGCTTTATTAGCTATTCGTTGTAAGTTTTCGTGAATTTTAAATAAAACAATTAATAATTCACACCAAATTCTTGAACCAATAGCGCCAAGAACGATGATACCTAAACCAGCTAAAAACCCACCACCATATTGAGTGAACATAGCCCCCAAACCTGAAACTAAACAGCCTAAAAGCATAAGCCAATAGACAAAAGTGATTATTTTAGGGGTTAACATTGCATCGAAAACAAATACATCTTTCACGAGTAAATCCTTTTATTAATAACTCCAATATAAAGATACGCTAGACTAGCGGAGTCTTAGAAAGCCTAACGCTTTATTAAGAGGCTAAATATAGTCGAAAATAGTCAACTGTTGAACATCCGCTTAGATATCCTTATTTAACCAAATAGTACATCCGCTCTTAGTAAATGTGCATACTACGCAAGAATGATTAAACATTATTTGGCGGTATTATCGGTATATTTCCATAAGACCCGCCCCATAACACTTATCTATTTTTATCAATATCCCATAATATCAACAAATTATAAATAGTAAACATCATTTTTTTATAAAAATCGCTAAGCCTAAAACGACTCAGTTATACTCCAGAAATAATCTATAGAAAATATATGGCAAGAAATTAGAGATGAATGTCTGTAAAACATACTAAGCGGGCAGTTTTATTCAAACTCTATTTTGAAATTTATTCCCCCACCACCTAATGAATCTATTTGAATATTAAATGGTACCTTTTATACCTCCAAAAAAAAATGGCACCCTAAAGGTACCATTTTTTTATTAAGAGTAGAGCTTAAAATGGCATTTTCATCCCAGGAGGTAATTGCATACCACCTGTTAAAGCACCCATTTTTTCTTTATTTTGCGCTTCAACGCGACGAACGGCATCGTTAAATGCGGCTGAAACTAAATCTTCAAGCATATCTTTATCGTCGGCCATTAGACTATCGTCAATTTCAACACGTCGAACACTGTGTCCGCCTGTCATGGTGACTTTAACCATGCCGGCACCTGACTCACCAATAACTTCCATTTTGGCTAATTCTTCTTGAGCTTTAGCCATTTTATCTTGCATTTGTTGGGCTTGTTTCATTAAGTTGCCCATGCCACCTTTCATCATAATTTTTTCTCCAAAGTTCAGTTGCCGCCAAAGATAGATCTTAACGCGACAAATATCAAGTAGCAGTTACAATGCTACAATCGTATTTTCATCTAATTGTGCTTGAAAATGAGTTTTCAAACCAATAATTATTTCATCATTTTGTAGTAATTCTTTCGCATAGTCATAACGTTTATCATTGATATGTGTTTGAATTTGATACGGATCATGCGAGGTTTCATCAACAATTGTTAACTCTACTGTAATTTGTCGCTGTAAAAATTCAGAAATGCATTGTTCTAACTTTTTATGAGCAACATCACTGTTTAAATGTTTAGTCGCTTGATTTAAGTTAAGTAGCAATAAGTCGTCAGTAGATTGTTCATCAACGGTTGCATGTATCGCTAATTGGCGCAGTCGTCCCGTTAACGACATGGCATCAATCATATTTGCCCATTTATCAACTTGATTTGCAGAGCGAATTTTTGCTGGGTCTATCGCGCTAACATCAAAAGCTTGCTCAGAGATAGACGTTAATGCAGGCACATCTGAACGTGGCTCTTGCGGTGTTATTGCTTCAATAACATCCCGACTGTTTGTATCTTGACGCCCTTTGGCGTCATTTGACTTTTTTGCGCTATTTTCCAACCCTTTTTTTCGACTACGTAACATGTTCCGTGTCGCTATAGCTTTTTCTATAGGCGATTGAGGAATAGCGGTATCGATACTTGGGGCTGCTTCGGCTAAATCTATGGAAGGAGCGTCTTGCTCTAAAGTCTCAACGGGCTGGCCTTCAAAAGGGCTTGTTGTTACTTGCGATGCATTGACCGCTGCAACGTTGGTCATACTGTTAGGTGACTCAACTAAAGCTTGCTCAACTAAAGCTTGCTCAACTAAAGGTTGCTCAACTAAAGCTTGTTCAACTAAATGTTGCTCAACTAAAGCTTGTTCAACTAAAGCTTGCTCAACTAGTGGTGCAACAAAATCATCAGCTTTACTGATATTGCTGTCATCAAAGTTTACCTCGTCAAAGTCGCTAACTTGACTGGCCTTAGTATCGGGTAAGCTATGATTATTTTTAAGGGGTGTAAATGCTAATAATCTCAGTAAAAGCATATCAAAGGCGGCTTGTTCATCAGACGCGTAAGGTAGGTCTTTGCGGCCATTGAGCACTATTTGATAATAAAGCTGAATATCTTCAGCACTCATTGCTTTACTGAACTTATCAACCAATTGGTTATGCTCAGGTGACAAATCAAAGTGTTGACCAATAACTTGTGTCATGGCAATTTGATGTAACAACTGAATAAGTTCTGCTGTTAAACGACTATAATTAGGTGCATAAGAGGCTATATCTAGTGAAAGTAGCATCAGCGCTTTAGGGTCTTGCTTTAATAAGGTAATGAGTATTTTAAAAACCCAATTTTGATCAACACCGCCCAACATCTGCTGAACATTGGCAAGAGTAATACTTCCCTGCCCTTGTGCGATACTTTGGTCTGTTAAACTTAAACAATCACGCATACTGCCGCGAGCGGCTTTGGCTAATAAAGTTAACGCACCGGGTTCAACTGAAACATCTTCAGCGGTGAGAATTTGCTGAGTCTTTTGTTCAATTTGGCTAACGGTTAATGCTTTTAAGTGAAATTGCAGACAACGAGATAACACAGTTACCGGAAGCTTTTGAGGATCTGTGGTCGCTAAAATGAACTTGACATGCTCAGGTGGCTCTTCAAGCGTTTTTAATAACGCATTGAAGCTGCTACGAGACAACATATGTACTTCATCAATTAAATAAACTTTATAACGACCGCGTGTCGGTGCATATTGAACGTTATCAAGTATTTCACGGGTATCATCAACCTTTGTTTTGGAGGCCGCGTCAATTTCGAGTAAATCAATAAAGCGGCCCTGGTCAATATCTTGGCAAGTATCACAAACACCACAAGGGGTTGAAGTGATCCCTTGTTCACAGTTCAAGCTTTTAGCAAAAATTCGAGCTATCGTTGTTTTACCGACCCCGCGAGTACCGGTAAATAAATAGGCATGATGAAGACGTTGTTGCTCTAGTGCGTTTACTAAAACGGTGACAACATGTTCTTGGCCAACTAATTCTGTGAATTTTTTAGGGCGCCATTTACGTGCTAATACTTGATAACTCATATCACTGCCTAATCGCCGTTATATTGCAATAAAGAATAGGTCGATAAGCCAAGATCAGTTAAACGTTTTTCACCGCCTAAATCAGGTAATGAAATAACAAATGCAGCATCTGTAACTTCTGCACCAAGCTTTTTAGCGAGGGTTAACGTTGCTTCAATCGTGCCACCGGTGGCAAGCAGATCATCAACGATCAAAACTTTATCATTAGCCGTTAGTGCATCTTGATGAATTTCTAAGGTGTCTGTTCCGTATTCAAGTTGGTAACTTTGGCTGATTGTTGCTCTTGGCAACTTACCTGGTTTGCGAACAGGAATAAAGCTAATACCAAGCGCTAATGCTAAAGGCGCACCAAAAAAGAAGCCACGGGCTTCAGTTCCAATAATCTTAGTAAAGCCAAAATCTTTATATTTAGCGACAAATAAGTCTATGGTTAGCTGGTAAGCAGCAGGATTATCGAGCAAGCCGGTAATATCACGGAATAAAATGCCTGGCTTAGGATAATCAGGTACAGCGTGAATAGAGTTTTGTAATAGAGAGAGTTCAGTTTCAGTCATCGTTAGCATATCAAAAGTAAAAAATTATCAAGGCTAAAGAATAAAGCAAAAGTACGATGATTTACAGTGAATAACGACTTGTATTGGTATTATTTAAATGATTTATTTCATTTACCGCATTTAACAAACTGTTTTCATTAATAGGCTTGGCAATAATAGCTTTAAAATGAAGTAAGCGA
The DNA here is from genome assembly GCF_007954355.1 of Colwellia hornerae. Taxonomy (GTDB): domain Bacteria; phylum Pseudomonadota; class Gammaproteobacteria; order Enterobacterales; family Alteromonadaceae; genus Colwellia_A; species Colwellia_A hornerae. The sequence continues at coordinate 171,954 of NZ_VOLR01000005.1, forward strand.
GTTAAAGCAATGACATCTGCGGTGTTTTGAGTCGTCATAAAAATAATAGGTGTATTGGCGGTAAGTGGATTTTTTTGAAGATTTTTACATAACTGAACACCGTTCATAAAAGGCATAAGGTGATCAATAATATAGAGGTCATAAGGCTGCTGCTGCGCTTTTTCAAAAGCAGCTAAACCATTAGTAGCAGTTTCAATGATATGGCCCTGTTGTTCGAGTAACGGGGTAATAAAATCTAAAATATTCTGCTTATCATCAGCAAGTAATATAACCATAGAATTAATACTTCTTATTTCTAATTAAACGAGAAAATACTAATTTGAAAGCAGCGTAAACCAACCCATTACCATAGGTAAAAGCGGCGCTGAAACTAATACAATAAGCGCTGCTAATAAGTGAAATATAGATGAACTGTCTTTAAAGTCTTCGCCGTCTGACATTTTTATCTCGTTAACTTGAAAATAATCAGCGCGCATTCTAGCCGACAACGAGATCTATTTCTAGAGAAAGTTGATCTAGATCAATAATAAGTCCTAACCTTTACAACGGCTCGATTATATTAATGAGGCGGTTAGTCTAAAAGTTTATCAAAGACAATTAACTAAATTTAACCAAGTATCTTTTAGACTTAAGGAATTTTAGCGATAAAAAAACCAGCCATAGGGCTGGTTTTTAACGCAAAGATAAAAGAAGTTAAATAGAAACTTTCTTACGTGCTGCGGTATCTTTAATATAACTAACCCAACCTTTAGCCGTTCTACGAGACTTAGGGTCTTTTAATGCTTTTTGTACATAAACATTGGCTTGCTTATAATTTTCAAGATAAAAGTAAGATTCAGCAATACTTTGATTCAATCGACCTTCGTTACTAACACCAAGTTCGATAGCTTTCTTTAAAGCAACAATCGCTTTAGCAAATTGCTCATCTTGATTTAACAACATACCTTGCTTGCTGTAATGCTTAGATAAATTAGTCATTTTGGCTAATTCACCGTAGTAAGCAGCAGCTTTACCTATATGCTGAGCAGCATGCCAGCTGTTCGCTAAAGTAAAGAGGTTTTTGTCATCACGAGGGACAACACCCGAATCAATATACTTTTCCAATAAAACAGCTGCTTTATGTGGAATTCGACTTTGTGCATACAAATTAGCAAGCATTTTGATTTCGTTTTCTTTGTCAAGAAAACCTTGCTTATAAGCTAGATCCAATGTTTCTAAACTTTTTGGATAATCCTCAACCATCGCATAAAACGAGGCTAATTGAGTCCAAAATAATTTAACTTCAGGAAATAACTGCACTGCTGTTTCTAAAACATCAACACATTCTTTAAACATCTTACGTTCATAGTAAGAATTTAATTTAAGAACATGTGGGTTTTGGTTTTTCTTATCACCAAAAACCGCGATAGCATTGTCAGCAGCAGGAATAACCTTAGCGTATTGTTTAAGTTCTAAATTAGCCTGAGCTATTTTGATCCAAACATTACCATCAGATTCTCCTGTGAACTTCATCCAAGCATCATAAGCAACAAGCGCTTCTTTATAGCCTTGAACTTGCATCTGCAAGTCACCCACTAGTTTCAGTGAATCGGCATGCTCTTTTTCATTCAAGATATCAGGTGCAAGCGCTTTGTTAAGATAGATAATTGCATTCTTTTCATCGCTTTTTTGCGCATACATCACGCCAATAAAACGATCTAGGAAGGCAATATCATAATCTTTTTTTGCGTTTATTTCTAAAAGCAAAAACAAGGCATTATCAATGTTAGAACCATCTTCAGCTTCAACGCCATAAGCTTCAAAAGCTTTAGCTACCTTTTTACCAACAGAAGGACCAACCAGCTGCGTTTTACGCTCTGCTCGTTCACTCGGTTCGGCTCCTACAGCATAAGCTGTAGAAGATAAAGGTAAATGAGCAATCGTTACTGAACCTATGATCAATATAGATATAAAAATCTTATTCATTCTGATTACTCCTTATTCATACTAAAGTCTAGTTGTACCGTTAAACCAGGACGACGTTGAGCAACACCGTCAACAACTTTTGGCTTGTAACGCCATTTTTTCAAAGCGCGTTTAGCCTCTCTGTCAAATATACGTTTCGGTTCTGAATCCATAACTTCAACATCTTCAACACCGCCAAGTTCATTAATGGTAAATGAAAGCTTAACCCAGCCTTCTTTACCATCACGAGCAGCTTGCTGTGGATATTTAGGATCAATACGTACGATTGGTGATGCATCACCGTCACGTCCAAAACCAGCTCCTGGAGCAGACATACCTGAATTAGCACCAGATAATTGCACACTAGGCATATTAAACGTTAGTCCACCTGAGTTGTTATTAGCTTCAGGCTCTGGAGCTTGAGGCTTAGGTGGCGTTTTTGGCGGCGGTGGCGGCGGCGGCGGTACACGCTGTCGACGTTCTGCTGCTGACTTAGGCGGCGTAGTATTAACTTCTACAATAATATTATCTAATGGATCTTGTTTCGTCATGTCACCACTTGAAACAAGAAAAGCCATAAAAGAAAATAGTGCAAAAGTTACCGCTGCGCCTAGTAGTAATGAAACTAAAAAGCGAACCATAGACTACCCCTTCGCTGCAGCAATAGAAATTCTATCTATACCTGCATCTTTAATCGCATCCATCACTTTAACAACGATACCATGTTTTGCATCTTTGTCTGCTTGAATGATAACAACATCAGTCGGTTGCTCTGCTAATAATTTTTCAATGTTAGCGGCAACACGTTCGACATCAACGCGACGTTTATCTAACCAAATTTCACCATTTTCTCTAACAGCAATAAAGATGTTAGCTGATTTTTGCTTACTTTGGTTAGCGGCTTTAGGTTTGTTAACTTCAATACCAGCTTCTTTTACAAATGAAGTGGTTACAATGAAGAAGATCAGCATGATAAATACGATGTCTAGCATCGGTGTCATATCAATTACTGCTTCTTCGTCTTCACGAATACGTTTACGTGCCATTCGAATATCTCTCTAGTGATGAGGTAAACTGTCAATCAGTTTAGCCTTTGCTAGTTTAACTTTAGCGTCTAACCTTGTACTGAAAAACACTCCTGATAACGCAGCAACCATTCCCGCCATTGTCGGGATAGTAGCCATTGATATACCAGCAGCCATCAGACGCGGATTACCTGTACCTTGTTGAGCCATTGTCTCAAACACACCAATCATACCGGTGACTGTACCTAGCAATCCAATCAGTGGACACATTGCCACTAAGGTTCTAATTGTGAGCATACGTTGCTCTAGTAATTCTGTCGCTTCGGAGATCCAAGTATCTCTAATCCGATGGGCATACCAAGATGTAGTATCTTGGCGTGCATCCCAACGATTGACGATATCGTCTTTCATTGCAGGATAAATTCTTGATAAGAACCAGTAACGTTCAATCATCATTACCCACATCAGTAAGAGAGCGAAGGCAACAACATATAATACGTTACCACCTGTCGCAATAAAACTCCTGACAGATTCCCAAAGCTCTATCAGGAATAACATTATTTAGACTCCTTCTCAGCAATGGCAGCAATTAATCCTGCGCTTTGCTCGTCAAGCTTTTGCAATACTGACTTACTTTTACCCGCAACAACGCTGTGGATTAAGATAAGTGGTAATGCACAAATTAGACCTAATGCAGTTGTTACAAGTGCAAGAGAGATATCACCGGCCATAATTTTCGGGTCGCCTGTACCAAACAATGTAATCGTTTGGAACGTCATAATCATACCGATTACTGTACCTAATAGACCCATCAATGGAGCAATAGCCGCAAACATTTTAATTAAGTTGATACCACGATCAATTTTCGGCGTTTCGCGTAAAATAGCTTCATCAAGTTTAAGTTCAAGTGTTTCAGCGTCAACATTTTTGTTTTCGTGATAAACCTTGATTAAACGTCCTAGTGGATTGTTATCATTAGGCTGTTCAAGATTCTTCTCTTGAGTCTTAATACGAGTGCTAATAGTCGTTAAGAAAATCATACGCTCTAAAGCAATTAAGAAACCGATAACAAGTAATACTGTGATTGCATAACCAACAGTGCCACCTTCATGATAGAACTCCATAAGAACTTTCTTACGAGTTTCAAGTGCTAAGATACCACCACGTGAAGGATCTACGTATAGAGGATGATAGCCAGAAGTTTCACCAAAGAAATCAGAAGCTGTGCTAGAAATATAACCAGCTGGCTGTTTAGCCAAAGGTTGAATTTGACCAACTTCATCATTGTAGTTTAAGAAACCATCAGCTGATACTAAGTTAAAAGTACCGATACGTGTAACTGTTTGCGTAGAGGTTGAACCATCTAAGCTTGTTACTTCAGCGCTAAACTGTGAAATTTTACCCGATTGGGTCATTTCAGTTTGTAAAGCAATCCATAACTCTTCAAGTTGCTCAAGTTCAGGTATTTTCTTAGAGTTGGCAATAACATCTAATGTTGCGCCACGTCCAGGAAATTCAGAACTTACAATTGATGTTACGATTTGACCGTAAGCATCAGCAGCAGCTGCACGAGTAACACCAAACATTTCACCAAGAGTACCTTTAGCGTTGTCTAATTCAACTGAACGTTGCGCGATAGTAATATCGTTAGCAGCATATTCTTTAGTTAAACGGTCGTTACGTGTATTTTGATTAGCTAGTTCTTTCTTAGCTTTATTCAAAAGTGCTTGCTTGTCTGCACGAGCCGAAGTGAATTCTGCTTCGCGCGCTTTATCAAGCTTGCCTTCAGAAATTCGATCGTTTTTAACTTGTTTTAATAAATCATCCAAGTCATTAGCTACGGCTGAAGTTGCTACAGTCATTGACGCAGCAAGCATTACAAAATTAATAATTTTTCTCATTATTTCGCTCCCGCTGCAAATACTGGTAATTTAGTCAAATCTTTTGGTAATTGGTTACGCGCCATAGCGATTGCATCTTTAGTAGGCTTTAAGTATTCATCGCCTAATGCTTCCCAACCGCGTGTTTCATTGTTCCAAACCCAAACATTTTTCATGTCTAGTGATTGAGCAACTAAAGCTACACGGCCCATATGAACGAAATCAGCAGTAATTGTACGGTCGCCTAAATCAAGTTCACCTTGGTAAGCTGCAAAAACAGTACCGTAGTTAGCTTCAATTTCATAAGCTTCAAGTACTAAACGAAACTGCTCAGATACTGAAATATCTGAAGCGCCTAGCACGTCACGTAAATTAGCAACACGTTCTTTACGGTTTTCAATATTCACAGGAATATCTAACGCAACAAACTTGTCTAACGTATCAATCATCTTATACATAAGAGGAACGATACCTTGTTTAGTTTTGTCAATACCGGCGATCTGATCTTCTAAAGATTGGATATTCTCAAGTTGGTCATTAACCATCAATTGAATGTGATCATTGTATTGAGATAAAGTTTCACCTTCGTCAACAGTTAAACGATATTCACCTAAAAGCTCGATAGTTTGTTCATAAATACTATTGATTTTTTGTTGTGATTTTTTAGAAGCTTCAAATGTGCTAGCTTCTGCTTTTTGTAGTTCTGATAATGCATCTGCAGAAGCGAAGTTGCTTGCTGTTAATGCTAGTGCGCCAATTATCGTCGAAGCGATAAGGCTTTTCTTGTTGCTAAATTTGGACATAGTTCCCAACCATTGGACATAGTTCCCAACCAATTGCTATTGAATGTGGATAACATGGAGATGTTAACGCAAATTTAATAATCTGCCATTTTAAGTTTTTATTTCTCTAGAATAAAACCATGCAATACTCCCAGACGACAGCGTTGCTGTCAACTAGGTACATAAAAAAGGCTGCTAATTACCAGCAAATTACATAAATATGCTGGTCTCGTTACAAAATTTAAACATTCAGTTAAAAAAACCATAAGTGATTTAAGAGAACTTTTTGAGTAAATTAGGCGACTAAACAAACACAATTTTCTGTAAATATATTTGCTCCTATTAGTTTTACTAATTCATTCGTACTAAGTCAAATTTATTTATTAAAATATTCACAATATTTATGAAAAAAAGGTTGGTAAATTGACATATCTGAAGATTAAAACCGTGCTACTATTCGCCTATAGCACTAATTTACCTATATTTATTTATGTTTATAGATTCAACTTTTAATTTTGAAATTTGGTTCACTTTATGTGCCATTGGATTTATTGCAGGGCTTATCGATGCAATAGCTGGCGGTGGAGGTATGCTAACGGTACCAACATTACTCTCGGCCGGTTTACCACCACACCTTGCCTTAGGTACAAATAAACTTGCCGCTTCTTTTGGTTCATTAACTGCTTCTGTGACTTTTTATCGTAAAAAGTTATTTGATCCTAAATTTTGGCGTTTATCTATTTTATATACCGCAATAGGTGCTGTTGCCGGCACGTTTGCTGTTGGCTATTTGTCAGGTGATTTTCTCGAAAAATTTATTCCTATTGTTATCGTTATCACTGCCATCTACACCCTGTTTTCTAAAACAATTGTCACTGAATTAAAGGGGCTGCCTGCGTTAACTTTTCGGGTAAAAGTCACCCAAAGTATTCAGGGATCACTCTTAGGGTTTTACGATGGCTTCGCCGGTCCTGGAACCGGTGCATTTTGGACCGCATCCTCAAGTGCACTCTACAAAATAAACATATTACTGAGCTGCGGCTTAGCGCGTTCGACTAATTTTGTTAGTAACTTTTGTAGCTTATTAACCTTTATTTATTTTGGTTATGTTAATTTTATTATCGGTATTTCGATGGGGATATTTATTATGCTAGGTGCTGCTGTGGGAGCACATTGGGCAATAAAATTTGGTAACCGCTTTATTCGTCCGGTTTTCATCATCGTCGTTATTTCTATGTCAGCAAATTTAACTTATCATGCGTGGTTCACTCAATAACAAGGTCAAGAGGTAGTCAAATATGCAATTAGCAATCGACAGAATTACAGCTGTTTTAGATAGCCTAGCAGAGCAGGCTAAAATTATTGACACTGAAAACCAGCAGACTAAATCACATTATCTTTTAAAAGATAAAGATATATTTTCAGAAGCTTTGTTTGCCACCAATAGTGATAAAATAGGCGCATATGTTGATGAAGTGCGTGGTAAAACCATTGAATTAGCTCGGTTATTGCACAGTGGAAAAAAAGAACTATCACAAAATAGACTCCAAGGTATTGAGCAACAAATATCATCAATAATTAATGCAATAAGATCAAACAAAGGTCTCCATCAAGAAGCACAATACCGACTAACGGCCATTAACGCTAGACGCTATAAGAAGGCAGCAAAAGAACTCTTTAAATCCAGTCAAGCGCTTTATCAGCAATTAGCAGAACATCACGAGTTTGAGCGCCGCTTGCTCGCTATGCTCAATGAAAGAGAACAACTTCGTCAAAGTGCAACGCCTGCTAAAGCGAAGAAAATATTGGATGAAGTCCTTGCTCTCCACCAAAGATTAGGTCGTTGTCGTCAAGCTATTTCAAAAATAGAGCGCGAAATAGAAGTTTCCGAAAAACCGCGATGATATCTGTTAAATAACTCGCTTTTTACTTCATCTCGCATTAATCTTGAATAATAACAAAAAATAAATTAATTCATTATTTAATCGTAAAGAGGGCTGGAATGAGAATATCTGATGACATTCATAACTATTATGAAAAATTAGTCGTACAACATTTTGCCGCGCTAAAATTAGAAGAGAAATATGAAGCTGATTTTATTGCTGACTTAACCTGTGTCGTACTAAATCAACTACCGACTCGTTATATAAGACATGAAGTTGATATGTCATTCTATTTACCTGCTTCAGAGCGTTTTGAAATGGAAAATAATGTTAAAGTTGCTATCAGTAAAGCGATAGAGTTTATGAAAACTCATAATACCTAACGGCTACCCACTATTTTTTGATAAGGGAAGTGGTCAAATTAATGGCCACTTACTTTTATTTTTAAGCATTGCCTTTAAACAACGACCTCCCCTTTCATTGAACCGTTATAGTTTTAATACCGGTTAACATTCCTCTTTCAAGTAATTAGTTAACTTAATGCTTCAAGTTCGCCAGCCATCGCCTAAGCCCCTTAATGCCTTTAAAAGCATAAAGGGCAAAATACGCCTGTATTATTATTTTACGCTTACCTGTGAGTGTTTCAGTGCCTTTAAGTACGTTTACTGACTGTCTGATGCCATACAAAAAACAACAACGAACTTGCAGGTGACATAAATGTAAACCTCTGGTGGTGCCATGCCTTGACTGGTTCCTTCGCAACCAAAGCGGTCATAGATGCTTGAAATCACAATAACGGCGAGAATAGCACGTACAAAAAAATGTTATTAATCTCTATAAATATTGATATAAACCCTATTTCAACAAAAAATTAACGCATTGATTAAATTACAAGTCAGTTGCCTCATTTTAAGCTTTAACAAAATATATAAGCTAAAATTAGCGAGTAGTCAGGGAATCACCTCTAGTATTTTTCTCTATTCTCAGTAGAGTCAATATCAAAGTGAATACCATAAAAATAGCGAACGAATAAAGTGCATAAAGCAATGCTTCTGAAGATTCTTGCTTCAACCTTACTGTTTCTTCATCGATATTTTGCTGTTCTTTTTGATGATTCTGAACTTTTTGTTCATATTTATCTAAAAACCAACTTATAGTGACCTCCCACTCTTGCTTTCTATAATCACCATCTTTGAGTTCGCTAACATCACCTGCATCATTTGACATATTATCTGTAAATTGGATTATTGATTTCCATACTTCATATTTATCTGCTTGGTAATATTTATAACCAAACTCGTTATAACGTTGAATATTATCTTTAAGTCGTTCCGAACCATATTCTTTAACACTCTGTTGACTTAATATTTTTGCATAAGAATTTATATTTTTTTCTACATCAATAAAATAAGAATTAATCTTTTCAATATAATCTTTTCTATTAATCTCATTTTTAATTTTAGCTTCAGAATCAGAAGTATCATATTCTGCATCAGCTGGCTCATATCTAGAAAGTTCCTTTTGTTCTAAAGAACCTTTTAAATCCTCATAGGTTGGCAAACCACTACTTTCTTCAATTTTAGATGAGTTTAAGTGTCCCATCAGAGTAGAGGAACTGAATGTTATTGATGAAATGATAGCTATCGTAGCAACAAAAAAGCTAAACGATGTCACAATACTAAAGTATTTATTTTGCCAATTAATTGATTTTTTGTCAGATGCGTTTTTAGGGAGATTTTCATCGGTGTCGTTACTCGGTACTTCACTTGATGAGCGTTTACTAAAATTAACTGATGCGTCTTTAATTTTTTCAGCTTGCTCGGTAAAAGATTTTAGCGTTTCTTTATTAAATATTTTTTTACCTACGGAGGATATTTTTTTTGTAAGCTCTTCTTTCGAAAAACTTTCTTGGGTACTTGTTTGAGTGGAATCAAATACTTCTTTTTTTATGTCTATTTTTAATCCTATTGCCATAAATTGAGATGCTTTCTTAAGCATTTCTTCTTCATTGAGGTCTTTGGCTAAGGAAACGGTTCTACCTGTAAATAAAACAGGCGCTTTTGAAGCGTCAACACCTAAAATATCAGCAAGATTCTTTATTACCTCACCCTTATTAAAACCTTCTTCTATTTCGCCCTTGAATAAAATTTTACAAAGTATAGTCACTTTAATTCCTTTTTAATTTATAACTAATTGGTTTCAGTGAAAATCTTACTATTTCTAGGACATTAGAGCAAGATTATCGATAAAACTGTCTAGCCACTTATCCAACCGAATGTTTCAGTGTAACTGGTGCAGCGCCATTCTTAATTTTGCCGCTAATTTACCCGAGTTAAATAATTATTTTTTGCTTTATTTACCAGTGATTGATATCAATCAACATAGGGGAATCAGAACAATCTCTAGGCTCATAATGAAGTGGTTTAGCGATCCATAGATATTGTCAAAAAATAAATTTATTATTTATCAGAAGTTTTTAGAGATTTCTAAAAGGAGTTGTATCGATAGTAATAAATACCATGTCGAATATATAAATGAGGAGTCTTAGTCGCTAAAATGTAGCAGTCCATGTAGCAAAGTGCTAAAGGATACATAAATCATTGATAATAAAGGGATTGGTGGCAACCCTAGCAGCCACACCTCGGCACATGAGTCGTCTTAAAAATCAACTAGTTACGGTTAGATTTTGTATAATGATTGTAGCATGAAATGTAGCATTTTTTACACTGCTATTATTACCATGTAAATTAATCATGGCTTATCAGTAATGCGGGATAAATTTTGACTTCAAGTGTTTACATAAAGCTATAATTGGATTGACATAATCAACACCTATTAAAATCTTATCCCAAGCTTTAAAGCATTCGGTTTTATTCCCTCGCAGCATGGCTGCGAGACCCTGCCTATGGATTGTAATAACATCACCACATTGTATTCTTTGAGCACTGTGGCATACTATAAATGCTTAGAGTCCTTTAATATGGTTATGAAAAAATAGATTTAAAAGAGTAAGCTATTAACTTCTGAGGGTGAGTGAAGTGGTTATCTTGCCATAGATGCGGCTTAAAAAAGTGGGCTATGCTAGTAAGAAATTGAAAAACGGCCTTGAATCGATTTATGATTGAATTCGAAGACCGTTATAGACGTTTATTTAAAACAGGTAGTTGCACAAAATGTGTTATGGGCACTTTTTAATTGTAAAAAATATTTTTAATTTGAATATAATACTCTGTCATTTCAACGTTACCTTAGATTAACAAAAACGACTATATTACGATTTACAATTAATTAAGCTGGAAGTTATTAATTAACTCATTACCATTATCTGTCATATCATTTGTAGTAATTAGCTCTTTACCGTCATGAGATATTTTCAAAATTTTATTCGAGTCAAACGTCCAGCCTAATTCGACTATATCACCTTCTCGATAATAATCTTTCAACGTTTCAAATACTCCCGTAATCTCAGTAAGTTTAGCAGGATCCTTAGCACTCTCTCCGTAGTAGAGAAATACATCGAGTCGATCAGAGCCTTCTAAAAATTTGTATGAATAAACCCCAGAACTATCCAACTCTTGATCATGAGATATTAATTTATCAAAGTTCGCACCATTCTTAATAAAGATGGAATCACTCATAATGTCAGAAATATCAATTTTTTTTAATTCATCTTCATCTTGATTATAACTATGTATTGCTGCTCCCTTAGAAACAGCATTACTTTCTGTAAAATCGATTATTTCAACGTTATCACCAAAAAATTTACTTAAGGTTTCTTCAACAAGGTAAAACTTACCTGTTCCACCTGTTAATATAACAAGGTCAATATCTTCTTTGGTAAGTTCACTATCACGTAAACTTTTCTTTATCGGTTGAACCAACGTCCCGCTAGAAGAAATAATAGGTGACAGAATATCTTTTAATATATTATCTGTTATCAATAAATCTGTTATTTTTAAGTTATCAATAATTTCAAAATTGACTGGCTCTTTAGCTCTTTCTCTACGGCGAACATTATCTGCAACTTTGGCAATTTTTTGATTAAAAGAAACTTTAGCTTTTTCTGCTTGTGAAACTATTCTCGAAACAATAACCGCTTGCTCTTCAATAGTTCTTGTTTCTATAGAACTGTTAATTTTTTCAAATTCACTTAAAAAATATGCAGCAATGCGCTTGTCTATATCATCACCACCAAAATCCATGCGCTTTGAACGGCCTAAAATATCGACTTTAAAATCACCGTAATTATCTTCAACTTTCGCAATTGAAATATCTAAAGTACCACCACCAATATCGTATACAAGCACATTTTTTCTAGTATAAAAATAATCATCAGGCATCCTATCTAGATCATCTTTAATGTTTAGATAGTTTAAAAGTACGGCTGTTGGTTCATCAAGTAAGTGCACATGTTTAAAGCCTGCTAATTTAGCAGCTTTCATTGTAGCTGCACGTTCATCACTATTAAATCCCGCAGGAATAGTAATAGTAACTTCGTCAATAGCACCCGTCACTTGTTTTGAAACAGAATTTATTACCGTTTTTAATAAAAGTGATGATAGCTCCGTCATGTCATAAGAAGATAAGTTCTGGGTCTCTGAATCTAAAGGTACCTGGATCATCGATTCACCACCAATACGAGTCTTTACTGACCTTATTGTATTCAATGGTTTGTTCCCACTAGCATAAAGTGTGTTGGCATAACGGCCGGTATACACTTTTTTATTATCTCTATCGATATAAATACTAGAAGATAGGCCTTTATCATCTCGATCAAAGACATGCTTCTCATCATATTGATAAATATTTAATGTTCTTAATTTCTCAAGAGGAGGTTCAAAACCTTCAATTTCAATAACTGAAACCGTTGTTTCAGTTGTACCTAAATCTATCCCTAAATAGTTAGCCACAATTAGCCTTCCTTGGTAGACTGCGCTACTTTTTCAACTCTTGCTTTAACTACTATATCGCCTGCTATTAATATGTCTGAGCTAATGACTTGATATTCACCCAATTCTAGTTCAGTAGAGAAGTAAGGCATAAGGCCGTTTTTATTCTCATTGGTTACCTCAACAGCTTGACCTACAGCATACTCAAAACTAATCACCGAACTAAAAATAGATTTAATTTCCTCAAACTCAGTAGGAAATTGTTCAGCAATTTTTTTAGCTAAAAGCCCTTCCCCTCTCTGAGTTCCTTCTTTTATTCCTTCATCTTTAGATTTTGACAATTGCTCAGTATGTTGCGCTCTTTCAATTTCTATACTTTCAATACCTGCTATTGTCTCAACATAAAGACGAGACATATTTTCTAACTGCTCTACCCCATCACGCATATAAGTTGCTAAATCGGCAACTGCTTTCTCGTGTTTTGGTACCTTGACTGAGGATTTTTTTACAGATGAGGTAGATACATTATCTAGTTTATCGTTAATACTTGCTAATTCAGATTTAATTGACTTGTAGTTTGCTGGGAGCGACTCTAAATCTTCAGATACATCTTTTAGTGAATCCAGTTTTTTAAATTGCTGGCCTAATTCAAAAGAGAAATCTTCTTTTTTAAGTATATCTTTAGGAATTGATTTGCTTACATTTTGTAGTTCATTATGAAGCTTTGTAGAAGCATCTATAGTAGCTTTTACATTTCGGTCCAATTTTTGATCTAATGATCTCTCAACTTGTGAAATAAAGTGTTTAATATTATCAACTTTATTAGCGAATTCACTTGTACTTTTAGCTATTAAACTCTTTAGCCCCTTTTCCACAAGAGATAAAATTGACGTTAAATTAGATGATGTATCTGTTAATTCAACTTTATTATTCGGAATCACTTTCTGAACCATGCTTTCTCTTTTTGGAGCAGTAGAGTAGACGCTGTGAGAACTACTGCCGCCTATTTCTTTAATTTTAGCTGGTTCAACTTTAGCTGGTTCAACTTTAGCTGGTTCAACTTTAGCTGGTTCAACTTTAGCTGGTTCAACTTTAGTTGGTTCAACTTTAGTTGGTTCAACTTTAGTTGGTTCAACTTTAGTTGGTTCAACTTTAGTTGGTTCAACTTTAGTTGGTTCAACTTTAGTTGGTTCAGTTTTAATTGATTTAGCTTTAATATTTATCATGAGATTTTTTAGTGTCTTTATACGTCCTTTTCCAAATTTAATTTTTGCTCCTGTTAATTCTATTAACTCGTTACTAGCAATTATTTGTTTATTAAGTTCTTGATCATTAGTACCTTCAGGGTTAACCGCTAAAAAGTCATAAACCTTTGTTAACTGATATTCAAAGTCATTGGCTACCATGTTATGGGCAACACTTTTTTTTGGGATTTCTTGTATTTCTTTATTTAGATTTTCCAGGTTATTAACTATTTCATTAATTGTCATATCTATATTCTCAGGTGTTTTTTGTACAGGTTCTTTTGTCTTATCTTCACTTTTATTTTTTGAAAACAAGGACTTGGTTGCTTTTAAAATATCCATTTAATTACTCAATATTATCTAAAAAACCGCTCTTTATTTGAGTATTATTTTCATCATGAAAATAATACTTAATCTGACCTGTTTCCTTATCTCGCATCAATGATATATAAACGATAGCATTAGAAAATAACTGTCCGTTTATCGTTGCCGTGCCAAACTTTTCACAATCTTCAATTCGAGTAGATATGCCCTCATAAAATGTTACTTGAAGTTCAGATTCGGTATTGCGCAAAACAACCTTATGGGGTATAGAGGTCTCTCCATACATTTCATTTTTATGTAATATACGTTTAAATTTTTGTCCTGTAGCGATACCTACGTCTTTACTCGTTTTTCTAATAACATCGTATCTCAAAGAATTGTCAGCCCAAAGGCCAGCCATTATACCGGCTCCGTGCCCAACGAGTTCACCTAAGTTTTGTTTAGACTCAGGCTCTTTCCCAAAAAATTCTCTTACCGTTTTTCTGATTAAAGGGATACTACTTGTGCCACCAGCTAAAATTATTCGATCTATGTCTTTTGGTTCTAAATCTATATCATAAATAGCGCGGTCAAGAGCATCGTCAATTTCGCCAATAATATTATTGTTTTTAAGCCAAGTATCAAATTCATCTCGTGTAATTTCTTTTTCTAATTCGACTAGCTCTTTATTGATAACAAAAGTTTCATATACATCTGTACTCTCATTCGATGTTAACTCTTCTTTTGTTTCTCTTGCTATTTTTTTAAGGCTGTTTCTAAAGTTACTTTCTTCTTTTTTATTAGAAAAATCACAATATTCAACGCCTATTATCTCTCTAAATTTCTCTGAAATTAGATCGTCAATTGTTTTACCACCCAGTTTTTCAACACCGTCTGTATTCAACACTTCTATTTTGGCATGTTGTTGATCATTTTTTTGGAATTCAAAAACAGTAATATCAAACGTACCACCGCCTAAATCAAATACGACTATTTTTTCTTTTTTACCTTCTTTTATGTCACCACTAAAAATACCGAAAGAAATAGCCGCTGCAACAGGCTCTTCAATTAATTGAATAACCTTAATACCTGCATCTTCGGCAGCTTTTTTAAGACGTTTTTTATATTTATCTCCATATGCATAAGGCACTGTAATAACGGCACCTTCAACAGGCTTAGACTCTGAATTTTCAACTTTTGTTTTAATTGCTGAAAAAATCATGGTTGCTAAATCTTGAGCCGTTACCTCTTTATCATCTAGATTGGATACTTTGTGCTTCCAGTCATCGCTAATAATAAAGCGCTTAACATCCTCGAAAAAGTTAAAAGGGTCATTAATACCTTTTTTAGCTTGCCCAATTACAAAGTTATTTGCTGATTCTACGTAGATACAGTTTTCAAATATATTAGATGCTCCGTAATCCCCCATATTAGCAACAGGAATTGCATCTTTTTTATTAAAATCGTATTTCGTAACAAAATTTGTTGATGTACCGAAGTCTATACCTAGTAATAATTTATCCATTATTTACTTTCCACAAGATAACGTCACCTTCTAGAACCAGTGTATTATCACCAATAAAATAAGGATAAGAATGAATAGCCTTTATTACATTCTTCAATGTAATATCTTCTGTTTCACAAGAGTCAGTGTTTATAGGGTTAATATTGCTCCAATCATCTTCGGACAATTTATGTCCTACATCATAAGAAGTAGTATATATACCCAATTTCATAAGATATGTATTAAACATTTGTAAAACTTCTTGGTAGACAATATGCTCCTCAGCGCCTAAAACAGCATTTAAACCTCTAGAAATTGGTTCAATAATACTTACAATTAGGTCATTTAAAAATTTTACTAAGGTAAGTTCAAACTCCACACCTAGTTCTGTAACAGACCAATGATCTTGGATGGTAAACCGATTTAACGCATTTTCTAATTTTTTCTTTTTAGATTTAAATGTTTTAGCAATAATACCGATACTTTTTCCTGTTTGTCCGTCGATTGATGAGATTACCCGATCGTAATATTCAATAAGTTCTAGACTTAATTTTTCAAAATCAGTTGAGATCGATTGTTTTATCGCATTTATAGTGTCTGCTGCCGTTATTTTATTCTTTATCGATACATTAGTTCTTTTAATGTAAAAAGGTGCCAATGAATCTACTTCACTGCCCGATTCGTTGATTTTATTAATAGCTTCTAATTTAAAATATTTTTTACCATAATCGTTTTCTAATAATGATTTGAATCTTGTATTTATATCATTTAATTTTTTTAAAGAGTTATCACTTTTATTACTAGGCATCGGACGCTCTCGCTACATTTAATGTGTTTTCATTACATAGGCTATTGTCGCTATCTAAAACATCAACATTAATGACAAGTGCATCATCTTTAGTTAATTCGAATGTTACATTGATAGTTAACTCGCCTACATTTCTATGTGGAAGTCCCGATATCTGAATTTTATCGATATACTCAATGCCCTTGTCAAAGGTTTTTATAGCATTGACATAACCTTTCTTACGCTGAAATATTTCAATTGACAATGATTCTTGGTTATCTCTTTCTGTTGTGTATTCCTGTGTTTGTCGTGTTGGTAACTCTGTACCGGCCTCAATTAACAAATCGAATCGGTTATCTTTAATACCAATACCAAAATCTTGAAGTGCATTGTCATTGTAAATTATTTTTTCTTGAACAGTGTCTGATTTAGACCAATGTTTCATGGCTTCTAACACAGCACCTTGCGAAATGACCAATGAGCTATCAATACTTTGCTTTGGAGCTATTCCTAAAGTATCTTCTAGACTGTGACGAATACTTGGAATAAGAGATGTACCACCCGCCATTACTATTTCATCAATATCTTTAATTTCAATTTCAGAATTTGATATTAATGTTTTAACCACATCTAAACTTTGTTTTCTAATATCACTTATCTCATCTTCAAAGCGTTTACGGTCTAAAGTAAATTGTAAATTTACAATTTCACCTTCAGAGCTAATTAAATTAGCTATATTAATTTCAGAGCTATCATAATCACTAAGCTCAATTTTAGCTTGTTCAGCAGCAACCGAAATTGCTTGTTGGTTTTTCAAAAAGTCTATGGATGACAGTCCGCTTTCTTGCTGGTCAAACAAATCAGTATCATGTTCATCAAGAAACTCTTCATAGATGATTTGTTCACTAACAATTTTAGTTACATCAGCCCCACCTAAGCGAGGATCACCATCAATTGCGAGAACTTCAATTGTACCGTCCTTAACTTGCAAGATTGACGCATCAAATGTACCGCCACCAAAATCATAAACAAGAATCGTTTTATCTTGCTCTTCTAATGAGTAAGCATATCCAACAGCAACGGGTTCTTTTTGAATAGCTATTTCTTCAAAGCCAGCAAGCTCACCAGCTTCTTTAACTTGCCCTATTTGAGTTGGTGTAAAATTAGCTGGCACAGTAATAACAGCGTTTAATACTTCCTCACCAATATGCTTTTCACTTTCTTCACGTATATGTTTCAATAAAATACACGCAGCATCTCTAGGCGTAAGTATTAATACTTCTCTTGTTGAATTTAGCTCTTCATTGGCTAAGTCATTTTTAAATTCACTTAGTTTTTTCGAAACAACATTTTCTGAATCAGATTTTAACCTTAGCGCAGTATCATTCGTCAGTAAGATCGTTATATGTGACGATACATTAAGCGTAAAATACTTAGCTACACTTAAAATTTTATTATCGTTAAGACTATTTTTATCTACATCCAAATCTTGTGATAATAAATCATCATGACTTTCACAAATTTCGAT
Organism: Colwellia hornerae; assembly: GCF_007954355.1. Lineage (GTDB taxonomy): Bacteria > Pseudomonadota > Gammaproteobacteria > Enterobacterales > Alteromonadaceae > Colwellia_A > Colwellia_A hornerae. The sequence goes on from NZ_VOLR01000005.1 coordinate 189,723, forward strand.
CTGTAAAGTCAGTTTACTTTTTTCAATTTGCTCTAAGGCATAACTGGCTACATCAGAAGTTTCAGGTTTAGACTTTCTAAACTGTAATTCATCAATTACTTTTAAAGGTATTTTAATTAATGCTGCATTATTAAAGGAGTCTAAAATATCAGGCTCTTCTATAAAGATATTTGTATCTATAATATAAATACTGTCATCTCTTGAGTTTTCCTCATCAACGAAGTCAAATGTATATTTTCGGTTAGATCCTAAGTCACGCTTAAACTCTTTCAACAAAAACTCAGGGTGGACAACACCTTTTTTTAACGCTTTATCACCATAAATAATTTTATCTCTAGTTTCAAAATAAAGAGCTGAAGGAATAATATTTTTTCCTTTAAATTTTACTTGATGAAAATCACTGTTTTTAAAATATGAAACGACTGTATTCGACGTCCCTAAATCTATACCAACAAACGTTCCTTCAACTTCATCAAAAATTGCTTCTTCCATTTTTCATCCTTAATTTCTTTAACTGAATAATAAAAACAATTGTTTATTATTCTGATTTTTTGTTCGTTAAGTGTCATCAAAAACTTATTATTACGATTCAAGCAGTAACCTAAACACTTAATAACACTGGTGATAAACGATTAGGATTGAGTGATAGTTTTATCAATCGAAATAGTCTCACTGTAGTTTGAATCAGTATTTAAATCTCTAGCCGTTACCTTTAAGATACGATTGATATCAAATTCAAAAGTCACTTCTATTTGCGGGTTCCCCGCGTAGCTACGTTCAATATTATCTAAAATGAAACCACCATAAAATGAATTATTGGTTACTTGGTATTCATCTTCACCTTCATATACTTTTACACTTAATTTTTCTTGAAAGTCTACTGTGGTTGTATACATTTGAGATTTAGATATAGGATATTGACTATTTTTTACAAGTATTGCTGAAAATTTATCATTTATGAGTTCAATGCCTAGCGAGTGAGAGATAATGTCACTTATCTCTATTTTGCTTTGTACAGTCTCGCTTTGGTGAGCTAATATTGCAGCACCCATGGCAACTAATTTATCGAGCGGTTTATCTGCATAAGGTTGTTTATTAAATAACTCAGTGACAAATTCACGTACAACAGGAATTTTTGAGCTACCTCCAACCAAAACAACCTTGTCTATGTCAGATGGGTCAAAATTGTTATCACTCATTGTGCTTTGAATTTTTCTTTTTATTTTTTCAATACTGCTAGATGATATTTCTTCAAATTCAGCACGTGTCATTGTCATTGATAAATTGTAACCACTAAACAAATTAGCTATATCAACATTTGTACTTTCAAATTCAGAAAGTTCAATTTTAATCTCTTCAGCCTTATTCACAAGCGCCTGATAAGCCTTACGATATTTATCTTCATCGAGATCAGATTTAGCATGAGTGCTTAAGTTGACGCCTTGATCTTTACGAATATATTTCAGTAATGCTTCTACAATGTGATTGTCGAAGTCGTCGCCACCTAATTTACTATCGCCATCAACAGCGAGTGTATTAAAGTTTGACCCTTTAACTTGTAATATTGATGTATCAAAAGTTCCACCACCGATATCAACAATAAATAATGTTTGATCTACTTTGTCATCTATTCCATATGCTATTGCAGCCGCCACAGGTTCGGTAATTATTCGCTTAATAATAAAACCCGCGGCTTCACCTGCCTTTTTTGTTTCATCAATCTGTGTAGAAGTAAAATATGCAGGAACAGTGATTACAGCTTCGACTACATCTATAGCTGAATCATATTTATTTATATTATTTTTAATTTCAGTTAATATAAAAGTGGCTACATCTGTAGGTGTAAAGGTTTTCCCTTCGATATTCCACGTCTGAGTAGCATCACCCATAAATGTTTTTGATGATTTTATATAATTGTTAGGATATAAAGCTGATTTTCGTTTTGCAATTTCACCAATTGTTGCCTTTTGATCAACAAACAACATGGTAGAAGGTAAGCTCTCTTTATTTCTAAACTTTAATTGTTCTAGTGAACCATTTTTTAAAAAAGAGACAACTGTATTAGTTGTTCCTAAATCAATTCCGACTTCTAATTTCATTTTATCTCTCAAATAACGTAGTGATAAGGGCAATTTTGTTATGTTTTTCTAAAAACAATTTACTATATTTGGTTTTTATTCTTTTTATGATGATAAAATCACAAATCTTATCAATATAATTAGCGGGGAAATCAATCTTACTCAATTCGTGATGTGGGTTACTTTTAAAGCTATTTGCAAAAAAACAAGACAATATAGCGGTTAACTTCAAATCATCTTGGTCACATTCTTCGTAAAAGGCGTTGACAATTTTCATATCACTCTTTTTTAATTGCCTTGAAAAATATTCTAACGTCTTTTCATTATTTACATCATGACTTGGTTTACCTAATTCTGTTTTCATCTTTTCAATCGTGTCATAACCATCCTGGTCATCTTTAGACCAACTTCTAATTTCTGAAATGAATTTTTCTGTTGCTTTAGGAAATTCAGTATGTGATTCAAACTGGTTTAATAATTTATTTGCAATATCTTTATCAAAGAAAGAACCAGGCGTTAGCATTTTAATTAAATTATAATGATAACTTCTAAAACCTTTATATAAATCTAATATAGCCCCCATTAAAGGTTCTATGCCTTCACTTTTTGCAAAAAATTTTGGACATGATTTTTCAATCAAATATCGACAAGTTTCGTTTCTAGAATCGTTTTTATTAGATAGATATCTTATTGCTTCTTCAAAGCCGACATTACCCAAAGATAACAATCCATGCGACCAAACATCGTGGGTTTTCTTTTTAATTTGTTCCTCTACTATCCATTTAGCTACATCCTGCTTATCATCAATTTGTGGCGTTAAATTTGAAAGAAGTTGATAATTAACATTTCGTTCGATATCGGGATGATTTTTAAATACACTACTTATTTCTCGACAAATGTATGCTCCAGAATTGCTCTGGGCATATTCTCCAATATATCGTTGAAAACAAATAACTCGACTATTTAATTTAAAATTAGAGTTATTAAAAATCTTCTCACAATGTTCTATTGGTATTTTTTTATAATATAATTTTTCGATAAATTCTTTAAATGAAATTAAGGTAAAGACCTTATCACTTACAATAATCCCAGCAATTTCGACAAAAAAATCGTCAGATACTTCACTAAATATTTTTTCTAATATTTTCTTGCTGTTATAATCTTTATTAACATCTAAACTTATTAACCAGCTATTTTTTAGAACAACTTTTGCCACTACATTTTGACCAAGCTTACTAGTAAAAGCGGATAAATTTTGATAATTATTATTCGCTAAGCAGTGTTTTATTTTATCGGTGTCTTCTTTGGTTATATACAATGTTGTATCAGCCTCAAAACGTAGGTCTAAAGCTTTTTCAATACGTAGTACAGCATCGTTCACATTATCACCAAGTTCATTTTGGTTCATATTCTTTCCTTACAACTAAAAATTCCATTCGGTTACCTTAATAACTACTGACTTTCGATAGTAAAATACAACTTATATATATTATTTACCTACTACATTCATAGTGACTACTTTGCAACAATAAACAGTTAAGCACTGTTTCCACTTTGTATTAAAATGTAATAGCCGTCCTTGTTGTATAACCATTACTTTGCCACTTTACTTGTGCAGCCAACTAAGCAATAGTCATTTCAGGATGGTTTTCAAGAACTCATTCTAATATAGTCAGTGATACTTTAAATTTTGGTTAAAAGAAATTTCTGAACTAGTTGAGTGTGTTATTCGTAAAAGCCTCTTTCCAAGACGTTATACAAAGGCACTCTAATTTTCATAGGATTTACAATTATTTACAATAAGATATAGACCAAACCTAAAAAATGAGATGGCTATTTTCAGTGTCAACAGGGGGGGAATTACCAGTATCGGTAAATAGTGTTATTTGATCCTTCAAAATGTGATTCCTTTCAGATTTTTTCTTTCAATAATATATTTATATCTATATTTTCAATAAATTGCAATAAGCTTTAAAGGAATATATGATGTTTTTTATTTTAAAATAAGCCAACATACTTGTTAACAAAGCATTAATGATAAAACATCAATAATTTAATTGTTTTGCAATAGTGTTGTTATTTTGTTCCCGCTTTATAGTATGACGATTAAAGTAGGAATAATTACCGAGAAAATGATTAACATGAAAGTAAATTGTACAGGTGAACAATTTTTACCAACCTTAGTTTTTTTGATTGGTTTACCGGGTGCAGGAAAATCAACATACTGTACTGAAAAATATAAAGAAACAAGCATCATTCTTTCAAGTGATGATATTAGAGAGCAAAAGTTTGGTCATTGTCATTCATCAGAGATCAAAAATTGGGTATTACACGAGTTAATTAGCTTGTCAGAGAGTCATTTAAAAAAGGGCCAACATGTAATACTCGATACAACTTTTTTTAATGCATTACCTGACAGAATGCCATTTATGAATAGAATAAATTCATTAGGGTTTAAAGTTAAAAAGTGTGCAGTTATATTTAATATTGAATTAAAAGAGTGTCTACGACGAAATAAATCAAGAAAAAAGGAGAGGGTAGTTGATACTCTTTTTATAGAAAAAATGAGTACCATTATGACACTGCCAAGTGAACGTGAACTCTTTGATGAATTAATATATATCAGTAAGTAAAATAGTTAAAAAATAAGACTCCACTTATTTAATTACCTTACTTTATATTTAACTTATTAGAAGAAAGCAAATAATTTATCTCATCGTGAGAGCCTGTAACAGATTTTGTGTAACTGCCCGTTTTAAATAAAGTCCTTTAAGCGGTCTTCGAATTCAATCATAAATCGATTCAAGGCCGTTTTCCAGTTTCTTATCGGCATCGTCCATTTCTTGGA
>NZ_VOLR01000060.1 GCF_007954355.1 Colwellia hornerae
TGCTCAACGATGTAAAAATAGAAATCGCCAAAAACGTAAACGTTTTTGATTGTTAAAAGAAAACAATCCAGTTAGAGTATTTTGATTAAAAATAATTTTAAAAACGAGTAATTCTACAGGCTCGTTATGTTGTAAAAAGAGATGCAGTTCATGAATCAGATTAAGAGTAATTTTCAATTATTAGCCGCCACAGTTTCAACGCTTTATTTTAGTTGGTTTGCGTATGGGGCTTTTATATTTATTAAAGAGTTTGAAAGTGTATTTGATCCTTTTGAATCGGTACCTATCAATACTGGGGTATTTTAGGATTAGTCCCAGCTTTCATTTTGTTTAAAGTCAGTAAATCTAAAAGTAGATCTATGAAGGTACTTGTTTGGCTTAGTGTGTTATCAATAGTATTTGCAATTTGGGGGACTTTATAGTCCAGTAATGGAAAGTAGTGGTCAACCTGCAACATACAAGCCACTCAAGCAGGACTTTTAACAGTTGGTTAATTTCCGCTTCGCTTCACATTTTAACCAACAATTAAAAGCCTCTTAGTGGGGCATTAGGTGCATATGGAATTAAGTCAACCTGAGGTGAAAATAATTAATGAATCGATTAAGTTTGTTAATCGATGGTTTTGGTATAAGTATGTCTTAGTTGCAGCACTAATCCCTATGATTTACCTTTCTGTTTTTCTTATTTTTAGTGATAATCATGATGGTCGATTATCTAGTTTGCTAAGTGTGGCTATTGGATTAATTATTGGTTACCTTGCTCGTAATTGGTCGGAACCTAAAAAAGAGACATTATTACTTAAATTGGTGAAAACTCTTAAACGCAGCTAACAACCTTCAAACGGACAAAAAACAGTTGGCTGTTGTTCGTGCCGATCATTTTAACCAACAATTTCTCGACGCTTATTGCGGCGTTATATTTTCATCGATAATTGATGCGCATCACGCTACACTTGTTGTATGATTAAATTTTTCAAACACAAAGGCCTTAAGAAATACTTCCAGACGGGTAGTGTTTTAGGAATTCAGGCAAAGCATCAACGTAAATTGCGTATGCAGCTTACCGCAATCGATACTGCACAAGAGATTGATGACATCAATTTACTCGGATTTAAATTACATCCATTAAAAGATGATCGAGATGGGATTTGGTCAATTACAGTAAACGGTAACTAGCGCGTTACTTTCGAATTTGTCGATGGTAATGCTTATATTCATAATTATGAGGACTATAACTAATGAGTATGTATCATAATCCGCCACATCCTGGTGAGTTTATTTACGACGTTTATTTAGAACCTTCTGGTTTTAGCTGTCGTTATTTAGCAAAACAGTTAGATGTAGCATCATCCACTTTAAATAGGGTACTAAAAGGTCAAAGTGCTATATCTCCACAAATGGCACTGCGATTATCTAAAGCAATTGGCAGAACACCTGAAAGTTGGCTATCTATGCAAGATAACTACAACCTTTGGCATGCGAAGCAACAGATTAACTTAACCAATGTCCATTTAGTAAATTTTGCAGTGGCATAAAAAATATAACCAGTTGCTCAAGTAGGAAAAATAACAGTTGGCCATCGCTTCGCGATTATAACCAACCGTTATTTTCTGCTTATTAAGGCGTTATACGTTTCAAAAGGATATAGCCGTTGTCAGAGTTAATAAGTCATACCCCAAAATGGGTCTTTGCAGTTTTTTTTACGTTACTTGTTTTAGGTTTTATTCAAAGTAAGGAGCGAGTTGTAAAAGTTAAAACGATTTTTATCTTGCCTATAGCAATGATCATTTTCTCATTTTTTGGTGTTTATTCTGTTTTTGGGCTTTCTTATTTAACTATGAGCCTATGGATTATGGGGTTAGTCACTACTTTATTCATTGGTTTAAAGCTAGCATATCCAAACTTGATTATCTTTTCTGGGCAAAGTAATAAATTAACAATTCCAGGTAGTTGGGTTCCTTTATTTCTTATGATGGCTATTTTCTTTACCAAATATTTTGTCGGTTTTGCTGTTGCTAGAGGATTACCCGTAGTAAGTGAACATATATTCGTAGTGTTACTCTGTTTGCTTTACGGTGCTTTTAGCGGTATTTTCTTATCCCGTAGCTTTGTTATGTTTAAAGCAAGTAAAGCATCTGCGAAAAAATGTATTACAAGCTGTTAAACAAGGACAAAAAACAGTTGGCTTTTGCTCCTTCGTCGCTAATTTTATTGCCTGTTAACCGGGCGTTGGTATGACTCCCCACGTCAAGTTAAATACACTGGTCCTTGTTCATTAATTTCAGAACCATTGTATTCACTTTTAGTATTAAGTGAGTTAACGCATAGAATGAAGCAAGTAATTTCGTCGGTTATTATGCTGATATTCGTGGATTACTAACTTGTTTGCTAGCAGCGCCTACCTTACTCATTTCGTCGTGGCACCTGTCTTCAGTCTATGTTCGCGGTTCAATAGCCGTTAGGCTATTGCCGTCCTAACGCCG
>NZ_VOLR01000061.1 GCF_007954355.1 Colwellia hornerae
GTAAGCGTCTGGCAAAGTGCATCTAAATATTCACTCGTGATCAAGTTAAGTTACTTCAAACAATTATTTGGAGTAACTTATGAAAATAACGCGAAGCCATGAGCAATGGCGAACTATCCTTAACGAACAACAAACTAGCGGCCTAACCATCATTGATTATTGCCGCGAACATCAATTAGCAACCTCCAGTTTTTATGTGTTTCGTAAAAAACTAGGTGTCACCTCAAACAGCTTTGTTCGTACTCAAGTCACTCAACAAGTTGAGGTGATAACGCAGCAACCACTCATTGAATTGACATTAGGTAAGGCGACATTAAGGCTCCCTTCAAGTACCAGTGCCACTTACTTAGGCCAAGTATTACGAGCGTTGGTTTAATGAAAGTGTTTGGTGAAGTACCTGAAGTCTTTTTACACCGAGATGTTGTAGATTTTCGTAAATCGATAAATGGTTTGGTTGGCATTGTCGAAGAGGAACTTGAACATGATGCTTATACTGGCGCATTGTTCGTCTTTTGTAACAAAGCCAGAGACAAGCTTAAAATTCTCTATTGGGATAAAACAGGCTTTGCGCTGTGGTATAAGCGGCTGGAAAAACAGAAATTCAAATGGCCGAGTAAAGTATCAAACCAAGTGTTTGAATTAACGGAGCAGCAATTAGCTTGGTTACTCTCGGGTTATGATGTTGTAGGTCATGATCCATTGCACTATGAATCGGTGATTTGATGGGATCACATTGACTATCAAAAGGTAGTCAACGATCGTGTACGCAAGCCCTTATATAAATTGACGTACAAAGCAGATAGCCAATGTAAATATTGCTAAACTGTGAGCATGAAAATAGATGCTAACTCATTGCCCAACGACCCAGAACAACTCAAGAAAATGTTACTTGAGTTGCAGGCTGACACAACCCGAGCATTGGCAGAAAAAGATAAAGAGTTAGCTAAACAACATGAAATTATTCATGGTCTGCTCGAGCGCTATGAAATATCTAGACGTAAAGCATTTGGTAAAAGCTCAGAGCAAAACCCTGGCGGAGGTGAAACCTTCAATGAAGCCGAAGAAACCTTAGATGAAGCAGATAAAGTGCTCTTAGGCGAGGTTGATAGCAAGCAAGCATCAATCATTAACAATAAGCCAAAACGAAAACCTCTTCCCAAAGACTTACCACGTAAAGTCGTGACAATAGATTTACCAGTTGATGAGCAAGTCTGTGATTGCTGTCAAAGCAGCTTACATAAAATCGGTGAGTCTCGCAGTGAAAAGCTTGAGTTTGTACCTGCGCACATCAAGGTTATTGAAACCGTTCGTCCCAAGTACGCCTGTAAAGAGTGTGAGAAAACAGGTATCGCCAATCACATTAAAACTGCGCCAATGCCCTCAACGCCAATCCCTAAAGGGATTGCCACGGCAAGCTTACTTAGTCAGCTCATCACGGCCAAATACCAATATGGCTTACCACTTTATCGACAAGAAAGTATGTTTAACGACTATGGCATAAGCTTAAGTCGTCAAACGATGTCAGACTGGTTAATACGTTGCAGTGAGTTACTGATGCCTCTGTATGATTTATTCAAAAGCCAATTGCTTGCGCAAGCTGTAATTCACGCAGACGAAACCCCATTAAAGGTTATTAGAGAAGAAAAGACTACAAGCTATATGTGGGTGTATTGCTGTGGTGAGGATAAGTTGAATAACAATAAAACAAAAAACATCGTCCTGTATGATTATCACAACAGCCGAGCAGCGCAATGCCCCATCACGTTTCTTGATGGTTATAGCAATTACTTACAAGTTGATGGTTATGCTGCGTACGGCAAAACGACTGCTATCTTAGCCGGCTGTATGGCGCATGCGCGTCGTAAATTCATTGACGCAAAAACCGCGCAAGGTAAAAACAAAACAGGTAAAGCGGATGTGCTATTGAGCTTGATAGGTAAGCTCTACGGAATTGAATCAAATATCAAAACGAAAACTAGCGATGAAAAACACCAAGTACGGCAAGACAAGTCAAAACCAATACTTGATAAGATAAACACATGGGTAGCGAACAATAGAGAAAAAATACCGCCGAAAAGTAAACTAGGTGAAGCCTTAACCTATTGGCATAACCAAGCCCACAAACTCGAAACCTATCTTAAAGATGGTCGTATCAACATAGATAACAATCGTGCAGAACGAGCAGTAAAGCCGTTTGTTATAGGTAGAAAAAACTGGTTATTCTCAAATACATCGCGCGGTGCCAATGCCAGTGCGATACTCTACAGCTTTGTAGAAACCGCAAAAGCCAATGGTTTGCTAGTCGATAGCTATTTGCAAACTTGTTTAAATGAACTGGCTAAAAAGCCAGAGAGCCTAGAGCACCTGCTGCCTTGGAACATCAAGCAAGGCTAGATGCCTTTCCCCATACGCTTAC
>NZ_VOLR01000062.1 GCF_007954355.1 Colwellia hornerae
CGTAAGGGTATAGCTAACGACACCTAGCCGCGCTGAATATTCCAGGGTAACAGCGGTTCAAGGTTGTTTGGTTGCTCTGCAATATGTTGTAAGCACTGTGATATATAGTCATGCACGACTATGCCGTTGGCCTTAGCGGTTTCAACAATACTATAAAGAATAGCACTCGCATGAGCACCATTACAGGTATTTGAAAACAGCCACGCCTTGCGCCCGATCACAAATGGTTTTATTGCCCGCTCTGCTCGATTGTTATCAATCGATAGTCTGCCATCTTCAAGGTAGCGTTGGAATTTATCAAACTGATTTAGACTGTAGCTTATTGCCTCACCCAGTTTGCTTTTCGGTGGGATTTTATCTTTATGATTTATCAGCCAATCATGTAGTTCTTTTACTATTGGCTTAGCGTGTGACTGCCGGATGTTGAACCTATCCTCTATCGATTTGTCTTTGAGCTGCTGCTCTAACCCATAGAGCTTGCCGATTAAGTTTAAGGCCACATCAACTTTTCCCGTCCTCGATTTCGCTTGTATCTTCTTCGCATCCATGAACTTACGACGAATATGTGCAAGACAGGCGACTAATCTTGCCTCTGTTAGCCCATAAGCTTGATAGCCATCAACATGCATATAACCTTGGTAACCATCAAGAAAGTCAATCGCGCATTGAGCTGCACGGCTATTATGATAATCGTATAATACGATATTAGTTTTTTCACTCAGCCTATCGCTGCCGCAGCAATACACCCACATATAACTGGTCGCTTTTTCTGCATTGATGACTTTTAAAGGGGTTTCATCAGCGAAAATGGCAGGCTCTGCGAGCAATACTTCCTTTAAGCGCATGTACAGTGGCTCAAGTAGTTGAGCGCTACGTAGCATCCAACTCGACATAGTTTGACGACTCAATTCGAGTCCAATATCACTAAACATCGTTTCTTGGCGGTATAACGGTAAGCCAAATTGATATTTACACGAGATGATTTGGCTGAGTAAGCTGGGCGTAGCAATACTTTTTGGTATTGGCGTTGCTGGCATCAAGGCAGTTTTCACCACACTTTCAGTGCCGTTACGCTCACATTGACGACAGGTGTATTTGGGGCGAATGGTTTTAATCACTTTGATATGAGCTGGCACAAACTCTAAGGCTTCGCTACTGCTTTCACCCATCTTATGCAAAGGGCTTTGGCAGCAATCACAGACTTTGTCACTTTCATCAATATCTACCAACACTTCTTTACGCGGCAGTGATGCGGGCAATGGCTTACGTTTTGGTTTGGTTTTTGTTATCACGTTAATATTTGAATCAGCCAGAATCTTTTTATCAACGTCATCAAGCACTGACTCTGCTTCATTAAACACTTCATCAGCACCGGGCATCTTTTCTGATTTTTTACCATACTCGTTAGCAAGCTTGAGGTTATACCGTTCAAGCAACTGTTGATAAGCCGCGTCTTTTTCTACTAACTCATTATCTTTTTGAGCTAATTCTTTATCCATGCGTTGCTGCAACTCAAGCAGCATTTGTTTGAGTTGTTCTGGGTCGTTGGGTAGCGAATTAGCATTAAATTTCATCCGATGATTTTAACAAAATGTGCAATGTAATTCTGCTTTTAGCGTCATTTAGGATAAGCGCCTCTGTCAATGATCGTTGACTGAAAAAAAGTTAACTATTAGGTCATTAGATCATCGACTGATAATGTAATTCTTGATGACCAAGGACATCATATCCAGAGAGTAACCAATCAAGTTGCTCAGCGCTTAACACAAATTCAGTCTCGTTGATCTTGCTCGGCCATTTGAATTTTTGTTTTTCTAAACGTTTTTGCCAAAGTGCAAAGCCAGTTTTGTCCCAATACAATATTTTCAGTTTGTCTTTGGCTTTGTTGCAAAAAACGAATAAAGCGCCAGTATAGGCATCACGGTTTAGCTCATCTTCAACCAGTGCCGCGAGGCCATTTATTGCTTTACGAAAATCAACAAAATCTCGATGAAGAAAAACCTCTGAAGGGTTAACAAACATCTTCATTAAACTAACTCACGCAACAATTGGCTGAGGTAATTTACAGAGGTTGATGCAGGTAAACTGACATGTACCTTACCCATGTTAACTATTATGGGAGTTTTCTGCTCAACGAATTCGACCTGCTGCGTTATTTTGGCGCGAACAAAGTTATCTGCTAACAAGCTGAATTTCTTTCGAACAGCATAAAAGCTAGAGGTTGTTAATTGCTGTTGTTGGCAATAATCAATAATGGTTAAACCGCTGGTTTGCTGATCTTCAATGATGGTTTGCCATTGCTCTTGGCTACGTGTAATTCTCATGGTTATCTCCGAAATTAAGTTAGGAGATAAGATATCGGTGATCGAGTATTAGATACAGGTGCCGTTAGCTATACGCTTACTC
>NZ_VOLR01000063.1 GCF_007954355.1 Colwellia hornerae
GTAAGGGTATAGCTAACGACACCTGCCTCTAGAACTTGATCTCATATACATTATCTCCTCACTTAATTTAGGAGATAAGCATGAGAATATCGCGTAGCCAAGAGCAATGGCAAACCATCATTGAAGATCAACAAAACAGCGGCTTAACCATTATTGATTATTGCCAACAACAGCAATTAACAACCTCTAGCTTTTATGCTGTTAGAAAGAAACTCAGCTTGTCGTCAGGAAACTTTGTTCGTGCCAAAATAACACAACAGGTGGAACTCATTGAAGAGCAAACCTTCATAACTGTTAGCGTGGGTAAGGCGAATGTCAGTTTACCGGCATCAACCTCTGTGACTTACCTAAGCCTATTATTACGTGAGCTTATTTAATGAAGATGTTTGTTGAACCTTCAGCGGTTTTCTTACATCGAGACTTCGTCGACTTTAGAAAAGCAATAAATGGCCTCGCTGCACTGGTTGAAGATGAACTAAACCGTGATGCCTATACGGGCGCTTTATTCGTTTTTTGTAATAAAGCCAAAGACAAGCTGAAAATATTGTACTGGGACAAAACAGGTTTTGCACTTTGGCAAAAGCGCTTAGAAAAACAAAAATTCAAATGGCCGAGCAAAGTTAATGGCAATGAATTTGCGTTGAGCGCTGAGCAACTCGATTGGTTACTCTGTGGATATGATGTCCTTGGCCATCAAGAATTATATTATCAGTCGATGATCTAATTGCCTGCTATTTACCTTTTTTCGCAGTCAACGATCATTGACACATACGCTTGTGGTAAATCAGGCTAAAAGCAGTATATGGTTGGTTTTTTTGTTAAAATCAGCGGATGAAATTCAATGCGAAGTCCTTGCCAAATGACCCAGAGCAACTCAAGCAAATGTTGCTTGAGTTGCAGCAACGTATGGATGAAGAATTAGCTCAAAAAGATAATGAGTTAGTCGAAAAAGACGTCGCTTATCAACTATTACTTGAGCGTTATAATCTCAAGCTTGCCAACGAATACGGTAAAAAATCAGAGAGAATGCCAGGTGCTGATGAAGTGTTTAATGAAGTAGAATTAGTACTTGATGAACATGATAAAAAACTTCTAGCCAAAGCAAACACTGACGCGCCAACGAAAATCAAGCCAAAACGTAAGCCATTGCCCGCAGCACTACCGCGTAAAGAAATCGTTGTTGATATTGATGAAAGCGACAAAGTCTGTGATTGCTGCCAAAGTCCGTTGCACAAAATGGGTGAAAGTTGCAGCGAAGCACTAGAATTTGTTCCCGCTCACATCAAAGTTATTAAGACCATTAGGCCCAAATATACCTGTCGCCTATGTGAGCGTAACGGAATTAAAAATGTAGTAAAAACTGCCTCGATGCCCGTAACACCGATACCAAAAAGTATTGCTACGCCCAGCTTACTCAGCCAAATCATCTCGTGTAAATATCAATTTGGCTTACCATTAAATCGCCAAGAAACCATGTTTAGTGATATTGGACTTGAATTGAGTCGACAAACCATGTCGAGTTGGATGCTGCGCAGTGCTCAATTACTTGAGCCTCTGTATAATTACTTGAAACAAATATTGCTGGCAGAGCCTGCCATTTTTGCTGATGAAACACCATTAAAAGTCATCAAGGCAGAAAAAGCGACCAGTTATATGTGGGTGTATTGCTGCGGCAGTGATAGGCCAAGTGAGAAAACGAATATTGTTTTATACGACTATCACAACAGTCGCGCAGCACAATGTGCGATAGACTTTCTTGATGGCTACCAAGGTTATATGCATGTTGATGGTTATAAAGCTTATGGGCTAACAGAGGCGAAGTTAGTTGCTTGTCTTGCCCATATTCGTCGTAAGTTCGTGGATGCGAAGAAGATACATGCCAAAGCGAAAACGGGTAAAGTTGATGTGGTATTAAACTTAATTGGCAAGCTCTACGGCATAGAGCAGCGTATTAAAGAAAAGTCGAGTGAAGATAAGTTCGACATCCGGCAGTCACACGCTAAGCCAATCGTAAAAGAACTACATCACTGGCTGATAAATCACAAAGATAAAATCCCGCCGAAAAGCAAACTTGGCGAGGCAGTAAGCTACAGTTTAAATCAGTTTGATAAATTCCAACGCTACCTTGAAGATGGCAGACTATCGATTGATAACAATCGAGCAGAGCGGGCAATAAAACCGTTTGTGATCGGGCGCAAAGCTTGGCTGTTTTCAAATACCTGCAATGGTGCTCATGCGAGTGCTATTCTCTATAGTCTCGTTGAAACGGCTAAGGCTAATGGCCTAGTCGTGCATGACTATATCTCAAGATGCTTGCAGCATGTTGCTGAGCAACCGAATAATCTTGAGTCGCTGTTACCATGGAACATTGAGCGCGGCTAGGTGCCGTTAGCTATACCCTTAC
>NZ_VOLR01000064.1 GCF_007954355.1 Colwellia hornerae
GGAAAACTAATACGCCATACGATGAGTCAAAATACTTAGAGGCCCTAAAGCGAAGAGGCTCGCCACTGTTAAAGTTTGCCGTAAATAGCTAATTTAAACTTGTTGTCCACCTCAGGGCGTGTTGTTATGTAACTGGTATTTATGCGCTTTATATTAGCAAAGTACATTAAAAGTTAATAGATAAACGAGAATAAATACAACACCACCGCCTAATAAACACCAAACCTTGCCTTTGAGCCAACACAAATAACCGATCTAACGCGACATGAATAAACCCGATAAACAAAAAACGCTTGCTCGCGTTTACCCTTTACTGGTATTTGGCGAAAACTCAAAGATACAAATACAACACTAGTTTCAAGCCATTAACGTTTTACACGTACTTCCCTAGAAAATAAGGCGGTACATAACAGTTTATTATTATTTATTGTTTTAATTTCTATTTAAAATCATACAACTATAGTGAATTAATTGTTTTGTGTAGTCACTATGTAGTCATGTTGAACTCTAATTCTCATGTTTCCATCATAAAAATTATTTTTAAACAGTACGTTAAAAATTTAGCTTAATGTAAATCACGCATCTGGTTATTACAACCAGTCAGTAGCTTACTCTATGTTTTACTTTATTAAATCACAACAAATTACTTAAAGGGCTAGTAACCCCGTTTGCACCTTGTTGTAATACATGAGTATATATTTGAGTAGTTCTAATATCTGAATGACCCAATTGAGCTTGAACCGTTCTTATGTCAGCCCCGCTTTGTAATAAATGTGTAGCAAAAGAATGACGTAATGTATGCGGTGTAATTAGTTTTTTTAAGTTAGCGTCTTTAACTGCCATTTTCACTGCTTTTCTAATGCCCGTATGGTGAAAGTGGTGACGCCTTATTTCACCTGTTTCGGGGTCGGCACTCAATTTGTATGACGGGAATAAATACTGCCAAGCCAGTGTCTTATTTGCAGTTGGATATTTTTTCTCTAAAGCATTTGGCATCCACACCCCTGAATATTGCTTATTATTACTATCTAACTGTAAATATTCATTTACTTGGATAATTTGATTTCTAATCATAGGTATTAACTCAGGAGCCAAAGTGACTACTCGATGTTTTTTACCTTTACCATTCCAGACCCTAATACATTTATAATCAAAATCTATATCTTGAACACGTAATTGAACCGCTTCCATAACACGTAAGCCGCTCCCATACATTAGGCCAGCAATTAAATAGTAACGCTTCCCAAGTTTTCCCAATAACATTGAAACTTCTTCTTTCGTCATAACAACAGGTAATTTAGGTTGCCTCTTTGAACGTGCAAAATCTAAATTTAATGACAGCTCATTTTTAATTATATGTTTATACATAAAAGCCAATGAGTTTAATGCTGTGGCTTGAGTCCTAGGTGATACGTTAGCATGAAGCGCCAAGTGCTCAAGGTACATTTCAACTTCGTTGTCCCCCATAGAAGCAGGATGGCGTTTATCATGAAAATTAATAAAAGACTTTATCCAAGTTAAATAAGTCTCGACAGTTCTCAGTGAGTATTGCCTTGTTAGCATGTAGTCAACAATGCTATTTAAAAAAGGTGATTTTGTTTTCATAATTAACCACAAATAATTACTGTACATCCATACAGCTTAGTTTATTTTCTCCCCTATTCAAGTAAATGCGCAAATGGGTCATTTTAATACGATAAATGTTTATACTTAAATTAACAAAATCTTTAAGTGGCAAAGTCTTATGTTATTTGTTACAAATAGCATAAATAGGAAAGTGAGCAACATTACCGCAGGAAAGTGCGCAAGTTGCGCACTATTAAATTGTTATGTGGTCTAAGGAAAGCTATGAGTATTGACGATAAAATTAATATCCTTTTTTATCTATTTGGTTTTTTTCTATTATTTTTTATTTTTACTTTGGGTATTAATTTGAAAAAAAAATTATTTCCTAATTTGTTAGATAGTTATGTGAATAAATTGACCGACTGGGACAATACTGGCAATCATGAAAGAATACTCGAAAACGTTGATAGATATATAAAGATGTTTCCTGGAGACGCTAACTTAAGTTGGGCTAAAGCTAGAGCCCTTTTTAAGCTGGATAGATTAGATGAAGCTAAGGAAATTTTTACTGAAATATCTATATCTGAACCACTTTGGAAAGAGGATGCAGAAAAATATATAGTTAGTATTTCGGAGAAGTCGACCACATAACAACACGCCCTGAGGTGGACCGCAAGTATTAAAACTTGCTTTCCACCGCATATTTCAATAGAGGCGAACCTTTACTTTTTAATGCCTCTAAGTACGTTGACTCATCATACGCTGTCTTTGTTTT
>NZ_VOLR01000065.1 GCF_007954355.1 Colwellia hornerae
GGAAAACTAATACGCCATACGATGAGTCAAAATACTTAGAGGCCCTAAAGCGAAGAGGCTCGCCACTGTTAAAGTTTGCCGTAAATAGCTAATTTAAACTTGTTGTCCACCTCAGGGCGTGTTGTTAGGTTTCTACTGCTTATCAGCCTGAATTATAACAACTTCTGGTTTGGAATTGACTAATGAATGAGGTCCGCTAAAATAATTACCTGCTCGCAATAATATAACACCATCCATGAATTCGACTTTCTCCCCACCAATATAAACAGAAAAAAATATGCTCGATACGTTATTACAACTTACTTTAAAAGTAAAAGCAGAATTATTAGGAACACTAAAACTTTTTACAATTTTTTCAGATGAATCCGAATGCTTAATTTCATTTAGAATTGGAAGCTCTGCATATAAAGAATCTTTGAAACCCATATTAGTTCGGTTAATCTCAGAATAATTAACACTAATATAATCTGAGCAAACATTAGTTGCATAACTACTTAAAGAGAAAAATATTAACGTAAATACGAGAAATAGTTGCACAAGTTTATCCTTGAAACCTAACGCCCAATTAACAGGCAAAAAATGGTTGGCTAAAATAAGTGAACGGAGTGAACAAAAAGCCAACTGTTTTTTGTCCTTGTTTAATTTCTTGTTAGGTCTCTTTACCCTTAAGTAAATAAGAAAAAAGACCCTCTAGACTTCCTGCTTGTAGTAAAATTTTTGGGAATACTTGCATAAAAATCCCTGATGACTCATAAAAATCAGTAACAACGCTAAATACCATTTTTGTATTTAAATGCTGGATCGTATTTAGCTGTAATAATGAATCCGAATTACGATGAGCAATAATATTATTTCTTTCAAAGCGGAGTTGTTTAGCCGCTTTATCTCTTGATTTACGTAACAATTTTAGTGAGTCAAATAGTTCTTTCTGTAGGTTTTCTTCAACAGAAGATTGAATAAGTAGATCTTTCAAGTTCTTACTGCTCGCCTTACTCATATCCCATTCATAAATAGTTAGGAGAATAATTCTCAATGAAAGTAATCTTTTCCATTCATCATGGTGTGTTAGGGCATCAATTTTGACTGTTTGGATATCTTTTTCAGCAATTAGAAAAAAAAGCCCTAAATTCATTAAAACTTTTATGCATTCATTTTCACTATTTCGAGCTCTGACAATCTCTTTTTTGAATGCATTCAAGGTGTCTGTCAAAACACGATTTTTCTTCCTTTCCTTAATTGTAAGCGACACTCTAGAGTAGTAACGAGTAACGCTCATAAAGTACTTGTTGTACTTTATTTGAAAGTATCTTTTTCTAACCGCAAAAGGTGCATCTGCGATACTTTCATATTTAGGCATAGATGAGGCTTCCTTTGAGACCTAACGCCTTACTAAGCGGCGCGAAATAGTTTGCTAAAATTGCGAGGGACGAGCACTAGCAAACTGTTTAGCGTCCGTTTGAGTAACTTGTTATAACCGCTTTTGATTATGTCGAACACAACCAGTATAAAGCCAGATATTAACAATAAGATACTAAAAATTATTAAGAAACCTTCATAAAACCGATTTGAATTTTCATGTAACGATAATACTAAATTGTCGATAGTTCCTTTACGGTTTATTTTTTCAATAATAAATTGAGACTTATCTTTATTATTTATTTGGAAATACCCAAGGATAACCTTTTTACCATACCAACCTGATTTTATGGATTTGTTGTTACCTGAACGTCTAAAAGCTAATTTAAACTCTTCTGTTTTTCCTAATTCTCTTTTTAATAAAACAGTAAGATTTTCTATAGAGTCCCGTCTTGTTTTTCCGTCAAACTCAGCAACTACATATAATTCATTTTCGAAAGCAGGTAAATCTAGTTGAAGTTTATATTGGCTATTTTCCTTTTGAAAGTAACCAAGATTATTATTTTCCACTTCACTCAGTAAACTCATAGGGAAACCAAACACAAATAGTATTAGTCCTACGATTATAAAAATGGAACCTAAAATGCCAATTTTGGACAAATTAATTCGATATTACTCCGAGGTTATAACGCCCCATTAAGAGGCAAAAAACAGCTTGCTATAATGCCTGAGGTACGAAGGACAGCAAGCTGTTTTTTGTCCTTTTGAATGGCTTATAGTTGCTCCGTTCCATTAATTAATCAGTTTACCTAACTCATTAATAGGTGGAATATACTTCTGTTGCTTACGAATATTTGAATGAAAACACTCGATGCTTTTAACAAGACTTTCGGCGCAACAGAAGTTACTTGTTTCACTACGCATACTCAGGGGTTGCCGTCTATATCGACTATCTATAAGACCTGCGAGAAACAATAC
>NZ_VOLR01000066.1 GCF_007954355.1 Colwellia hornerae
CTGAGTTAACCGACCCAGACGATATCGATGCACTGATGGATTCAATGGCCGCCGCAGCGCCAAAACCTCAGCCAGGAGAAGATACAGTAGCTGATAGTCATGCTGAGTTAACCGACCCAGACGATATTGACGCACTGATGGACTCGTTAACAGAGGATTCAATGGCAGCAGAGTCTGAAGCAGAAGAAAATTCTGCTGATGATAGTCATGCTGAGTTAACTGACCCAGACGATATTGACGCACTGATGGACTCGTTAACAGAGGATTCAATGGCAGCAGAGTCTGAAGCAGAAGAAAATTCTGCTGATGATAGTAATGCTGAGTTAACTGACCCAGACGATATCGATGCACTGATGGACTCGTTAACAGAGGATTCAATGGCAGCAGAGTCTGAAGCAGAAGAAAATTCTGCTGATGATAGTACGACAGAGTTAACCGACCCTGATGATATTGATGCACTAATGGACTCGTTAACAGAGGATTCAATAGCAGCAGAACCAGAGTCTGAGCCAGAAGAAGCTATAACTGACGATAATACGGCCGAGTTAACTGACCCTGACGATATTGACGCACTCATGGATTCGATGGTTAAAGAAAGTGCGGCTGCCGAATTAAATGAACAAGACGAGAATTTTGAAATTTCAGATCCTGATGATATTGATGCCTTGTTAGATTCAATGTCAGCAGCTAAACAGGCGTCAAAACCTATTACTGTTGATGATCTTGTTGATCCCCTTGATGAAATGGCTGCTGATCAGTTAGATGAAAATATAGCGTTAACAGACCCTGATGACATTGATAGTTTATTGGGTGATATTGAGAGTGATGTCACTGAGTCTTCAAACAAAGATACCCTTGAAGCTAATAACAATGAAGCAGCAGATGAAACAACGACAACAGAAGATGAAAATAAAGCGCTTATTGATAACTTTACCAATGAATACGTAGCACCATTTTTATCCGTAGATTTTAGTGAACTACTTAAAGATGATAGCGAAGAATTAGTTGATGATACTATTGCGAGTAGTGACGAATCGGTAAACCAAGAAAATAGCAATAAAGCGCATGACTTGTCTGATGATTTAGATATAGATGCACTTTTAGCTGAAGTCGCCGATGGTGACAACTCAACCAGTGATGATTTAGATATTGGTGATGATATACTCATTGATGGACAAGTTAATGAATTAGCAGCAGAAGCAGTAACTGATTATACCGATAGTGATGTATTAGCTGATTTATTAGCCGATGAAAACACCTCTGCAAATGATTCTATTGATGACAATAGTGAAATCGATGAGATTGAAGCACTAGACAATGTTGACTTTGATGACTTACTGGCAAATATAGCAGAAGAAAGTCAGACAACGCTTGCAGATGATCTAGATTTTTCAACAGACTTTAATGCTGATGACATTGACTTAGATGCTGTTGCTGTAACTGATGATGCTAATATTGAAGTCGATAGCGAAAATGATTTTGATGTTGACTTAGATGATATTTTAGATATTGGTGATGACCTAGATAGCGATAATAATTTAAATGTTGATTTTGATAGTGATGATGAAGAAGATGACTTTGTCTCTGTCGACTCTTTATTATCAGATAGCTTAGGCGAAACAGAAGAGGAAGAGCCTTACAATAAAACTGACTTTAATGTTGGGCTTAATGAGTTCCCCGAATTTTCTGGTGATAACGCTGCCGAAGAAGAAGATGATAACGGCATTGCGGCTAAATTAGATTTAGCAAAAGTTTATATTGAAATAGGTGATAGCGAAAACGCCGAAGTCATATTACAAGATGTAGTAGCAAAAGGTGATGCTCAGCAACAATTTGATGCTCAGCAACTGCTTGATAATATTAGTTAATCAAGAGAAATTGTTTATCGTTTTATAAAAGCCACTATTGTGGCTTTTTTTATATAAGTGATTAACTTCAGCGGAAGATATAGTGAAATAGGCGCAATAATAGAAAACGCCGAAGTCATATTACAAGATGTAGTAGCAAAAGGTGATGCTCAGCAACAATTTGATGCTCAGCAACTGCTTGATAATATTAGTTAACCTGAGAACTGGATAAGGATTGAACTAATTGCCCACCTCGCGATCAGATCTTTCGACTAAAAACGATTTGAAAGCAACAGAGGTGGGCAGATGAATAAGTTAATAGATATATTTTGTGATGTCG
>NZ_VOLR01000067.1 GCF_007954355.1 Colwellia hornerae
TTCGTTAAGGATAGTTCGCCATTGCTCATGGCTTCGCGTTATTTTCATAAGTTACTCCAAATAATTGTTTGAAGTAACTTAACTTGATCACGAGTGAATATTTAGATGCACTTTGCCAGACGCTTACGATTCACTAATGTTCATACATTTAATCGGTATGCCTATGCAAATAATAATCCTTATAAGTATGTAGATCCTGATGGACAGTTAGCTATACATTGGCATGGAGGGATTACTTTCGTAGCAGCGCTAAATTCGGGACATAGTTTAAGTGATAGCTTAAGTATTGGTTACCGTGCAATGCAAGCTGATTGGGAAGAAGGTTCTCAAGGTTCAACGGAATCGGCCTGTGCTAGACATGCCATGGAATGTCCAAATTCAAATCCTCAAGCAGCAAAGTTAAATCATGCAAAATTAATCACAGGAGCATTAAATTCAGGTGATTTAGGCTTGGCTTCCCATGCTATACAAGATCAATTTGCAGGAGGGCATCGTGGATTTTCTTTTTGGCCTGGTAGTTTTGGTAATTTAGGTTTTTGGGGGTCAGCCAAGCATCTACTTGCAGATATATTCCCATCTTTTTCCACAATATCTTCTTCATACTCGGCAACTAAAACTGCTATAAGTGGTAATAAAAACAGCAAACCGAGTGGTGGCAGCAAGCCTGGGGCAGGAAACAGAAGGGGTGGATCTTTATGTGGTACGCTTAAATGTAAAGAAGACAACCAAGAACGTAACAAATTTAGATAGAAGGAAGATTCAATATGGTTAAAAATTATTTAGCTAAATCAGTTTTGTTTAGTTTATCAATGCTTGTATCACTTGCTTCATGTGCTGAGCAAGACATAAGTGATACACAAGACATAAGTGATACACGTCAAGACCTCCCTGAAAGAGGATATTACAGTGATAATCCAAAAGATTATGATCTTGGAAACTTATCTCGTCCAGAGATACATGAGATAGAAAAAATAACTGAAACTAGTGCATTAGTGGGATTTTCTTGGATTGACATTCCATTGAATTATATTGTACTTATAAGGAATAAAGAGCATTCATGTGCTGTTAAGTTTACTTCAATTGAGAGAGGAAATAACAAGAAAGCTCCCAGCAGCTTTCATTCAGGTACAGAGTCATTTAAAGCAAAATATGATTTTTTAAGTTTAGGCAGAAATAAAGACAACTCATTTCCTAAGAAGTCTCGAAACAATATATTGGAGTTAAATGCGGCAATAGGTATTGGGAGGTTAACCATTCAGCCAGGCCAATCAGTTATCTATTGTGGAGAGTCTAAGCTTTTGTGGCAATACCCCACAGCAATTATGCTATTTGGAAACGATTTCAATACTTTTTTTACGCCTTTGTTTGTAAAAGATTTGGATGAGGTAAATTTTGATGATTCTGAATTAGAGTGGTATGGATATGATGCAAATAGGAAAATGATTCAACTACCTTTCAAAAATAAGAGCCTGTAACAGATTTTGTGTAACTGCCCGTTTTAAATAAAGTCCTTTAAGCGGTCTTCGAATTCAATCATAAATCGATTCAAGGCCGTTTTCCAGTTTCTTATCGGCATCGTCCATTTCTTGGATGCCGCCTCTATCGCTAGATAAACCACTTTTCTCGCTGAATCATCAGACGGAAATAGCTGAACACTTATTAGGCCACCCATAATAACTGATGCAGTTTTCGCTCAATAAACTAGACTTAAGGTACTTTTATTCAGTCAGGTGACTATTATGCCTAAGCCTCGCTCACAACAAATCAGTTTATTGGACACCCCTTATTATCACATTTGCAGTCGGACGGTACGCAAGGCTTTTTTGTGTGGCGTTGATAAGGAAACGGGGGTGAGTTTTGAGCATCGACGCATATGGATAGAAAAGCGATTATTTAAATTATCTCAGGTATTTTCGATAGATATCTGTGCCTACGCTGTTATGCATAATCATTTACATCTCGTATTGCATGTTGATAGTGAGCAGATGAAAAGCTGGTCAACCGAAGAGGTATTACAACGTTGGCATCAATTATTCAAAGGGA
>NZ_VOLR01000068.1 GCF_007954355.1 Colwellia hornerae
TTCAATGATGGTTTGCCATTGCTCTTGGCTACGTGTAATTCTCATGGTTATCTCCGAAATTAAGTTAGGAGATAAGATATCGGTGATCGAGTATTAGATACAGGTGCCGTTAGCTATACGCTTACTCACTGTCAACATGCAATACGAGATGTAAATGATTATGCATAACAGCGTAGGCACAGATATCTATTGCAAATACCTGAGATAATTTAAATAATCGCTTTTCTATCCATATGCGTCGATGCTCAAAACTCACCCCCGTTTCCTTATCAACGCCACACAAAAAAGCCTTGCGTACTGTCCGACTGCAAATGTGATAATAAGGGGTGTCCAATAAACTGATTTGTTGTGAGCGAGGCTTAGGCATAATAGTCACCTGACTGAATATAGGTACCTTAAGTCTAGTTTATTGACCGAAAACTGCATCAGTTATTATGGGTGGCCTAATAAGTGTTCTCTACTTTCATTTAATTTCGCTACCCATCAACGAGTCTAGCAAAAACAAATAGTAAAATTAATGACATACCCATCATAGAGTCGATAATTAAACTGGAAATTCGATAGCCATTTTGGTTCTCTCTTTCTATTATTTTCTTGTATTCACCATTTTTGATGATCATCATCCAATTACAAAAAATCACACCAATTCCAAATAAGAAAAATAAAACTTCACCGTGTTCAATATTTATTCCTGCGTTAAAAAGCCCGAAATACATTAATATCAGCATAAACAAAAACAAATTTTGCAATTGAATAGCAGAAAATAACAATATTGCTGATAAATGAGTAGCGTTCTTATCCCGCTCGATTAACATCATGAGCTTATACAATCGATAATATAATTTTTCATATAGTCTCTTCATCCAAACTCCTAAAGCTTAATTAGCACATACAGTATTTACAGGCAGATTATATGACTATTTGATCATCATTGAATAAACTGTTTTTTGATAAAACTAAATACGGAGTTAATGCTTACCTGTCCAATTCCCATCATTAACAGTATCAACAGTAAAGTATGAGATACTAGCAAATGTCCCAAATGGCCAAAACACTCCTACAACAGCCATACCGACATCAACAAATCCTTTAGTAGCTGATTGCCTTCCTGACTGCACATTATATGCTGTCATTCCTATTGATCCAACTAGAGAAGCACGTCCTGCAAACTTTAGATAGTTAGCTCGAGCATAGGCAACACTCCTACCTCCAGTGTATCCATTCCCACCCCATGTAGGTGAGTTGTATTTTAAATTTTTTCCTAACCACATACCCGAATCACCTACAGCAACTTGTGTCATTAACGCTAAGGCGTATCCTGCAACATTATTGGGCATATTTACTTGGTCTACTATTGATCGATTAACAAAACTAAATCGGTCATCTCCATTAGCATTAGTACCTGTTTTCACCCATCCTTGTGATTTTTCTGGCGTTCCACCGCTGTCGTAACATTTCCCTGGCCTATTACCACATGATCCTTTAACACTACTCATCCCTGTAGGATCAGTATATTTATAAGGATTATTATTAGCATATGCATAACGGTTAAAGCTGTGTATATCACGAAATCCGATAGGATCATTACTATAAAATCTCCCGATAACTGGATCATAGTATCGTGCTTGCATATAACTTAAGCCAATATCTGTATCGAACTTATGTCCGGTATAACCTACATCGTCACTTTGTGTGCCAATCGTTTCACCAAAAGGTTGATAGTGTAGCGTTTTGTTAATCACTCCTGATGAGTTACTAAATGCAGCAGGGCTGCCTAGATAGTCAGTATGAATATATTCTACACTGGTATTTTTTGTAGCGACTAATTTACCACCTAAACGATAGTAATCTTTGTTAACACCACCAACTTTTCTAAACATTAGCTGACCAGATAAGCTGTACATCGAATAACTTAGGCCTGAACCATCGTTTGTTTTCACTCTTCGGTTATGGCCATCAT
>NZ_VOLR01000069.1 GCF_007954355.1 Colwellia hornerae
TATTAGACGTCAACTAACTTGTCCGGTTGGCGTCAATTAACTTGGCCGGTATTTGAGTTTAGTTTTATAGCTTGTTTTTTACGGTAGCTTTCGCCTTTAATTTGATAGATATCACTGTGGTGAACAAGTCTGTCGATAGCAGCAACTGTCATCATGTTGTCTCCGAATATACTATCCCATTCACTGAATGCTTGATTCGATGTGATCAATAAACTGCCACGTTCATAACGATGTGCAATCAGTTCAAACAACACCTGACTTTCACTATCAGTCTTTTTCACGTAACCGATATCATCCAATATCAACAGCTCATATTTATCGAGTTTTCTTAGGGCATCCGTTAAGCCCAACGTTTCTTTTGCACGTTGGAGTTCTTGAACAATAGCAGTGCTGGTGCTGAATTTAACACGTACTGCTTTTTCAAGTAACGAGTAACCAATCGCACACGCTAAGTGAGTTTTCCCTAAACCACTAGCACCAAACAATAAGATGTTATGGCCTTGTCTAAGCCAGTCAATCTCATTAACTTTTTGTTTCATTTGCAGTGATGTAATACCTTCTATTTCGTCAAAATTATATTGATGTAGTTGTTTACCTACGGGTAATTTACTCTCTTTAAGTAACCGTTTTAATCGACTTTCATGACGATGATTAGCTTCAAGTTCGCATAGCTCGGCAAGGAATAGCGCAGGCTCCCACTCCTGTGAAACAGCCTTTTGGGCAAGGACTTCCCATTCTTTGGCTATCGCACTTAAGCGCAGCTCTTTCAGTAATATTGGTAAGCTTTGAATGTTAGCCATGTAACCCTCCGAGTAATATATCGTAATCACTTATTTGATGTTGATGACTGACAATGTTTGGTATGACGAGCGTGCTAGGGGCAAACAATTTACGGCACATATCAATAGACATACACTTACCTTGCTCGTGGTTTTTCAAAACATAACGACCAAGGGCATGCTCGCAATTATAGTTATGAGCGAGTAACAATAACTCAACCATATAACGACAGTCTTTATCGCTAACATGCTCTGCTGTTAACTGCTGCCACAACAAACTGAAGTCACCTTCTGGGATCAAATCTTCTCGTAACTGCGAGTATTTGAACGCATTGGGCTTTTTCGCAAGTGAGTGGATCACATGTTTATAATCTACTGCTCGTGATCTTAGGTGCCCTTGAGCGTAGACCCTAGGCAGAGATAAGGTTTTTTCATGACCAAGGAATAAATCCAGCCGAGTATCATAAATGTGCACAAGTAATCGATGACTCATTAATCTAGAAGGTACGGTATACGTCACGCGTTTAACACTGATGGTGCTGCTAGAGGTGACTTTAACGTATTGCTCGCAGAAGTCGTTGGTACGACGTTTAGGCAAATCATTTAAGTGCTTGCGCTCTTCATCAAATCGAGTTTTACACTGGCGATTAATTTTGGCGACAATTACATCAAGAAACGATTGGTACTCGGTAATTGTCGTGAAATCACGACTGCCACGTATTCGTAATTGCTGATCTACTTTTCGTTTTAAATGGCTATGTGCCACTTCAATCGCACCATTTTCATGAGCTACACCTTTATTGTTACGCGTCGCAACAACGCTATAGTGAGCACATAACTTTTGATAGCGTTCAGTTAACGTTTCTTGTTCATAATGATTATTGAATGCAGCACTTAAGCTATCGGTTCGGTGTGTCTGTGGTACACCACCACTGCGCCAAAATGCATTCTGTAAACCTGTAGAGAGTGATTCGAAACTTTCACCACCAAAGACAAGTTGAGCATACGTCCAGCCACTGAACACTAACTTGTAATGAAAAAGCTTATGAGAAAACACTTGGCCTGCAATGGATATTTCAAGTTTGTTCATCCAAGTGTAATCAGATATTCCCATAAATCCTGGCATGTACTTTTGACGAAAGATAACTTCTTGCTCTGGCCCTTCAGTTG
>NZ_VOLR01000006.1 GCF_007954355.1 Colwellia hornerae
ATCCAAGAAATGGACGATGCCGATAAGAAACTGGAAAACGGCCTTGAATCGATTTATGATTGAATTCGAAGACCGCTTAAAGGACTTTATTTAAAACGGGCAGTTACACAAAATCTGTTACAGGCTCCGATAAAGCGATGTATAATACCAAGCATAAAAAACATGATCTCTGCTGATAAATAAATGTTGATAATTTCTAATGCTACTCTTGATCCTTTTCTGATCCTAAATAAGTAATACTTTACCCATTAAGTTTGATTATTAAACGTTATTTTGACCAACACGACTATTACTTGGCTTAATATGCCCCACAACTTAACGTCATATTAAGCCTCAGCTTAGTTCACAGCTAGCTTGTACTAGAGAATAAGTTGACTTTTAACTGATTGAGAATAAACTAAAAACTAGTTTATATTTCAATGAGATAAATCACCATGTCTGCTAAAACTTTCGCTACTTGTTCGTGTCTATTGACATTATTTATAACCCTAGCGGCACTCAGCGGTTGTGATAACAAAAAACCAGCTATTGCCTTAGGTACGTTAGAACGAGAACGCATAGCGCACACGGCAACAGTGAGTGAAGTGATCATTGCATTACCTGTTAGTGCAGGTAGTCAAGTCCTTAAAGGCACGGTATTGGTTCGGCTGGACGACACGATTCAAAAAGCTTATGTCGCCAAAGCGCAAGCTCAGATGCAACAAGCAAAAGCTAACTTAGAAAAAGTGCATAATGGTGCTCGTAAAGAGGAAGTTGCAGCAGCCTCGGCAGAAGTCGCAGGTGCGAAAGCCGCATTGATCAAAAGTGAAGCGGATTATAAACGCACTCAAATACTGATAAAAAAAGCATTATCGAGTCAAGCAACGCTCGAAAATTCCCTGGCATCACGCGATGAAAATACAGCTAAGTTACACAGTGCCCAAGAAAAACTATTACAGTTAATTAATGGCGCTCGCATTGAGGACTTACAAATAGCTGAGGCTATTTTAGCAACCGCTGTTGCGGTACTCGACAGTGAAAAGAAAAAACTCAACGATTTAACCATTACCGCAAAACGTGATGGTCTATTAGATAATCTCCCGTGGAACCTCGGTGAACGTGTCACGCTTGGTAGCCCAGTAGCAATTATATTAGCGGGAAGTGCTCCTTTTGCACGTGTCTATGTTCCAGAGCCCTACCGAGTAAAAATAAAAGTCGCAGACAAATTAACCGTACAAGTCGATGGTTTAACAGACACTATTATTGGTACTGTTCGCTGGATATCTTCTGAACCTGCTTTTACGCCTTACTTTGCATTAAACCAAGAAGAGCGTGCAAACCTGATGTATTTGGCTGAAATACAATTACCTGATAGTGCTGCAGAGCTTCCTATGGGTGTGCCCGCGCAAGTTATAATGCCATGAATGACTTAAACGATGGCCAAGAAAAAAATCTTAATGTTGGCAGCCCATTTGCGATAAGCGCACAAAAACTCACTCGAAAATTTAGCGAATTAACCGCGGTATCTGCGCTAGATTTAACTGTAGATAAGCAAACTATTTACGGATTTTTAGGCCCCAATGGCTCAGGTAAAACCACGGCAATTCGATTGCTGACCGGTTTATTAATTCCAACCAGTGGTCAGGTTAACGTTTTGGGTTGTCATTTACCGCAAGAGGCCAATAAACTGCGAATGAAAATTGGCTATATGACACAGAAGTTCTCTCTCTATGAGGATCTTACCGTCAAAGAGAACTTGCAATTTATCAGTCGAATTTATGGTCTAACGGCTAACCAACAAAAATCACGAATTAGTGAGTTGTTAAGTACTCATCAATTAACACAGCAAAGTCGGCAACTTGCTGGCAGTATGAGTGGTGGTCAAAAACAAAGACTAGCACTTGCCGCCGCAGTAATACATAAACCTAAGTTACTCTTTTTAGATGAACCCACTTCGGCAGTTGATCCGCAAAACCGACGAGAGTTTTGGGAGCAATTATTTGATCTTTGCGATCAAGGCACCACAATATTAGTCTCAACCCATTACATGGATGAAGCGGAGCGTTGTCATAAGTTGGCCATTTTAGAGAATGGTATAAAAAGAGCGGATGATAGCCCTCAAAACTTAATGAACAATATGCCTGCTCAAGTGGTTGAAGTTGGCGCAAGCAATATACGCCAAATAAAAGAGTGCTTGATCAAATTGCCACAAGTAATTTCTGCCGCTCAGCTGGGTACTCACTTACGTGTCTTAGTCAATAAAGAAGAAAGTAACCCTATCGCATTATTACAGCGCCAGCCCTGCTTAAATGATACGGCTAAACTTGCTATTGTTAGACCCAGTCTTGAAGATGTTTTTGTTAGTTGCACCGGCCAAGGGATGACACAGTAATGAAAACATCGCTATTAAGAATTCAGGCCATTGTTATAAAAGAACTACTGCAGCTTAGGCGCGATAGAATGACCTTTGGCATGGTAATAATGATCCCCCTAGTACAATTACTTCTATTCGCCTTTGCTATTAACACCAATGTGCGAGATATCCCAGTCGGTGTTGTAGATCATAGTCAAACATCTTTGAGCCGAGTATTACAGCAAACCGTTGCCGCAACCGGCATTGTTAATTTCACCCGCAGTTATCATTCAATAAAAGAAGCACAAGCCGCCATAGATAGCAGTGAGGTGCGGGCAGTGTTAATTATTCCACAAGATGTTAGCCAGCGTTTAGTTCGACACCCTAGTGTCGGTTTTGGTTTGCCACCCTCGAGTAAACAAGAGACAAGCAGGCCAATAGCACAATGGTTAGTCGATGGCTCTGATACAGTTATAGCGGGTAGTATTAAAAGTTTACGCAGTATGCCACTTACAGAGTTATTAGATAAACCCGCCAACCGAAATACTGCAACGTTTGAAGTGACCTTACTTTATAATCCAGAGCAGCGCAGTGTGGTTAATATAGTACCTGGGCTTGTTGCCGTCATCTTAACAATGACGATGATAATGTTTACCTCGGCCGCCATTGTTCGCGAGCAAGAGCGCGGTAATATGGAGATGCTAATTACTACGCCACTTGGCTCACTTGAGCTAATGATTGGTAAAATATTTCCTTATATTTTTATTGGTGCGATTCAAGTCTGTATTATTCTTGGTTTAGGTTATTGGCTATTTGACGTCCCCTTTAATGGCGGTTTTGCCCAACTAGCACTTGCGACTTTACTCTTTATTTGCGCCAGCTTAGTGCTTGGTTTAGTTATATCCACCATTGCTAAAAACCAATTACAATCAATGCAAATGACAATATTTATTTTACTGCCATCTATATTATTATCTGGCTTTATGTTCCCTTATGAAGGTATGCCACTGCCCACACAATATATTGCTGAAGCACTGCCCGCGACACACTTTATTCGCTTAATAAGAGGTGTAGTATTACGTGATGTTGCTGTTATTGAGATGAGTTTTGATATGCTATGGTTGATTGCTTTTACCTGTTTTGGCTTACTTGTTTCAGCACTGCGCTTTAAGAAAACACTCGATTAATTTATATGATAGTTACATTGCACAAGGTGAGATATTTGGGTTAATGAGCTGTCCAATTAGATTTTGATTGGTGAAAATGATAGATAAACTGTTAACATGGCGTTATATGCTTTCGTCAGTATTGACTCGATCAAACTATCGTCTTATAAATATTTGGAGTAGAAATGAATAATAAAATTATTGGTATTACCCTTATCATTGTTGGTGTTGCTGTTGCGATTTGGGGTTATAACATTTATGACTCAGCTAGCGCTCAACTTACTCGCACCTTAAACGGGGATACGCCTGTTGAAGCTTGGGCAGGAATGATCGGTGGTGTTATTGCTGTTGTTATCGGTATCACAAGAATCAAGTAACCGTTAATTTTTGTGGTTTAACGCATATTAGTGTTTACTCGTAAAAATTAGCTTTGAGCTATTTATTTTAAATAAATAGCTCTCTATTTGCGGCTTATTATAAGCGTTCAGCAATAGATCAATAACGACGATCTCGACAGTTGCGAGATATTAAGCTTAAGCGAACAAGATCAGGCTCTCAATGTTAACCATACTCATATTTTTCACCCTGTTTATTGCGCTAACAACTTTTCTGCCCTTGTCTCGACATACCCATTGGATTATCAGGGGCATGGACTTTCCTCGCTTACAGTTCACTATACTTGCAATCATATTGTTACTTGCTCATTTTATTTTTCTTGACCCGCAAATAGTAACTACACAGGCACTGATTATCAGCACAACGCTGTGTTTGATATGGCAATTATCCTGGATATTACCTTATACTTTTATTTATCCCAAAGAAGTTAAAACCTCCACCGAATACGATGCCGATAAACAACTTAGTATTATTACTTCAAATGTTCTGACACCCAATCGCAATGCCAAGGCACTGATAAAGCTGGTTAAGAAGCACCAGCCCGATGTACTCGTTACACTAGAATCAGACCTATGGTGGGAGGAACAACTTAACGTCCTAGAAACCGACATGCCTTACACCGTTAAATGTCCACTTGATAATCTCTATGGCATGCATGTATTCTCGCGATTACCGATCGCTGAACAGGAAATCAGTTATTTGGTTGAGAAGGATGTTCCGTCAATACACACAACAATAGTGTTACGTAGCGGCGACAAAGTGCGAGTGCACTTTCTTCACCCTGCGCCGCCAAGCCCAACAGAAAACGCTGAATCTGCAGAGCGTGATGCTGAGCTGATGATTGTTGCTCGAAGTGTTGCCGACAGTGACCTACCGGTTATCGTCACAGGCGATCTTAATGATGTTGCTTGGTCTGCCACCACGCGACTGTTTCGTAAAATTAGTGGTTTGCTCGATCCTCGCGTTGGACGAGGAGTATTTAACACTTTTCATGTCGACTGCCCATTGGTTCGATGGCCTTTAGATCATTTGTTTCACAGCAAACATTTTTCACTGCAAAAAATTAAGCGTTTACCGTCAATCGGTTCAGACCATTTTCCATTGTTAACCCAACTCTCGTTTACCGCACGGCGTTGTAATAATCAAGCTGGTATAAAAGCAGACGCGGCTGAAGATAAGTGGGCACAAGAAATATCTGAAGCGCAAAATGTCAGCAAAAATGATGTACCAAAGCCTGGTAAAAAAAATTAACTCGATAACCGTTCTCGATTAACGGCTCAAGGGTTACAGCACGTTAAATCGTAATTTTGCTGACTGATTTTTTGCGAATTTGGTCAGCGCACTCAGCTAAGACAATAGCACCGGCCGTTGATACATTAAGAGAATTCCCCATACCAAACATAGAAATGTGTATTTGGTGATGACTTAGCTTTAATGCCGCCTCACTTACGCCCTTGCGTTCATTACCTAACACTAATGCACAAGCTGATGGGTAAGTAACATCTTTATAATCAACCGACTGATGACAAAGTTCAACGCCAAAAACAGTATAGCCGTCGTCTATTAATGTTTGTAAGCTTGCCGTTGTGCTATCACTGTATTCAATATCCACCCATTTCGCTTCATTTCTAGAAGCTTTTTTCAATTTTTTATCTGAAATAGTGAGTTCGCCACAAACGATAATTTTTTGAATAGCAAATGCATCGGCTAAACGAATAAAAGCACCGATATTATAGCTATTGGTGACATGATCTAATACCAGGACTAAAGGAATTTTTGCCTGTTTTACGTATTCATCACGGGTCGGTTTATCTTGTCTGATGTCTTCTTTACTCAATTGTATTTTTGAATGCATGATAACTGCTCTTATTATTTGCTAATGAAGCGGCTGCTTCACCTGACTTAATCCATTAGCTTGATATTTAGTTTTGAGGTTGTTGGTTGCTACTTTGTTACCGTAAGCACTTAACCGCTTTTAACGGTAAATTTATGGTCGTTCAAGCGCTACATATGCTGAGGTAAGACTAAAACCATCGCCACCCATTTTACCAACAGAATCGAGCATCACTTGATTTATACCCTCATCGCTATAAAGGTCGTCTCTTACATAAACGAACTTTACATCTAACAACACTAGGGTTCCTCCCGCAGGTAAATCACCGAGGGTAATGAGTTCTCTTAATGTGCATTCGTATCGAATTGGCGAGGCTTTCACCGAAAAAGGAGCGACTGTGCTGCTGGCAATTTTATCGACATCGGCAAAGTCAAACTCACTTTCGTCAATGGTAATACTGGCACTGGTTTTGTTCATTTTTTCCAGTAAGTGGCTATTGACGATATTGATAACACATTCACCGGTTGCTTTGAGATTCTGTAAAGTATCTTTATCAATACCATTCCTTTGGCTTACTTGGGTATAGAGAAGTACGGGGGGATTACAGCTAGCCACCGTAAAAAATGAATAAGGAGCAAGGTTATCAACCCCCTCTTTTGAACGCGTACTGATCCAAGCGATTGGCCTTGGTGTGACACCACCGTTTAGTAGGCGATATTTTTCTTGAACACCAAGTTCTGCAATATCAAAGTTCATTAAATGCCTCTAGCCATCCGGTGAAAGAATTAGCGACTTGAGTAACTGTTGCAGCGCTGTGGTCATAAAACCATACTGCACTGTCTGCTTGTTTCTGTGCACAATCACTCAGCTTGAAGCAAAACATGCTGCCCTTACAATCTGAGGCAAACAAGATATGGCCTTTGGGCATCCCGGTCATTTCATATAGCTTTGAAAGAGAGAAGATATCGTCAAGGCTTAAAAAGTCTTGTACTTCGGTAATATCGACACCTAAGTCACAGATTTTAGTTAATACATTCGGCGTGTGCACCAAACCATAGGTTGATATTAAATATTTGTATGAATCGGGTAAGTAAGCAGTTAACTTTAATTCAAGCTCGGTAATATCATCACTAGCTATGGGAACCATGGCGCCTTTACTGCCCCAATTTTTTACAAAAAGATCAATGCTATTCATCTGGATACTCTCATTCTGTTACTGTGCTATTTATATTGAACGCTTTATAATTTGCCAATCTATCGTGCTTTGATCAAACTTAGCCGTAAATAAAAATAAAGCGCTTCTCCCTGCTCAAGACGTCGTATTCTAACAGTTTAAGAGCACAGGGTATCACTAATTAAAAGCGTAAATAGTGTTGCCTGTTTGGTTATTTCAGCTAAAAACGATACTGATAATATGTAGCTAAACCGTTCATTTTATTAAGCGATAAAAAAAGCACCTAAAAAGGTGCTTTAATAAATAATATCTTTTATCTTAATTTCAGACTAGCTTGCTTTTATGCGCGTAATGTTTGCGCCAAGTGCTTGTAGCTTATCTTCAATGTTTTGGTAACCGCGGTCAATATGATAAATACGGTCAACTTGTGTTTCTGAGGTCGCCACTAAGCCAGCAATCACTAAACTTGCTGAAGCACGTAGGTCTGTAGCCATTACTTGCGCGCCGTTTAACGATGCCACACCACAAGAAATAGCGGTATTACCTTCAAGGCTAATATCCGCGCCCATGCGTTGTAGCTCAGGAACGTGCATAAAACGATTTTCAAAAATAGTTTCTGTGGTCGTTGCTGTACCTTCGGCAATCACGTTCATCGTCACAAACTGTGCCTGCATATCGGTAGGAAAAGCAGGATGAGGAGCAGTGCGAATATTGACCGCTTTTGGTCGCTGATTCATCGTTAGCTCAATCCAGTCAACACCTGTGGTAATTTCGGCACCGGCTTCTTGTAACTTGCTTATTACCGCCTCTAAGGCTTTAGGATCTGTGTTTACACACTTGACCTTGCCTTGAGTAACCGCAGCAGCCACTAAAAAGGTACCGGTTTCAATACGGTCTGGCATTACTCGATACTGTGTTCCTGATAACTCAGCAACACCTTCGATAGTCAGTGTATCTGAACCCGCACCCGAAACTTTCGCGCCCATAGCGTTTAAGCATTTAGCTAAATCAACAATTTCTGGTTCGCGGGCAGCATTTTCAATCGTGGTAATACCTTCGGCTAACGCTGCTGCCATCATTAAGTTTTCAGTGCCGGTAACACTTACTGTGTCCATAAAAATGGTGGCACCTTGTAAGCGGCCATTATTACGAGCAATGATATAACCGTTTTCAACATCGATATCTGCGCCCATTAGCTTTAAACCGTGAATATGTAAATTCACCGGTCTTGCGCCGATAGCACAACCGCCAGGCAAAGAAACTTCAGCATGACCAAAACGGGCCAATAACGGGCCTAAAACTAGAATAGACGCACGCATAGTTTTAACTAACTCATACGATGCACGACAATGGTCTAGGGTACTCGCATCAATCACTAATTCATTGTCACCTGACCAATGAGCTTTAGCACCTAATTGGCTGAGCAATTTAATGGTCGTTTCAATATCATTTAACTTAGGAACGTTACTAAATGTAATCGGTGTCTTAGAAAGCAGTGCTGACATTAATATCGGTAAAGCGGCGTTCTTTGCGCCCGAGATGGTTACTTCACCTTTAAGGGCCGTACCACCTGTTATTTTAAATGCATCCAATAGAATATTCTTATTTGGTTATGAAAATTTAAAGCGGAAGATTAAACATTTTTTCACGTTGCCAAACTGACGTTGTGAAGGTTTTAATCGATACCGCATGAATTGCACCGGCTTTAATAGTCTCTGCTAAAGGTGCATATATTGCTTGCTGCTTCTTTACTCGGCTTAATTCGCCAAGAAAATCTGCAACCGCGATCACTTTGCACTGTGAGCCATCAAATGCAACATGTAACTCATCTAGTTCAAGGGCATCATTAAGTAATTTTTCTATATCTGAAACTTCCACATTTATCTCCGATTACTGATTAAGCTTACTATCAGTTTTTGGTAAGAACATATCAACACAACTTAACTGAGCTAATTTAATTAAATCTTTTGGTAGCTTATCAAAAGTTAATTGACAGTCAGTCTTATTACTTAATTCTAGCATGGCCAGTAGCCAAGCTAAACAAGCCGTGTCGACTTTTGAAACATTCGACAAATCAAAGATTAATACCCCTGATTTAATCAAATGTTTTGATTTTTTTTCAAATGAATTATCAATAGTTAATAAGGTTAATTCACCACTAAAAATAACTCGGGAATCTTTTTCAATAAAACTAATTTTCTTCACTTCAATTCCTAATCTTCACAGAAATAGCTTAATAACGCTACTTAAAAACGATTTTTTGATCGCTTTTTTCTTTTAACATTTCAGTAACGTACGGCAAGCCCTTTTGACGTATTAAGCCACTAAGCTCTGCTTCTTTACTATCAAGTAAGCTAACGCCTTCGGCAACCATATCATAAGCTTTCCATTCATTGGTTGTGGTGTTTTTTCTAACACGAAATGAAATATCAATAGGCGGTCTACCGGGATCTAAAACAGAGGTTCTAACAGCAACGACTTTCGCTTCGTCAAAGTCTCTTTCAGGCTCAAATTCAACTTCTTGTTGCTTATACAAGGTAAAAACTTGTGCGTATGAGGTAACCAAATACTCTCTAAATACATCAACAAAATCAGCTCGACTTTGTGTAGTAGTTTGTTCAAAGTTTTTATAGCCAATAACTTTCAATGCCGCGTATCGGTAGTTGATATAAGGCATCAGCTCTTCACGAACGATATCTTTCAATATTTCCGGGTCCTTGCGAATCTCTGGTTGTTCGTCAGCAAAACGTTTAAACGTTACTTTCGCTACAGTTTCGATCATCGTGTATGGGTTTTTATTGTTAACAGTTTTAGCTGTTGCACTAACACTCACTAATAATGCCAAGGCTATTATTACTGTAAATAAATTTCTCATGATATTGCTACTCTCCATTGGTAAACATGTTAGTCACTTCCTTGACTAAATAAAAATTGTCCAATTAATTCTTCTAGTACTAATGCCGGTTTAGTATCTTCAATAAAGTCACCTGGAACTAGCGTGCCTACCGATTCATCAATAAAACCAGGTCGTAAGCCAACGTATTGCTCACCCAACAAACCAGCGGTTAAAATAGAAACCGACGTTGCTTCTGAAAAGTTAATATACTGGGTATAAATATCTAAAGTGACCACCGGCGTATAATCTTTGGCATCAATGGTAATATGACTAACACGGCCAACCACAACACCACCCACTTTTATCGCTGAACGGACTTTTAGACCGCCAATGTTATCAAACTTAGCATAAAGTTGATATGTCTCACTATTGCCAGAAATACCACTATCAGCAACTTTTAGCGCAAGCATAAGCAACGCCGCAATACCTAATGCAGCAAATAAACCTACCATTAATTCAATTTTTTTCGACACCATGCCTTCCACCAAACCTAAAAATAAAAATTATTATAAAAATTAACTAACAGCAAAAATTAACTCGCAAACATTAATGCTGTTAATACAAAATCTAACCCTAAAACTAATAACGATGATTGCACAACCGTAGACGTTGTCGCTCGACTAATACCTTCTGATGTTGGTACACAATCGTAGCCTTTATAAACTGCTATCCAAGTGACAACAAAAGCAAAAACAACAGATTTTATCACCCCATTAAGAATATCTTTTTGAAAATCGACTTGATCCTGCATCACTGACCAAAATGTACCACTGTCTACGCCTAACCATTCAACACCGACAAGGTGACCACCTAATATACCAACCGCAGAAAAAATAGCCGCTAGCAAAGGTAAACTAATAAACCCTGCCCAAAATCGTGGTGCGATAACGCGACGTAACGGGTCAATCGCCATCATTTCTAAGCTCGACAATTGCTCTGTTGCTTTCATTAAACCGATTTCGGCCGTTAATGCCGAACCTGCACGACCTGCGAATAAGAGTGCCGCAACCACAGGACCTAATTCACGTAGTAAAGATAACGCGACCATAGGTCCTAAACTGCCTTCAGCGCCATAGCCCACTAAAATAGTATAGCCCTGTAACGAGATAACCATGCCAATAAATAAACCTGACACCACCACTATCATCAGTGAAAGTACACCGACGGAATATAACTGTTGCACCAATAAAGGGAAACCTTTGCGAATATTTGGCACGTGCAACAAGGCAGAAAGTAATAAAATAATCGCTCGGCCTAAACCGGCAATAGTAGCAATAATGCTTTGTCCTAAGCTTTGTAAACTATTCATTATGACCGTTCCTTACCCATTAATTCATCTTGATAAGAGGCAGCCGGAAAATGAAATGGCACCGGACCATCAGCTTCACCTTGAATAAATTGTTGCACCAATGGTGATGTTTGCTTGCTAATTTCTGATGGTGTGCCATGACCAATAATTTTCTTTTCGGCAATAATGTAAATGTAATCCGCAATACTCATAACTTCCGTAACGTCATGTGAGACCACAACTGACGTTAAACCTAGCGCTTCATTTAAATCTTTTATTAAGCGAACAATAACACCCATAGAGATAGGGTCTTGTCCCGCAAAAGGCTCGTCGTATAAAATGAGTTCAGGGTCTAAAGCGATAGCACGGGCAAGGGCAACTCTTCGCGCCATGCCGCCAGAAAGTTCGCCAGGTGCTAAATTTCGTGCACCACGTAAACCAACCACTTCAAGCTTCATTAGTACCATTTTTTCAATTAACGATTCTGACAAAGTACTATGTTCGCGCATCGGAAAAGCAATATTGTCGTAGACACTCATATCGGTAAATAACGCGCCACTTTGAAACAACATACTCATACGTTTACGCGCTTCATAAAGAGCACTTCGTGATAACGTTGGAATATTTTGTCCATCAAAAAGTATTTTTCCAGAGTTGGGCCTTAGTTGACCACCAATTAAACGTAATAAGGTGGTTTTACCAATACCACTTGGCCCCATTATCGCGGTAACTTTTCCTTTGGGGATCGACAAACTAATATCATCATAGATCACTCGTTCATCACGTTTAAACGTAAGGTTCTGGATATCGACCAAGTTTTCAGGCATAAGATTTATATAACGTCACTGGTTGTTATTATTAAAGTCATATGAATTTTACCTGAGCAATCAAAAAACGTCATTATAATTGCGTTAAAAATGTAAATAAAAATCGTAAGAAAGCGTGTAAAAACGTAATAAAGTGTAAGATTTACCTCCCGATAGATATTTTTTTGCTTTAATGAAATATTAACTTTGGCTGTTTTTTAACAACCGCATGTAAAAAAACCGCCTTTTGAGCACTTTTTTACCGAGATCCGATTATTTCTCTTTGTTTTTGCTTCGCAACCAGCGACAATTTGCGCTCTTAATATAGGAGCCCTTAATGTTATTACAGATTCTAATTTTACTTGTTTCACTTGTTACTCTGGTATGGAGTGCCGATAAATTTGTTTTTGGTGCGTCATCACTAGCAAGAAATTTTGGTATCTCACCGATGATTATTGGCTTAACTATCGTTGCCATGGGTTCATCTGCACCAGAAATGATGATTGCAGCGACGGCATCTTTAGATGGTAATAATAATACCGCGATCGGTAACGCGATCGGCTCAAACATTACGAATATTGCTTTAGTACTGGGTATAACGGCATTATTTCAACCTTTAAACGTATCCTCTTCAACAGTAAGAAGAGAAATCCCGTTAATTCTAATTGTTACCGCTCTTGCCTATTGGATGCTATCAGACGATTACTTTGGTTTTAACGAAGGCTTGTTGTTAATGATCGGCTTTTTTGTTTATATTTTCGCCTTACTTTTTATTACCCTAAGAGCCTCTAAAAGTCGACCGATTGATGATCCATTGATCCTTGAAGCAGAACAAGAAGTGCCTGACGCCGTCAGCAAACCTAAATCCTTACTCTGGCTAGTGGTTGGTATTATTTTCTTACCTATGAGTGCCAGTTACTTGGTCGATTCATCTGTTTTCATTGCCAAAGCTTTTGGTATCAGTGACTTGGTCATTGGTCTGACCGTTATTGCCGTTGGCACAAGCTTGCCAGAACTTGCCGCAAGTATTATGAGTATTATTAAGAAAGAAGATGATTTAGCGCTAGGCAGTATTATTGGCTCTAATATCTTCAATATTTTGGCGGTACTCTCGCTGGCTGGGCTTATTGCACCAGGCGAAGTAGACTCGGACGCAGCAGCACGCGATGCCCCTTACATGCTTGGTGTTACCGTTTTATTGTTTATACTGTGTTTCACACGTCGTGCCGGAAAATTTTGCATTGGCCGCGTAAAAGGTTTGTTATTAATAGGTGCTTTTGTCGCTTATCAAATCCTACTTTTTAGCCAAATAAAGCAATAAAAACGCTATAATAGTGATTTATATAAAATAGAAATGGGCTAATAATGAACAATTTCAAACAACTAGCGTTAGACGTTATTCAGATAGAACAACAGGCTATTGCAGAGTTAGCCCAGTACATTGATGAGAACTTTGAATATGCCTGCCAGTTAATGTTTAACTGTAAAGGTAGGGTTATCATTGCTGGTATGGGTAAGTCAGGTCATATTGGTGGCAAGATTGCCGCTACTTTAGCCAGTACCGGCACACCAGCATTTTTTGTTCACCCCGGTGAAGCAAGCCACGGTGATTTAGGCATGATAACGGCTGATGACGTCGTGTTAACTATTTCACACTCGGGTGAAACTGGTGAAGTGTTAGCGATAGTTCCTGTGATAAAACGTATTGGCGCTAAACTCATTTCAATGACGGGTAATCCAGCATCCACCTTAGCAAAGTTAGCTGATACTCATGTCTGTGTTGCTGTTGCGCAAGAAGCATGTCCGTTAGGATTAGCGCCAACATCAAGTACTACAGCAACCCTAGTAATGGGTGACGCACTCGCTGTTGCGTTATTAAATGCTCGCGGCTTTACTGCTGACGACTTCGCACTTTCTCATCCCGGTGGTAGTCTAGGAAAACGTTTATTATTACGCCTTAGCGATATAATGCATGGTGGTGAGCGCTTACCAACAGTGAATGCTCAAGCTAAAATTAAAGACGCATTAGTTGAAATGTCGTTAAAAGGCTTAGGTATGACTGCGGTAGTCGACGACAGTGGTCAATTACAAGGTTTATTCACTGACGGAGATTTACGCCGTATTCTTGATGAACGCATTGATATTCATCTTGATACTATTGAATCAGTGATGACTAAAAATCCCACTGTTGCTCATCAAGACATGCTCGCCGCCGAAGGCTTAAAAATCATGGAAGACAAAAAAATTAATGGCTTAATTATTGTTAATGACAATAATGTACCTATTGGTGCGATGAATATGCACGACTTACTCAAATCAGGTCTTATCTAACATGCAAACATTATATGGCGAAATCACTGACGTAGCATTCAATGCTATGAAAAATATCAAGCTGCTAATATGTGATATTGATGGCGTTTTTTCTGATGGCCGTATTTATTTAGGTAACAACGGTGAAGAATTAAAAGCTTTTCACACTAAAGATGGTTATGGCATAAAAGCATTAGGCGCCAGCGGCGTTGATGTGGCTGTGATCACCGGTCGAACATCAAATATCGTCGCAACACGCATGTCTGCGCTCAATGTAAAATACATAGTGCAAGGCGAGGAAAATAAGTTACCTGCATTAAAGAAAATGGCAGAAAAATTAAATTTATCCCTCGATGAAATTGCCTATATTGGTGATGACATGCCAGATCATGAATGTATCGATTATGTAGGCTTAGGCATTGCTGTGCAAGATGCCCATCCGAGTATTTTATCTATTGCTAATTACACCACTTTTAACCGTGGCGGTTTTGGTGCGGTTCGAGAAATATGCGATTTAATCATGCTTAGCCAAAACACCTTAGCCAATGCTTCCGGTGCGAGTATATGAATCGACTTTATAGTTTAACCTTGTTGTTTTTTCTCATTGCGGGAGGGGTCTACGGTATAATCGAATGGAGAAATTCCTCAACACCACAATTACAAGCGATTGATAAAACCCTGACACCTGATTTTATTGCCGAAAACTTACACAGTAATGTCTATAAACACGAAGGAAATTTAGCTTATGTCGTCGATGCTCATCGCATGGAACATTATCCTGAGCTAAATATTACCAACTTTGAGTTTCCTCAATACACACTTCATCCAAAAAATGATGCGCCAACATGGAAAATATCCGCTAATGAAGGCATATTATACAATAACAACCGGGTAAAATTAGAGAAGCGTGTTCGCTTGTTAGCAACAGATCCCGATAGCTTATTACAAGAAGTTCAAGGAAAATACTTTGAACTTGATCTAAAAACTAACATCATAAGTTCAGAACAAGAAATTAAAATTATTGGTAAAGGATTTACCATCGATGGTAAAGGTTTAATTGTCGACTTAAACACCAACCAAATGACACTAACTAAACATGTGAAATCAATTTATGAAATTGTTAAAAAATAGCCTACTGTGCTTATTGTTATCAACTCCGCTATTTTCGTCAGCTTTTGCTGAAAAATTTGATATAAAACAAAAGATTGAAATCAACGCTTCAAGACAGGCCGTTGACCTTAAAAATAAAATATTCAGCTATATTGATGATGTAGTGATCACCCAAGGCTCATTAGTGATACGTGCTGACTTAGTACAAGTACTGACCCAATCAGGCAGCGAGGAAAAAACTTATATCGCTAAAGGTAAGCCAGCAACCTTTAAACAAACCTTAGCCGATGGCACTCCCCTTAGCTTGCAAGCCGATGAAATAAGATATGAGCCCGCCAATAATTTAGTGATAATTTCAGGCAATGCGCTATTACAGCAAGAAGGCAGTGAAGTGAGTGGTAGTAGAATTACTTACAATATCGCCACTCAGTATGTTAATGCTGAAAGTAAATCTAACGAACGCACTAAAACGATTTTTCAGCCAAAAGAAAAAATTAAAGCGACAACCACAGACGCGAAAACTCAGGAAAAAAGTAATTTATGAGCACTAGCACCCTAATGGCCAAAGGCCTTGCCAAAGCCTATAAAGGCCGGAAAGTGGTTAAGAATGTCAGTATGCAAGTTTCAGCAGGACAAATAGTCGGTTTACTTGGCCCAAATGGCGCAGGAAAAACCACCTCTTTTTATATGATTGTCGGTTTAGTTGAAAGTGATAGTGGTGATATTATTTTAAATGACGAAAACCTGACGTTAGCGCCTATGCATGAGCGCGCCAGAAAAGGTATTGGATATTTACCACAAGAAGCATCTATTTTTCGAAAACTCAGTGTTTACGATAATATTATGGCTATTTTACAGACACGAAAAGAATTATCAGATGCTGAACGTGAAGAAAAATTAGAGCACCTAGTTGAAGAATTTAACATAGGTCATATTAAAGATAATTTAGGCATGAGCTTATCTGGTGGTGAACGCCGCCGAGTAGAAATTGCTCGCGCTTTAGCTGCTGAGCCAAAATTTATTTTATTAGATGAACCTTTTGCAGGCGTTGACCCAATTTCAGTAGGT
The DNA here is from genome assembly GCF_007954355.1 of Colwellia hornerae. Lineage (GTDB taxonomy): Bacteria > Pseudomonadota > Gammaproteobacteria > Enterobacterales > Alteromonadaceae > Colwellia_A > Colwellia_A hornerae. The sequence continues at coordinate 16,381 of NZ_VOLR01000006.1, forward strand.
GATATTAAAAAAATTATTCTACACTTAAAAGAACGCGGCATTGGTGTGTTAATAACTGATCACAATGTACGAGAAACTCTCGATGTATGTGAACATGCCTATATCGTGAGTCACGGTGAACTTATTGCAGAAGGTACTGCAGATCAAATTCTTGCAAATCAACACGTAAGAGATGTATACCTTGGTGAACAATTCACGCTATAGTAGTGAATAAATGAATAGTATCTTCGTATGAGAAAACGAAAATATCCCATTAAAAATAATAGGAAGTTAATGACCTAAATGCGCCCTACTCTACAACTCCGCATAGGACAACAATTAACCATGACGCCACAATTGCAGCAAGCAATCAAATTGCTGCAACTGTCTACGTTAGAGCTTCAACAAGAAATTCAAGAAGCCTTAGAAAGTAATCCATTGTTAGAAATGGATGAGTCTTCAAATAATCCCGAAGATAAAAGTACTGACAACCTTGAAGAAGCTCACACTGCCGGTACCGGTGATGTTAAAGAAGCCCCTGTTTCTGATGGTAGCGAAGACGCTACGCCTACCATTGATGAAATCACCACCACTGAAGCCATGGACAAGAACGATATCCCTGAAGAATTAAACATGGATACCACTTGGGATGATAACTACACGGCTGGTGCAGCAACTTCAAACTCAGGTCCAGCTTCAGAAGACTATACTTACCAAGGCGAAACTCAAGACTCCATTCAAGATCATTTACGCTGGCAAATGGAATTAAGCCCTTTTACTGAAACAGACCGCGCTATAGCCACAGCTATTATCGATGCCGTTGATGACGCCGGCTACTTAACGGTATCCAGTGAAGACATTTTAGAAAGTGTTGCCATTGAAGGGGTAGAGCTTGATGAAATTGAGGTGGTACTAAAACGTATTAACCTCTTTGATCCTGTTGGTGTCGCCGCTCGTTCTATTTCTGAATGTTTAATTATTCAACTTAATCAATTTGATCCCGCAACACCTTGGTTAGCAGAAAGTAAGTTGGTGTTACGTGACCATATTAATCTGCTGGGTAGCCGAGACTATCGTACGTTAATGCGTAAAACTCGACTAAAAGAAGAACAGCTGCGCGAAGTGGTACGGCTTATTCAATCACTTGACCCTAGACCTGGCGACAGTGTAATGAAGAGTGACGACCAGTATGTTATTCCTGATGTTTCTGTTGAAAAGAAAAATGGTCGTTGGGTGGTAGAATTAAATCCTGATACTGCGCCAAAACTTTCAGTAAATCAGCAGTATGCTTCGATGTCACGTTCAATGAAGTCGACAGCAGACACGCAATTTATTCGTTCAAATTTACAAGAAGCTAAATGGTTTATTAAAAGCTTAGAAAGCCGTAATGATACCTTATTAAAGGTTTCAAACTGTATTGTGCAACGCCAAATTGGCTTTTTTGAACATGGTAATGAAGCCATGCGCCCGATGGTGTTAAATGATATTGCCGAAGCGGTCGATATGCATGAGTCCACCATTTCACGAGTGACGACACAAAAATACATGCATACACCACGTGGTATTTTTGAACTGAAATTTTTCTTTTCTAGCCATGTTGGCACCGAAAGCGGTGGTGAATGCTCATCAACCGCTATTCGCGCACTCATCAAAAAATTTGTTGCCGCCGAAATTCCGGCAAAACCACTCAGTGATAGTAAAATGGCTGATTTATTGGCCGATCAAGGAATAAATGTAGCTCGACGCACCATAGCAAAGTATCGAGAGTCACTTTCTATTCCACCTTCTAATCAACGAAAAAGTTTACTTTAACGAAAAGATGAGGAATTAAGCTTATGCAAATTAATCTTTCTGGCCACCATGTTGACATTACCGAAGCTTTACGAGAAAACGTCACGACTAAGATGGCAAAATTAAGCCGACATTTTGATCATATCAATAATGTTCATGTTGTTCTCACCGTTGAAAAATCAAACCAAATTGCTGAAGCGACTGTTCATGTCAGTGGTTCTGATTTACATGCAAAAGCTGAAAATGCTGACATGTACGCCTCTATTGATAGCCTTGTTGTTAAGCTTGACCGGCAAATATTAAAGTACAAAGGTAAAACGAATCAGCATTAATGTTGTTTATCGCCTGTTCACTCACCAAAAAATGTAAGTAGTATAATGAAGTTGCAAGATATCCTCACCCTTGATTGCACCCTGTGTGCCATCAAGGGTACAAGCAAAAAAAAACTCCTTGAAATAATTAGCACAACTGCGGCAAAAAAATTCGACAATATTGATACCCATCAATTATTTGAAAGCTTAATGGCGCGTGAAAAAGTTGGCTCTACCGGCATAGGAAATGGTATTGCTATTCCCCATGGTCGACTGTCGAATACATCACAAGTTATTGCTGTTTTACTGACCAGTGAGCAAGCCGTTGAGTTTGATGCGATAGACAATCGTGCTGTCGATATTATTATTGCGCTGTTTGTACCCGAAGAAAACTGCCAGCAACATTTAGACACCTTGCAAAGTATTGCCCAAATATTTAGTACTAAACAAATCGCAAAGCAAGTAAGAAAATGCAAAAATTCGCAAGAGCTTTTTAATATCATTAAGCATGCTGAACGTTAATAAAATCCAATAATCCAGGAAAATTCAAATGAAACTTTTGATAGTCAGTGGTCGCTCAGGGTCAGGTAAAAGTGTCGCCTTACGTGTGCTCGAAGATTTAGGCTACTACTGTGTCGATAATATACCGGTAAATTTATTACCGGCATTAGCACATACCGTTATTAATGATTATGACAAGGTAGCCGTTAGTCTAGATGTTCGTAATTTACCCAATGACCCTAATGACGTTTCAGAAATATTAGATTACCTGCCGAAAACGGTAAAGCTCGATATTCTTTATTTAGATGCCGATGATTCTGATCTTATTCGACGTTTTAGTGAAACGCGTCGTTTGCATCCTTTGATCAAACAAAATATCCCACTCGACCAAGCTATTTCTTTAGAGAAAAAGTTGCTTGAGCCTATTTCTACACGCGCAGGTTTGTATATAAATACCAGTCAGTTATCACCTCATCAATTATCTGACCTGGTGCGTGAGCGAATCTTAGGAAAAACGTCAGCATCTATGGTGGTGGTATTTGAATCTTTTGGTTTTAAACATGGTGTACCACAAGACGCAGACTATGTTTTTGATGCACGTTTTCTGCCTAACCCTTTTTGGGAAAAAGACTTAAAAGGTTTTACCGGTTTAGATCAACCCGTGCGAGATTTTTTGGCTAGCCAACCAATTGTCACCAAATTTATTTGGCAAATTAACAGTTTTATGATGACGTGGTTACCTCATTTAGAAAGAAACAATCGCAGCTACATTACTATCGCTATTGGTTGCACCGGTGGAAAACATAGATCGGTTTATATTGCTGAAATCTTGGCGAATAACCTTAGAAAAGAGCGCGAAGATGTTCAGTCTCATCATCGCGATATTAAAATACAAAGTACTTAATAACGGTCACTGTATGCCAAAATATATCAAATCATTAACCATTAGTAATAAACTGGGATTACACGCACGTGCTGCCACTAAACTTGCCCAGTTAAGTCAAAAGCTTAATGCTAATGTTACTATTTGCCTAGAGGGCAAAGAAGCCGATGCCAGTAGTATTATGGGCTTAATGTTACTGGCTGGTGGTTTTGGAAAAACCGTTGAAATTATTACCCAAGGAGAAGATGCGCAGCAAGCACTTAGCGATGTATGCCAATTATTTTCTGATAAATTTGATGAAGACGAGTGATAAAAAGACTGAATAAAAAATTAAGTTAAGTTATTATTCATTACAACACCTTAGCCAGAAAATCTTGACTAAGATAAAAAACATATAATTTTCGTATTACTGCGGCACAGGAAAACTTTATGCCGGAAATATCAGAGCAACAACAAAATCATCAACGTCTGCAACAAGTCAATCAAGCACTTGGTAGCGGCATGTTTGTGCACGTTCGAAAATTACTACAGAACATGCCAGCCTATGATATTGCTTTAATATTAGAGTCATCTCACCCAAAAAGTCGTGCCGTATTATGGCAACTTATCGACGCTGATAATCACGGTGAAGTGCTTGAAGAACTCAATGAAGAAGTTCGCAAAGGTATTTTAAAAACCATCCGTCCTGAAAAATTAGCTGAAGTTGCTGAAGGAATGGATGTTGATGATTTAGCGGAAGTTTTACGTACTTTACCCGATAGTGTTTATCAAGAAGTATTAAGTGCTATGGACTCGCAAGACCGAGGTCGTGTCGAAGCGGCTTTATCATTCGAGGAAGATACCGCTGGCGGTATCATGAACACAGATACCATAACAATTCGTCCAGATGTTACGGTTGATGTGGTCTTACGTTATTTGCGTTTACGGGGTGACTTACCTGAGGCAACCGATTCTTTTTACGTCGTCGATGGTAAAAATCACTTTATTGGTGCTGTTTCTTTAGCCGCGATAATTACCGCTAAACCAGAAGTTATTATTTCGACACTTATTGATAAAGATATTGAAGCCATTCAAGCGCATTTGTCTGAAAGTGACGTAGCACAACTCTTTGAAAAATTTGATTGGTTCTCTGCACCGGTTATTGATGATAAAGGCCGATTACTTGGCCGTATCACTATCGACGATGTTATCGATATTATTCGTGAAGATGCCGAGCGTTCGATGATGAGTATGGCCGGTTTAGATGGAGAAGCAGATACCTTTGCTCCGGTATTAAAAAGCACCCAACAACGCTCTATTTGGCTAGGCGTTAATCTCATTACTGCACTACTCGCTGTTGCTGTATCAAGTATGTTCGAAGGTGTTTTAAGCCAACTGGCGATTTTGGCGATTTTAAATTCTTTAGTACCTAGTATGGGTGGCGTTGCCGGCAACCAAACCTTAACGCTGGTTATTCGCGCCATTGCGCTAGGCCATGTTGGCGACTCAAATGCGAGAATATTAATTCAGAAAGAGCTTGCTGTTGGTTTTCTGAATGGCGTTATTTGGGCGGTATTAATTGCCGGTGTCGTGGCTATTTGGCAACAAAATTTAATGCTTGGTGGCGTAATAGCCTTTGCGATGTTAATGAATTTAACCGCCGCGGGTATCGCTGGTGTTGCTATACCGCTGTTTTTGAAGCGGATAAATATTGACCCGGCTCTCGCCGGTAGTGTGATATTAACGACGATTACCGATGTAGTTGGAATATTCGCTTTCTTAGGTACCGCAACTTTATTTCTTACCTAATCTTAACTAGACATCAGCGTATTGAGATCTTGATACTTTTTCAAGATCTCATTGCTGCTCTGTTGGTTTTAATTATCAAAAGTACCCTGTTAAAATAACACGGTCTGATTAATTACCTCCAACCTGCATCTCTTCAATTAACAATGAACCGGTTAAGATGCTGCCTCGTAAATCGACATCACTGCCAACAGCAACTAAGCCTTTAAAAATATCAGATAAATTACCAGCAATGGTAACTTCTGATACCGGATAAGCAATTTCGCCATTCTCAACCCAGAAACCGGCAGCACCACGTGAATAATCGCCATTGACGACATTAACGCCTTGTCCCATTAATTCAGTAACGAGAAAGCCAGTACCGAGTTTTTTCAACATGGCATTAAAGTCACCACCATTGGCAGACCCTTTGGCATTAATTTGCCAATTATGGATACCACCGGCGTGACCTGTAGATTTAAGTCCTAACTTGCGTGCTGAATAACTGGTCAATAGATAGGTTTCTAAACAACCATCAACAATAATTTCACGATCAACGGTTTTTATTCCTTCACTGTCGAAGGCACTACTCGCTAACCCCTTTAAAATATGAGGGCGTTCACTGATATTTAAAAAATCAGGAAAAACTTGTTTACCAATAGCGTCCATTAAAAAGGATGACTTACGGTATAAATTACCACCGCTGATCGCGGCAATAAAATGTCCAAAAATGGAATTAGCAATGTCGGCACGAAACATCACCGGCACTTTTCCTGTGGGCAGTTTCTGCGCATTCAATCTCGATAGCGCTTCTTTTGATGCCTGTACACCAATAGCAATGCCATTATCCATTAAATCAAAATCACGATTAACAGTGTAAGCATAATCTCTTTGCATATCATCACCTTCAGAGGCGATCATTACACAGCTTAAACTATGGCGAGAGCTCGGATAGCCGACAATTTGTCCATTGGTATTGCCATAAACCTTATAGCCTTCAAAACTATCAAGTGATGCACCATCTGAGTTGGTAATACGTGGATCGTAGGCTAGCGCACTATCTTCACATTCTTTGGCGAGTTGGATAGCTTGGTCTGTTGTTAAGACTTTCGGGTGATACAAGTCTAGATCAGCAGGTGACATTTCCAGCATGTCCTTGTCTGCCAAACCTGAACAGTCGTCAACAGAAGTATATTTTGCAATATTAACCGCTGCTTGTACCGTTTGTTTTAACGCCGCTTCTGATAAATCTGCGGTTGAAGCACTCCCTTTACGACCTTGCTGATAAACCGTAATGCCCAACGCACCGTCATTAGTAAATTCAACCGTTTCCACTTCACCAAAACGTGTACCAACACTTAAGCCCTGTTGACGGCTTATAGAGGCTTCAGCTGAGTCTGCTCCTAGCGATTTTGCTAAGTCGAGTACTTGTGCTACACGTTGCTCAACATCTCTTAATTGTTCTTTCATCGATTCTTTAGCGTTCATCGTTTCAGTCATAATTTATTGTTTTCTTCTATAAATGCAGGAAATTGGAGAATATGCGCTGTATACCATAAGCACTTACGAGTATAATAGCGATAATTATCACTTTAATAACGAATATTATGCCCGACTCTGCTAACGATATCGATGAATTAGATGAAGAATTAAAAAGTAAATCAGAAGTAAAGCGCGAAATGATCCAGTTACAAATCTTTGGACAGTCGCTTATTGATTTATCTAAGCATCAGCGCAGTAAAATTCCTTTTACTGAGGAGATTAAGGACGCCTTAATTTTAGCTGATAAAATTAAAAACAAACATGAGGCATTACGTCGTCATGTTAGACACTTGGCAAGAATATTATCAGAATCTGATTTAGAGCCAATTAAACATGCCCTTGATGTTATGGCAAACAAGCATCAACAAGAAACAGCTAAGTTTGTTAAACTTGAAAAGATGCGCGATGATGCGATTGATAAAGGTAATGACTTTGTTGAAGCTTTACTGACCGAGCATGAGTCAATGGAAAGACAAAAACTACGTCAATTAGTGCGACAAGCAGCAAAAGAGAAAAAAACAGAAAAGCTGGGTAAGTATTACAAAGAACTATTTGATTATCTAAAACTTCATACTAGACAGATCAACTAGTCGTTTATCTATAAAAAAACCTGCATCAGCAGGTTTTTTTAATACTAAATTTTTATTGATGACTCAGTCACAATAAATATCAGTAACCAAATTACTCTGGTTACTCAGTAATACACTTATTGAAAATAAATGAGTTGGTAGTAGATAAAATTACTTATTTACTTGCACGTGATACGTATTCACCCGTGCGTGTATCTACTTTAACTGTCTCACCAATTTGAATAAATAGCGGTACACGAATAACAGCACCGGTATGTAATGTTGCTGGTTTTCCACCCGTACCGGCAGTATCACCTTTTAATCCTGGATCTGTTTCGGTAACATCTAGATCAACAAAATTAGGGGTTGTTACTGTAATAGGTGAACCATTCCATAAAGTAATGGTACAAAGATCGCCTTCTTTTAACCATTTAATACAATCTACAACTGCTTTTTCATCAGCGGCGATTTGCTCAAAGGTCTCATTATTCATAAAATGCCAGAATTCACCGTCAGCATACAAATAAGCTAGCTCGGTTTCCATTACATCAGCGCCTTCGCAAGACTCGCCTGATTTAAAGGTTTTTTCTAAGACTTTATTAGAAATTAGTTTACGAATTTTTACGCGGCTAAAGGCTTGGCCTTTACCTGGTTTTACTAATTCGTTTTCTAAAATGTTACATGGTTCGCCGTCAATCATTAATTTAAGGCCAGCCTTAAATTGGTTTGTACTAAAATTAGCCATATGAATGTTCTCTTATACTCAAACAAATAACGCAGAGATTTAAATTGAAATTACAAATGCCGCAGATAATACCCCAAATAAGCGAACAATTGCACATTTCTTGGCAAAAAGAGTTAAGTAATGTCGTTACAGATCCGAAAAAGCTTTTAGAGATGCTAGAAATAGACAGCCAAGATTATCTGCAACACTTTTCCGCACGAAAGTTATTTCCGGTCCGTGTGCCCCGACCTTTTATTGCAAAAATGAAAAAAGGCGACTTTAACGACCCTCTGCTTAAACAGGTTATGCCACTCTCTGATGAGTTTGTTATCTCTGATGGCTATTCAACAGATCCACTAGAAGAACACGACACCGTTGCCGAAGGCTTATTGCATAAATATAAGCACAGAGTATTGATGATTATAAAGTCGGGTTGTGCGGTGAATTGCCGTTACTGTTTTCGTCGCCATTTTCCTTATGATGAAAACAGTCCCAATAAAGTTCGCTGGCAACCAGCACTAAAATATATTGCCGATCATCCTGAAATTAATGAAGTTATTTTTAGTGGTGGCGATCCTTTAATGGCAAGTGATGATCATCTACAGTGGCTTATTGAACAACTTGAGCCAATTAAACATGTGAACCGCCTGCGAATTCATACTCGTTTACCCATTGTTATCCCACAGCGCATAACGGCATCATTGGTGAAGATTTTGTCTGAAACGAGATTAAAAGCAACCATGGTTTTGCATATTAATCATCCCAATGAAATCGATGATGAAGTAAAAAAAACCCTTGAAAAACTCCGCGTCGCAAGAATTCCTTTATTTAATCAAAGCGTATTATTAAAAGGAGTGAACGATGATGCCGAACTCTTATGTCAGCTTAGCGAAGCTTTATTTGATAATGGTATTCAGCCTTATTATTTACATATGTTTGACCCTGTACAAGGAGTTGCTCACTTTGATATATGTGAAAACCAGGCAAAAATAATTGTCAAAAAAATGATGGCAATACTGCCCGGATTTTTAATGCCTAAATTAGTACGAGAAATTGCCGGAGAAGCTAACAAAACGCCAATCAATTTGTCATAATAGCGACATATCAAAACAATATTTAATATAGAGACACTATGAGCGCCACTGTCAGTAAACAACTCGTTGATAATATTTCAATTATTTTAAAAAAGTCACTAGCCGCTGATGCGACTTTAGCCGATTTAAGAAAAAACAAGCAAGCGAGCTTCGAAGCGATATTTAAAACAGACGCTGGTTTCAAATGTTCGGCCAATACTTTTCAGCCTTATGTTGAAGAAGTCGCGAACGATTTAATTTTTTGGCAAAAAACCTCAGATCAACAAACGTTAATCGATACAGTAAAGAAAATAGAAAAACTTTTTACTGTTTTAGCTAACTTTGAAGGCAGTGCAACGGTTACTCATTAACGGTAAAGCTTAAAAGTGAAAAGGCCATCTTTATTGCATGATAAAGATGGCCTTATGCTGTCTATAACGTTAAAAGATTGGTACTTTATTTATCAACATAGTTTGCGAAAACATCCTTAAACCAATCATCAAGCAATTTTTTTTCATAACCTAACGCATTATTTCTATATTTTAAGCGTCCACCCATCATAAAATTCATATCTTTTAAATTAACATTGTCGCTAAGTATGATTGCTTTCTCAGCATTTATTAATGTAAATGATAACTTTATTCTTGGAAAATAAAGGTCTTTAATCACTCTTATTTGGTGTAAACCACTGGCGAGAACATCACCCGCTAAATCAATGTCTGTTACTTCTATATTAAGTGTTTGAGATACAGGTAATGCTTTGGCGAGTTTTGATAAATGTTTTTCAAATTCGCTAAACATGTTTTCTTGAAAGCGCTTTCTACCTTCTGTTCCTGCATCAATATCTCGGTATTTATCAGGATCTGTCCAAGTGACGTTTACCTCAGCAGCTTGCGCGGTATGAAGCGCTAAATTCATGCTGCCCAGTACTAAAGCAGTCAATAAAGTGAATAGTGATTTAATCATCGTTTATCCTTAATCATAAAGTTTATTAATGCCGAGTTGCTTATTTATAATTAGCCTGAATACAAAACGGCGCTAAAATTATCTTAACCATAGTTACACAGGTTACTTAACTTTACTGCTTTAATCGCTTTTGTAAGAAACCTATAACCCTCTTATGACGCATTTTTACCGCAGAAATATTGAGATGACAAATGTCAGCGACTTCCTGAAACTCTAAACCGGTTCGGTAGCGTAGCAGCATAATATTGCGATCTACAAAGGACAAATTAACCATTAATAATGAAAGTGCTGTCGCCAAATCTTCATGATTACTGTCATCATCGATTATGCTTTCCAGATATTCGTCATTGTGTTCGATAGTATCCCAACGGCGATCTCTTATTTTATTAATACATTCGTTATGGGCAATTTTAAATAGCCACGCTTTAAAAGATACTGCCCACTTAAAGTTTTTTAAGTGGGCAAGTACCTTTATAATTGTTTCTTGTACAACGTCTTCGGCATCAGGCCGGTTATTGAGCAACTTTACACAGTACCCTTTTAAAACAGGTAAATAGGGTGTAATTAGTTGCTGAAAAAGACGCGTATCATAAGGCAGACTTGCTTGCACTAAGGCAACAAGCTGGCGTTCGTTAGGCGTAGTCAAACCGTAAAAGAAGCCCCAACTATTGCTTAATAACTTTATTAGCTAATAAGAAAGTATTCGGTATGGTCGTTAGTGATTCATCAGCGGCCATTATTTTACTCGCGACACTGCCAATCACAGCTAAGGTGCCCTTAATGTCTGTTACTTCAATTGCGTCGCCTATTTGGTACATTTCTCGAAGATACACACCAGCAACAATCTCTTGCGCCATGGCTTTGGTACCAATTCCTAACGAAATAGCCGCCGCTAAACCGACACTGCCAATAAGTACCGTCATGATGTTGTTTAGCAGTGATACATCAATGTCTAATTGCGTAATAGATAATGAAACAGTGATAACGATAATAATACCACGACAGACTTCAGCAACTGATCGTCCATAGTCAATACCAGTATTTTTAGCCGCTATTTTTACGCCATTAAAAACAATCTGTGCCACAAAGAAGCCACAGATTAAGACAGCGAGTGAAGCGAGTAATTTAGGTAAAAATAAGACCAAAGTATCAATTAAACCTGAAAGTACCGTTAAGCCCAAAATATCTAAAGCAGCTAATAAAAATATCAGCAAGAAGAATGTCGAAATAAGACTAGCAACGACTTGGCTACCCGTTATAGCAACATCCATTTTTTTTAATAGTGAATCTAAACCAAGTTTATTTAAAAACGTATTAAAGCCAATTTTAATTAATGATTTATTAAGAAAGTTTTTAATTATTGTAGAAATAAGCCAACCCGCAAGTAAGAATAAAATAGCGACGATTAAATCGGGGAGAAAAGTAACCACTTTATGCCAAACAGTCATTAAGCCAGAATAAGCTTTATCTGTGATGTTTTCAGTATCCATTATTTGTTCTCATTATTGGTTGTGTGATTACTTATTGTCTTTGGGCAAGGTGCCATATTTTTAAATATCGGTTTTAAAACTTTCATGAATAGGCTGATAAAAACAACCCAAAGAGAAGCTAAACCCAAAGCGACAAGATCTTTTGTGCCTTGCTGATTATTCGCTGTTATTGCTGCACGTTTAAAAAACTCATCATCTGAGGTGCTAAAAGCTAAATCTCCATCACGGCTTAACTCTTGCGCTAAACTTTTTTCTATATTTTTCATCTCATCCTCGAGCAATAATTTTATCGCTTTACTCTTTAACGCTTGAGCAGTTAAAAAGTCACATTAAACTTGTATGTTTTTTATTCTTATTTTGTCCACACACATTAACTTTTTTAATTCGGGTGCATTCTACGCTAATCAATTTTGAGTTTTAGTGTTAATTGTAAAAATTGATAAAGTTTGTGACTTTTGAGCTTCTTATCCGTTATAGAGCTAGAAATTACATAATATTACCTGAAACTTACTAAGGATTTATCCATGAAAACGTTTAACATGACCCTGATAGCCGCATTAATTAGCGCTCCGCTCGCTGCAGAAACTATTGATAAAACATGGCAACTTGGTGTCTTTGGCGACTACATCAAATCAGACACAAATAAAGAAAACAATATTGACTGGCTACAAGTGGAAGCAGGCAGAGGTCTTGGTATTGATTTACAAAAGATCATTAACGATCGCTGGGATATTCGTCTTGAATTAGCAAAAACTCGTTACGACATTCAAAATGGCAATAATACAGATTACGGCACTCGTGCTGGTATTGATGCCATTTATAAACTTGAAGATAGCAATTTTTATCTTTTCACTGGTGTGAAGCGCTTTAATAATATGAAAAGTTATAACGCCGCCAATGTGGGTGCCGGTTATGGCCTACAAATAAGCGACCGTTTTTCACTATATAGTGAAGCCGCTGTTTATCGCGATTTGGATTATGGTCAAACAGATCAAGGTTTTAAAATAGGCTTAAAATATACTTTCGGCGATGTAAAAAAAGCAGCCGTTGTTAAAAAAGCGGTCAAAAAGATGGTAATGCCGACTCCTGTAGTTAAAAAAGTCATGATGATTGATACTGATAATGATGGAATTAGTGATGATAAAGACCGTTGTGCTAATACACCAGCAAACGTAAAAGTTGATTCACAAGGTTGTACCTTATATTCAGAAAAATCAGTCGCGATTAAATTAAATGTCACCTTTGAAAATAATAGCTCATTGGTTAAGCCGGCAATGGTTGATGATATTCAGCGTTTAGCTGATTTTATGAAAGAATACAAAAATACAAGTGTTGTTATTGAAGGACACAGTTCAGCTTCTGGTACTGAGTCATATAACCTAATGCTTTCGCAAAAACGTGCTGATACTATTAAAGGCCTATTAATCAATAAATTTGCTATTGATGCTAGCCGTTTATCTGCTAAAGGCTTTGGTGAAACACAGTTGATTGCTCAAGGTACTTCGCCTGCAGACAATAGTGTAAACCGCAGAGTTGTAGCAAAAATAGAAACTGTTGTTAAAAAAGTAATAACAAAATAAGGCTAAGCAGCCTAACTAAAAGGGAAGCTATTATTGGCTTCCCTTTTTTATTACCGCCAGTAAAATATTTTCTGAGTTCTTTCTCCGTTCGGTCACACTCTTCTCATAGAGCTAAATCTCATTCATTGACTATGCAATCATCGATAAGATATGAAAAAATCATCTAACCTTTTAAGAGACTCAATAAGTAAACTAAGCCATTATACATTTATTAATGAAGACGAATATCTATTTTAGTCAGTTTAATAATATGACTGGCAGATATGCTGGTAGCCATAAAAAATGCAATTAGAAATATTTTGTGAAATCGATACGTTGATCAACAATACGATCAACATCTATTCCGTTATGATTGACTGGATCCCTTTAGTAAACAGCAAGCAATATGCTTTTCTACAGAAAGTCTTTGACCGACATTATACCCATCACTTTTTCTCTACCTAAGTCAGGATATTGAGCTAGTTTCAATAATGCGGCATCTATGGTTTGAGCATAGTTCAAGTTTGATTATTAGAACGTTAATAAAAAACTAGAATATTTCACCTCCCCATAAAAGTAGCTTTTAGGCTAACTTTGCTAACGGTTGCGACAAAGTTCACTAAATTGAAGTCTTAATTTATTGCCACTCTGGTCCGCTTAGCTACAAAACCGGTCATTCTCGCGATTTATCGGCATGACTAAAAATACTATTTTGAGTTATCTACATTTATCTACCAACTCAACTTACTATTGAAAAAGGTAGGCGTTTAGTAATACTCACATTTTAATAACTCCAAATAAGCGTGATTCTTCTAAAGCGGTGTTTGATCAATAATCAGTTTAAAACTAAATGTGTGCTCGTATATCCCCGAAATTACCGGTGGGAATGTTCTAAAACTTACCAACAAAAAAACACATGAACACAGCTCATAAATCAATGAAATAAAATCAATTTTATTCATCTAACGAACCCAGTATAAAACACACACTGCTTTTAACTTTAAACCATATTACAAGTTGGTTCTCAATTAGCCTTTAGGTATATACCAACAAGACGATGAAGACAATTGACTGGAAAAATCAAAAAATAAAATTAAAAGCCCCGAAAGATCACGAAATAAATTTAGGTTTTATCTCAGGAAATAGGATACCGGATGACAATGAATAAAGACTTTACCTTTACGATTAAAAGCACTTGTCTTGATGAAAATTATCAGCCCTCAGACAATACGCGTATTACAACTAACTTTGCTAATTTAGCGAGAGGAAACAGCCGTCAAGCGAACTTGCGTAACGCCTTAAATATGATTGACAATAGTTTCAATGCCTTGGCACATTGGGATAACACCCAAGCAGATCGTTATTCTGTCGAACTTGAAATCATTTCCGTTGATATAGATATTGAAGGCAGTGGTCAAACCTTCCCATCAATTGAAATATTGAAAACGAATATTGTTGATCATAAAAATAACAAACGCATTGAAGGCATTGTAGGAAATAATTTTTCCTCTTATGTGCGAGATTATGATTTCAGCGTATTGTTGTTAGATCATAATAAGGATCAATCAACATTTAGCATTCCAGATAATTTTGGCGACCTGCATGGAAAGCTCTTTAAATATTTTGTAAATTCGAGCGCTTATCAGCAACACTTTAACAAGCCACCGGTAATATGCCTTAGTGTTTCTAATAACAAGACCTATCATCAGACAGAAAATCACCATCCCGTATTAGGTGTTGAATACCAGCCAAATGAGTCTTCTTTGACTGAGCAATATTTTAAAAAAATGGGCTTACAGGTACGCTATTTTATGCCCGCAAATAGTGTTGCGCCTTTGGCTTTTCACTTCTTTGGTGATTTGCTTAATGATTACACCACACTTGAGCTGTTAAGCACCATTAGCACGATGGAAACCTTTCAAAAAATCTATCGACCGGAGATTTATAATGCGAATGCTGTAGCAGGTAAATGCTATCAACCAAATTTGAATAATTTAGATCATTCATTAACTCACATTGTTTATGATCGAGAAGAACGTAGCAAGATGGCTAATCATCAGGGAAAGTTTGCTGAGGAGCACTTTATCAAACCATACCAAACGGTTCTTGAGCAATGGTCTGCTAATTAAGCTCAATAGCTACATTTAAGAATTATCTTTAATAAATACCTCAAATTTACGGCATCAACTATTATGAAAAAATTATTACCAATTTCAACGGCAGGCAGTTTACCTAAACCTTCTTGGCTTGCACAACCTGAGACTCTTTGGTCACCTTGGAAATTGCAAGGTGATGAATTAATTGAGGGAAAACAAGATGCTTTACGTTTATCATTACAAGATCAACAACAAGCAGGCATTGATATTGTCAGTGATGGCGAGCAAACACGCCAACATTTTGTTACGACATTTCTTGAGCACCTCAACGGAGTTGACTTTGAGAAACGTAAGACTATAAAAATTCGTAATCGCTATGAGGCGAGTGTACCTACGGTTGTTGGTGCTGTTTCACGGCAAAAGCCAGTTTTTGTTGAAGATGCCAAGTTTTTACGTCAACAAACTAAGCAACCGATTAAATGGGCGCTACCAGGTCCCATGACGATGATAGATACACTTTATGATGACCATTATAAAAGTCGTGAAAAGCTAGCTTGGGAATTTGCCAAAATTCTTAACCAAGAAGCCAGAGAGTTAGAGGCAGCAGGTGTTGATATTATTCAATTCGATGAGCCCGCATTTAATGTGTTTTTTGATGAGGTTAATGATTGGGGTGTGGCTTGTTTAGAGAGAGCAATTGAAGGGCTTAAGTGTGAAACGGCTGTACATATTTGCTATGGCTATGGCATTAAAGCCAATACAGATTGGAAAAAAACCTTGGGGTCTGAGTGGCGACAATATGAAGAAGCCTTTCCCAAGCTGCAAAAATCTACTATCGATATTATTTCGCTAGAATGTCACAACTCTCATGTACCAATCGAGCTACTTGCACTTATTCGAGGTAAAAAAGTGATGGTAGGAGCCATTGATGTCGCAACCGATACCATTGAAACACCAGAAGAAGTCGCCAAGACCCTACGCGAAGCTCTCAAGTATGTCGATGCCGACAAGCTCTACCCTTGTACAAACTGTGGCATGGCTCCTTTATCTCGTAAGGTAGCAATGGGGAAATTAAATGCGTTAAATGCAGGTGCAGAAATAGTTCGAAGAGAACTCTCTAATGGTAACGAACTGATATAATAGAGTTAATAAAATAGACTATGGTTTCTCGCCATAGTCTAAATGGTCACCCTTGAGTGCAGGCTAAAGTCCTAGAGAGCCAGGAAGAAGAATAAATAATGACGGCAATACGTTATCTTGGATTTTGCCAGCACCGAGCAACTCGGTGCCGTTGTTTTACTTAAAGACCTAACAACGGAGACTGCAATTTCCCGTTGAATTAATAGTAAGGCCTTTAGCGTTATTAAACATAAAAGTAGGTGTAATGAATATCATTGAATTTATAACAAATAATATCTCACCGTTTTTTGCATTGGTTGCAACCGGTGTATTCGCAGGCATTTTAGCGGGCTTGTTAGGCGTAGGTGGTGGTATCGTTATCGTGCCAGTATTATTCTTCTTGTTCCAGAGCTTTGGCGTATCACCAGAGTCTGCGATGCTAGTTGCGACAGCAACCTCACTGGCCACCATAGTACCAACATCTATTAGCTCTATCCGTTCTCACCATAAAAAAGGTAATGTCGATTTTGACCTACTCAAACGTTGGGCTGTCTTTATTCTTATCGGGGTATTGGTTGGTAGCTGGTTAGTAACTCGCGTTGAAGGTACTATGCTTACTATCTTGTTTGGGATGATAGCGGTTTTATCAGCACTAAACATGATGTGTCGAACGGGGAAATCCGCTCTGTACCCCAAGCTACCTAAAACAACAGGACAAACGGTTATGGGAGTATCTATTGGCTTTTTCAGTTCTATGGTCGGGATCGGCGGCGGCACTATCTCGGTTCCATTACTCACTCTATATAACTATCCTGCCCATAAGGCTATTGGCACAGCAGCGGCAATAGGGTTAATAATTTCCTTGCCAGGTGCACTAACAATGTTGATATTAGGCAGTACGCCAACCGATGCTCCAGCGGGTACCTTTGGTTTGGTCAATCTATTTGCCTTCACTTGTATTGTGCCGCTAACCGTATTATTCGCACCGTTAGGGGCATCATTAGCAGCCAAATTAGATGCGGTAAAACTGAAAAAAATCTTTGCCTTCGTCTTACTCTTCACCGGCTTACGTATGTTGGCGCAACTTTTCTTATAGATTTTATTACTGTTCATTGTTGTTGAACAGTAAATGATAATTGTAAATTAACTTATTTGATTGATAAAATGAACGGCACTGGCACTCATCAAGCAATGTCGTTTATCATTAAAGCTAAAAAAAGGAGTTAACCGGTGTTAGAAAGGATCCATTTAGAAATACTAAACGCAATAAAAGAGCATGGAACCCTAACTAAAGCGGCTGATTCGTTGCACTTATCCCAATCTGCGTTAAGTCACAGTATTAAAAAACTAGAAGGCCAAATTGCTACTCCAATATGGAAAAAAGATGGTAGAAACCTACGCCTAACTGCGGCTGGAGAGCGTATTCAAACGCTTGCAAATAGAGTATTACCCCAGTTTTTACATACAGAATTATTGCTGAATCAGATTGCAAAAGGTGAAATGGGCTCGCTACGAATTGGAATGGAATGTCATCCTTGTTATCAATGGTTACTTAGAGTTATTCAACCTTATCTAGAGCAGTGGCCGGACATTGATATGGACGTCAAGCAGGAGTTCCAATTTGGCGCTTTAGGTGCATTGCTGAGCTACGAAATAGATATACTTATTACACCAGATCCACTCTTTAAACCTAAAATAGTCTACATCCCCGTTTTTGACTATGAACATAGGCTGGTCGTTTCAGCGTCTCACCAACTTGCAAAGCAAGATTTTGTTTTACCCGAGCAATTAAGCGAAGAGGTACTGTTTAGCTACCCTGTTGAGCCGCAAAGGCTAGATATTTTTAGTCAGTTTCTTAATCCAGCAAAGTGTTCAGTAAAAAAACACAAAAACATTGAAACAACTGAGATCATGTTACAAATGGTCGCTGCTGGTCGAGGTATTTGTGCCTTGCCGGGTTGGCTAGTAGATGAGTACTCAAAATCAATGCCTATTAAGAGTATTCGTTTTGGAGAAAAAGGTATTAATAAGCAGATTTTTATAGGTATTCGCAAAACCGATCAAAATATTGACTACTTAAACGATTTTATTGCTCAAGCTAAAAAAACCAAATAATCACTTAACCCTGCTTTGCGGTGGGGTCTGAATAAAATTAAATTCCTAAAATAAAGAAGACGGCAAGCTTGCCGCCAATTTTCTGTGCCTCTCAAGACGCTGTTCCATCCGTACAAAAGATATAGAACGGTGGTGCAAGCGCAAATTAATCTACTGGTTTTTTTGATATTTAAATAGAATGCCTTGGGTTTGCTTAGATAACCATTTAGAGATAATTGTTCTCATCACCATTAAATTAGCTCTATATGTGCTGTGTTTTATTATAATTTACTTATTAGCTGCTTTTAGCAATAACGCCAACAGGGTAGTTATCTTCTATCTGATGAATTATTTTTTGCATTAGTTGAATATTTTTTTCAAGATACATAGAAGTCAATGTAGCAGTAGCATATATATCCGCATAGATATTTTCAAACACTAGTGATTTAACGAATAGCTTAAGCTCGACAACGTTTTTACTTGCTGAAATTTTTTCTGGCCATCTTTGATGCATAATGTTTTTAACACTGATATTCCTATTAAATAAAGGAATTTGTTTTTCCATAAAAATATCCAATGTTTTTTTGTTTTCAACTTTTATATCTTGAATAGAGTTACTATAAACGTAAAGTAAAATGACCAATTTTTTTGTTTTATCAGACTCTAATTCTTCCATACTTAAAAGACGGTTTAGTTTGCTAATTGACGGAGTATAATTATCAATTATCGCTGAAGCCATTATTTCTTGATGTAAGTATTCGTCAGATGCGATGGCGAGATCCTCATCAGTTATATTTAATAAATGATGTATGGCAACTAAACGAGTTTGGTTTTTCTCCTTGAAATTGATTGTAGATTCAATATTTTGGATGACTTCAATATAAAGAGCCTTAATAATTTCCAATTCTCGATTGAGTTTTTACCTGTCCTGATTCCACGTGTTAATTTGTATAGCAATCAAAATACCAATAACAATTAACACGATTTCACCAACGGCATATTTGAAGTACTGGCTTGTTTTACCTTCTTGTAAAAGGACACCTCGAATTTTTCTAAAGAATGTAAACATACCTAACTTAATCCCTTATCGACAGTAGTGTGTTCGTATATAAAAAGAATAAACGCTATACCTGATCTAAGCAATGAACAACAGGAGGTGTTTGTTGTAACCAATAAGCAAAAATAACGATTCAAATTGCATATAATAGCGTTGTACTTGAAGTTGTAATGACACTTGGGGGATTTAACAAGATTTAACTGGACACCCACCCTAAAATAACCAAGCTACTTGATCATAGCTGAGTTATGACTACAACAAGGAAACAACAAATCAGTTTAGCAAACTTAATAATATCGCTTTCAGACATGCTTACAACCTCACCCTCATACGATTTTTTTGTAATGTTCATATTTAAAGCACGCACATGCTTCAAATTTTAAAAATAATATTGAAATAAAACAATCTTTGCTTCATAATTAACTTAACAACTAACCCTACTTCCACGCGCAGCATTGAGTCTCCTGGATATAGGGAGAAAAAGCCGGCCTTAGTGTCGGTTTTTTTATAACTAAAATCTAAGGGTTAGCTTTGAAGACGCGAGTATACATTGATGGGTACAATTTATATTATGGCTGTCTTAAGCGAACACCTTATAAATGGCTAGATCTATCCAAACTATTTATCAATTATATTCTACCTAGTTCCTCAGAAGAAACACACTCTTATCAAGATCTAAGCATTAAGTTTTTTACAGCTGATATTGTTGGTAAAGCAGCAATGTCTTCAGATTCATTAAATGATCAACAGGCTTATCACCGCGCTTTAAACTTCAATAATGAAGGCAATCAACTAGAACTTATCAAAGGTTATTACGCAATAAACGCTACACGTGCATTCAAAATTGACGCAGATGAACCAAATAAACCGCCTAATGAATGTGAATATGTTGATATCTGGAAACTTGAAGAAAAACAAACTGATGTCAATATTGCTGTCGAATCGCTATATGATGTATTAACTGATGATACGATCGAACAAGTTGTCTTTGTAACTAACGATACTGATTTAGCCAGTGTTTTAGAAAAGATAAAATCTCTGGGCAAGGTTAAAGTTGGCTTAGTTATCTCAACTACAGATAGCATTCGAAATCCAAATGAAAAACTCGATAAATTTTCTGATTGGACCAGAAAGAACATTTCGATTGATGAACTAAGGTTGTCTCAATTGCCAAGGGTGGTCCATGGTGGAAGAAAGCCAGTCATTAAACCTATAGGCTGGTTTGGACAACCAACGATAATTGAGAAAATAATCGAGATATTATTACAAGTAGAAAAAAATCGAAGTAAATGTTGGAGGTGGTTAGAAACTGAACCACCAACCTTTGAAGACTTACCTCAACTAACTGAACTCCCAATTGCGTTACTCAATGATGAAGATACTGCCAACATTGTGCTTCAGTACGCCCATAGACATGTTCATATTCGTCAAAATAAAAATTAAGTTACTATTTAGATCGGCATGGCCAATTATTCTAATGGTAGGATGTAGTTGTGTAACAAATTAGCATGCCAATTGAAAATTTTAGATGGCCTAATAAAAAGCCCGAATATTGCTATTCGGGCTTTCGTTTACATGATTAAAGCTAGATTTATAGATTTAAAAATCTATTACATCATACCGCCCATTCCACCCATACCACCCATATCAGGCATACCACCAGCGCCAGCATCTTTTACTGGTGAATCGGTTATCATAGCTTCAGTTGTTAACATTAAGCCAGCTACAGAAGCAGCAAACTGTAATGCACTACGTGTTACTTTAGTTGGGTCAAGAATACCCATTTCTAGCATATCACCGTAAGTAGAGTTACCGGCATTGTAACCAAAGTTACCTTTACCGTTACGCACTTCGTTTAATACAACTGAGGCTTCATCACCACAGTTAGCAACGATTTGACGAAGTGGTGCTTCCATTGCGCGAATTGCAACGTTAATACCATGTGTTTGGTCTTCGTTAGCACCTTCAAGGTCTTTAATAAGGTCAGCAGCGCGAACTAATGCAACACCACCACCAGCAACAACGCCTTCTTCTACTGCAGCGCGAGTTGCATGCAATGCATCTTCAACACGGGCTTTTTTCTCTTTCATTTCGATTTCTGTTGCTGCGCCAATTTTAATAACTGCAACACCGCCAGCTAATTTAGCTAAACGTTCTTGTAATTTTTCTTTATCGTAGTCAGAAGATGAATCTTCGATTTGACCACGAATTTGCATTACACGACCTTGAATATCAGCTTCGTTACCAATACCGTCAATAATCGTTGTGTTATCTTTAGTGATAACAACACGTTTTGCTTGACCTAAATCTTCTAATGTTGCTTTTTCAAGCTCCATACCGATTTCTTCAGAGATTACCGTGCCACCGGTTAATGTCGCGATATCTTGTAACATTGCTTTACGACGGTCACCAAAACCAGGTGCTTTAACCGCTGCAACTTTAACGATGCCGCGCATGTTATTGACTACCAATGTTGCTAAGGCTTCACCTTCAACATCTTCAGCAATAATTAATAATGGCTTACCTGATTTTGCAACGCCTTCTAAAGTAGAAAGTAATTCGCGAATGCTGCCTACTTTTTTGTCGACTAATAGAATGAATGGGCTTTCTAATTCAACAGTGCCACTTTCTTGGTTGTTGATAAAGTAAGGAGATAAATAGCCACGGTCGAATTGCATACCTTCAACAACGTCTAATTCGTCAGTTAACGCTTGACCTTCTTCAACCGTAATTACGCCTTCAGTACCGACTTTTTCCATCGCTGTTGCGATGATTTTACCAACAGTTTCGTCCGAGTTAGCCGAAATAGTACCTACCTGCTCAATCGCTTTGTTATCGCTACATTCTTGTGACAAACTTTTTAACGCTTCAACGGCGGCAATAACGGCTTGGTCGATACCACGTTTTAAGTCCATTGGGTTCATGCCAGCAGCAATTGATTTCAAACCTTCATTAACAATAGCTTGCGCTAAAACAGTTGCGGTAGTTGTTCCGTCACCAGCTTCATCATTGGCTTTAGAAGCAACTTCTTTAACCATCTGTGCGCCCATGTTTTCAAACTTGTCTTCTAATTCAATTTCTTTTGCAACAGTAACACCATCTTTGGTGATGATTGGACCACCAAAAGATTTGTCTAAGACAACATTACGACCTTTAGGGCCTAATGTTACTTTTACCGCGTCAGCTAAAACATTTACACCACGTAGCATTTTTGCTCGTGCGTCATTACCAAATAATACGTCTTTTGCAGCCATGTTGTTTCTTCCTATATTTTGTTAGTTTGTCGAACATCATTCGACAACAATAATTAATGCACTGTAAGTTGAGGCTTAGCCTAACGAATTCCTACAGTTTGTATAAAGTCAGTAGGGTTACTATGACTCAACAATCGCTAAAATGTCTGATTCAGAAAGTATCAAAACTTCTTCGCCGTCAATTTTTTCAGTTTTAACGCCGTAACCTTCACTAAAAATAACTTGGTCACCTACTTTTACGTCTAAAGCACGTATTTCACCATTTTCTAAAATGCGACCGTTACCGACAGCAATAACTTCACCGCGCGTTGATTTTTCTGCAGCACTTCCTGTTAAAACAATACCACCAGCTGATTTTGATTCTACTTCTTTACGTTTAATTATTACGCGGTCATGTAATGGACGAATGCTCATTAATTTTCTCCTGAGAGTTTGTTCACTCTCAATAAATTTAAATAAAAGGTTATAAAACTTTGTTGCAATTAAAGATGGGGTTAATTTAAAACTTCACAAGCCCCGTTAAAACATTTTTTATTCTTTGCGTTCATACTCACCTTCAAGCGTTTCCCCCTGGTGGTGTTCAATCGGCTTCTTAGTGCCTAGCCCCTGCTCAAACGGATCAGACGTAAAGGGCTGTTCTTGCTGAGTATGCACCGAACTTTGATAAGTAAAACCGGCCGCACTTTGATTCATAACAAGATGTGACTGCACTGATTTTATCAACAGACTTCTAACACTTGGAATGAGGAGAGATAATCCAAAAATGTCAGTAACAAAGCCCGGAGTTACTAAAAGTATGCCCGCAACCAGTAAAAGTAGTCCTGCAACTATTTCATCTGAAGGCATTTCGCCTTGCGCCATTTTAGTTTGTACTGAGTTTAAAGTAGCAATCCCCTGCTGTTTAACATTTCTCGCACCCAGCCATGCGGTAATAATAACAATTGCAATGGTTGGCCATGCACCAAGCCAAGTACCCACATTGATCAGTACCATAATTTCGATAATAGGAACGACAATAAAAAGGATAAATAGAAATCGAAACATTTAAAGTCTCTTCATTAAAAAATTTTATATAAGATGAAACATATATGGGGTTGTGCAGGTCTTTTTCAAGCATCAGGTAAATACAAGATAGTTGATATGTTGATTAGCTATTAATTGTAATTTAAATAGCTTAAGTTTTTGTTAAGGAAAATACGTTAATGTTTCAATTAATAATGTGCACTTGTCCTGATATTAGCAATGCAAAGCTGATTGCAAAACACTTAGTACAAGAAAAACTGGTTGCTTGTGTCAATATTATTCCTAACGTTATCTCTGTTTATCGCTGGCAAGATAATGTTGAATGTGATGATGAAATACAGTTAATGATAAAAACACAAAGCCATAAATTTAACGATGTAGCTAGTGAAATTAAACGCTTACATCGTTATGATACCCCTGAAATTATCGCCATGAACATCCAGCAAGGCGACAATAGTTATTTAAACTGGATCACTGAGTCTTTAAAATAGTTGTTATGAAAAAAATTGTCTTACTTTTTTGGTTAGTCTTAACCAGTGTTTTTTTACAAGTTCCCTATGCGCAAGCGCAAGATTCAATTTTTGATACTTCATCCGCTTCGTTATTCAGTAACGATGATGAATTTCTTAGTGTTGAAGAAGCCTTTGAATTTAATTTTCATCAAAAAGATGATCAATTATCGGTCTCCTTTACCATAGCTGAAGGCTATTACTTATATCGTCACCAATTTAAATTCAGCGTTGAAAATGCAGAAATAATACCCGTTGAACTACCAAAAGGTGAAGACCATGAAGATGAATTTTTTGGTGTTCAGCAAATATTTACCGAGCAACTTAACTTCACTATTAAACTTGTTAACGCCGATAGTAATGCCAGTATCAAAATACGCTATCAAGGTTGTGCCGCAAAAGGCTTATGCTTCCCACCAAAAAGTAAAGTTGTAGCCCTGTCAAAAGTTAATCATGATAAAGCCATTGATACCAACAATGTTTTCGCCGCTATATCGGCTGATAATCAAGCGGATAATGTATCTGTAACTGTTGAAAGTGCTAGCGAACAACATCAATTAGCCGACATGCTAAAAAGTGATAATATTTGGCTAACACTGCTTGCTTTTTTTGTTGGTGGTTTACTGCTTTCATTTACGCCTTGTGTATTTCCTATGTACCCTATTTTGACCGGTATTATCGTTGGACAAGGCGATAAGTTATCTACATCCAAAGCCTTTCGTTTATCGTTTGCTTATGTTCAAGGTATGGCAATAACTTATACTTTACTGGGTATTGTTGTTGCACTGGCTGGCGCTCAATTTCAAGCGATGTTTCAACATCCCGCGGTTTTAATCGTCTTAAGTGTTTTATTCATCTTTTTAGCACTCTCTATGTTTGGAATTTTCAACCTTGCTTTGCCAAGTAGCTGGCAAAACAAGTTGAATAACATCAGTAATAGCCAAAAAGGTGGCTCATATTTCGGTGTTGTTGTTATGGGTGCGATTTCTGGTTTAGTGGCATCTCCATGTACTACGGCTCCTCTAACGGGTGCTTTATTATATATTTCGCAGTCAGGTGATATTTGGTTAGGTGCTTCGGCGTTGTACGCGTTAAGTTTAGGTATGGGTGTGCCATTACTTGTTTTAGGTAGCTCTGGCGGTAAGTTACTACCAAAAGCTGGCACATGGATGACAGTAATTAAAAATGTTTTTGGTTTATTACTCCTTGCTGTTCCTATCTTTTTAATGGAAAGGTTTTTACCTGAAGTGGTAACACAAGCCATGTGGGCAGTATTGGTATTATCAAGCGCAGGTTATTTTTATACGGTCAATCAACAAACCCAAAATAACTTTTGGTTTGGTGTGAGAAGTGTGGTGATATTTGTGATGATATTTTTTGGAGCAAACCAGGCTTATCAATTAATAAATCCGAGCCAACAAGTTGCCGTCACCAATCAGCAAGTATTACAACAGCACTTTACTAAAGTGGCAACATTGGCTGATTTATTAGTGGAAGTTGAAAAAGCGAATGCGCAAGGAAAAACAGTGATGGTCGATTTATATGCCGACTGGTGCATCGCTTGTAAGGAATTTGAAGAATACACCTTTAATGCCCCACAAGTTCAAAACGCGCTGAATAATACCTTATTGCTACAAGTAGATATGACTGACTTCGACTCTACTGACAATGCTGCATTTGCTAAAAAGTATCAAGTGCTAGGCTTGCCGAGTATTTTGTTCTTTAATCAACAAGGTAATGAATTAACTCAGCAACGGGTGACAGGCTTTATGGGGGCAGAAGAGTTTACTGAGCACCTGCAAAAAATCTTTTAACCTTTAACGTCAAAAATAAGTACACTTTAACTCGCATACTCCTGCGGGTTAAAGTACTGATACTTTCCAATAACCATTGACGATTTTTGTATCAATAAATTCCATCAATTTGGTTTCAGGAATAGGTTTAGAAAAATAATATCCTTGAATAATATCACAGTCGTTTTCCGTTAAACTGCGTAATTGGGCACTCGTTTCAACACCTTCTGCGATGACCAGTAAACCTAATTTTTTCACCATAGCAATGGTTGACATAATAATTTGATAATCAGCTCGATTTTCTAACATGCCAAAAACAAAGCTTTTATCTATTTTAATAACGTCTACTGGCATTTTTTTCAAATAAGCTAATGACGAATAACCGGTACCAAAGTCATCAATGGCAAAGCTAAAACCTATATCTCTTAAACCATTCATCATTTCAATAGCGCTATCAATATTTTTTACTAAGGTTTGCTCTGTTAACTCAAGTTCGAAGTGATTAGCTTCAAGCGAAAACTCAGCAAGTAAATCGATTAAATAATCGGTTAAGTGAGGATCTGCGAATTGTCCTGCCGACAAGTTTATCGCAATACGGACATCAGTTAAGCCCTTATCTATAAATGTTTGGCAAAGCTCAAAGCAGCGTCTGATCACCCAATAGCCAAGCTCAACCATATACTGAGAGTTTTCGAGAAGAGGAATAAAATCTTCCGGTGAAACCATACCTCGCTCCGGATGCTGCCAGCGGAGTAATGCTTCAAAGCCGTATAGTTTTTTTGTTTTTGCCTCTAATTGTGGTTGTAAACTTAAGCTAAATTGATTTTTAGCTAAAGCCTGTCTTACTTCACTTTCCATCATCACTCGAAGCGCAACTTTTTTATACATTTCTTCATGGTAAATATGATATTTAGCGCCACCATCACCTTTAGCTTCATACATAGCTATATCGGCATAGCTAATGAGATCTTCAGACTTGGTCATTTCTTGAGGAGCGAAGGCGATACCAATACTAGTACTTATATAAAAAAGGCTATTTTGTATTTCAATAGGTGCTTTAAATGCCTCTAAAATTTCTTTTGCGACCAGCACCGCATCATTTTCATTATCTATATGCCCGAGTACCACCACAAATTCGTCGCCACCAAAACGGCAAGCCATATCCACTCGTCTAATACTGGATCGCAAACGATTAGCGGCTTGAATTAACAACTTGTCGCCATCGGTATGACCATGGCTATCATTTACTTTTTTGAAGTCATCAAGATCTAAAAATAAAACGGCAATTTGCCCATCACTGCGTGAAACATTCATAAATGCTTTACGTAATTGATAGTTAAGCATATTACGGTTAGGCAATCCGGTTAATAAATCATACATGGCAATATTTTCGAGCTCTTTAGTTTTTTGATCAATTTCAATATTTAATTGTTCAAGTTCAAAACTTAGTTCTGTGGCTGCATTTGCCAAAATATCTAGCTCATCAATATATTTACCATTTCTTTGTAGGTCTGTTTGACGAAACTGGCCAAATTCTTTTTTTGCTAATAAAGGTAAAACATCTGACAACACCAGTAAGCGACGGGTAAATGGGCTAGCAACAAAATGTATAACAATCACAAAAGCAATAAGTACAACTAAGGTAAAAATTAAAAATTGTTGACGGTTTTCCTGATAGTTATCTTTAAAAACAGTGACATCATCAATGAGTGCCAGGTAGAAAAAACGTTGATCATTATTAGCGATGGGAATTAAATTAATAAGATAACTGTTATCATTAACA
This sequence comes from Colwellia hornerae, assembly GCF_007954355.1. Lineage (GTDB taxonomy): Bacteria > Pseudomonadota > Gammaproteobacteria > Enterobacterales > Alteromonadaceae > Colwellia_A > Colwellia_A hornerae. Next base: position 44,261 of record NZ_VOLR01000006.1, read on the forward strand.
GAGACCTTTATACCTTCGGTTTTAATTGTCTCTGTATTGAAAACCTCTGGGCTAGCAACAAACAGTTCACTGACGAGTTGGGTATCGGTCGAGAAAAGAAATTTAGCTTCGGACAGTTTAAAGGTCTCTTTGCCACTGATGGTCGATAAAGGTTGATCAGCACGAGAAAAACTCACCATGACTAATTCATTGACAAGCGCTTTATTAATATCGTAAACCATATCGACAAGTGACACTGTCATCGCGACAACAGCCATATCTCCTTTGCCATTTAATACCGGTACTGTGATTAACTGCACACATTGAGTTTCACAATATAATGAATACTCTGGTTGTTGTCGTTCAAGGACATTTTCAATACTGGCTTGAACAAATTTAGGAATAGGATCAGACAGATATAATTTTTCATTATTGGCTGCAACCAACCACACATTTTCAACATTTTGATTCATTTGTAAGGTATCAAATTGTGCCGAAAACTCTTCTACCAACACATCAAAATTTTGCTGCTCTTTCAAGCGAACAATATCGGAAAAAGATTCTAGCCACACACGTCGTTGTTGACGTAAAACATCACTTTGTACCGAAAATTGCGCCTGACCTTTACGTAGAGTATCACTTTGATATTGAGTGAATTCTTGATTTAAATTTGATAAAGACAGATAAGCAAAAATAGTACTTAACAGTAGTAATGCGCCAACAACTAAAACAAGCAATTTGACAGGGACACTAATAAATCTTTTTTTCATCATATTAATCCCATCAGAACCAGTACATTAATTGTATCGCCCACATTTTCCAATGCTCGCTGTTCGCTTCAGGGTTGGGTAACACAATTGGATTCAAGCGGGCAGTACCTTTTACCCAATGGTATTCAGCATTAACTCTCAAGCCATCTGAAAAATCATATGAAAAACCTAGCATTGCATCATGTTGATAAGCAAAGTAATCAGGTACGGTGCCAAAGCTTTGTTGTTGTAATTTATCACCTTGCTTATCATCTTTATTGGTGTAGAAATTCTCATAGCGACCAATAAACTTAAGTTGTTGATCAACCTTGTACACCGCTTGAAAATAACCACCTTGTCCGATGTTGTCTTGATGATACTGAGGAGCATAAAAACCTTCAGTTAAAAACCTAGTTTGTAAAATTTCAGTAGTAAACTCCCAATGTTCTCCTTCATATAAAGCATTCATTGTATAAAACTGAAAGACAAATCGCCCATCAACAAAAAAATCAGGACTTTCACCCATATAGTTGAACTCTGAATCTAATAAGGTTAAACCAAAGCGCCATTGTGAAAATACCGGGCGCCAATAAAAGCTCGCCTGTGTGTCAAGTTCATGTTCTATATTTCCTTGTGCGAAGTTACTAAGAATAACCTCTGAATCGTCACTATCAATCGGACTTTTACCACGGCTAAAATTGAAATCGAATTCGCCATATTCATCGCTGTTGTAAGTCAATTTTAATGCAGCGCCATCGCCTCCTATTGCGATGTCACGAAAACCATCAAAATAAGTCCCTTGCGGTAATAAAATTGAGGGCCGTGCAAAAGGAATATCACGGGTACTTGAATGCAGCCAGTGCGCATTTTTAAAACGACCAACGTATAAATTAGCCTGCCACTGCTCTGAACTATAAGCATTCCAGTCTATTAAAAAATAATCAATACGCAAGCCTTCATTATATCGATTACCGCCATTTAAATAGACCGCTTGTGCCGCAAAACGATAATCGTCTGATAATTGATATGAGGTGTTGAGTCCTATTTCGGTTAACTTTAATGAAATCTCACCATCATCATTAACAAAATTACTGTTATCGACATCAATAACGCCTTGCGCAACAAAGCCATGTATTTTTAAGGGGTCTGCAAAATGCCCCTCTTGTGCCTGCACATTAAACGTAAGCAATGCCAATAAGCAAATTACTTTACAACTCATTTTATTCATCAATTTTAAGCAGATTGACATCACTTACCTCATTAATATTTTCAATGTAACCAATAGCACCTGTTGTTGACTGTACGGCTTTAATTAACGCTTTTTCACTCATCACAACAGTTGGTGAAATCCCCATACCTGAGAACGTTAACTTGTCCCAGATACGGTCAAGTTGATACGGAAATAAGCGCAAGGTATCTTTACAGAATTTTTGGTGAGTGGGATGAGTACTTGATAAAACAAAAATTGTTATTGGTACGCCATTGGCCCATTTAATTTGACGCATTGAATAGATGCGACGTAACTGAGTGGTTGTTATTGACGCAGTATCCGCAGTTATATTGGTAATAACGTCGACGGCATAGATTGTCGGACTACCAAAAAAAACAGCAAGTACCATTAATCTGATTAGAATTTGGTTGATAACTAAATCCTTGTGAATGAGAAATAAATAGTTATTTGTTTATCTAACGAAGTGCTCGGTAACGACTAGTAGTAAACCGCTACAAGATACCAAGCAACCGACAATTATATATCCACCTGTATATAAAAACCGCTAAACCAATGAATTAACTAATAAATATAGATAATGATAGTGTAGTAAATTTTATCCAAAATACAAAACTTTATTATCATCTTATCTATAAAAAATTAACAACAACAGATCAGACCAGTATTTTGCTGCTATATTCTGCGAAAACACTATAATAATCGCCTAACAGCAGAAATGCTCGATTTTGTTATTAGCTATTCCATCACTCTAGTTTTTATGTGATGATATTTGTTAATTTGCTATTTAATAGGTTTTTCTCAGAAAATGACTACAAAGTTTAAAGTTTTAGTGATAAATGGCCCTAACTTAAATATGTTAGGGAAACGCGAGCCTGAAATTTATGGTGCGCAATCATTAACCAATATTATTGACGATTTAACCTTGCAAGCTTTGCCACTGAGAATTGAATTAAGTCATTTACAATCAAATGCTGAACACCTGCTGATAGAAAAAATACATCAAGCTCATAATGAAATAGACTTTATTGTCATTAATCCAGCTGCATTCACTCATACTAGTATAGCGATACGTGACGCACTACTTTCTGTAGACATTCCATATATTGAAGTTCATCTTTCAAATGTCCATGCCAGAGAGTCGTTTAGACATCATTCGTATCTATCAGACAAAGCTATTGGTGTTATTTGCGGCTTAGGTGCCGATGGTTATAAATATGCGTTAGCGTCAGCTTATAGATGGTTGACTGATCATAAAAGTTAATGAAAAAACAACAGAGAGTGGCCTAGATTTAGCGGCTCTATTTACAACATAAATTACACATTGATAAAAAGGTATTCAAATGGATATTCGTAAAATAAAAAAATTAATTGAATTAGTACAAGAATCAGGGATTAACGAATTAGAAATTTCTGAAGGTGAAGAATCAGTACGTATTTGTCGTGGCGGTACTATGGTACAAGCTGCTCCAATGATGCAATCTGCTCCTGCTGCCGCACCTCTTGCCGCACCTGTAGCGACTGAAACTGCACCAGCTGTTATTTCAGGACACGTTGTTCGTTCGCCAATGGTTGGTACTTTTTACGCTTCAGCATCACCTGATTCACCTGCATTTGTCGAAGTAGGTAAACATGTCAATGCTGGTGATACTTTATGTATTCTTGAGGCAATGAAAATGATGAACCAAATTGAAGCTGATAAATCTGGTGTTATTAAAGAAATTCTAGCGGGTAACGAAGACGCTATAGAATTTGACCAGCCGCTATTCATCATTGAATAATCCTATAGATATCAAACAAAAGGATCATTCCATGTTAGATAAAGTTGTTATCGCCAATCGAGGCGAAATTGCACTAAGAATATTACGTGCATGTAAAGAACTCGGTATAAAAACTGTTGCTGTGCATTCTACGGCTGACAGAAACTTAAAACATGTTTTATTAGCCGATGAAACTATCTGTATCGGCAAAGCACCAGCGCCTGACAGCTACCTTAATATTCCTGCCATAATAACGGCTGCAGAAGTCACTAACGCCGTAGCAATACATCCTGGCTATGGTTTTCTAGCCGAGAATGCTGATTTTGCAGAACAGGTTGAAAAGTCAGGCTTTGCCTTTATCGGTCCAAAAGCTGAAAGCATCCGTATTATGGGTGATAAAGTTGCAGCGATTAAAGCGATGAAAATAGCGGGTGTTCCTTGTGTTCCAGGCTCAGATGGCCCACTTAATGATGATGAAGCAGCCAATAAAGCTCATGCTAAACGTATTGGTTACCCGATTATCGTTAAAGCTGCTGGCGGCGGTGGTGGTCGTGGTATGCGTGTTGTGCGCAGCGAAGAAGATTTAGTTGACGCTATTGCATTAACCAAAAGAGAAGCCGGTACCATTTTCAAAAATGACATGGTTTACATGGAAAAATTCCTTGAAAACCCTCGTCATGTTGAAATTCAAATAATGGCCGATGGTCAAGGTGCTGCAATTCACTTAGGTGAGCGAGATTGTTCTATGCAACGTCGCCATCAAAAAGTAGTTGAAGAAGCTCCTGCACCGGGTATTACGCCTGAAATGCGTGCTAAAATTGGTGAACGTTGTTGTAAAGCTTGTATTGATATTAATTATCGTGGCGCCGGCACTTTTGAATTCTTGTACGAAAACGGAGAATTCTACTTCATTGAAATGAATACCCGTATTCAAGTTGAGCATCCAGTCACTGAAATGATCACCGGTGTTGATTTGATCAAAGAGCAATTACGTGTTGCTGCTGGTCAACCGTTATCTTATACCCAAGATGACATTAAAATCGCTGGCCATTCAATTGAATGTCGTATTAATGCTGAAGACCCGCGTACTTTTGTTCCTTCACCGGGCAAAATCACTCGTTTCCATCCTCCTGGAGGATTGGGGGTTCGTTGGGATTCTCATATTTACGCTGAGTACTCTGTGCCACCAAATTATGACTCTATGATCGGTAAACTGATCACTTGGGGTGATAACAGAGATGTTGCAATTGCACGTATGCGCAATGCCCTAGCCGAATTAGTAATTGATGGTATTAAAACCAACATAGCCTTACATCAAGATATCTTAAACGACAAAGGTTTTGTTAATGGCGGCGCAAATATCCATTACCTAGAAAAAAAATTAGCTGAAGCCGAATAAGCTCCAGTAAATTTAACAATCAAGCCCTGCATCGTAGGGCTTTTTTATTTCAGGGATAACAGTATTAAGCGGTCACATGCAAGTGAAAGAGCTGTTATGTCTGAGCCAAGCAGTCAACGTTTTAGTTAACGACAAAAGTGAAGTCCCAACATCCAAATAGCAGTGATGTCGTGTTACCATAGATGATAATCGCTGACCTACACCTTACTCACTGAATTTTAAAATATGACTGAATTACTTGAAAAACCTTTACCTCCTGCCGATGGTGAATGTTGTGACAGCGCATGTACACCTTGCGTCTGGGACAATTTCTATGCAAAACGCAAAGAATGGCGCCTTCAACAAGTCGCACTAAAAGAAAAGCAAGCCAAAGACAACGAAGCAAATTAAGATTAAGCGATTTTGTGTATGACTGAACTACTTAAAGAACCCTCTCTTCCTGCCGACGATGACTGTTGCGGCGGTGGCGCTTGTTGCCCTTGTGTATGGGACCACTACTATAGCGAATACGAAAAGTGGCGTTTACAGCAAGTTAAATTGCAAACAGATGTCAAAGCTGAATAATATTAGCTGAGTAAAATCACTTTTTTTACTAATTTATTAATACCGCTGGCTGCTTCAACAAGTGACGTCGCTAGCATGTAAGCCGGTGTTGAAACAAGTTTACGTTTTCCATCAACAATAATATCGCCTACTTCACAATCAACGTGTGCTAAACCGCGCTTTATTAACGATTCCGCGATATCACGGTCTTTACCTATGGTTGCTTGTACATCCTCACCATAAATAAGGGGGATCATTGCCGGGGCAATACACATAAAACCGAGTGGTTTATCCGCTTTAATGAAGCGTTGTGCAGCGACAAGTACTTCAGCATTAATTTGATAGTTTTCTGCATCAAGGGCAAAGCCACAGAGATTCTTTGCGGCGCCAAAACCACCTGGAAAAATTAACGCATCAAATTCTTCATGGTAGAGCTCGGTAATATCTTCAATGTCACCACGAGCAATACGCGCAGATTCAACCAGAACATTACGTGTTTCATCTTCACTAACCGCGCCAGTTAAATGGTTAATCACGTGATGCTGATTAATATTAGGCGCAAAACAACGATAGCTTGCCCCCTGCTGTTCAATCGCTAATAACGTTAAAACACTTTCATGTATTTCACTACCGTCATAAACGCCACAACCAGATAAAATAATCGCTATTTTTTTCATGTTAATCCTTAATTTCTATACTTTTTGTCATATTAGGTAACTGACACAATAAAACAACTATTATCGAGCACCACATTAATAATGCAAACGGTAAAGCGCTACCATCATAAAAATACGCTAATATTGGCCCTGCCAATGCGCCAATGCCAAAGCGAAGGGTACCTATTACCGCACTAGCCGTACCTGATTCGCGGGTAAATTCTTGCATAATAAGTGCATCAGCATTTACCGCTATCATTGATAAACTCCCCATCAACGGCAATACCGCAACCGCAGTGAACATTAATGGCAGCTGTAAGAAGTTCACCGCCACTAACAAAGAAGAAAAACATAACGCAACGATTAAACCGTAGGTCAACATTTTAAATGAGCCTTTACGACTAACTAAACGGGTATTAATAAAATGGGCGGTCATTAATGCTAAAACATTCACGGCAAATAATAGGCTAAATTCAAATTCAGAGACGTTAAAAACTGTCAGATAGACAAAAGGGATAGCGGTAATATAAGCAAAAAAAGCCAAAGAAATAACCATAGAAGTGACAATATTTAGCTGTGACTTTTTATTAGATAAGACAATTTTATAGCGTTGCAAAAAACTAACTGGTACTAAATTTTTCTCACGCTTAACTTCGGGCAAAAAGCGATAAACCAAGAGTAAAATAATAAAGCTATAGGCCGCTAAACTTAAAAATATAAGCTGCCAGCTATGCAGCAGTAGCACGGAACCAATCGCGGGCGCTATCATAGGCGCTACCATCATAATCATAGATACATAAGAAAACCCTTTGGCGGTATCTTTGCCATAACGCTCTTTTATCGTACCTGGCACAACGACTGTTGCCGCACTACTAATAAATGCCTGAAAAAATCGACAGGATAAAAACTGTTCAATACTGGTGACAAACGTTATCGCTATGCTCATCACGATAAAACCCGAGATACCGAGCATCACTAATTTTCTTCTACTGCGCTTATCTGCTTGTGGGCCGAAAAATAACAGACCTAAAGCGTAGCCTAGCAAATAAATACTCAGGCTATTTTGTACCATTGGCATATCTGTTGACAAATGTTCTGCTAATATCGGCATTGCCGGCAAATACATATCGATTGCCAGTGGTGAAATGGCAATAACGGCGGCTAATAAGGGCAACAATAATTTTAATGAAAGCTCGGTTTGCTCGCTAATTTTTAGGTGATTCATGATTTTTCCGGGTAATCGTGAACAAGTTTGCCAAGATCAGCAATCGCTTTATCAATTTTTTCACACCATTTCACCCCATAGCTGATACGCATAAAGTTTTTGTATTGCCCCGTTGGTGAAAATATTTCACCCGGGGCAAAGCTCACACCTTTGGCAATAGCCTGAGTAAAGAATTTACTGGTATCAACATGAGAACGACAACGTACCCATAAGACACTGCCTCCTTGAGGCTGTGAAATACAGACCTCTGGTGGAAAATGACTGGCGATTAAAGCGCGCATCCGTTCACAGTTATAACGTAAGGTTTTTCTTAACACTTGTAAGTGACGATCATATTCGCCACTCATCAAATAATCGGTTAATGTCCATTGCTGTAACATAGGTGTTGAACAAGACTGTGCGCGTTTAATACGCTTCGCTGCTTCTTCAAATCTGCCCGGTAATAGCCAACCGACCCGATAACCAGGTGCAGCCGTTTTTGAAAAAGATGAGCACGTCAGGACTAGACCTTTTTTGGAATAAAGCTGCGCAGGTACTGGCCGGTCCTTGCTAAAATATAAGTCACTGTAAACTTCATCTTCAATAAGTGGAATATCATGTTTTTCTAATAAGCTGACCATGTTCTGGCGCTGTTGATTAGTCATCATAGAGCCAAGTGGGTTAGAGATAGCGGTAGAAAACAAACACGCTTTTACCGGGTGTTGCTCGATAACCTTAGTGAGTTCTTCAACACAAATACCTTGTTCAGTGCAGGTATAAACTTCCAAAGCTTTCATGCCCAAACTTTCAATTAATTCAATCAAACCAAAGAAGCACGGTGATTCAACGGCGATAATATCACCGCGTTCAGCGACACACTGTAAGGCAATTGAGAGTGCTTCTTGGGCGCCACTGGTAATAATTATATCGTCATGATTAATCGCTACGCCTTGTTCATGATAACGATAAGCAAGATTTAAACGTAATTTTGGGTCACCATTTACGGGGCCGTAGCTCACCGCTTTTTCGGCATTCTTACTTAATACTGAACGCATTAAGCGCGCTAAGGCTTTATCTGGTGGATGTGCATTAACTGGGTTAGAAATGCCCAACGCGACCGTGTCAGGTAAATGAACAGCTTCATAAACTTGTTCTATTATGCTTCGACATGAGATTTCAACTGGCTGACAACTTGCCCATAATGACCGCATAGGTTTTAAGGTTCGTGCTTGTTTAGCTTTTAAATAATAGCCTGATTGTGGTCTTGCAGAAATACTCCCCTGACGCTCTAATTCAATATACGCTTGTTTTACTGTCGGTATACTTATCTCAAATTGTCTGCTGAGTTTACGTAAACTAGGTAGTTTATCTCCCGCTCTTATTGCACCACTTTTTTCTTGGTCTTCAACAAAGTCGATGACTTGCTGGTATAAAAATTCTGAAGAAGATTTATCTAAAAGTCGCATTTTATTTCACCGCAACAAAAACTGTATAGGTTACATTTTATATTTTCTGTATCTGTTACACAACAGAACAATCTATAAACTAGCATTCTACAAATGGGTCGACCTTAAGAAATAGTACTTCATATAAGAAATGCTGTTACAGTGATTTAGTCAAAATTAATTGAGAAGATCGCGCTTAAATTTTTCAGGAAAGAATAATGAACAACACACTATTATATGTGATCACCGTACTTATCTGGGGAACAACTTGGATCGCCATTAATTATCAATTAGGTGACGTTCCTGCCGAAGCATCGATTGTTTATCGTTTTGGCTTAGCTGCACTTCTGTTATTTGCTTATTGTCGTGTTAAAAAGCTCTCACTTGCCTTTAACAGAAAACAACACTTACAATTTTTGTTTTTTGGTTTAATGTTGTTTGGCTGTAATTACTATTTCTTATATTCAGCTCAACAGCATATAAACTCAGCACTTGCCTCGATCGCGTTTTCAATGATTATGTTTTTCAATGTGGTCAATGCCCGCATCTGGTTTAAAACTAAAATCACTCAACAAACTTATCTAGGTGCTTTACTTGGTTTAACCGGTATTGTGGTTTTATTTTGGCCACAAATTAACGATACCGAGTTAGGGGCGGAAACATTACTGGGTTTATCACTTTGCTTCGTTGGGACATTATTTGCTTCAACAGGCAATATGGTCTCTATGAAAAATAAACTGATGAATTTACCTATGATGCAAGCCAATGCTTGGGGGATGTTTTATGGCTCAATCTTTATGACGGTATTACTGCTGGCACAAGGAAAATCATTTAGTTTTTCATATACCTTACCCTATATCAGTTCGCTGATTTACCTATCGGTTTTTGGTTCTATTATTGCCTTTGCCAGTTACTTAACACTTTTAAATAACATTGGTGCCCATAAAGCGTCATACGCAAGTGTGATGTTTCCTGCAGTTGCGGTCGTTATCTCAACAATTTTTGAAGGTTTTAGCTGGAATATTTATACTGTCATTGGCTTATTAATTATTGTCGCTGGGAATATTGCCGTGTTAACTAAACCTAGAAAAAAAAATGTAATAATGACACCATAAAAGTATGATTAAATTTTGCACCTTTGCTCACCAGTGCTACTTGTTGTTTGACAATAGTGTTGCATAGTCATTTATAAATAATAGCGCAGCAGTTTATAAAAATGATGATTTACGCTGTTATTTTTGATACAAATTTAGTGAAAATAAAGACATAATGTTATTGAAGTGCTACTCTTTTTTAAGGTGATTAATTTTTAAAAAATCATTAATTAGGGGCAAGATGTTAAATAACTCATGGTGTCAATTGTTAATATTAGCGCTATTGTTGCTTTTGACGACAAGGGCTGCTGGCCAACCAGTAGATAATAATCATTATTTACCCATAGTAACCTTAAAGTTTGACCCTTCTGGCTCAAGTGCTTGGTATCCCTATTACATTAATAGCGGTGAAAAGCGCGGTATTGTCGTTGATGCCGTAGCCATAATACTGGCCACTGCCAATATCAGCGGTAAAGAAATTGTCTTACCGCCAAAGCGCACTAATTTATCACTGAAGAATGGCCTTGTTGATTTTGATTTAATTAATCCTGATTGGTTGTCTAAAGTGCAACAGTCTAACGACTATGTTTTTAGTGACCCCGTTATCCCAATTAAAGAACATATTATTTATTTGGCCGGGACAGCTCTTCCCAAAAACTTAGGAGAAGACCAACAATTAACCGACCAACATATAGGTACTGTTCGAGGTTACTATTATCACAATGATAATTTATTTAATCGCCTAGATTACCCTTCAGAAAAAGAGTTAGTAAAAGCACTCTTTAGAAAAAGGATCTCCTTTGCTATTAGTGGTGATAAACCAGCACAATATTGGGCTAAAACATTATCAGTACCGATAATTTTAGGCCCGGTCCATTCTGATGGTTATTTAAGGATTAGACTAAGAAAAGAGCTAAAATACCTTTTACCCCAAATCAATGATGCCATTGAACTATTAAAGGTAAATGGCAGTATTGAAAGCATTATGAATGCCTACATTTAATATCAATCGATTTATTAACTGCTAAATACCACCTAAGGTCAGTTATCGAGCATTTATTATCGCGCGTAGTTGTTAATAGCAAGTGACTCCATTATTCTATTACCTTAAATAATCCGCTTTTATCTCGTCTTAAAATTTAAGGGTAATATGAAATATTTCCATCGCTCAGTGCTGCCTTGTTTGCTTTCCAGTTCTTTATTGCTAGTAACGTCTTGCTCGCTATCAAACGATAAAACCAAAACAGATAGCAATGAAACTGCTGCTTATAGCTATCTTAAACAACTCGTTTCACCTACCGATGGCATAGGTGCTCGTGAAGCAGGAACAGAAAAAGAACAGCAAACAGCAAGCTATATTAAAGCGAAATTTGAAAAGTTTGGTTACCGTGTTACCGAGCAAAATTTTTCATATAACAGTAGAAAAATGATCGGTGAATCAAAAAATATTATTGCCGAATGGGGTGATGCAACAAAGCCAACCATAATACTTGGCGCACATTATGATTCAACGGCAATGAAAACGGGTTCAATGGGCGCCACAGATAACGGCGCAGGTGTTGCGGCAATGTTAGCGATAGCGCAAGCATTAACCACAAAAATGCCAAATAATTATAGTATTCGCTTTATTGCCTTTGGCGCAGAAGAAATTGGTTTGCAAGGTTCAAATTATTACGTCAACGACCTACTAACCAATAACAAATTAGACAAAATCGCAGCGATGATTAATTTTGACACCATTGCCGGTGGCGACAAGGTTTATGTGCATAGCGCGCATTCACAACCTTATGATGACTGTAAAAGCGAAACTTATAACAGTGATACTTTTATGCGAAATGCCTTACTCAAGGCGTCAATTCAAGTATTAGGTGAACAGAACAAGTATGTTATTCATCCTGACTACGAAGGCTATCCTGAAGGGGTAACTGGCTCTTGGTCTGATCATGCTAGCTTTGCCTGTGCTGGTATTCCTATCGCGTATGTAGAATCAACCAACTTTTCAATTAATGGCCAGAATGGCTATGATGGTTACTCTCAATCAACCGCAAAAAAACTGTGGACTTGTTATGATAAAAAGAACTCAACGGCTTGTGATAAAAAATCCGAGAAAAACTGGGGAAATATTTGGCATACCCAATTTGACCGTTTAGATAAACTTGATGAAATATTTCCGGGACGTGTTAAGCAACAGCTTAATAATAATGTTGAGGTATTAATTGAATTATTAGCTGATCCTGATAAATATTTACATGGAAAATAAATATTTATTCAAGTCATTCCATTATTTTTGTTATCATTGGCACTTAGGTAAAGTTGAATGCTTTCATCGCTACCTTCGAAAATAAAAGAATATAATGAATTAACGTGCACCCGCTATTATTTGCTATTTAACGGCATTAAGTAGCCAACAATTTTATCACTCTATTTACAAGAGTTTTACTCTAAATCAATTAGGTAACCCGATGCAACGACTAGCACCAGCTTTACGTCAAGATAATGTTCCACTCGATTTAATTTCGCTGATCAAAACGATTTTAGCGGCAACTAAAGAAATTTCATTTCGTGTTAGCCAAGGCCACTTAAGTGATTTGATGGGGTCAACTTTGGATGAAAACATTCAAGGTGAAGTTCAGAAAGAATTAGATGTTGTTGCAAATGAATTACTAAAAGATATTCTATTAGAGTCTGGCTTTGTTAAAGCGATTTCTTCTGAAGAAGAAGATAGCTCTGTTGCCGGCGAAAAAAATGGTAAGTATCTGGTTTCTTTTGATCCACTTGATGGTAGCTCTAATATCGAGATAAACTCGTTAATTGGCACGATTTTCTCTATCCATGAAGCACCAAGTGATATGGATGCTAGTGATCCAGACATGTTTAAGCAAGCGGGTAACAAACAACTTTGTGCGGGTTATGTCTTATATGGTCCGTCAACTATGTTGGTAATGACGACGGGTAGCGGTACCCATTTTTATGTACTTGACCGTACCCATGGTGGTTTTTTATTAGTTGAACGTAATGTTCAAGTGCCAGTGGACACACAAGAATTTGCTGTTAACATGTCAAATCAACGCTTTTGGCAAGCGCCGATGCAAAATTACATCAGTGACTTACTTGCTGGTGATACCGGTCCTCGTGGTAAAAACTTCAACATGCGTTGGATTGCCGCTATGGTTGGCGACATTCATCGTGTCTTAACACGCGGTGGTATTTTTACTTACCCACAAGACAGTAAAAACCCACAACAACCACACAAGCTACGCTTAATGTATGAAGCAAACCCAATGAGTTTTCTTATTGAACAAGCGGGTGGACTGGCAATGACCAGTGAAGGACGCATTATGGATATGGAACCCAACAGCATTCATCAACGTGTCGAAGTGATTATGGGCTCGAAAAACGAAGTTGAAGCGTGCCTAGCTTATTATAAATAACTTTACTAACGTGTCGAAGTCCAATTAACAGATTTCTAAAATGAAGTTGAAACCTGTTTAGCTTATTATAAATAATCAAAAATTAGCATGCATCAACGTGTCGAAGTCCAATTAACAGGGCTCGACAAACAAAGTTGAAACCTGTTTAGCTTATTACAAGTAACTCACACTTTTCTTATACCAATAAAAAAGCTCAATTAATTGAGCTTTTTTTTTACCCGTAAATTTAATATTCCCTTAATAATTTTACGATATAATAGTTTATATAATTGGCTGGCTTTTGACGAAATTTTTATGAAAAAAGTATTTGAAGTATTTTGGCGTTTTCTTTTTTTAGGTTGTATTAGTTTTGGTGGACCTGCCGCACATATTGGTTATTTCCAAAACACATTTGTCGATAAACTAAAGTGGTTAGATCAAACAAGCTATGCAAATTTGATCTCGTTAAGCCAATTTTTACCTGGCCCTGGTTCTAGTCAATTAGGTTTTGCGATTGGTATAAGACAGGCTGGACTGCCTGGTGGCATTGCCGCATTTATCGGTTTCACCTTACCGTCATTTATTCTTCTCTATTTACTCGCCACTACTATTAGCGGTGCTGAACAACCTTGGGTTAATCATGTTATAGGTGGTTTAAAATTACTGGCTGTGGTGGTAGTGGCTGACGCTTGCTTAACCATGTTTAAAAGTTTTTGTAATAACTATATCCACAGACTTATTGCGCTTATAACAGCGATTGCGTTAATAACGTTACCGAGTTTAACTACGCAGATTTTCATCTTGATTATCGCGGCAGGCTTTGGTTTTTTTGTCAATCCATCGTTAAAATCAGTCTCCTGTGAAGTTACCCAATCCTCAGCCCTTACCTCAAGACAGTTTAAAACACTGCCATTGATGTTGTTCTTAGTTATCCTCTTTGCTTTACCACTAGCAGCCGTAATTGGAACACCGATTGACTCAGCTAATATCATCGTCATATTCAATCAGTTTTTTCAAGCAGGCAGTATGGTATTTGGTGGCGGGCACGTTGTATTGCCGCTGTTGCAACAAACAATTGGTGAAGCGTTATCGAACGATATTTTTCTTACCGGTTATGCCGCAGCGCAAGCAGTTCCTGGTCCAATGTTTACCCTAGCGACTTTTCTAGGTGCAGAGCTATTTACACAAGCGCCTTTAATAGGGGCCGCCGTAGCAACCTTAGCAATATTTTTACCTGGATTTTTATTGGTACTTACTTTTGAAAGTACATGGCAATCATTAGCAACAAAGCCCAAAGTAACCAGTGCGGTTATGGCGGTAAATGCAGCTGTGGTTGGTTTGTTATTTTCAGCGCTTTATCACCCTATTTTTACTAGTGCTGTTAGTTCACTATTTGAATTATTTTCTGTGCTTATGGGTTTTTATTTATTACGGATAGTCAAACTGCCCATTATCGTTTTAGTATTAACATTCATTGGCGTTGGTTTATTAACGCAATTCTACTAACTCGGTTATCGTGAGTCATAAGTGACTTAGTGGTATTGATATGATTTAGTGCCGATAATGTGAGCTTTAACTTTTCACTGCCATAGTTTATTTGCTAAAATATCGCCAATTTAAAATATAGCCTCAATATAAACGCTAATACGAGAAAACTTATGCCTAATTACGCTGTTGGACACAAAACACCTGATTCAGATTCAATCTGTTCAGCTATCGCCCTTTCCTATTTAAAAACCACGCTAGGTGAAGAAACCGTCCCAGCTCGTTTAGGGGAACTTTCACCAGAAACTTTATTTATTTTAGACAAATTTGGTTTTGAGCAACCTGAATTAAAAACAAGTTTTGCTGGCGAAGGTATCTATATTGTTGACCATTCAGACCGTATTCAAGGACCTGATGATATCGATGAAGCGACAATATTAGGCATTATTGATCATCATAAATTAGGCGATATTACTACCTCTACCCCTTTAGAAATTTGGGTTCGTCCTGTTGGCTGTACCAATACCATCATTAAAATGATGTACGATTTCTACGATGTAGAAATTCCAAAAAATATTGCTGGTGCAATGATGTGCGCTATTTTATCTGATACGGTTATTTTTAAATCACCCACCTGTACCACTGCTGATATTAAGTGTGTTGAAGCATTAGCTGAAATTGCAGGTATTAGCGACGCAAAAGCCTTGGGTATGGAAATGTTTGCAGTAAAATCTGCAGTATTAGGTACGCCGATACGTGACTTAGTGTTACGTGATTTTAAAGACTTTAACATGCATGGTAACTTAGTGGGTATCGGTCAGTTGGAAGTACTTGACCTCGCCATCTTTGACGATATGAAGCTTGAATTATTTGCTGACATTGCAAAATTAAAAGCCGAAGGTAATCGTCATACGGTTTTATTATTACTGACCGATATTATGAAAGAAGGTTCTGAAATGTTAGTTATTAGCGACAATGCTGATTTAACAGAAAAAGCTTATGGCAAAACACTTGTTGACGGTAAAGTATGGCTAGACGGCGTATTGAGTCGTAAAAAACAAGTAGTACCACCTCTACAAGATTCATTAGCTTAACCATGAAAATCAATAACTCTGCGCGACTAAGCTACCGA
The DNA here is from genome assembly GCF_007954355.1 of Colwellia hornerae. Taxonomy (GTDB): domain Bacteria; phylum Pseudomonadota; class Gammaproteobacteria; order Enterobacterales; family Alteromonadaceae; genus Colwellia_A; species Colwellia_A hornerae. Next base: position 60,345 of record NZ_VOLR01000006.1, read on the forward strand.
TTAATGTCTGCTGACGATGCAGAGTTATTATATCAACTTGATCAAGACCCTGAAGTGATGCGTTTTATCAGTGATGGTAGCCCTTCGTCACGCGAGACCATTACAAACGTGTTAGTGCCTCGTATGCAAAAGTACCTTAATCCAACGAAAGGTTGGGGTTTATGGCAAGTAAATATCACTGAAACTGATCAATATATTGGCTGGGTACTTGTGCGGCCAATGAATTTTTTCTCTGCCTTACCTGAGTTTGATAACCTAGAACTCGGTTGGCGATTTTTTCAAACATCATGGGGCAAAGGTTTTGCCAGTGAAGCGGCCCAACACATTAAAAATGCTTTAGCTGCGAACACGCAATACAAAAAATTTAGCGCCATTGCTGATGAAGAAAATCTGGGCTCTATTGGTGTCATGAAAAATATAGGTATGTCTTATGTCAAAACATATCTTCATGTTGACCCATTATTTGAATGTAACGTCGCTTACTATCAACTTCAAAATGCCTAATGGTTAATGGTTAATGCTCTACGTTAGCAGGCGCCAAGCTTCAGTCTTTTCCTCAAAGGGTATTTTTAAATAAGTTGTTCTTGCTCGAATAAATCTAAGTATATCCTGTTCATTTATTTGATAATTTTCATATATTAATGCCTTAGGTAAAGGCATAATCTTAATAGGTTTATCATCATAAAACCGATAACAACGACTATATTTAGAGATCTCTAACTCGACTTTAATCGTTTCTGACCAGTCAATTTTAGACAGTACCCCTAACGATTTAAATTCTATATTTCCTGAGGATAATTTCAGATAATCTTCAAACGCTTCAGTTTTTTCTTTTTTTAAACGCATAATTGTCACTATTAATACAATAATATAAACCGGCCAAAAATACTCTTCGACATCCCACACATGAGCATCAAAAAAATAAATAACCACACTACGCCAAACAATAAAAACCAGCAAAAATAATGATGTAATCATCTCAAAATCAAATAACTTCATGTTCCTTTGATAGGTTTTATCCACACTTCCAGCCCAAGTATGGTCTCGTTCAAGAGTCAATATTGTAAAATCTTTGATGAGTTGATCTAGCTTACTCGCTCTTTCAGGAAATTTTTCTCTATCTATTGAAGTTGCAGCTTCGTGTAACTCCTCTAGATTATAATTACTGTAATCAATAGTACCCATCATTTGCTACATATTCCCTTAGCTAAATCGATTGCTTTATTCATTAAGCAATGAGAACACAAAAAGCATGGCGGTGTCGATATCCCGTTAAGTACAGACACAAAAAAGCTCACCGAGGTGCGGGCTACTGAATGAACTTGGAGCCACTATTTTTCAATAGTGGCTTTTTTATTTATAACAAACTGTAAAATATACATTAAAAACCTGAACCCCTGTCTTAAAAGGAAGGTTTGTAGTGAAATATCGTGCAATTAGTCATTAAATATCAGATAGATACTTAATTTTTGGCAGAAACGTCCTATAATATCAATATAGGAGAACATAAAATGCCAAGATATGTCTTTTTAGACACTGAAACTACAGGATTAGATCCACATACTGGTGGTCATCGGATCATCGAGCTAGCCTGCATAGAATATAAGGATACTCAACCTACAGGGAATGTATTTAATCTACAATTAAATCCTGAAGGCAAGAAGTCTACAAAAGGTGCTTTTCAAGTTCACAAAATCTCCAGTGAAGTCTTAGTAGATAAACCTCTATTCAAGGATGTCCACGAACAGTTAATTTCTCTTATTAAAGATGCGCATCTAGTGATTTATAATGCAGATTTTGATTTGAAGTTTCTAAATTCAGAACTTAATCGTATCAATTACCCTTCTACCGTCAATGATATCTGCGAAAAAGTTATCTGTGCAATGGATTTGGCGACACAAAAGTTCGGTGGAAAAAGAATCAGCCAAGATAATGCCTGTAAACGATACAATATAGATATATCACAACGAACTACTCATAGTGCCTACCTCGATTCATCATTATGTGCAGAGTTATTCTTTAAGCTCATTGATAAAGATGTAAAGCCTCTTAAATCAACACCTCAAGAAAATAAACATAGGCCAACTAAAGCATTATCAATCCCAAGAGCCTATAAAAGCAAAGAAAATGGAACTTATGTTCAGCAGAATTTTTGTAAAAACAGTGAATGCGAAAACTTTGGAATAGTAGCTAAGAACCCAACATACGAAGTCGATGGGAAATTAAAGCGAGGTTTAGGAAATGATTACAAATTAACATCAAATCGAAATAAGAAAGAATACTTACTAACATGTAAATTATGCGGTCAAAGTACCGTCATGATCAACAACCGAGCCTATACCAAAGAAGTTGAAAGACTTTCATTAATAGGACTACAAATTGAACCTTCTTGCTCAAACTCTGGTGATCCTAGTAAACCCTACGGGGAACGGCATTATTATATTCCCTATTCTGCTGAAATAAGAAAAGGTGAAGCAAGACTTAAACCTAAATGTGAGAACGTTGGTAAAGGAATATTTAGCTTTTCAGAGTTATATAAATTGTCAGGAAAGACGAAGCCTGTTGCAACGATTGAACATAGAAGCAGTAAAAAATTAAACAAAGGAGGTAAACCAATAAGTGGTATTTCTACAGAAGAAAAAATAGGCTCTCAACGAATTCAATGCAAGACATGTGATACGAGGTTCTCAGTAAAATTAGATCCACAACAACGTCATTATTTGCGCGATATAAACTTACCCTTATTTAACGACATGATGAATAAAGGGATCATAAATAGAGCCGAACAAAAGTTTGGGATATCAGCAAAAGTTATATATGCAAAAATAGACTTCTTTTATCAACAAGCACTCGCATTTGACGCTTATCATAAACTAAATTTAGATTTTGCTGTTGCTACTAAAATCCTTAATATAAGTAGTGATAGGCAGCATTATCTCAGTAATTGGGGTGATCATAATATGCCTTTGCCAACACCAATTATTAATACTTCTACAGTTGATAATGGATCTGGTTATGTTTTTGCATCAACAATTAATTTCGATTTCTCAAGCGATTACTCATACATCAAGAAAGAACATAAAGGCAAAAAAGAGTTTAATAAGGAAAGTTACTTTAGACGTTTTTCTCAATATGTTTTAAGTGATGATGAAGCAAATGAGCCAATAAATAGTAGTAGTGCAGATGTAGAGATGCAGCTCCCCCAAAAGGGATTATTAGTTCATCAAACATATAGCATCCTTTCTCACTTCGAGGTATTAAAAGAAACATTGAAATATAGCGGAAGGGTTAATCTTTATGCTGATAATGATGCTGGCTTTAAAACAGCCATTTGTGGCGTTTTCTCTGATTGGATAGCACATGGTAAATTAAATGCATTTCAAGTCTTTGCTGAGCGTGCAGGTGGACATCAACTACTCGATAAATCCACTGCACAAAGGTTAAAAGAAAAAGACATAGAACTACAGCATGAATTTCCAGAATTGAACAAAAAAGAAAGGCTGACGTTGCTTTGGCAAGATCAGTTATCTAACAGAGTAACTATGCCTGGAACACGTTCTGAATGGATTGTTAGCCCTAACTTCAATTCACACTTCGCTGGTGTTTTGCCTTTAAGTAATATAAAAAATAAGGATATAAAGCAAATAACGAACTTACTTGAGTCGGCTTCATTACATGGCGTTGACAACTGGTTTCAAATTATTCGTAGACATTTAAACATGCTTGAACGCCCTGTAACTAGTGGAACTAATTCAAAGCGTTGGAATGCTTACGCTGGTTATAACCCAGAATGGATGGCAAAACTAATAGAAATAAAACGTATATATTTCAATTACTGCATGACAAATGAGCGTACCAATAAGAAAAAATTTAAAGGCTTCGAAAAACCAAAGCCTTCTACACCTGCCATGCGTTTACATTTAGTAAATTGTATTTATGATGCTAAAGATATACTAAGTTTTAGCAGTAACTCAAAATTTATAGACAAAATATATAAAACGCAATCAGACAACTAATGCTTTGAATAAATATCATTATACTGGAATTCCTTTCTTAACAAGCATTTCTAATACCATCCCAGAGTATTCGCTAGCTTTACTTGCCAATTCTAAAAGTTGTTTTTCTAACAACTTTTTTAACATTGAGTTCTGCTGGCTTTCATATCTTTCAACGAGGTTATTAACCTCTTCAATTTTTTCAATTTTGTTAATAATGAGTGGTAAGCGTTCCTTAGAGTTCAGCTTTAAAATTCTAATGCTTACTTCTGCTCTTTGAGAGCCAGCTTTCCATGTAGTAATGGGACCATGATGCTCAATGAAATCTTCTACATAATCTATATTAGGATCTAAAAACTCCGTACCTACCTCATAATAGTCATTCTTTCTTCTATTACATTCAGTACAGGCGATAGTTAAGTTTTCCCAGCTAAAATGTAAATCCTCAACCTTTGAGGATGGTATTTTGTGCTCAATATCTCCGGGGGTATTATGACCAACTTTACTTTCACAATAGACACATTTGTCATTAGTTTCAGAGCGAAGTGTTGTCTTAATATCTGCATGCCGATAACGGTATTTTTTTGTTGCATTAGATTTATCTGCTTTAAATGCAATCAACCATGGTGTTTCATTGTCTATAAGAATTTGTGGCTTTGGTAACTTATCTATTTTTCTCATAATTAGCCCTCATATTCAGACAGTGAGCTATTTATACCGAGAGATTTCAATTCATTCAGTATTGCAGTAGCTTTACTCTCATCATCGGGTAAATTTTCATATTTTTCTATTACTCCTCTGATCTCATCTTCTACCCAAACAGGTAGGGTAGTTGGAACATCTAATATATCTTTTAATATTTTATTTGGAGAACCTGCTAAATCAGCATTAGACAACTTTACGGAAGAAATTCTTTTATCTTCATCATAACTTAAAGCATACACACTTGCTTTAGGGTCTGATGACACGATAAATGGGCTGTGAGAGGATATGATAAATTTGAAATTAGGAAATGCTTTTCTTAATAGAGACAGAAATTCTCTTTGCATACTTGGGTGTAGATGATTTTCTGGTTCATCAATAATTACAGTACAGCCTTCTTTATCTGCCCCGTAAATATGTATCTGCCAAGCCATTCCAAATATAGCACTTACACCTCCAGACATAGCATCTAGTGGAAAATCACCTGTGTCCGTAACTAGAACAATATCAGGGCTTCTTATTTCTAATTTTTGAAAACCAATTGATTTCGGTAGCAATATTTTTAGAGCTTTTTGAAAATCATTAAATAACTGATGGTACTCTGGATTAGGTTGAACATGTTCATTTCCAGCTCCGAATAAAGCTAGAGAAATTAATGATTGTTTTAGAACAGTACCTGGATTTCTAGTGTTATCCGAACCATAAGCTTGAAATAATAGCTGCTGAAACTCTTGATGTTGTTGCTGGTTTGTTTTAGGGTTTGTAGGTATATTTTGAATTTGAAAATAACTCATAATAGGGCGATGCGATGGGATATTAAGCCCAGTTAAGCCTATTTGTCCCTGATATTGCAAAGAATACTGTGCTTGATTTTGTTGTGGCACGACTAGTTTGCATTCATTACCGTTACTATAAAGAATAGAACCTACTTCTGTTTGAGAAGGTACTTCGTCTGTTTCAGATTTAAATATTCTCTTAATATCGGACCATAATTTCTTTTTCGTTTTTTTACTTATATGTGGAGTGGAAATAAAGTTAATATTCCACCCAAAGTGACGAGCTAGCACATTCAGTATCGTAGTTTTACCACACCCATTAGGTCCTGTAAGTACTGTAATATCTGAATCAAAATCAATGTCAATACTCCCAAACTGTCTCCAATCCTTGAGCTTTATGTTTTTAAACGTATCCATATGTTAATAATTCATTTTAAAATTAAAGAGTTAGTCTGAGAATAACATAGATTTATAAAATTCACAGTTTCATGGTTTTAAAAAGAGGATAAGAGAAATAAAGCCAAAAATTGACAGGACACATCCTAATACAGCTAACCACTTGAATTTAAATCGTTAACTGTATGATTTTATAATTTTAGTTATTTAAATGTTACTGATAAATAGAGATAAAAATAATATAAAAATGAAAAAGTCGCTATATTTGCATATAACGACTCCAAGTTCATTCAGTAGCCCGACCGAGGTGAGCTTTTTAATGCTTTATCACAGTATTAAACGTTAGTAATTAAACGCGTTCAATTACCGTTGCAATACCTTGACCTAAACCGATACACATAGTCGCTAAACCTATGCTGACATCTTGACCTTCCATAAGGTTCAATAAGGTACCCGTGATACGCGAGCCAGAACATCCTAGTGGATGGCCTAAGGCGATAGCGCCACCGTTTAAGTTAATCATATCTTCAGCTCGGTCTTCTAAGCCTAAAGCTTTAACACACGATAATGCTTGAGCCGCAAAGGCTTCGTTAAATTCAGCTAATTCTATATCAGCTAAAGATAAACCGGCACGCTTCAATGCTTTTTTCGTTGCTGGGACAGGACCAAAGCCCATAGTCGAAGGATCACAACCCGCAACTGCCATACCACGAATTTTAGCACGAGGCGTTAAACCAAGTTCTTTAGCGCGGTCAGCAGACATTACTAACATGGCCGAAGCACCGTCAGATAACGCAGAAGATGTACCGGCTGTTACCGTACCGTTAACGGGATCAAACACTGGACGTAAACCGGCAAGCGTTGCAATTGTTGTTTCTGGACGAATAACTTCATCATGCTCGACTAAGGTTAACGCGCCCATTGCATCGTGTCCTTGGGTGGCAACAATTTCATTGTCCCAACGACCAGCAAGCTGTGCTTCATAAGCTTTTCTGTGTGAACGTGCCGCAAAAGCGTCTTGTTGTTCACGGGTAATACCAAACTGCTTACCGAGTAACTCAGCGGTTAAACCCATATTGCCAGCCGCACGAGAAATGTACTTGCTCAAGGCCGGATCAAAGTCTACGTCGTACATCATAGGAACATGTCCCATGTGCTCAACACCACCAACGATAAAGACATCGCCTTGGCCACACATAATATTGGTTGTTGCATCATGCAAAGCTTGCATTGATGAACCACATAAACGGTTAACCGTTACCGCGCCAACTGTTTTTGGAATACTCGTTAATAATTGTGCATTACGCGCAATGTTAAAACCTTGCTCTTTAGTTTGCTTAACGTTGCCCCAAATAATATCTTCAATTAATGACGGATCTAAATTAGGGTTACGTACTAATAGTTGCTGCATTAAATGCGCTGATAAACCTTCAGCACGAACGTTACGAAAAACGCCAGCTCTAGAGCGTCCCATTGGTGTACGAATACAATCTACAATGACTACTTCTTTCATGTTCTTCTCCTTAGCTTATGCTGTTTTTACGTCGGTGTTGAAATAAGATTTACCTGATTTAGCCATTTCGCGTAATCCATCAGTTACCTGATAAATTTCACCTAAATGCGCATACTTATCAGCCATAGCAATAAAGTTAGTTAAACCTAATGTTTCTAAATAACGAATTGCACCACCTCTAAATGGAGGGAAACCAATACCGTAAATTAAGCCCATATCAGCTTCAGCGGCAGTATCAACAACACCTTCTTCTAAACAGCGCACCACTTCATTGACCATAGGGATCATTAAGCGAGCAATGATGTCTTCACTACTAAATTCTTTTTTGTCGGCACAGGTGCTTTCAAACAATGCGTAGGCATCAGCAGATGCTACTTTTGTTGGACGCCCGCGCTTGTCTTGACCGTAATCATAAAAGCCTTTGCCATTTTTCTGACCAAGACGCTTATTACTGTATAACGTGCTTACTGGGTCATTATCAATTTTTGCCATACGCGTTGGGAAGCCAGATGACATAACACCCGTACAATGATCAGCGGTATCAACACCTACAACATCAAGTAAGTATGCTGGGCCCATTGGCCAACCAAATTGTTTTTCCATAATTTTATCAACAGCAGCAAAATCAACACCTTCAAGCATTAATTGGCTAAAGCCAGCAAAGTATGGGAATAAAACACGGTTGATATAAAAACCAGGACAATCGTTAACAACAATCGGTGACTTACCCATTTTAGCCGCGTAAGCAACAACAGCAGCAACGGTTTCTTCAGACGTTGCTTTACCACGAATAACTTCAACCAATGGCATTTTGTTTACCGGGTTAAAGAAATGCATACCACAGAAGTTTTCTGGACGTTTTACACTTTGCGCTAACAAATCGATAGAAATCGTTGAGGTGTTAGAGGTTAAAATGGCATCTTCAGAAAGAAAACTTTCTACTTCAGCAAGGACCATACCTTTAACTTTAGGGTTTTCGACTACCGCTTCAACCACAATATCAACATCTTTAACACTATCGTAGCTAAGGGTTGGTGTGATGTTATTTAACACGCCAGCCATAGTCTTAACATTCATACGACCGCGTTCAACTTGCTTGGTTAAAATGCCAGCAGCAGTATTTAAACCTAAATCAAGTGCCGCATCATTAATGTCTTTCATGATGATTGGCGTACCTTTATAGGCAGACTGGTAAGCAATACCGCCGCCCATAATACCAGCACCTAACACCGCTGCTTTATTGACTTGTTTAGTCGCCATTTTAGCGGCTTTTTTTGCTTTGCCTTTAACTACTTGGTCGGCCATAAACAAACCAATTTGCGCGGTGGCCGCATCAGTTTTAGCAAGCTTAGCAAAATTTGCATTCTCTATAAGCATAGCTTCTGCTCGACCGAGTAAAGCAGCAGCTTCGATAGTTTTGACCATCATCATAGGTGCAGGGTAATGTTTACCGGCTTTAGCAGCAATCATACCTTTACAAGTATTAAAGGTCATAATTGATTCAACGGGGCTAAGCTTTAACGCTTCAAGTTTCTGTTGACGTTTAGCTTGCCAATTTAACTTACCAGACATCGCTTGTTTAAGCATGTTAATAGCGGCTTCGCGTAAATGCTCAGGCGCAACAACCGCGTCAAGTAAACCAACAGCCATTGCTTGTTCAGGCTTAAAGGCTTTACCGGTCGACATCCACTCAACAGCATTATCAGCGCCAATAATTCTTGGTAGGCGCACTGTGCCGCCAAAACCAGGAATTAGGCCTAATTTAACTTCAGGTAAACCTATCGAACATGTTGTATCAGCAATACGGTAGTCACAAGCTAAGCTCATTTCACAACCGCCACCTAAAGCAAAACCATTAAGTGCAACAATTGTTGGTAGCTTAATGTCTTCAAATGAATCAAAAACGTCTGAGCCGCCTTTGATCCAAGGAATAAGTTCCGCTTCAGGAAGTTTGAACATTGTTAAAAATTCAGTGATGTCTGCACCAACAATAAAGTTAGACTTTCCAGACGTTACAAGTACGCCTTTAGCATCTGCACAATTGTTAATAGCAGCAACCACTTCGATATATTCTTTAAAAGTTTGCTGATCAAACTTATTCACTGAGCCTTGTGCATCGAATTTAAATTCAACAATGCCGTCATTCAGTAATTCGGCAGAAAGGTTTTGACCTTGAAATAACATGCCTAGTTTCCTCGTTTAGTGGGATAAAAATAGGGTCTGAACTCAATTAAATAATAATTTAACTGATCAGTTTTTATAATAATAGACGATTGAGTGTGCCTTGAAAGAAAAATAAATGCAAATTTTTTAAACAGGCGTTTTAATTAGGTGTATTAATCTATGGCTTTTTAATTAAAACAGAAAGAATGGCTCGCGGTAAAAGCCGATTAATAGGCCCTAAAAGACGATAGGCACAAGAAATTAAAATTAATACTAAAAGTCTCCGCTAGGTTAATAAATCAATAAAATAAATTTAACATTAGCCGCTTAGCACTCGCTATTAAAAGTGGCGATGCTCTTCAGACAAAAATGAATAACAAAGCGTCAACAGAAGCTATTGACGCTTTAACCAAAATAACGCAGTAATCAGTTATCTTAACTAGTCACTTTGTAAGGCATCAATAGGGTCAAGCTTGGACGCTTTAATGGCTGGATAAACACCAAAGGTTAAGCCAACTAAAGCACAAATACTAAAAGACAAAATAATGGCACTTGTTGACCAAGAGACCGCCCATTCAGAATAAAGTGCGATAAGCTCTGAGAGCAGGATCCCAAAAAACACCCCCAAGATACCGCCCATAATTGAAATAGTAAAACTCTCGGCAATAAACTGTAAGCGAATATCTTTTTGTGTTGCACCAACCGCACGCAACAAGCCAATTTCTTTGGTACGTTCTAATACTGTAGCAAGCATTATATTCATAATGCCTATTCCGCCCACTAATAAAGAGATACCGGCAACACATGACATCACAATATTAAAGATTTGTTGTGTCTGTTTTTGCTGAGCCAATAATGCCGCTGGAATAACTAAGTTGTAATCGTCAACTTCATTATGGCGACGATTAAGCAAGTGACTCACGGCTTGCGCGGCACTGATAGGGTCGACACTGTTATCTAGTTTAAGTTTAATACTGGTCACTTCACTCGCTAGCTTTTTACTGGCAAATTTATGAATGGCGGTTTTCAAAGGGATAAACACCTGACGTTGGTCGCCACCAAGTTTTATGCCCTGAAATTCTTGCTTCTTTAAAAAAGGGGCTTGTAATACCCCAACCACTTTAAACCACAGGTGATTAATTTTAATATTTTGACCGATGGCATTACCTTTTGGAAAAAGCTGTTTCGCGGTTGATGAACCGAGCAATGCTACCTGAGAAAAGTTTTGATCGTCGCGCTCGTTGAGTAAACGCCCTTGGGCTAGATTAAATTTAGACAAGTCAAAAAAGCTAGCACTCACTCCTGTTGCTTCACCGTCACTTTTTCCTTCGCCACTGAAAATACTGTAAGTATCAATGAGTTTTTGCGCACTAAACGCAGTAACAAACGGTAATGAACGCGCACTAATTTCACCGTCTCTAATACTTAAACCTGTGGAGTGTTTGCGTTGTTCTTGTAGTTCTTTTTCTTCAAAAACTTTGCCTTCTATGATTAAGTTATGTAAACCCATTGAGTCGATCATTTTCATCGCTTCCGCTTCCGCACCCTCACCAATATTAAGCATCGCGATAACCGCGCCAACGCCAAAGATCATGCCAAGTAATGTTAACAACGTGCGCAATTTATGCTGAGCAAGTTCGGAAAAAGTATCCAAAAAAATCGCTAAATATTTCATTAACTATGCTCCTTGTCGGTTAATGCTATTTTCTGACCTACTTTAAGCCCTGATAAAACTTCAACATGGCTTAAACTCGCCTGCCCTAAAGTAACGGGTACTGAAGTGTAATCGCCATTTTTATACAAGTAGACAAAAGTCTGCTTTGCTTCGACAAAGACACTTTGCAACGGGATAATAATTTTTTGACGGGTGGCGATAATTTCAATATTAGCCTCTAACTTTCTTCCTGGTACAAATAGCTCGCTATTTTGCTCGGCTAAAATAACAATGACTTCAAAATATTTTTGTGGATCACCACGCTTTATCGAGGTAGGAAACGGGGCAACCGTCTCAATTTTTCCTTTAAACGGTTTATCCGCATAAGCATTTAAAGAGAAGGTTACCGATTTATCTACGGCTAAATTTATCGCCTCACTTTCTAAAACGAATAACTTAACTTTCATGTTACTGATGTCAGGTAACTCGGCAATTTTTTGCCCCGGCCATAATGACTGGCCTTCACGTGGCTTTTCTCCACGCCAATTAGCTTTATAAGCAAGTAAGCCATCGTGCGGTGCTTTCACTTCCAGTTTTGCTAAGCCTTCACTTAACTGTTTTAATTTACTTTTGCTCTGCGCTTGCTTCATTTCCAGCAAGCCCATATCTCCTGCTGAACTGGTACTGAAACTATCATTTTTCCAATAAAGATATTCTTCTTTAGACCCTAAGTACTGGGTGTTTTGTAATGAATCTAAGATGTCTAATTTCGAGCGTATTTGATCATCATTGATTGAAAAGTTTTCCGCAAAACTTTTCTCTTGACCCACCATACCAATATCTTTGTTGATTGAGTTAAGTGCTTGATTAAGCATGCCAGTTTTTTCAATGATTTCTTGTTCGGTGATCGACAATTCATTTTGTCTATCTTTACTTTGAATTTCCATCGCTTCTCCGTCAAAGCGGGCAATAACATCACCTTTTTTAACGCGTGAAAACTCTGGTGCTAACCATGAAATATTTTGTGGCCCTTGTCGACTCATCGGCGCATTTATCACCGTGGCTTTTGCTGCAAAAAGTTCGCCTTTTGCCGGAACATTAACGATAAAGTCTTGCGTAATAACTTCGTATAACAAGGGCGCACTTTCTTGCCCTGAGCAGCCTGTTATTGCAATAGACAATAAGCTAACGATAAAAGACTTTTTTATTGTTGATTGTTGTGAATATTTCATAAAGCCACTATATCTCCTTGTGATAAACCACTTTTAATGACCACTTTATCTCCAACGATATGAGCAACCTCAATGGTTTCTTCATGATCTGAAAAAAGGCCGGTAATTCGAACACTCCCTTGGCCATTTTCTAACTTAACGGCTTGCGATGACAAGGTTAGCGCGTTATCAATCACTGCGATAACAACCTCAATACGTGCGGTCATGCCTGGGCGTATCACCGTATCTTTAGGTTGTTCAAAAGCAATAATAGCATCAAACACACGACGTTTATCTTGTGAAGATTTATCACGAAAAACCCGGCCTAATTCAACGATTTTTCCCTGCAAAACAATTTCTTGAGTACCATCAATCATAATTTTTACTTTTTGATTAAGTTTGATTTTGCCACTGTCAGGTTCAGCAATTTGTGCTTTTAATTGCATCTGTTCAATAACAGCAAGTTCAACAATTGGCTGGCCAAATTGAATACTCTCACCCACCGCTGGCTTTTCTCCTTGCCAATTAGCTCGGTAGATAACCATGCCATCAATTGGTGCTTTAACTTTCAAACGCTCAATGTCACTTTTAAAGTCATTTACCTCTGCGGTTAAGCGATTTACTTTTCCCTTTGCCAACTTTAAATTGAGTGCTTTATTGTTTTTATGAAAAGTGAGTCGCTCTTTAGCAAGAAATAAATCATTTTCGGCAATAGTAAAATCAATCACCGACTTTTTGCGATCATTTTCAGCGCGACTGTTATCAATAATATCGGCTTTACGCTCAGCTTTTTCATACTCCATTTGCTTTTCAGCAATACTGAGAATAAGTTCTTGCTCTGACTCTTCTTCCTTAATTTTTTTATTTTCCAGTTCCTTTTGCGCCCGGTCTAAGTCAGCTTGTTTATCAACTAGCCTATCCATCACTTTTTTACTGTCGAAGGCAACGATCACTTCACCTTTTTTTACGCGGGTATTCTCGGGTGTTAACTGCTTAATTTGATACTGCCACATACGGGAAACTGACGGTGGTGCTATCATTGCCGTTTGCTTTGACTCTAATTCCCCACTAGCGCTAACAACCAAACGCACTTGTTCTAACTTCACGGTTTCACTGGGTGCTTTTTCACAAGCACATAGTAATATTAACAATATGGTTGCAAAGTATTTATTCACTTGGGCTTACTCCTGTAAACTCTAATTGAGCGCTCATGCCCGGTAATAAGGTTAAGGCTTCATCAAGCGAAAAAGAGAAAACAGCGCGATAGTAAACATCATTGCCCCACTCTTTACGTTCTTCGGGTTGGCTCGATATTTCGGTTAATGTAGCCACGAGGTTATATTGTGGAAAAGCATCTAGCTTAAAATCGACAACGCTATCTACACGCATATTCTTGTAGTCAACTTCATGTACCCAAGCTTCAATATATAAACCATTTACCGACGGAATTTTTGCGATTTCCCAAGAAGGTTGCGCCGTCATTCCGACAAATACTTTTTCACCATTCCAAGGATGTATCCCATAAAGTACCGGACCACTTCGCTCGGCATAAACACTCATCTGCTTGAGTTTGTACTCATTGTATTGCAATTTATCCTGATGCTTTACAATGGTAATTTTTTGCTTGGTCACAGCAACCTTATTAGCGACCTTGACTTGCTTTAAATTTTCGAGCGCTTTCGCATTAGCGACAACCGCTTTTTCAAGCCCAAGTTGGTTTTTTTGATAATCATATTCACTTAAATGAACAACAGCAATACCCGCATCGATACGTGCTTTATCAAGTAATAATGCAGTTCTCTTTTGCCCGTAAGTCGCTTCTAAAAGTGATTGTTTAGCACTACTAGTCAAACGAAATAACTCTTCATTTGCGGCAATCAAACTTACCTTTTCTTGTTCTATTTGACTTTGAATTGAGCCACTGTCGAAGACGACAACTAAATCACCTTTTTTAGCTATCTCACCTTCTGGTAATAACCATTGCACTTGAACATTCCAACTATCTGTTTTAGGTGAGTAAAATGTTTGATTGTCGCTGGCTTTAATTTGACCGGATAAGATTAAAGGGGCTTGAACTTCGGCTAAGGACGAGCCGCTAAAAGCAAGTATAGCGATTGATAATATTAGTTTTTGATACATAGTCTGTCCTCAATGATGTTACCGTCTTTCATGCGGATCATTCTGTCCTCAATGATGTTACCGTCTTTCATGCGGATCATTCTGTCCGCATACGCAGCAATATCTTCTTCATGAGTCACCATAACAATAGTCTGCCCCTGATTATGTAGTTCACAGAGTAGATCCATAATTTCATAAGAGGTTTTAGAATCTAAGTTACCCGTCGGTTCATCCGCAAAAATAACTTCGGGACGATTCACTAGCGCCCGAGCAATAGCAACACGTTGACGTTGCCCGCCAGACATTTCAAAGGGTTTATGATGCCAACGCGAAGATAAACCTACTTTATCCAGCATTTCCATACCCCGTTTTTTAGCGTCTTGTGGGTCGGCATTACTGTAACGCAGCGGTAAAATAACGTTATCAAGGGCTGTTAAACGTGGTAATAAATGAAAGGTTTGGAAGATAAAACCTATTTTGCGATTGCGGATCTGAGAGAGACTTTCATCATCAATATTTTTTATAGACTCGCCAGATAGTAAGTATTCGCCAGAAGTCGGTGTATCGAGGCAACCCAATATACTCATTAACGTTGATTTTCCTGAACCCGATGTGCCCATAATCGCAACGAATTCATTGTTTTCGATGGTTAAAGAAACATTATTTAGGGCAATGACTTGAGTTTCGCCTTCACCATAAATTCGACTGATGTTATCGATTTTGATCACTTATTACACTCCATAAAAATTAATCCCTGTTAATGCATTACTTTTACCTAACAAATAAAGGTAAAATAATCAGCGTAACAATATATAGCTTTAAATTTTAATCATACACTGCTGAACTGTAATAATTTGTTTCAATTAAGACAGCCTTTACAGCCTCAAACGTTGGAAAATAATGTCAATTAAAGATCGCCTTAACCAACCAGAAGATCTATTACTCGCGATGGCATTTATCATGCCGCTAATTTTTAGTGTTTGGATGGTTTTACTCAATAATTTTGTTATCGAAAAGGCCAGTTTTACCGGTAAAGAAATTGGTATTTTACAAAGTCTCCGTGAAATACCTGGATTTTTAGCCTTTACGGTTATTTATCTATTACTGTTTATTAAAGAACAAAAACTAGCCATTATTTCATTAGCCGTTACCGCTATTGGGGTAATAATGACTGGATTTTTTCCTTCTGTTTTAGGTTTGTATCTCACCACTGTTATCATGTCTATTGGCTTTCATTATTTTGAAACAGTAAACCAGTCATTAACCATGCAATGGATTGATAAGGATAAGACCGCTTATTTTCTAGGGCGTCTATTGTCAGTAAAGTCGGCGGCATCACTACTCGCATTTAGCAGTATTTGGTTGATAATGGAAAAGTTCTCGTGGTCTTATCAAAGTACTTATGCCTTATTTGGTTTACTCGGCCTAGTGCTCACTATTTGTTTAGCATTTTCTTTTAAAGAATTTCCCGTTAAAGTTGAACAAGAAAAACGCCTGATACTACGTAAGCGTTATTGGTTGTTCTACGCCTTGACCTTTTTTAGTGGTGCGCGCCGCCAAATATTTACCGTATTTGCGGGTTTTTTAATGGTAGAAAAATTTGGTTATAGCGTTGCTGATATCAGTGCATTATTCTTAATAAACTATGTTTTTAATTGGTTATTCGCAGCAAAAATAGGCAAGTTGATCGGTATTATTGGTGAACGTCGGGTGCTAAAATTTGAATATATCGGTTTAATTACTATCTTTATTGCCTATGGCTTTGTCGAAAACTCGACGATCGCAGCAAGCTTATATGTGATAGATCATTTATTTTTTGCTTTAGCTATTGCGATTAAAACCTACTTTCAAAAAATAGCCAAGCCTGAAGATTTAGCATCAAGTGCTGGTGTTAGTTTTTCAATTAATCATATTGCTGCTGTGGTTATTCCGGCGTTGCTTGGTTTAGTGTGGATTTATAACCCGTCATGGGTCTTTTATATTGGTGCTGGCTTTGCTTGTTGTTCTTTGATTTTATCGCATTTGATTCCATGCCAACCAAGGGAAGGCGTCGAATTTAGATACCAAGAAACCTCTTAAATATATTAGCCAATAAAAAAGCCGAGACATTATATCTCGGCTTTAATTTATTCAAGCTAGCAACAACAGTATGTATTACTTATTGTTACGTAAAAATGTTAAAAACTCATCAGCAGGCATAGGTTTAGCATAAAAAAAACCTTGCACTTCGTCACATCCTTGAGCGATTAAATGCGCTTGTTGTTCTTCCTCTTCGATACCTTCAGCAATAACTTTTAAGTTCATTTGCTTACCGAGGTTAATAATTGTATCTGCAATCAATGACTGCCCAGGCTCTGCAATTCCAGTAATAAACGAACGGTCAACCTTTAAACGGTCAAGCGGTAGTTGTTGTAAATAACTCATTGATGAATAGCCCGTACCAAAGTCATCAAGCGCAATGCTAATACCCTCAGCTTTCAACTTAACTAATGCATCAATAACAACTTGTGGCTCATCCATTAAAATATTTTCAGTGATCTCTAATTCGAGCTTACTTGGTTTAACATCATGATTAATCGTCGCTTGAATGATACTGTCAACGAAGTTATCACGTTTAAATTGTGGGATAGAAACGTTAACAGAAATACCAACATGATCGAATTTCTGTTGTTCTAATACCTTAATTTGTTTACAGGCTTGGTTAATAACCCAATCGCCAATTTCTACAATCAACCCTGAATATTCTGCTAGAGGAATAAACACAGCCGGTGAAATAAACTTTCCTTCGGCAGTGCGCCAGCGCAATAATGCTTCAGCGCCAATAACCTTACCGGTAATTAGGCTAAGCTGAGGCTGATACCAAAGTTCTAAACGATTATCTGCAAAATCAGTACGTAACTGTCTGATCATACCTAAACGCCAAAGTGTTTCATCTTCCATTTCTTTTTTGTAATAAACAAAATTTGCGTGATTACTTTTCTTGGCTAAATTCAAGGCGATGTTTATTTGATTGAGAACATTTACCCCTTGCGAACCGGCACTACTTTTTGAGCACAGCCCAAAACATGCCGTTACAGGTAATAATTGTTCTCCCGCAATAAACGAACGATGAAATAGTGACATTAATTTATCAGGATTTACACTTTCAGCGGGACCAATAACACCAAATACATCGGCGCCCATGCGAGCAAGCTGACAATTGTTTCCTAATTCTTTCATGCGCTCTGTAACAGCGAGTAACAGCTTATTACCTAAATCTTGTCCTAAGCCATCATTAATATCACTAAAGTGATTTATATCGATTAAGGCGGCAACCAAATTGGGTTCTTCTGACTGACTAAATTTGTCGAGCAAATTAACAAACTCTAAGCGGTTGGGTAGCTCAGTTAGCCAATCGCGATAGGCAGCATTGCGTAGTTTTTGAAAGAGGTGAACATTTTCATAGCCGATGGCGACATTGGCTAAAAACACTTCGATTAACTGTATTTGAATGTCGGTTAACTCTTGCTCAACTTCAAGATAAATAACAGCGCGATAACCACCGCTTGCTAAATACAATACCGCAAAGTCACTACCATAATTATTTTGTTTTTGAGTGAAACAGCTACTCATGCGATCTTGTGCTGAATCTCTGTCGAAGCAAGAAATCTTTTGATTAATAAGTTCAGCGCTATGGCCGATTTGACCTAAAATATGTAAACTTAAATCGTCAGAGCCTTCAATAATACCTTGCCCGCGTGCACAAAAAACACTGCAATGACTCTTACTCAGTTTGATTAATTGCGACAACACACCTTCTGCATATTCATGAATACTGTGCAGTTCAAGTAAATCGGCAGTAGCACTAATTATTTTTTCTAGGCCTAAGCGATTTTGGTTAACCGAATGAATTTGTTGATATGAACGAATAGCCGCGTACACGGTAGTCACTAACTTGCGACGAGTTAATTCTGTTTTAGTTTTATAGTCGTTAATATCATAATCTTTGATAACACTTTCTTCAGGAGCGTAACCGGGTTGGCCGGTTCTTAAAACAATACGTATATCTTGGCGAGATAAAGTTTCTCGAATATGTTTTACAACATTTAAGCCAGCATCATCAGTTTCCATGACAACATCGAGTAATACCAAAACGATATCTTCGTGTTCTTCAATAAGCTGACATGCGTCACGACCTGAGTAGGCATGTATATACTCTAGGTTTTTACCTAAGACAACGAGATCTGAGAGTGCTAACTGAGTAACAGAGTGAATTTCGGGATCGTCATCAACAATCAGAACTTTCCACGTTTCAGCACTGCCATCATTTAGAATTTCATCTTCATCACTATCATCAATAAATAAAAAGTCGTCATTATTATTTTCTGAAGCCTGCATATCGTCCTCAATTAACCAGAAAAATACTACTGATTAAGGTTTTTTTTTCACATCAAATTTTATTATGAATTATATTCCCAATTAACTACATAATAAGAGTCAGTTAAATAATATTCAACCTAGAATTACAATTATATTCATAATTTCAATTGCTTCCTTAATTTATGTTAAGTTTAGATGAATAAAGAGAAGATTGCTGATTTTAATTTTCCAGCGTATGCTTAGAAAAAATAGTAATGAAAATAATATATTAGTTACGGTAATTTTTATGAAAGACATCAACGAACCCTCAACTGCACCGCTGGTTATTGCTGATGAGCCAGTTAACAGCGAAGTAATAAAAACAACAACAGCTACGGCTAAAAATAGTAGTAATAAAAAAAGTGCTGGTGTTTCTTCCCAAATGCAACTTCTTGCATTAGCCAAAAACTTTGTACTGGATGGTGGCTTAGTTTCTTCAGATAAACAGATGCCACTAGAAGAAAGAACCCAAAAAAGAGCACGGATTGCCGCATTACGAAAACAAGAAAATCTTGAAGCGATCATAAAAAAGTCGGTAAATTACTGTTCTGCTACCGAGTTCACCAATAAAGCAGATGCTGATTGGTTTAGTACCTTCACCGAACTTGCTGAAGATGTTAGTAATACCACCATGCAAAACTTGTGGGCAAAAATACTCGCTGGCGAAATATCACAACCCGGTTCATTTTCCACTAAAACCCTCAAGGTTTTTCGTGCCATGAGTATCACAGAAGCAAAATTGTTAGCAAAGGCCTGTAGCTTAGCCGTGACAGAACAGACAAAAAGAAATATACGTATTATTTCAGGAGCCTACCAGACACCTGGCTTACTAAACTTTTTTAGTAAAAATAGAGAACAAAATATAACCTTTAGTCAATTTTCCTTGAGCTATGCTGATTTGCTAATTCTAGCCGATAATCATCTGGTCTTTATTCAAGAGACAGAATCTAACCCCATGAACAAGTCAGAGTCGTTTCATTTTAACTTTAACGGTAAGCCATTAACGCTGACCGCCAATAAATCATCCTGTGTACTGAAGTTTTATAAATTTACCCCAATAGGCAGCGAGCTAGCACGCCTAATCAGCGATAATATTGATGATACTTATTTGCAGCATTTAAAAAGTGCATTAAGCGAAAACTTTTCAATTATAGAAGGATAAGAATTGGTGGTTTAAGAACCACCAATGTAGATACTGATACACCCTCATCATCCAGCTATAAGTCCGGTTATCTTGCCACCAAACCACATCACCCTGCCACCAGCCCCGTCATCCTGAACTCGTTTCAGGACCTGTACTTACATCCCAAATACAGATACTGAAATAAATTCAGCATGACGACAAGAGTACACACCAGACCCTGCCACCAGTCACGTCGGCAAATTCAGTATGACGACAAAAAGTGCCCCACATAAAAAAGGACAAGCATCTAAGATGTTTGTCCTTAATAGTAAACATTAAGTTGGGCGTTATTTAAATACCGTCACCGTCAGTATGTAAACCACATTCTCTCGCCATACCAGAAAAGCGGGTATCACTTTCATTCATACCTAACGTTAATGGCCGTGTACTATGTGTGTCGCCAACCGATACATAGCCTTGATCCCATAAAGGATGATAAGGCAAGTTATGCTTAGTTAGGTATTCATGTACATCCTTATTACTCCAATCAATAATAGGATGTACTTTAAAACGACCGCGTAAAATACTAACTACAGACAAGCCTTCACGATGCTCAGATTGCTGACGACGTACACCAGAAAACCATGTTGCTGCATTGAGCTCATGTAAACCACGTTCTAGCGGCTCAACTTTATTACGGCGATTATAAGCTTTGAGTGATGTTTCATCTTTTGCCCATTCTTCGCCATATTTTGCTTGTTGCCATGCCGCACTTTCTGTTGCGCTATAAACGTGTAAATTCAATTTTAAGCGTTCGTTGAGCTGTTCAATAAACTGATAAGTTTCAGGGAACAAGTGCCCCGTGTCGGTAACAATTACCGGTATATTCGCATCGACTTGCGTCAACATATGCAACATAACCGCAGATTGAATGCCAAAGCTAGAAGACAAAACAAACTGCGATGGTAAATTTTCCATCGACCATTCAACTCGTTCAATAGCGGTTTGCTGTTCTAATAGCTCGTTCCACTGATTAAGCCAAGGCTTAGGTAAGGACGCCGGGAAACGGTTATTAATCGGTGCTTTTGCCGCAGCGATATCAGCACTATGAATAATAGGCTTAGTCATGAAAGTCTCGCTTACTATTTTTCACTTCTGCGATAATGCCGGTACGGATAGTGAAATCACCAAACGCTTCATGGCTGTTTCTTTCCGTTGACCAGCGAGCCACTAGCATATCCATTTCATCAAGAATATCTTGTTCGCTTAAGTTTTCTTTATACATTTTAGGTACTCGCGTTCCCGCCAAGTTGCCACCTAAATGCATATTATATTTACCTGGACCTTTACCAACTAAACCAATTTCTGCCAACATCGCACGACCACAGCCATTTGGACAACCAGTAACACGCAAAATAATACTTTCGTCACTCATATCATGTTTGGCTAAGATGCCTTCTACGTCGGTAACAAAACCCGGCAAATAGCGTTCTGCTTCAGCCATAGCTAATGGACAGGTAGGAAATGCTACACAAGCCATAGAATCTTTACGTTGCTTTGAAACCGTGTCGTTAATTAAGCCATATTCACGGGCAATTTTTTCAATTTGTGCTTTATCTTCAGTTGCTACACCCGCGACAATTAAGTTTTGGTTAGCGGTCATACGAAAATCACCTTTGTGTATTTTCGCTAATTCAGCCACACCTGACTTAAGGGGTTTACCTGGGCTATCTAATAAACGGCCATTTTCAATAAATAAAGCTAAATGATGTCTACCGTCAAAACCTTCAACCCAACCAATACGGTCGCCACGTTCGGTAAATTCGTAAGGACGCGTGGTTTCAAAAGTAATACCAGCACGTTTCTCAACTTCCGCTTTAAAGGTTTCTACACCGACTCGGTCAAGTGTGTACTTAGTTTTAGCATTTTTACGATTGACTCGGTTTCCCCAGTCACGTTGCGTAGTTACAACAGCAGTCGCAACATCTAGGGTATGTGCTAAAGACACATAGCCAAAATCGTCTGCCTTGCGCGGATACGTCGACTTATCGCCATGGGTCATCGCTAACCCCCCGCCAACAAGCACATTAAAACCCACTAACTTGCCATCTTTAGCAATCGCAATGAAATTGAGGTCATTAGCGTGCACGTCAATATCATTTTGCGGCGGAATAACAACCGTCGTTTTAAATTTACGTGGTAAGTAGTTGCTACCTAAAATAGGCTCTTGTGTCTCTTTACCTTCAGGGCCTTCAAGCTTTTCACCGTCTAACCAGATTTCTGCATAAGCACGTGTTTTAGGCAGTAAATGTTCACTAATTTTAATGGCCCACTCATAAGCCTCTTGATGAAGTTCTGATTCAATCGGGTTAGAAGTACACAAAACATTACGATTAACATCGCCAGCAGTCGCAATTGAGTCGATACCGATACTATTTAATGTTTGATGCATTAATTTAATATTAGGCTTTAACACGCCATGAAATTGAAATGTTTGACGTGTTGTTAAGCGAATACTGCCATATGAGGTGCTCTCTTGAGCAAATTTGTCGATAGCCAACCACTGCTCAGGCTTTATGATACCGCCTGGCATACGAGCTCGTAACATAACGTTATGCAAAGGTTCTAACTTTTGCTTGCTACGCTCATTTCGAATATCACGGTCATCTTGCTGATACATACCGTGAGTTCTAATAATATGATAATTGTCAGCAGTAAAACCACCCGTTGTTTGATCTTTTAAGTCATCAACAATAGTGCCACGTAAAAAATTACTGTCTGCTTTTAAACGTTCGTTATCAGCCTGCTTACCTTCTACAATTAACGGTCCAGGACCTGTTAATACGGTTTCTTTATTTGTTGTAGTCATTAGTAAACATCCTTTTGGAAACGCTTGGCGTTACGCAATTCTTTTAAATAGTCTTGTGCTTGTTCGGTACTTAACTTGCCATGCTCAGCAATAATATCGACTAAGGCAAGCTCAACATCTTTTGCCATACGGCTCATGTCGCCACAAATATATAAATGTGCACCACGCTCTAACCAAGCAAAGATTTCACTGGCTTTTTCACGTAAGCGGTCTTGCACATATATTTTTGTAGCTTGATCACGAGAAAAAGCTAAATCAAGGCGCGTTAACAAGCCAGACTTTAAATAGCCTTGCCATTCCACTTGATATAAAAAGTCCTGTGTGAAGGTTTGATCACCAAAAAACAGCCAGTTATCACCACTTGCTTCGGTTGCTTCACGTTCTTGCATAAACGCTCTAAAAGGTGCAATACCAGTACCTGGACCTATCATGATCACCGGAGTATCACCATTTTCTGGTAAACGGAAGTTATCGTTGTGTTCAATGAAAACCTTAACCGTACCGCCTTCTGCTAAGCGTTTACCTAAAAAGCTTGAAGCACCACCACTTCTTAAGTGATCATTTTCATTGTATTCAACTAACCCCACCGTTAAGTGTACTTCTTCTTCCACTTCAGCTTGGCTTGAGGCAATAGAATATAAACGCGGGGTAATCTTTCTAAGTGCATCAGCGAAGTCTTGTGCCGTAACTTTAGCCGGAGCCGCTTTCACGACATCGATAATTTGATGGTTACCCGCATACTCACGGGCAGCATTTTTATCGTCGCTTAACGTAAGTAAATTTTTATCTTGCGACTTATCTGCCCAAAAACTAATAAAGTTCACTGCTGTTTGAGTAATTTCTAGTGTTGAGGTTAATGCTTGTGCTAATGATAAACTTGTTCCGGCCACTTCAATGCTTTCATCGGCTGACAAGTTCAGCACCGAAATAAGTTCGGTCACTAAGGCACTGTCGTTTTCAAACCACACACCTAAAGCATCACCCGCTTGGTAAGTAATACCTGAATCGGCTAAATCAATTTCGATATGGCGAACATCTTTCGCAGAATCTCGGCCAGTAATTTTCTGGCTTAAGCTTAATTCTGCGGCATAAGGTGCTTGTTTAGTATATTCACTCATCGCACCTGCTGTTGGCATAGCAACGACATTATTGGTATCAACTTCACTGCCAAATAATGCTTTCGCTTTACTGACGATACTGTCTGACCATACTTTTACATCGGCATCATAATCAACATCACAATCAACGCGTGGCGACATTTGTTTAGCACCCAACTTACTTAAGTATTCGTCAAAATCTTTACCGGTTTGACAGAAAAACTCATAGCTGGTATCACCCAAAGCTAAAACGCTATAATGTAAGTTATCAAGCTTAGGCGCTTTCTTTGACGCTAAAAATTCATGTAAAGCAATCGCATCATCGGGTGCTTCACCTTCGCCATTAGTGCTGGCAATAATCAGTAAGTGCGTTAGATTCTTAATACTTTTTGGCTTAAAGTCACTCATACTCTTTAAGTCAACGAGAATTCCTTGGGCATGCGCTTGCGCGGCTAACGCTTTAGCAACACCTTTAGCATTTCCGGTTTGCGAGCCAAATAAAATAGTTAGCGTTGCGGCAGGCGCTGCAACGGCTAGTGGACTAACGCCTGCGGAGGCACCTTCAGATTTAGCCGCTAAATAACCACTTGCCCAAGCAAGTTGCAGCGGAGAGTAACTGCCAATCGTGTTTTGTAATGATGAAAGTTGGTCAGCATCTAGCATAGTTTTCTGTAAGTTCTGTTGGTTTGGCAACATAAGGTCAATTCGCCCATTAAAATTTAGTAAAATAATAATAGACTGGCTTTGCTCATAATAAAAAGAATAGAAAAGGCTTTTTTATTCCAAAATAGAATAAGAAAGCCTTTATAGTCACGATTATTACCAGTGCTAATTTCAAGCTATTCTTTTTCTTGAAATTTATATAAGAGACGACCACACTAATAATAAGTTAAAAATAATAGATGACCTTATGGAAAAAGTGGATGCTATCATTATTGGTGCTGGAGTCGTTGGCTTAGCCATCGCAGCAAAGCTCAGTGAGACCCTTAATAATGTACTTATTATAGATAAAAACAGCAGCTTTGGCGAAGAAACCAGTAGCCGTAATAGTGAAGTTATTCATGCTGGAATTTATTACCCACAAGGGAGTTTAAAAGCCAAACTCTGCGTGCAAGGTAAAGAAAAAATTTATCAATATTGTCAAAAGCGCAATATTCCCCATCAGCGTTTAGGCAAGCTACTTGTTGCTCATGGCAATGCTGAAGAAAAAATATTAACAAAAACCTTAAAACAAGCAGTACTTAATGGTGTTCATGATCTGACTTGGCTAACTGAGAGTGAGCTGAAAAATTCAGCGCCCGCATTACATGCCACAGCGGCTTTACTTTCCCCTTCAACAGGCATTATAGATGCTCATAGCTATATGCAGGGATTACTGGCAGATATTGAATACAATAATGGTCAGTTTGTTGGGAGAACGAGATTTATTGCAGCAGAGCAAGATGACAGTGGTTTTATTGTTACCTTAAATAGCCAAGAAGAGATCATGCAGTTACATTGCGATTATTTGATTAATGCCGGTGGTTTACACTGCACCAAAGTGGCTGAAAATATCATTGATTTAGCAAAAGTAAATATTCCAAAGCTTTACTATTGCCGAGGTCACTATTTCTCCTATCAAGGAAAAAGTCCTTTTAAGCAACTAATTTACCCCGTGCCTCAAGCGCATGGCTTGGGTATTCATGCCTCACTAGATATCGGCGGGCAATTAAAGTTTGGCCCAGACACACAGTACATAGACAATATTAACTATCAAGTCTCTGCTGATTTGAAAGCTAAATTTGTCGCAGCAATTCAACGTTACTATCCTGATTTAGATGTGGCACGCTTACACGCTGATTACTCAGGTATTCGCCCTAAATTAGAAGGACCCTTTGATGGTTTTAAAGACTTTATCATTGAGAGTGAAAAGGAACATGGTTTAAAAGGCTTAGTTAATTTATTTGGCATTGACTCACCAGGGTTAACCTCAAGCTTAGCTATCGCTGAATATGTTCGTGAAAAACTCGCGATATAATTTTATCTTTTTTAAAAATAGAATCTCTGAGCAAGTTCATCCTGAACATATACGCTCCTTGGCATCGACGTGCAGGAACGCACTAATGCCGTGGAGACATAGATGTCAAGGAACGGCCATGGCACCGCGTTATTGCCTACAGGGACGTCATAGGTACTTATGATTTGTCGGGAACAAAAATCATGACCGTTCATCCTGAACATATACGCTCTTTGCCATCCATGGCACCGCGTTATACCGTTCATCCTGACATATACGCTCTTTGCCATCCATGGCACCGCGTTATACCGTTCATCCTGACATATACGCTCTTTGCCATCCATGGCACCGCGTTATACCGTTCATCCTGACATATACGCTCTTTGCCATCCATGGCACCGCGTTATACCGTTCATCCTGACATATACGCTCTTTGCCATCCATGGCACCGCGTTATACCGTTCATCCTGACATATACGCTCTTTGCCATCCATGGCACCGCGTTATACCGTTCATCCTGACATATACGCTCTTTGCCATCCATGGCACCGCGTTATACCGTTCATCCTGAACATAAAAAAAGCCAATTGCTTTCACAATTGGCTCCTTTAACAGTAAAGTAATTATTTACTATTGCGTAGCTTCTTCTGGTTCAGCTGCTTTTTGAATGTCTAATAATTCAATTTCAAACTGTAATACTGAGCTGCCAGGAATACGTGGCGGGTTGCCTTTTGGTCCGTAAGCTAAATCAGATGGAATAGTAAAAGTGTACTTTGAACCCACTGACATTAACTGCACGCCTTCTGTCCAACCGCTAATAACACGATTTAAAGGGAATACTGCTGGTTTATTACGTTCATATGAACTATCAAAAGTTTCACCATTTAAGAAAGTACCTTTATAGTGAACAGTTACAGTATCAGTAGCGCTAGGTTTATCACCTTCACCTTCAGTTACAACAAGGTATTGAATACCTGACTCAGTAACTTGTACACCTTCTTTCTTAGCATTTTCTTCTAAGAATTTTACGCCTTGTTCAATTGCCGCTGCAGATTCAGCGGTTGCTACTGCTAGTTGCTTTGCTTTCATTTGTTCATCAAGGCTCATTAATAGTGCTTGAATCTCTTCTTTTTCAATGATTGATTTGCCAGCAAGGCTATCGATAAAGCCGCGAGTAATTAATGCTTGGTCAAGTGGTACACCCAACTTCTCGTGTTGATCAAGATTCTTTTGCATGTACATGCCAATTGAAGCACCTAAACTGTAAGCTTGTTTTTGCATTTCAGTTTCTAAAACAGGCGCTGTTTCGGTTGGTTTTACACTTTCTTGACAGCCAAACACTGACACAAGTGCAATAGCTAACATAGTTGGCTTAAATAATTTCATTTTTTCTCCGTTAACGTAACCTAGTACTCAGTTGGAGGAAGTCCCCCTAAGCCATTGATTAAATATTATGTATTGTTAGACAATGCGGCTTATACTAACGATAAATTAACTAAGAAAAAAGTATTAATATTGTGATTAAGTGTAATAACAAGCTAACACTGCTTTTCATCTGTCTATTTTCCTTATTGAACAGTGCTTGCCAGCCGGCAGAGGACAAACCGATACAGCGCTGGCAGCATGCTACAGAAGGCGCATATGCGGCTAATATTTCTAATGATGGCAAATACAGTGTTGTCTCATCTATTCACCATGGTTTAAGTTTATGGGATATAGAAGAAAATGCGTTAAAGTACCGTTGGTCGCAACAACAAGACAGTAGCGATAATTTAGTGCTATTAGCCGATATATCCAATAATAATAGCCATGCACTGACCGCAAATCGAGAAGCGTTTTCGTTGTGGAATATAGCAACAGGCCAGTCGGAAGGTTATTGGAAAGTACGTGAGTCGACCATACGTGATATTGCCTTGTCTAATAATGGTGATTTTATTTTACTCGGTAAAAGTAATGGTACCGTTGTTCACATTACCATGGGCAACGGCCGCCGTTTAGAGTTCTTAGGTCATACAGAAAAAATTAATGCTGTTGATATGCTCCCCAATGGCCGTATCGCTATTTCAGGAGGCAATGATTATGTCGCTTATGTATGGGATACAGCAAGCGGACAGGTTATTTACCGATTTAATCACCCAAGTCGTGTCACTATGGTGGCTCTTGACCCTAAAGGTCGATTTGCCTTCACCGCAGATAGCCAAAAATCATCAAACATTTGGGATTTAAAAACAGGTAAACGCATCAGTCAGTTAAAATACTTTAACCGCCATGAAATATTTAGCTCGGTTAGATTTTCTGATGACGGCACTCAACTCTTAACAGGAGCCCCTACTCGAAAGGTTAGCCTGTGGAGTATAGCAACCGGAGAACGACTTGACAGTTGGCGAGTAACGCCGAAAGAAAGTATTCGTGCGGCAGGTGCGGTAGTGTATAGTGTCGCCTTTCGAGGAAAGAACCAAATTATCACCGAAAGTTCATCAGGATACGCTGAACTTTGGCAAAGAAAGTAGCGTTAGGTACCCCAAACTATGACAACAGAAATACTCATAAAAATCATCGAATTACAAGAGAATGTCGAAGCACTACAATCTCGTAATGCCTTTCAAGACGATGTTATTGATCAGTTAAATAATGAACTTGCTGTACATCAATTAGAAATTTCAGACCTGAGGGCGCAGCTAAAATTAATCGCCAGTCGCGTTCAAGATAATAATCCGGGTCAAACTCAAGCGCAAGATGTCGAGCCACCACCGCCACATTACTAACGGTTGCTCTAAACCTTTGTAGCTTAAAAATGACAAGCTGAGAGACATCAGCTTGTCAAAACACAGACTTACTCTTGCTTAAAAATACCAATCACCTGCTCTTGCGGTCGTATCTCTTTAACGACATGTTCTTCTGGCTGCGACATTTGATGCCCACAACTAACACAAGTGACTTTTTCAACATTATTTTCTTTCGTTAATCCCATGGTGTCCATAGCATTACATTTTGGGCAAATAGCGCCAGCAATAAATCTTTTTTTCATGTCTTTCAATCCAAATAAAATCCTGTTGCATTATTTTACCTTGAATCTTGTCGATAGGAAAAGGACAATAGCGACCTGAATTAAAATGAGTAATAACACACAATGATCATAGCCACCGATTTAAGCTTAGATAGAGGCGCTAAAAACCTCATAAAATCGTCAAGCTTTACTATTCACCCTAATCATAAAGTCGGCTTAGTTGGCGCTAATGGCTGTGGAAAATCTTCTCTATTTGCTGCCTTATTAGGTGAATTACAGCCCGACAGAGGCGATGTAAGTATGCCTTCAGGCTGGGATGTCGCAACAGTAAAACAAGAAACCCCTGCCCTCGCACAATCAGCCTTAGATTATGTCATGGACGGAGATAAAGAGTTTCGCCAGCTTGAGCAACAACTTGAAAAAGCTCGATTAACTGATGATGGCAACCAAGAAGCGTTAATTCTTAACCATATTGATGCCATAAATGGTTACAGTTTGCCAGCACGTGCCAGCGAGCTATTACATGGTTTAGGTTTTTTACAAGAACAACTGAGTGATGCCGTAAAAGATTTTTCTGGTGGTTGGCGCATGCGTCTTAACTTAGCCCAGGCTTTGATCAGCCGCGCAGATCTACTTTTGCTCGATGAACCCACTAACCATCTAGATTTAGATGCGGTAATTTGGTTGCAGCGCTGGTTAAAACGCTTTACCGGTACTTTAGTGCTTATTTCACATGACCGCGATTTTCTAGATGATGTTATTGAACAAATTCTTCATATTGAACATCAACAAGCAAAATTATATTCGGGTAATTATAGCGCCTTTGAGCGTCAGCGCGCGGAACATTTAGCACAGCAAGATGCTCAATTTCAAAAACAGCAAAAAGAAGTCGCTCACTTAACCTCATTTGTCGATCGATTTAGAGCCAAGGCCAGTAAAGCAAAACAAGCTCAGAGTCGTTTAAAGCGTTTACAAAAGTTACCTGACTTAGCACCCGCCCATGTCGACAGCCAATTTACTTTCAGTTTTAAAACGCCAGAAACATTGCCTTATCCGTTATTAGCGTTAAAAGAAACAACCTGTGGCTATAATCAAGAAACCATTATTTTACGTGATGTCGGTCTGACGCTGGTTCCCGGTAGTAGAATCGGTCTTTTAGGACGCAATGGCGCAGGTAAATCGACTTTGATAAAGTCTTTAGCGGGCGATATCACCTTAATTAAAGGCGAACGTTATTGTGCACAAGACTTAACCGTTGGTTACTTTTCTCAGCATCAGCTTGAACAATTGCATATGCCAAGTAGTGCGATTGATCATATTGTTCGCGCGAAACCTGATACCACAGAGCTACAAGCGCGCAGTTTTTTAGGTAGCTTTGGTTTTACTGGCGATCAAGCCCTCTCTCCAGTAAGTACCATGTCGGGTGGAGAAAAAGCACGCCTGGTACTGGCGTTAATTGTTAATGAAAAACCACAGTTATTACTGCTCGATGAGCCAACTAACCATCTCGATTTAGAAATGCGTCAAGCGCTTGTTTTCGCTTTACAAGACTTTGAAGGCGCAATTATTTTGATTGCCCATGATCGCTTTTTATTAGAGTCATGTGTTGATGAATTTTTCTTAGTTGCCAATGGTCAAGTCAGCGAGTTCTCTGGTGATATTGATGACTATCAACAATGGCTTAATGAAGATAAAAAACAAACACTGAAAAATACTAAACCCGCAAAATCTATTGAGGTTGTTGATAAAAAACAATTGCGTAAAGACCAGGCTGAGTTACGTAAAAAAGCTTCACCATTGCGAAAGCAAGCCGACAAATACGAAAAGAAAGTGCAACTACTGCAAACCGAATTAGCAGAAGTTGAAGGAGTATTAGCCGAAAGTGAAATATATCAAAGCGAACATAAAGCACGCTTAGCCGTACTTATTAAGCAACAAGCTAAACTTAAAGCCGATGTTGAAGAAAATGAAATGTATTGGCTTGAATTAGAAGAACAAATTGAAGAGATTATGTTACAAGCTTCAATGTAAAAATTTAGTCATTATATTATATTACTTGCTACACTTAATAATCATACGATTAAAATAATGAGAACGTTATGAAAAAAACAATATTCGCCCTTTTTTGTCTATCTGTATTGAGTAGTGTTTCTAGCTTTGCTTTTCAAGGTGATCTTGACCAAGGCATTTATGAATTAAACCGTGGTGCTTTTAAAGCCGCTATTAATGAATTTGAACCTTTGGTTGCTCAAGAATACTCTCCTGCGCAATATCAAATGGCCCTTATTTATTTAAATGGTTATGGGGTTAAAAAAGATCCCAACAAAGCATTCGAATTACTGTCTCTTGCTGCTTCACAAAATCACCCCGATGCACTCTTTAGCTTGTCACTGATGTATTCCGACGGAGTCATCGTTAAAAAAGATTTAAAAACCGCTTTTGCATTAATGGAAAGAGCAGCGATAAGAGACTCGGTAGCCGCACAATTTAATCTTGGTGTTATGTATTTTAATGGTACGGGTACTTATAAAGACTATCCAAAAGCCGCACGTTGGTATGAAACTGCGGCAAAGCAAAATTACGCCTTAGCTCAATTTAATTTAGCACTGATGTATTTTGAAGGTCTGGGCGTAGAGAAAAGTGTTGAAATGTCTTTTGTATGGAATATTATTGCCGCAAGTAATGGTTATGAAAACGCAGGAAAAAGTCGTGATATGGACTCATTAAAACTCAGCAATGTAGAAATAGCTCAAGCGAGGGAAAAGGCTGACCGACTTTATCAACAGATTATCGAACAAGCAGAATTAAAGGCTAAGCAATAAACGTGACTTAAAACACAGAAGATAATCGCTCAAAGGTTAAATTTGAGCTTAATTGATCTATATCACAACCATAAAGTTACGCACGATTTAAAATGGCTATAACATTACGTTATAGCCATTTTTTGTTGTAACTCAATTATTTTTATGGAGTCTGTTATGAACTTTTTCGATATGATTATTAATGATCCCGTTGTACTTTATTCTTTTGGTGGTTTAGCAATTCTTTTAGGGATTGGTGCTTTTTATATTTATTATTTTCTTAAAAATATTAATGAAAATAACTAGTTAACATCAGTGATAAGGTCACTTAGCTAGAGTAATAACATCAGCTGTACAAAAATCGCTCAGATGGTTGTTCTTTGCTATACTGACAGCACTTGTCTGTATTGATTCTCGGTGCGACCTGCACGATTAATCATAAATATTGAGGTGCGCTTATCAACTTATCTATTAATCGATCGACCTCTGCGCCTAGTACTATTGAGCGTCAATATAAAGCGCGTAAAGAAAATGATGAAAATTAGCCACAGGGAAAAAATAAACAGTGCTGCTGATGATCCCGCTGGCTTACAAATATCTAACCGTCTTACGGCACAAATTAATACTAACCAGCAAAGAAGCGTTAACGCCCAAGACCAAATAAATACCAATAATGTTCAAGAAAGTGGTTTAGCCGCGATTAATGAAAGCTTACAAAGAGCAAGTGTTTTGTCTGTCCAATCAGGAAGTCCCCTTAATGATCCGAGTGCTATTCAAGGTGAATTAGATCAATTAACCGAACAAATGAATGCTATCGCGGCAGGCGTATTAGGAGACGCAAATTTTATTTCCACATTAGATGCTAGCGACCCAGCGACAACACAGGCAGTATTAGAAGATGCATTAGCTAGCGTTAGCCAATCGGCAAGTGCATTAGGGGCTCAATATAGTAATTTAACTGGTTAGGTCACTAGCTATAAAAAAACGCGCGTTAATGCCAGTGAATCCCGCTCTCGTACTGAAGACACAGACTATGCGGCAAGCACCTCAGAAAAAGAGCACTTGAATGTGTTATTACAGTTGGCGGTGATTAATAAAAAAGATGAAGAGTCTCGCAAAGGTATACTCATTAATCAACGGGTATAAGACCACAATGTTCTAATGGCGTTTGCCCTTGTCAGCTTTTTTTTAGGCTAAAAATATCTATTTATTTTCAATTCACATACAATCATATAACTAACAAACCACAACAGACCGCTATTACTTTAAATGTTTACTCAAAGTCAATTCACTCCAGCTTGGTGGCTACACAATCCTCATTGCCAAACTATTCTTGCTAAATTTTTAAGATCTAAAAAA
This sequence comes from Colwellia hornerae, assembly GCF_007954355.1. Lineage (GTDB taxonomy): Bacteria > Pseudomonadota > Gammaproteobacteria > Enterobacterales > Alteromonadaceae > Colwellia_A > Colwellia_A hornerae. The sequence continues at coordinate 93,523 of NZ_VOLR01000006.1, forward strand.
CAGCTAGAAACTTGTAATGAAACAGTAGAGTTACCTGATGGTGACTTTATTGATTTAGCATGGACCGATAAGCCTAAACCCGATGAAACTCGTCCTTTGGTTGTTGTTCTACATGGTTTAGAAGGCTCAGTTAATAGCCATTATGCCAAGGGCATGTTATCAGCTATCAAAGAGAAGCAGTGGATCGGTGTACTGATGCACTTTAGAGGCTGCAGTGGTCGAGTCAATAGAAAAGCCCGTTCTTATCACAGTGGCGATACGGATGACATTAGTTATTTGACACAATTTTTAAAGAAAAAATATCCACAGCTACCGATGACAATTATTGGCTTTTCTTTAGGAGGTAATGTATTAGCGCGTTATTTAGCAAAAGAACCTAATAATCCTTATCAAGCCGCTGCCATCATTTGTGCTCCGTTACATTTAGCCAGTTGCAGCAAGCGAATTAACCAAGGGTTTTCGCGTATATATCAAAAATACTTAGTTGGTATGCTCAAAGACAGTATCAAAGATAAAATGGCCAGTAATCTACTGTCTGCACCGCTATCACAAAGACTGGCTCATAAGCTCGATGAAATAAAGACCATTTGGCAATTCGACCAGCTTGTTACAGCCCCTATTAACGGTTTTGATAGCGCTGAAGATTATTATCATCAAGCGAGTGGACGTTTTATTTTGGATAAAATCAAGCAACCCTGCTTAATTATTCACTCAAATGACGACCCGTTCTTATGTGATGAAAATACCCGTGATATTAGCAGTATTCCCAGTAATATATGTTTTGAGGTCAGTAAAAAAGGCGGTCACGTTGGATTTATCAATGGTAATAATCCTTTAAGACCACAGTTTTGGCTAGAACATCGTGTTCCAAATTTTTTAGAGAGTTACCTATGATCATCCCCTACAAAGACTTACAACCAGATACATTGACAGGTATTATTCGCGAGTTTGTTTTACGTGAAGGCACCGAATACGGCGCGGATGATGTGTCTTTGTCCGATAAAGTAGCGCAAGTAAAAATACAACTCGCTGATGGTAGTGCATTCTTAGTTTATTCAGAACTTCATGATACGGTAAATATTTTGCCTATTGATCAGTTTGAGCAACAACAAAATGAGCAAGAACAGGAACAAGCGCAATAGTTATTTTATAGCAACGAACACCCGATCGATGTTCGTTGCTCATTTGCTATTGTGTAAATGTTAAGACAAAACTCACCGGCACGGCATAAGCGATGCTAGGTAGGCTCGCTAATGATTTTAATTTATTAACACCTGCCACTAAAGCAAAGTCTTCTGCTTTAATAATAACGGGTTGCACGGTGGTCACTAGCATAGTTTCTGCTGATAGTTTAGCCACCATAACATTGAAGGTAAGTTCTTGCTGTTGACCGTGTAAATTAAGGCTACCCTTAAGTGACATTTGTTTAGTTGAACCGATAGCTATCGCATCAATATCTGCGTTGTTGAGTTGAGCACTAAAACTCGCTTGTGCAAACGTTGCTGTTTCAAAGAGGAACTCTGCCATTCTTTCGTTGCGTATCGCGATATTGGTGTCAACACTACTTAGCTCAATAGCCACACTTGCCAAACCACTATTATTAATAACACCCGTAAAGGCCTTAAAACTGTGGTTTTCAGCCACAGTGCCTTTTTTAATGGAAACAAAAGTTAATGAAGACTTTTTAGAGTCTAGCTGCCAAGCACTATAAGCCGGCGTGGCAAGCAGTAGTGAAAAGCTTAAAATAAAAATAGATATAATACGCATAATTGGTCCTTTGAAAATAAAATAAAATAAAAATTAAGAGCGTCGCGCTCGGTGAGGGATAACAATACTTTGCCAAGGAATATTACTCGCACCTAAGGTCATAAAGTCAGGATTCATTAATCCTTCCCGTTGATTATAAGTCAAGGGTAAAAACTCACTATCAATAATTGAGCCACCCGCTTGTTCGATAATACAATGGCTCGCTCCAGCATCCCACTCGCCCGTTGGCCCAATACGTAAATAGCAATCTGCGCCACCTTCAGCAATTAAGCAATTTTTTAGTGAACAACTTCCCAATGCTACATATTCAAAAGCAAAGTCTTCGTTATTAAGATATTGCCCCATTAGACTAAGCTCTTGTCGGCGGCTTACCGCCACTTTAATTTTTCGCTTACCGTCATACTTAGCAACATGAATTTGCTGGCTGCCGGTATTGCTTTCTTTAAAAGCGCCAAGCTTGTTTTGTCCATAGTAGGTTAGTTGATGTTCTGGTGCGTGAATAACACCAATACTTGGCCAGCCATTATCAACCAAAGCAATATTGACTGCGAAATCGCCACTGCCTTTAATAAACTCACCCGTGCCGTCAATAGGGTCGAGTAACCAATACCGTGACCACTTTTTTCTTTCACTAAGCGGTAAGGCACCGACCTCTTCAGAAATAATAGGAATACCTGGTGCTAAGCGTGACAACTCTTGCATCAATACATCGTTAGCCGCATAGTCTGCACTGGTAACTGGGCTATTATCTTCTTTAATTTCTGCGGTGTAATTGCCCGTTTTATAATGCTTAGCAACTTCTAGACCTGCTTTTTTTGCACTTTCTATCGCGATGGCGAGTAACGTTTCATTATTCATTAATCTTCACTTAATTTTTCTTTTGAGTGTTATTTTGAAGTATTCTTAACTAAATCTCTTACTAGCATGAGCGCAGCAATGCTTCTTGCTTCATTAAAGTCAGGTTGGGCAAGTAATGATTGATAGTCGGCAAGTTTCCATGAAACAATCTCTAGCTCTTCGGGTTCGTCACCCGGTAGTTTTTCTGCATATAAATTTTCAGCAAGAAATATCTCCATAGAGGCAGAGAAAAAAGCCGGTGCTGTCGCGACTCGATGAACATGAGTGAGTTTACTCGCGCCATAGCCTACTTCTTCTTTTAACTCACGATTAGCGGCATGCTCTGCGCTTTCACCTTCATCAATAAGCCCTTTGGGGAAGCCAAGCTCATAAGTATGCGTGCCTGCACAATACTCACGTACGAGTAATACCGTTTCATGATCAAGCATAGGTACGATCAATACAGCACCACGACCATAGCCTTGCATACGTTCATATTCTCGTTTTACGCCATTACTGAAGGTAAGATCTATTTGTTCGATAGCAAATAAGCGACTCTTGGCAACTTGCTTACGTTGGGTGATTTCGGGAAGTGTGAAACTATTGCTCATAGTAGCTAAACCTAAGAGGAAAATATTAATAATATAGTTTTAGAATAGCACGTTAACTTTAGATATAATTAATAAATAATCGCTCTGAGGAAAAATAATATGCTTAATTGGTCAAAAATTTCTACCGTACTTTTGGATATGGATGGAACGATTTTAGATTTACATTTTGACAATCATTTCTGGCTGCATCATTTACCTTTACGTTACAGTGAAAGTGCAAAGATTTCACTTGAGCAAGCAAAAGAAAACTTAGCAAGCCACTATGAAAGAGTTGCAGGGACCATTGACTGGTACTGTTTAGATTACTGGGCTGAACAAACTCAATTACCCATTCAAGCATTAAAACGTGAAGTACAACACTTAATCAGTTTACGCAGCGATGCTCATGATTTTATGGTGGCATTACGAGAGAGTGGACGAGAAATAATACTGGTGACCAATGCTCACCCTGATAGCTTATTGCTTAAGATTGAACGCACGCAACTTGATCAGTATTTTGATGTTTTGTATTCGACACATGAGTTTGGTGTTACCAAAGAATCACAATTATTATGGCAACGTCTTCAAGAAAAACAAGGTTTTAGCCTAGAGAATACTTTGTTTGTTGATGATAGTATCCATATTTTAGCCTCGGCTCAGCGATATGGATTTGAACATTTATTAGCGGTTGAAAACCCCGATAGTCAAAAAACGCCGCATGCTGTTGACGATTACCCATCAACGTCAGATTTTAGAACATTACTGGATGAAATAAAGAAAAATCCCGTTAAATAATGACTGTTATTCATCCTGACATAAAGCCAGGATGAAGTAGGTTTTGCTTCAGTAGCCATTAATCACAGTGTTAAGTTACTTAAAAGTTCAACCGGTAGCGCCCTTGGTTATCCGCTTTACCAATAAAAGGTAGTAGCGGTTTTAGTTTTTCAGGGAAATTAGCACTTGGCTTTAAATGGCCACTTCCAGATGCTCTAGTCATATGATGTAAATAAGCGGTAAAGGTGAGTCCAAGATCGTTTTCAGGGGCAATAATAAAGGTGAGTGCACCTTTTTCACAGGCCACTTCAGCAGATAACGCACCTAAACTTACTGTTTCTGATAATGCGGTAATTGATGCTTTCTTCCATTTTATTGAGCCCTTCATTAGCTGACAAATAGGTTTGCCGAGCATAAATTCATCAACACTTAATTCAATAAGATTGTGAGCTTGTAGTGGGATAGCTAAATTAAGTTTTTCAGAAATTTGATGCGCGGCTACCGTAATATCAACATCAGTAATTTTTATCTGCTTAAGCAATTGGCTTGCTGTCAACTTACCTTCCGGTCCACTGACTAAAGGACCGCCAAAAACTAACTTTATTGTTGGGTCTAGCATCAATAATGAAAGGAAACTTAATTCACTGCTGACATTATTAATGTCGACGTCATCAATACGGACTTGTTTTGCATAACTTTGCCACACAGTGCCAGAGAGTTCAGATACTTGGCTATTTTTCGGTAAATTAATAAAACTAACCACCCAAGCAGCAGGCATAGTTGCGATTAAAAAAATGAAATATAGACTAAAAAACATTGCTCCGTAAGCAAACCACTTTTTCATTAACCTTTTCCTAATTGTAAGCGACGAACTCTCACGACACCGTTGCGATCTGCTTTACTTAAATCAATACTTTTCACTAATAAACCTTCATTGTTCGCTAAAAATTCAAGCCAACTAAGTAGTTGCGTAAAGGGTACTTCATCAATCCATACTTGTAAGTCTTCACCTTGAGGTTGCAAGCGTGCTATCGAAATATTATTACGACCAGCACTGCTGTTAACAATACTAGAAATGCTGGCATTACTGGCTGATGTTGCGACTCTTTTTTGTGACTGTTGATAGCGCTGAGTATTTTCTTGCACCCACGTATAAAGCGCTTGTTGGCGTACGATTTTTTGTTGAGTTTTATCAGTATTAGTAACCAATGGTTGCCACACTGCGCTGTAAAATAAAAACAGCACTACAACAAAGCTCGTCATTGCAACGAGTCGTTGCTCAGAGCTTTTTAGTTGTTGCCACCACGTTTTCATTATCGCCCCTTACTTGTGTTTGTTGATTGCTGATTATCATCATTACTGGTTATGCTAAATGAGCCAGAAATTTGCTCACCTTGATTATTTTGTGCGCCCATAGATACCGTGAGGTTGCTCTCTTCAAGAGCGATTTTTAACTTATCAAAATATTGATAATCACTAGCAATTGCCTGCATACGGATCTCGTTGCGCTTACCATCAAATTTCAACGTTTGAGGTTTTATTTCAGGCACTAAAGCTAACGCTGGTTGCACTTGAGTTAAAATAGCTAAAAAGCCACTTTCTCCACTTGCTCCCCCGACGTCTTTAAGCTTACGTTTAAGCTGAGAGCGAATAGTTGAGACACGGACTCGCTTAGTTTTTGGAAAAGCCTTTTTATAGGTACTAATGATTTGTTGTTCAATTTCAGCCTGTTGACTATGAAGCTGCATTAATTCGGCACCTTTAATACCGACATTAAGCAATAAAGCAAACATGGCAATACCTGCGGCCATAAACCAACTCTTTAGCACGGGTGAGCGCTGTTCTTTAATTTTAAATTCACCCTGTAATAAATTGAACCTGCCCGCTTTATCTTGGCTATATGTGGCGGCTAATAACGCCAAAGGCAACTCTTCTGGCATCGAGTTGATGGTTAGTTTAGCGACCGTTTCGGGTAATAGTGAATAAGCATTTAATGAGAAACTGCTTGGCACGTCATTATTGCTGTCGTTACCCGCTACAGATTTTTGCTCACTGCTGTTTTTTTCTCCTGCCGGAGTCTCGCTCAGCGACTGGCTAATTAACGGCCAAGTATTGCTGTCTATGGTGATCCCTTGCCATTGTCCTTGGCGTATCAGTATTTGCTCACCTAAAACAATTGCACTGCCGACGTTTTCTTCGTTAGTCAGTGGCATGGCAAGTACATCGGGGATCATTTTTTTACAGGTAATATCTGCACTTTTTAGCCACCCTTGCCATAGTGCCAACTGAGCACACTCGACAATCGCAACAAAGCAATTATCTGCACTACCCGCAATTTTGATATCACTATAAGCGAAAAACAGCTCTTCAACGTCTTGTGCTAATTCATCTTCAAGCATATACGGCACGGCTAAGCGCATCGCTTTCGCTGATTTACTGGGTACCGTTAAGCTTTTCAAGCTGATATCACTGGTTGGCACAAGCGCGATAACTTCACGTTGTTTGGCCTGCTCGGCTAATTGCTCTAACGCATTGGCGTCTGGGAGTTCACCACTGGCAATGATACCTTCTTGATCGTCACTGAAAATTAACCAGTGCACTGCATCTTTTGCGTTAGTGCCTAATCGGATATATAACTTTTCGGCCATTACTCTCGTCCTATGGTACGACTCACTACGGAGATATTATTATTGCTTTCAACTTTCATTAAAGTGCTCAAAGCGAAGTAACTGTCATTAAAACTAGCAATGCTTTTTAGTTTAAAATAATGGCTAACAACATCAAACTGCTCTTTTTGATCATTGGTTATTTTTGGATGTTTCGATATTTCTGGTAAGTTAAAAAACTCATCACGTGTTTTAAAACCAGCACCCTCTCGACTGGCCAGTGCATTTTCTGCATCTGCGATAGGAATATGTAAAAAAATCTCTAACAGTTCAGGCTGATCGCTTCTAATGGTATTTATATTTATTTTATGTAAATTGCTATTGGGTATTACGCAAGCATATTCTTTTAATTTATTAATAACCGGCACGGTAAAGTGTTCAATTAAACGTAATTCGGTAATACTGGCCAAATAATGATTGGCGGGTAAATAAGGAAACTCTTTTGCTGAGTAATCATTATCTTCTGCTCCACCAGCACTGGCTATAGCACTATCTTGATCAAGCCAATCAACTAAGGCATCGGTCATATATTCAGCTTCAAACTGACTAACACCTTCGACATTAAGTGACATAATTAATTTTTGAAAGTCTTCTTCTATTGCACGCCTTTGAGTTCCTGTAGGAATAGCATTATCATCAGGCCTTAAGGCATTCAAATTAAAACAAGCTTGCATGTCAAAAATTTCACCGGTGATTTGCCCAAAGTCGACCGGGTAACTTGTTTGACCTTGTGCCCAGATTTGCTCTAGATGTGTGACCTCTTTACCATTTTCAAAAGCACTAATTAATATTCTTTTTGCAAACGCCTCTGCGCCCATCGCATACCAATAAGCTTGCTGATTTAGTGTAATATTATTGGTACGTTGCATCTGCAACTGCAAGCGAGCAGTCATTTGTGTTGCTAATACGGCGGCTAACGCGACGATAAGCAAAACAGTAATTAGCGCTACACCAGTCACTTTTTTAGTAGTCAACTTACTCATATCAGCACTGCACTGAGAATGTGTCATTAAGGCCTCCCATAACGAACAGCACAATACGATGGGCTTTAAATTTATACATCATTACCTGCCACTAAAAATTCTCGTCTGATAAGCCCATAATCTTTAGTTATTAGCTCGACAGCAATCGCTTTAGGTAAACTTTTATTTATAATTTGCTTTTGCCATTTTTTGTCATAAAAAAACTCAAAATTTAGCGCTTCAATCTCGGTGATTAACTTTCTTATTTTAGGCTCTTGTCCTTGGATAGCGTCAACAAAATTAAAGTGAAGTCGCTCGAAGGTTCCCTCATTTAATTGATAAGCGACTGATTGCATATTACTACGCGGTAATAGTAGACCTGGATTTGTCCAGCCGTGGCGAACAAAAGCTAAAGTACTTTCGCCATTTGAAAAACTATTGCTGTCAGTATATAAAAAATCTTGCTGGGGAGCTTCGCCATTTAATCGAATACTGCGTTTAGCAATTTGCAGTAAATCACGCTCGATAAGTAAAAAGCCTCGTTGCAATTCATTAACGCGTTCGGTACGAATTTTAGATGATTCATTACCTTTTAATACCGTATTAAAAATAGTGAAACTGCTCATGCTGATCATTGAAAAAATAGCGATAGCTATCAGCACTTCTAGCAAGGTAAAGCCATTATTCATTGGCTTATTTAAGCGAGTTTTCACTAAGGTTGACTCTTTGATATATAGGTAACCATACTGGTGATCGCTAACTTTTCATCTTCTTTATTGCGAATTTCAATTGTAATAGCACGCATATTCTTATTTTCTGTTTTAAGCACTTTTTGTAGCCAAAACCATTCTTGGCCAGCCATTTCTACGGTGCCTTTTTTATTGTTTTTTGGTGGCCATGTTGGGTCTAATGTCATCGCAACTAATTGATTTGAGGCCACCCAGTTAGCTAACACTTTATTTTCTAAATGACTTAAATTTTTAAAGTTATTGTCTGCTGCACTTAATAACGCAATGCCGGCAATTGAAAAAATAGCCATCGCTAACATCACTTCAATTAAGGTGAAGCCCAATGAAGCGGTTTTAATTACTCTTTTCACCTTATGAATCATCAAAGAGCGGTCCTTCAACAGTTATCGGTGTGGTATATAAGCCGGTTGCTTTAAAATAAAGTTTCGCTTCGGTGTAATTATTTTTAATAAATTGAAAGCGCAGGCTAAACGGGGTTATTTCACCGCCTGAGAGTATATAAATTTGTGGGATGAGTATTTTTTTTTCTATATTATTATCGGCATCATCTGTATCAGCTTCTTCATCTACGTCATTGTCTTTATTGGCCGCTTGTAACTCATTAAATGATGCAGTATCAAATAATTGTGGTTCATCGATTGGCAAATCATCAAGTTGTAGAATCAACTCAACACCTTCAGGTAATTGATAGCGACTGAATAATTCATTATCAGAGATATCCGACCACGTTATGCCGTCGTAACCTAAAAACTGATAACCTTTTTTACCAATAACCAAACCTAATTCAATATTATTCAACATGCCATATTCAGCAGCAATATTGAAAACGCCAGCAAAACGCTTGCTTGACAGTTCAAGTGTTTCTTCGGCTTTATCACCTGAAGCACTAAATTGAACAACAGAAACCATTAAACCGACCAGCACAATAACCAACATCACTTCAATTAAAGTGAAACCGTTAACTATTGTGCTATTTTTGGAATAATGCTTCATATTAACAGATCACCAAAACTACTGGTATTCGCCAAGGTTCCAGTTGCCGATATCGTCTTCTGTACCGGGTTCACCGTCGGGTCCCATGGTAAAAATATCAATATCACCATTTTCGCCTGGGTTTAATAGTTGATAGGCGTTGCCCCAAGGATCGTCAGGTAAACGTTTAACATAACCCCCATTTGGAAAACGACGAGGTAAAGGTTCAACGTCAGTTTCTTCAACTAAAGCTTCTAAGCCTTGTTCAGTCGTTGGATAGTTATAGTTATCCATTTTATACATACTTAACGATGTTTCTAGTGCATTAATATCTTGTACTGATTTTTGAAGTTTTGCGGTATCCATATTGCCCATCAAGTTTTGGACAACGACACTGCCTAGCAAACCTAAAATAACAATAACAACCATCACTTCCAGTAAGGTAAAACCTCGTTGTTTATTTTTCACTTTTATTGGTTGAGTTTTTTTGTTCACATTAACCTCCTACTAAGGTATTTAACTGAAGAATTGGCTGTAAAATAGCCATAACTATAAAAAGAACGATACCCGCCATGGCGATCATCAAAGCGGGCTCAAAGGCTTTTAGCGATATATTCATTAAGGCTTCAAACTCTCTGTCTTGGTTGTCTGCTGAACGGCCAAGCATATGTTCTAACTTGCCACTTTTTTCACCACTGGCAATCATATGAAGCATCATCGGTGGAAATAATTTCGTTTGCTCTAAAGAAACTCGTAAACTCGCTCCCTCACGTACTTTATCGGCTGACTCTTTAACACATTGCTTAATGTATAAATTTTCTAAAACTTCACCTGATATTTTCATACTTTCGAGCAAAGGAACAGCACTGGCCGTTAGGATACTCAAGGTACGGGCAAAACGAGCGGTATTAATACCACGAATTATTTTCCCCAGCCCAGGAAAGCTAATCACCTTACGATGAAAGGCAAATTTGAAGCTGGCTTTTTTCATTAAATGATTAAACCCACCTATCAGTAAGGCAATCAATATAAGGATATATAAGCCGTTATCTCTTAAAAAATCACTGGTACTAATTAAAAACTGAGTCGTTGCAGGTAAGTTTGCGCCCATATGGTCAAACTGGCCAACAATTTTGGGCACTACCGCCGTTAAGAGTATCGCGATAACACCTATGGCAACCACCGTCATAATAACCGGGTAAATAAGCGCTTGAATGATTTGTGAACGTAAGTGTTCCCGTTGTTCGGTGTAATCAGCTAAACGGTTTAATACCGTATCTAAGAAGCCAGATTTTTCACCTGCGGCGACCATTGCTCGGTATAAGTGACTAAAAACATGGGGAAATTCTGCCATACTTTCGGCTAAACCATAACCTTCGGTTACTTTTGTTCGTACCGCCATGATCATACTTTTCATGCTGTTTTTTTCACATTGCTCGCCAACAGCCAGCAAGGATTCTTCAATCGGTAAACCCGACTCTACCAATGTTGCCAGTTGACGTGTGATTAAAGCAAGCTCAGCGACAGATACTTTTGTTCGCCCCGCAAACCGTGACTTATTGGCGGCTTGCTTAGTTTTTTGTAAGCTTGGCGTGACTTCAGTGGGCATTAAGCCTTTGTCACGTAATAAGCCACGCGCTTGTCTAGGCGTATCGCCTTCGATTACACCCTTTACCGTTTTACCACGGCTATTTACTGCTTGATAATCAAAAGCTGCCATAATAAAACTCTAGTTAATCTTCTTTGGTAACACGCAAAACTTCTTCGAGTGTCGTTTGTCCGGTCAGCACTTTATCAAAGCCATCACGGCGTATGCTTGGCGTATTTTGGCGAATAAACTTTTCGATAGCCTGCTCACCTTTACCATTATGAATAAGCTCGCGTACTTTATCGTCGACAACAATAAGCTCATGAATACCCATACGACCTTTGTAACCCTTTTGGCTACATTCACTGCAACCAACAGCGCGATAAATATGTTGAGTGTTATCTTGAGGTAATTCAAGTAGTTTAAGTTCTGGGCCATCAGGTAAATGGCTTTCTTTACAATGCGGGCACAATGTTCTCACGAGTCGTTGTGCTAAAACACCCAAGAGACTTGATGAGAGTAAAAATGATTCTACGCCCATATCTTCCATACGGGTAATGGCACCAGCGGCACTGTTAGTATGCAATGTCGACATCACTAAGTGACCGGTTAAACTGGCTTGTACGCCAATTTGCGCCGTTTCTAGATCGCGTATTTCACCGACCATAACAACATCGGGATCTTGACGAAGTATTGCCCGTAAACCACGAGCAAAGGTCATATCAACTTTAGTATTAACTTGTGTTTGTCCAATACCTTCAATGGCGTACTCAATGGGATCTTCAACCGTTAACACATTGCGCTCTTTCGAATCAATTTGGCTCAGTCCCGCATAAAGCGTAGTACTTTTACCCGACCCTGTAGGACCTGTAACTAAGATAATACCATGAGGTTTTTCGATGAGTTTTGAAAATTTAATTCGATTGGCAAGTGTCATACCTAAATCTTCTAGATCAAGGCGCACCGAGTTCTTATCAAGTAAACGTAACACCACACGTTCACCATGACCGGTTGGCATTGTTGAAACACGTACATCAACAGCACGACCGGCAATGCGCAAAGAAATACGACCATCTTGTGGTATGCGCTTTTCAGCAATGTCGAGTTTTGCCATAACCTTGATTCGAGAAACTAATAATGAAGCAAGTTTACGATTAGGCTTTAATACTTCACGTAAAACGCCATCAACACGAAAACGAATTTGTAGCGCTAATTCAAAGGTTTCAATATGAATATCAGAAGCATTTTCTTTGATTGCTTCACTCAACATCGCATTGATCAATTTAATAATTGGCGCATCATCCTCATTTTCAAGGAGATCTTCTGTTTCTGTCATTTCATCAGCGAGAGAATACAAATCAACTTCGTTGCCGATATCTTCCATCATCTGTTGGGCTTCTGAAGAATCTCGTTGATATGAAATTGTTAATAACTGTTCGAATTCATCCAACGAATGAAATTCAATGGCAAAAGTGCTTTTTAAGACCCGACGTACTTCTAATACTGCCGCACTATTCACATTGGCTAAGCAATGTAAGGTGTATTGATCGTTACTTTTGCTAATTAATACATGATGACGTTTGGCAAAATTAAAAGGCAAACGACTGATCTGCACTTTAACTTCCTCTGCCTCTTGACCATTACCTGCAATATTTAAAGTCACTATGCTGTCGATATCTTCTCTCTTTTCAATATCAGCCATATTATTGGTCTTTTTGGTCTGAAGTTGATGAATCATCACCCTCGTTTTTAACGGCAGGCGGTAATAAGCTAGGTTCTTTAAACTTGCTTTTGTTCATGTATTCATCGAATGAAGGAGGTAAGGTAAGTTTGTCATTCCACTCTGGTAATAATGGCATTTTTTCATCGCTCATTAATGACAAGCCTTCTTCTTGCTTACGTATTTCAGTCGCTCGAATATAGTTATACTTTTCTTTACTGATTTCATTCATCAATTCGCCGTCACGAATAATCGTTGGGCGAATAAAGACCATTAAATTACGTTTACGTGTTGAAGTTGTTGTTGATTTAAATAAGTGTCCAATAAAAGGTATATCGCCTAATAAAGGCACTTTTTGTTCACTTTCTTGTACATCTTCATCAATCAAGCCACCTAGCACCACAGTTGCGCCAGAATCGGCCATTACGACTGTTTTTATTTCACGTTTGTTGATAGAAATATCTACGCCTGTTGCACCACTTACCGAAGAAACTTCTTGTTCTATGGTTAACTGCACGCCACTGCCTTCATTCACTTGTGGGGTAACGGTTAGTTTGATACCGACTTCTTGACGTTCAACGGTTTGAAATGGATTGCCGTTATTACTACCGGCAGTAGAGCCAGTAAGAATAGGAATTTCTTGTCCAACTAAAAAGTGCGCTTCTTCATTATCTAAGGTGGTGATACTTGGCGTAGCAAGAATATTAGAGTTAGTGTCGTTACTCACGGCTTGTATAATTGCGCCCCAGCCATTTTTCATAATACCAAACATACCACCACTAACAGAACCGAGTAAGGTTGCGGCTAATGAATAGTCACCTTTAATATCGGCTTGATCTGGATTAACCGTAATAGCACCATTCTCAGAAGTAACCGTAGATCCCTTAGTACCGGGTGTAGATCGAGCTGACTCAGCTGCTGCAGCTACGCCAGTAATTGGGACAGGACCATTATTAAACTGGGTAAAGCCACCTTCTTCACTAAACCATTGCACGCCTAGACTAATACCGTCGCTTTCAAAAACTTCGACGATTATCGCTTCAACAAGCACTTGCGCACGACGGACATCTAATTTGCGAATAACTTCTTCAAGTGAGCGCAACATGTCTTGCTGAGCGGTAATAACCAAGGTATTGGTGTCTTCGTGAGCGTCAATACTGACATTACGTTTTTTACTGCTTTGTTTACTCGTTTGTGCGCCCGCGTTTTCGGCTTCAATTGATTTACTGACCCCTTCGAGTACTTTAACTAAGTCTTCGGCTTTTGAGTATTTCAAATAGTAAACACGGGTATTACCGTTGGTTTCTAATTCACTGTCTAAACGAGAAATTAATTTCGCAACACGCGAACGGGCTTGGGATTCGCCACTGACTATCACGCTATTGGTGCGTTCATCAGCAACTATTTTAGGAATAAGGAAGGTTGGCGTGCCAGATTTTCCTTGATCAGATTTATGCATGGCTTCAACAATACGCACCATTTCTGCCGCAGAGGCATATTGCAATTTAATAATTTGTACGTCTTGATCGCCGGCTTTATCGACACGTTCAATAATATTGACTAACCGATTTACAACCGCAGCAGTACCCGTAAGCATGATGACATTGGCGGGGTCATAATTGACCACGTTACCACCACCCGCTTGGTCTGAAAGTTGGCGAAGCAAGGGGGTTAATTCTCGTACCGTAACATTTTTAACTTCAACAACACGGGTCACCATTTCATCACCCATACCCGGGTTTTCGTTACCAACAACCGGTATTGATGAGGTTTTAGCGTCTTTATTACGAATAACTTTTACAACATTATTATCCATTTCAACGGCAGAAAAACCATAGACCTCAAGGACATTTAAAAACACTTGATAATATTGTTTTTCGGTAAGTTGATCTTGAGTACGTAACGTCACTTTACCTCGAACGTTAGGGTCAACAATCATGGTTTTTTTCAGATTTTTACCGACTATATTGATGAATTCGTCAATTTCAGTACCTTTAAAATTTGGCGAGTACTTGGCCGCATATATATCAGCACTAAATAATAAAGTATTCATCATCACAACAGTTAACCCTGTTGCTAATAATCCTTTATACCAAGGAGCGCGAAGAGTCTTGCGCAAGGATAAATTTTTCATAACTTAATTCTCAATTTTGGTCAGTAAAGGTATTAACTACCAATACTAAATAATATTTCGTTCAATTCACCATTACGATCGATTAATAGTGATACTTCTTTATCTTGTTTTAATGCGGCGAGGGCCTGTGCTGCTTCGCTTGGTACCGTTAAATCATAACCATTCATTTGAATCGCGACATCACCAGATTTCAATCCTGAATTTTGAAAAAAACCTGCGTTTTTGCCTGGCATCAATCGATAACCTACTATTTTGCCACTTTTACGTTTTGGTGATATTTTTAAATAGTCAGTAATTTTACTTGGGTCGGTATTAATTTCGTCTTTAAATGACTCAGCGCTTTTGCTCAGCATTTTGTTTGTTCTTTGATCAATCACATTAGGTGATGTTAGCCGATTATTTATTTCTCGAACTTTAGCCGGGGATATTGCCGTTTTCCTTGTCACATTTTGTTGCGTTTTTTCATTGTAATCAAAACCATCAAGCATCAATGTTTCAAGTTTTCCCGCATGCTTTAAAAGTACTCGGTCACGAAAAACACGATCAAGTACAGCACGTGTTCCGGTAATTGTTTCACCAGGACTATAGGTATCTTGCTTTCCTGAGTTTTCGATCACGGCCGCAGACGTAGTTTTGTCGTCGCTTGCTACTGCCCCTGTCAGCGTTAAACGCAACTGTGTTTCAGGCGCACTTTCCACTTCAACAGTTTCAACTGCATCTATACTGTCTGTATATAAGCCAAATAAGTTCAATGTCTTTAAGTTTGTTAAACTGATCGCCGCTTTTTTAGTGTTCTGTGTTGCTACTTTTACGGTGACATTTGAAGAAGTATGGTACTGGCCACTCGGCGCAACAAGCCAAGTGAGCTGTGCAAAAACGTACGCAATATAAGCTAACAAAAAGACACTGATCACCTTAGCTATTTTTTGCTGAGGTAATTGTGAAGAAAAGTCGACTACACTTGAAAAATTTGAAGGTAATTGCATGGCTATCTTTATAGAAATTTAAATTAATTTTTATTATTATACCTTGATAGTACTTGAGCTAGACGCTATCAACAAGAGTAAGATGGTGATTAAAATATTTATTAACAATTTAGTTCTGCTATGTGCAAACTAATATTGCCAGTTCAGCTATTCTCTCAGTTAAAAGACTAGACATTGTAAGCAATTATGATATTTTCGCCGCGACATATATTTATAGGAAGATGGTAAGTAGATGAAACATAATCCGCCTCTCACTGAAAACACTTCAACCCGTCTCGATAAATGGTTATGGGCTGCTCGTTTTTATAAAACACGCGCCATTGCTAAACAGATGATCGATGGTGGTAAAGTGTTCTATAATGGTCAACGAACAAAATCAGGTAAAGTCGTTTCCTTAGGGGATAAAGTCGTCTTACGTCAGAGTTATGAAGAACGAGAAATTATTGTGATAGCGCTGGCAGATAAACGCCGAGATGCTGATTTTGCACAAACACTTTACCAAGAAACACCCAACAGTATTGCTACTCGTGAAAAAAACGCCTTAGCGCGTAAACAAGGCACCTTACTTAGCCCTGCTAGTGATACCAAGCCCGATAAAAAACAACGTCGACAATTAATACAATTTAAAGAAAGGATCTAACTGTGACCGTTAAAACTGATGTTTTAAATCGCTATTTATTTGATGGTAAGCATGCTCGTGGAGAGCTTGTGCAACTGACTAAAGCTTATCAAGAAATAATTGCCTTGCATGAATACCCTCTTGGTGTGCAAGCCTTGTTAGGTGAACTAGTTGCTGCCACTTGCTTACTAACTGCTACTTTAAAGTTTGAGGGGGAAATTACCGTTCAATTACAGGGAAATGGACCTATTAGCTATATGTCAGTTAATGGCGATGATAAGCAAAATATGCGTGGCATAGCTCGTCTGGCTGAGCCTACTGACGGTAAAGGCTTAAGAGCACTTATAGGTAACGGTACTATGGTTATTACTATACGTCCTGAAAAAGGCGAACCTTACCAAGGTGTTGTTGCACTTGATAAAGATAACTTAGCAGATTGTTTGGCGCATTACTTTGAAGTTTCGGAACAAATACCGACAAAAATTTGGTTATTTAATAATGCTGATAATACTCAAGTTGCTGGTAGTTTAATACAATTGCTCCCTGATAGTGATAGCAAAGAAACACAGCTTAGTGATTTTGAACACTTGTGCCAACTGACCAATACAATAAAAGCCGAGGAAATTTTTTCATTAGATGCTGAAGACTTGTTGTATCGTTTGTATCACCAAGAAGAGGTCCGTTTATTTGAACCTCAATCGGTTAATTATCAATGCAGCTGTTCTGAAGAAAAATGTTTAACCGCTATTTCTCAAGTTTCACCAAGCGAATTGACAAGCATCATTGCAGAGCAAGGTTGCGTATCGATGACTTGTGAATATTGCTTAACAACCTATAAGTTTGATGAACCAAAACTGGCGCACTTTATTAATGAGCCCAAGCACTAGCTTAAACTAAACGTCTTAATTCTGCCTGATCGCCGATTATCGCTCTTGCGTTAATGGGCGGTCTACTTTTCCACTGTAATCTATTTCTATTTCTACACGCTGAAACTGTGTTGCAGCTAATAGTGATTTATAATAACTTAAAAGATCAATCCCCACTGCTGGCGTTAATCGATAAGTGCTTTTAGCTATTTCTGTAATACTTTCTGTATTGTCATAACTTGTTAGGCTGGCTAAGTTTTTTACGATAACAACAAAAGTTCCTTTTATCGTACCCGTTTCTGACATTAATAAATTAACAACTTTAGCACCGTTAATGAACTTATCTGTTTTTAATTCAAACTTCTGCTCATTCAACATTAAATATTTATTTGCTGGACTCGTCAGCTTTTTAAACACTTTTCTATTTTTTAGACTCTCATCACTTTCACTTAAACGATGACTAGTCTCCTGTACACGTGTTTCATTAGTCCCCGCATTTGATGTGTTGGGCTTTAAAGAAGCCGCTTCTTTATTGCTGGCTTGCTGTTCTACTGGCTGTACTACTTCTCTATTCTCTGAACAAGCCATTAAAAAAGTTACACAAAGGACGATGGCACTCAGGTTACGCATATTTACTTCCTTTTTTCTTTCCAGTGATAAATTAGTTATAAAAATTTAGTTATAAAAAAAGCTGATTGAATGATCAATCAGCTTTATTTTACTTGTTGTTACTACTTACTTCTTGCGACGACGTAATAACGCTAAAGGTAATAGCAAAAATGCTAATAAACCTGTTGAGCCACCGCTAGACTTTTTCTTCGCCGGAACGAGACTAGGCATATCATTAACCATTACAGAGAAACTCTGTGCAACGTTGACAGTACCATCAGAAACATTGGCTACAAATGTTAGTGTTTCACTACCAGATTCGATATTAGGAGAAGTGAAAGATACTGCGGCGGTGTCTGAACCAGCTAAGTCTACTGTTGGACCAGAGGTTTGCTCCCAGTTGTATGTTAATGCATCACCATTAGGATCAGTAGCTTCAACACTCATGCTAAGAGAAATACCTTCTCTAACAATTCGCTCTACATCAGTAACAGCTGTTACAATCGGTGCACGGTTATCACAAGCAACACTATCACCAGCAACTACATCAGTGAAAATACTTGTTGTAATGCTATCAACGGTAACATCGTCAATTAACCAACCATCTGCAACAGTATTCGTATCACTAGCGATACGGAAACGGAATTTCACTTGGTTACCGTTTAAAGATTGGCCAAAGGTTACACGTTCAAAACCTTGATTAGTCCCCGTAAAGGCAGCACGTCCAGCAAGAGCTGATTCAGCATTTTCGATAATAACACCGGTGTAGCCAGCAACAACAAATTGACCGCCAACTTCAGTTACATCGATCCATTCATCACCATTAATGCTAACTTCTACCACACCACCATCCCAACCATCTAATGGTGCATCAGGTGTTTCTGGGTTTGCTGGATTTGTTTCAAGATCATAGTACTGATACCAAGTTATTTGGAAGTCAGTTGCTTCAAAGCCAACAAGCATTTCTTTAGTTTCGTAAGCAACGTCTGATGGATAACCATTGTTATTTAACCAAAGGTAGTTATCACCGCCGCCCCATGCACGCAACTCGCCAGTACCAACAGCTTGCTCGCCACCGATCATAACGTTTTCTTTAAAATCATTAAATACAGAAATAGTGTTCATGTCTTGAGATTGCGACGTTCCAACTAATTCTTTATCAGCAAAATCATAGTTAACTGTTGTTCTAAATGAGTACTCGCTAGCAACATCTTTATCAAGTTCAGGGAAAGTGACTTTCAACTCTATGCTATCAGTAGTTGCCACTTCATTTAATGTAAATTCAAGTGGTATGCTGGTTGATGAACCGGTAACACCTAAGTTAGCAAAAGTGATCATACCATCGTTAGCAAAGGTTATGTCTTGGTCGCCAACGACTTCGACTTGTGCTGTAATATTTTCATAAGTAACACTACCACGGTTTTCGATAACAAAACTAACGGTACCTGTTTCACCTTTATCAAGCACATTATCACTAGTACAGTAACCAGAAGTTAATCCCTCATAGTTAGCATTTAATACTTGTCCTTTAACATTGAAAGCTGACAATTCAGTTTTATCAGACTCAACTACGCCGCTAAACTGTGTATCAAAACGACTTGGTGCAACTGCGCCTAATCCCATGCCACGCTTAGCAAATGCGGCAAGTATTATTTTGTGATCGGCAGGGTCATTAGCAAAAGCTGCTGCTAATATTGCATCACGTGCTTCAACAAATGTTGGTGCTATTGGCATCATTTTGTAGCCAGCAAGTAAGTAGTCTTTCATTAAACTATTTGCTTCAGCAAAAGTATGACTCTCACTGTTGATCATACCAACGTAAGATTCCCATAGCATGTTAGAAAATACAGAGCCTGGAGAATGAACTAGATCAGGGTATAGCGCTACATCACCAAATGAAGATGGATTAATTTCTACGTTTGTTGAATAAGGGTATGGACGAATACCTAATACATAGCTATCTACATAGGTAGTTACACTATGTGGTAAACCATGTGTTTCATTACCTACCATTAAGGCATCTTTTTCTTCAGTCAATAATAATAAGGCATGGAAATCACCAAAACCTTCACCCATAGCACGCGCTTGTTGACTGCTTAAACCGTTACTGTTACCCACTAAACGGTTACTAATATAGTGACCCCATTCGTGTGCCACAATACCGTTGTCCCATGCGCTACCTTTAAATCTAGCAGGTAACTCTTTCTTGAACATATCAACAGAGACAGTTTCGTCTGCCGCTAACAAGGCGTATATTTCTGTCCCTTCATCTTGAGTGATCATAAAGCTTGGAATAGTAATCGTGGCATCAGTGCCGCCCATACCATTAACAACATTACCTTCTTTGTTGTTGGCAATAATAACGGCAACAGCGCCTGCTGCTTGAGCATTGGCCACTTTAACGGTAAATCCACAAGCCCCACGGTCAATAACAGCAATTTTGCCCATTAATTCAGCGCCATTTGTTGGAGCTTCACAACCGTCGTTTACTGGCGCAGTTGCGTCGACATAGCGTACTAAATCACCAGAGATTTCAAAGGCTTCAGGACCAAAGAAAGGAGCACCAAGGCGAGATAATAAACCTAGGTCAGCATGGGTAGTAACTGTAACGCCCTGATCAACACCGTTTACTGGCGCCGAAACATCCCATAAATACATTTGCATTTGTGGAGAACGACCATCAGCTGGTGTAGACATGTTGGCATTATTAAAGCCTGAGTAATCTTGAACTTGTACCTCAAGAGCATCATCCTCTTCACCACCACGTTCGAAGTTAGATAGCTGAGCATTACCTGATACTTCATCAAAACCATGATCATAGTAATCATCATGTAAGTAGTTATTCATGTAAAACAGGTTAACAATAGCCGCTTTACGGTTATGCACCGAATATTCTTTTTGAGCAATGTCATACTCGTAATCAAAGGTATTAGTACTGGTGACTTCTGCCATGTAATCGCCGTTACTCAAACCATTAGGCGCGATAACATCAACATAAGCCGATACGTTATTACCCATAGTTACTGTAGCGTCATCGGCTAACCATGGATCCATAGTGCTTATTGGACCATGGCTTAATGTTACTAAAGGAGCAGGTAAGTATTCTGAAGTTCTGTAAGCATAAATGTCTGCACCTTGTGGAGCTGGCATAACATTACCGTGTGGGCTATCCCAAGGTTTTGCATTTTCATCAGCATAAGCACGGTAATTAAAGTCAGCGGCATGGCTAGTTAGATTATTTTTAAATAAAACTTTACCTGTATTTGCTGAAATCACATAACTGAAAGTTTCTGAATCTACAGAATCTACGGCAGCAGTTTCAATTTCTACGTAATGAGCAGCAACAAGCTGACCTTTCTCTTCAAAAAAGACTTTTTTAGTTCTTGGCTCGCCAACGATAACTTTATCAGTGGCGTAATTAGTAACTGAGAATTCTTGGTATTTACCACTAGCATCTTTAGCCGCTAGTTTAACTGAGTTCGCATCGCCACCCATATCAGAGAACGCTGAGTTTACAGCTAAAGCAGAGTCACCAAATGCAGAGCTCATATCTTTTATTGCCGCTGGCGCTGTTTTATCAGCAAAATAACCTGATGAAGCAACTAAGCCAAACTTAGCATCCATCATGATATTGTATTCACGATTGAATACTTCAACACCAGCAATTTCTTGTTTGTATTTCGCTATTTTCGCGCCACGTCCTAAATCATGAACATTAGCGAGTACAGGCTTAGAAATTTTAGATTTTTTTATTGATTTGCCCGTTAATTTATTAAGATAAAAATCAGCAGCAAAAGCAAGCTGATTTTCTGCAGAAATAGCACCTAAGTCAGGAGCAGCAATATTTTTTCCTGCCCACTGAAATGTAGTTTTACCAAGTTCTGCATCATACTGGTTTTGCATACCACTTGCCGTGGCAACCTGTGTATTTAACGCTGCAACTTTAGTACCTGATTTTGAGCCAAGAACTTGCTCAATTGGAAAGTTTTTAGTTGGCATGCGGTCATTAGCTACCACGCCTAGTGCGGTGGTGGCTAGTGCAGAACCGACAAATGTGGCGATGATTGATTTATTAAATTTCATACTATTCCCTAACTATTTTTTATTATTAACCCACAACTTGGGTACTGAAGCATTTTATTATTAACCCACAACGTAGGCTCTACGCTAATTTATTACATTTATGTAACAATAAAGCAATCATTTAGCGTAAAAAACCTAAACAAAAAGTAAAGCATACGTTACGACAGGGTAACAAACGTTTACAAGCCGACTATTCGTGGTAAATATCTTAAGAAGATGTTTATTACAGGCTGGCAAGTAAAAACTACCTATATTTAAATTATGTGTCGCGGGTACGGCTTGGACACTAGAGGCTTATTAGTGCGAAGTTGATCATGATTAGGCTGAGTGGTTTTAACAGCTGTGTGACATAAACTAGGCTCTTTTGGCAACAAAAAAGGCGCTAAATTATGAATTAGCGCCTTTATCTGTTAAAAAGATCAGTTTTGTGGAACAAGTCCGCTTAAAACGTTAAAAGTGGACAACAACACCTGCAAAAGCACCTTTAAATTCAATGTTTGTATATAAGTCATCTAAATCTTCAAGTTCAAATTTAACCGCTTTATAGCCAAGTGTTAAATTTACATCAACCGCTAAGTTATCAATAAGCTCATAGCTCACACCGACTTGGTAGTCGTATATAGTATGATCGTCAATCGATAATAAATTACCATTAGCAAAAAGATTAAAACTCGTACCAGGTAAGCCTACGATAGTTGAAACATAAAGCATAGGCACGACTTCAGTAACGGCTAATGTTCCGCTTAGAGAATCTGCTGATACCGTTATATCGCCATCAAAATCACGACCCGTCAAACCAATATCAAAACTGAAAAGGCCATTATCAAAAATTTCATAGTATAACGTATAGTCAACATAGCTAATATCGAAAGTACTATCAACAGCAGTGCCCGCGTCGAATGTTTTACCCGAAAAATCGAAGTCTTTTAACAAAACTGTTGCGCCATCGGTATCTAAAGTTGTTGAGGTGATCATTAGATTGGGGATCAATGGAATCGGATGCTCTAAAGCGATGTAAAATGAACCTTGCTCTTTATCTTGTAAATTAAAATCAACTAAGCCACTTTGTTCACCAAAAGTACCCGTCGCTTCATTACTCCATATTGAACCACCAATATAAAGCCCGGCAATGGTATCAGCCATTGCTGATGTTGAAAGTAACCCGGTAACAAGTACTGCTAATGCTGTTTTTTTCATGTTCAACCCTTTATTATCCTTGACTTAATAAGTCATTTAAATCGATTAGTGCTGCGTTAGCACGTGAAATATAATTTGCCATTACTAAAGAATGATTCGCTAATAAACCAAAACCATCGCCATTAAGGATCATTGGACTCCATATGGATTCTTGGCTTGCTTCTAATTCTCGAATAATTTGCTGTACGCTTACTTTAGCATTTTTCTTCTCTAAGACATCATTAAAATCAATTTCTACTGCACGTAAAAAGTGTAATAACGCCCAACATGCACCACGAGCTTCATAAAATTCATTATCAATTTTCCACCAGCTGGTTTTTAACACCATACTTGATTGGGCAGACGTTGATTGCTGAGCAACACTATCGCCAGCTAAGTCTGTATTTAATTGTTCACGGCCGACACTCGCACTTAATCGTTGCGAGTAGCTGCCTAAACGTTTATTCACTTCTTGGATCCAGTCACGTAAATTATCTGAACGAGCATAAAATTGTGCAGTTTGGCTGTTTACATCGCTTAACGCTTGACGATAAGCATACAACTCGTTAATCGCTTTATTGTATTCACCTTCAGCACTCGGCATCGCCCAACTTTTGTGATCAATATTATATTGAGGCTGAGCAACTTTTAAGTGTTTATTTTCTACTGACTGTGACTGAGAGCGACTAAATTCCTGACGCATAACAAGGGCCATATCACGGGACATTTCAAGCGCACCTAGCTCCCAAGCAGGGATGTTGTCTAAAAATACCGAAGGTGGCAAAGCATCATTTGAAAGATAGCCGCCAGGTTTATTTAATAATGTTTCGGTTACTCTAATGAGTGCAGTTGTTGTGGTGTAACCGATAACAGGTTTTACACCAGCCGCCCTTGCATCTTTTGTTACCTCAGCTCTAATATCCAGCTGTTCAGGCTCAAAGCTCCAATAAACGCCAAGAAAATAGCTTGCGAGGATAATAGCAAAAAAAATGGTGACAAAAGTTTTACCTGAGAAATTAGTCGTCATGTTGAGCTCCTAATGGTGATGATGTTGTTTTTTATCTGGATTTTTTTGTTTAATACTTCGCACCGCAATGGTTACGACAAGATCCTTTTGCTGCTTAAAGTGCAATGTTAATGAAACCTCCTCTTCGGGTAACAAAGCTTTTTTAACGTTAAATATCATTAAGTGATAGCCCATAGGCTGCAATATCACTTTATTATCCCCTTCGATTATCAATTGTTCAACTTGGCGCATTTTCATCATACCATCACTCATGGTGTGTTGATGAATTTCAATTCTATCGGAAAACAAGCCACTGGCTCCAGTTAAAATTATCGCTGCATTATTTTTATTTTCAATCGACATATAGGCTGAAGTTATAGTAGTTCCAGGTATGCTTGCTCTCACATAGGGCGTCTCAATAATAATATTACTGTCGTGTTCAACAGCAAAAGCATCGCTATTGATATTAAGTAACGTAAAAGATAATACAATGACTATAAAAAATATTTTATTCATTTCTCGCTATACTTCCTTTTTTAGACCGATTATTTTTATTGCCTTAACATTGTAACTAAGCTGGAGCAAAATGGATAACTTAATTATTAGCCAAGAAAACAATCATGTTTTCACAATAATCATTAACCGTACACATAAAAAAAATGCGCTTAATCAAAGTATGTATATCGACTTATGTGCTGCGCTAAAACATGCGAGCGAAAGCTCAACTATCCACTGTGTACTTATTCAAGGCGATGAAAGCTGTTTTTGTGCGGGTAATGACTTAGATGATTTTCTCCAATGCTCGCAAGATGATGAATTAGTGGCATTAGATTTTGTACAAGCACTGACAATATTTGATAAACCTCTTGTTGCCGCGGTTGCTGGCCCGGCAATAGGTATTGGCACTACCTTGTTATTACATTGCGACATGGTCATAGCGGCGAACAATAGTCAGTTTAAATTACCCTTTACCCAACTAGGTTTATCACCCGAAGCGGGCTCTAGCCTTTTATTACCCTTGCGTATTGGTCATAACAAAGCCTTTGAACTTTTAGTACTCGGTAAGCTCTTTACTGCCGAAAAAGCACTCGATTACGGTCTTATCAATCAAGTCTGCTTACCGGAAGATTTATTAAAAATAGCTAGCGACATCGCTAATACTATTGCTCAATTACCCCATGATTCGGTAATGACCAGTAGAAAACTGATGAAACAACATGCTCAATTGACTATGCAGCAGGTTATTGATAACGAAGCGAAGGAATTTAAACGTTTAATAAAAACGGAGCAATGTAAAAATATTTTAGCTAAATTTTTTTAAAGCAATAACCTCTTTAAAAGTTAGATTATCAAAAAGCCAGCCAACATTTGCTGGCTATTTCATCTTTAAGCGATTTGCTTTTTGTCGCCTGCCATTAACCAAATAACAACAGCAATAAAAATAACGGGCCAAAATATACCAATCATCACCAGGGCCAGCGTACCAAAAATCATCAAGCCGATAAAAATTAACGAACCAAAGACACTCATAACAATTGCCAATGCCACCATAACTAAAATAACCATAATAATCGCTGAAACACTAATGGCTTTTAAGGGTTCAATGAGCTCATCACCGACATAAAGGTCAACATTGAACATTTCTATAAAACTTATTCCTAATACATAAGTTAAAAATAAGGTTGCAAAAATTGCTAATATTAACGATTTAAAAAATGACATAGGTCCTCCTGCTTACTTGGTTTATACGCTCAGCTATCGGTAAATATTATTTACTCACTATCACGGTAATTTAACGCTACCTATTAATGCTTTGTTGGTAGTAATATCGCCGCAACCACATAAGCAACACCGGTAGCTAAAGGAAATATAAGCAAAGCACCAATAGCGCCAATGCGAATGGCTATTCTTGGTAAATCATAATATTTTGCAATGCCCGCACAAACACCTGATAATTTTTTATGGGTAACATCTTTTGTTAAAGTTTTTTTCACTGAATACTCACGTTGATAGCTCATTATTTATTCCTTAATGCTAACCGCTGTTTTTTTTAAAAAAGTTAATAATCCTGCACTAACAAAAAAAGTTAATACCGGAGCAAGACACATGATCATTATAAAATAATCACCTTGGTGTATCATGCGATGCTCCTTAGTTTTTTTGTAGCTTTACGCTTAACCATTAACGACTTGTTTTTTTAAATTTGCTAATTCTTGTTCAATAGATTCATCTGTTTCTAAATCACGAAACTGGCTGGCGAGATCTTTATTCTCGGTAAAGTCATAAGACTCTAATTCAGCTTCTACGCGATCAATTTTTTGTTGGTAGCGTTCAAATTTATTAATGGCTTCATCGATGTTGTAGACAATCGCTCTTTCTCGTACTTTTAAGCGGACTTCAACCGACTCTTGACGTAATACAAAAGCATCTTGCTTGCGTTTAGCTTCTTGGAGTTTTTCTTGTAGTCGTTGGCCATCTTCTTGTACTGCACTCAGAAAAAGATCTAATTGCGTTAAGTCATCTTGTAATGCAATCACCTGTACTGAACTTTTTTGCTTTTCATGAAGCGCTGACTTCGCAAGATCATCACGGCCTTTGCTAATCGCTAATGCGGCTTTTTCTTGCCAATTATTAATACTTGCTTCTAGTGATGCTATTTTACGCATTAGGGTTTTCTTCTCAGCAATGTTTTTTGCTGCAGTAGAGCGCACTTCAACCAAGGTTTCTTCCATTTCCTGAATGATCAATTTAACCATTTTCTCAGGGTCTTCGGCTTTATCTAACATATTGTTTAAGTTAGCGTTAATAATATCTGTAAAACGTGAAAACATGCCCATAATCCATTCTCCTGCGCAAATGCGCTGCTATTAGTATTTTAATTTGATGACTCATTAAGTATTAGCTCAAGGTGCTAATGCTTAACTTGCTACTATGTCTTCTATTACAAGTGACATGCCAACTCAGCAAAAGAAATTAAACAATTGTTTATTAAGGGATTTATTAAGGACATCAAGAACAGAAAGAAATAGGACATAATATGTCAGACGAAAATATAGTCAAATTCACAAATTAATTAGTTAATTTGACTATATCGATAACATGGTGGGATTTTATTAAAATGAGCGTTGAATTATTGAGTAACGACTACCGGAAAATAAGCACCTGCGCCCCACTCACTCCATGAGCCGTCATAAACTTTCACTTGCTTATAGCCACACATTTCAGCTGTTAACGCTAAAACACAGGCGGTTACACCAGAGCCACAGCTCATCACCATAGGCTTGCCTGGGCTATTAATCGCTTTAAATCTTTCTGCTAAAATATTTTTGGCTAATAAGTGCCCATTATACGATAAATCGCTAAAGGGTAAATTCACAGAACAGGGAATATGACCGCTACGAATGCCTTCACGTGGCTCAGCAACTTTTCCCTTAAAGCGTTCTTTAGCCCTAGCATCAACAATAAGGTGCTCTTGAGCGTTGAGGTTGCTGACTATATTTTGGCTACTAAAAAAGTATTCTTTACAAAATGTGGCGGTAAAGTTACCACTGTCAGTAACGAAAGATGCCGCTGAAGAAACAGAATAACCTGATGCCAACCACGCCGGTAAACCGCCATCAAGCACAGCAACATTTTTATGCCCCATTGCTCTAAACATATACCAAGCACGCGCCGCAGAAAATAAGCCTTGGTCATCATAAACAACAATTTGACTGTCTGTCATCACCCCTAACGCACGCGCTTGCTGCTGAAAATGTTCAGCACTTGGCATAGTGTGGGGCAGTGGATTTGATAAATCAGAAAAGTTTTTATTTAAATCGAATCGTTTGGCATAAGGTAAAGTAAAGTCTGGCCATTGTTTTTCTGGCGAGCACATATTCCCCACGGGTGGGATACTCGCATCGAGCAGTAGTATATTTGAGAATGGTTTTACAGAGTCTCCTGTCAAGTCGAGCGGAGAAAAAAGCAGTTCATGCAGCTGACGGCACGATATTATTTGCTGAAAAGTCGAAGGCATAGTTAGCGTCATTCATTTTTTAATAAGGCTTAAAAAATAACGAATATATCGATAATTGTACAGTCGAATAGACAATATAAATTGGCAGGGTACAACAAATTCCCTGCACTTAGCTTGCTGCTTGTTTGTCGGCTAATGATTGTTCACGATTATTTTCTATTAGGCTTACCACTACCGACGCTGCCAATAAAAAAACAGCAGGTAACATCAATAGTGTAAAAATCAGCTCTAAGCTTGGCATAATCAATTCCTTACTCATCCGCTGCTTGAACGGTATTCTTTTGTTGAGTACCATTTTTGTTATTAAGCTTAGCAACTAAAATTTGGGAATGTTTGTTGCTGGCTAAAGTTGATATCGTGATATCTGGCTGAACTTTATTTTTTGAATTAATAATTAATTTGGTATTAAGTTGCTGTATGCCTGCTTTAGCCATCAGATTAGCGATATCTTTGATAGCTGTGGTGTTATCTGCAAAGCTGTTAAAAGATAATAAAGCGGTAGTTAATGTAGTGATCAATAATATTTTCATGTTGTTCTCCAAGTTTTATAATAGTTAAGTCGTCATATCTATTACAAAGGTTGTGCCAGAGATCAAAAAAAACATTAAGTAACTGATTTATCAATAAATTGATTAATTTTTGTTTTATCATAAAAATAGAAATTACGACCACACCAAATAAAAATGGTCAAAAAAGCCAATTATTAATAATTATAGCGATAAAGTTGTCAGTTATCGTTAAAGTGAAAGATAACCAGTGTGCCGATTTAGGGAGACAATTTCCCAAAATCGGCACACAAAAAAGACAATTACTCGCCTGCAGGTATGGTCACTTGTGCGAAAGCATCAAAAAGCACTTGGCTGGTAACTTCATTACCACTGCATTGCTCACTTAAATAACGACGAAACTGCCTAGCACCCGCTAAACCATTACATAATCCAAGCATATGGCGAACCACATGCCAAGCGCGTCCACCATTAGCAATATGAATATCAATATAGCGCGCCATCTCTGCAACGATTTGTTCACGAGAAAGAATATCCGTGCTTGTTTGATAAATCGCGTTGTCTGCTTCAACTAACATATAAGGGTTTTGGTAAATTTCACGGCCTATCATCACACCATCAATATGAGCTAAATGCTCATTCGCCTCATCATAGGTTTTAATACCGCCATTAATGGAAATTTGTAACTGTGGAAAATCATTTTTTATTTGATAAACACGACCATAATCAAGTGGCGGTACTTCCCTGTTTTGTTTTGGGCTTAAACCACTTAACCAAGCTTTGCGTGCATGAATAATAAAATGTTTACAGTCAGCTTTTGAGACCACATCAACGAAATTATGTAAGAATTCATAACTGTCATGATCATCTATACCGATACGCGATTTAACCGTAACCGGGATATTTGCTGCCGCTTGCATCTCATTGACACAGTCAGCCACCAAAGAAGGTTCAGCCATTAAACAAGCACCAAAGCGACCATTTTGGACACGATCAGATGGACAGCCAACATTGATGTTAATTTCATCATAACCATACTGTTCAGCCATTTTCGCACACTCAGTCATGGCTTTAACGTCACTACCCCCCAGTTGTAATACAACAGGATGCTCTGCTTTGTTAAAGGATAGATAATCACCTTTACCAAATATAATGGCGCCAGTAGTCACCATTTCAGTGTATAGCACGGTGTGCTTTGACATAACACGATAGAAGTAACGGCAATGTCGATCGGTCCAATCGAGCATGGGCGCAACGGATAATTTATGCGAAATCGCATTCGACTGCGCCGCAGCGCTTTTCGCATTTTTCTCTAATAAAGTCAAAAACTTACCCTTGTAACATCGATCGTTATTGTGCACTATGCACCTACTTCAAACACATGACAGTCCCCCATAGGGTACCCCACCTTCAATGGGGGACTGAACAATAAGAGTCCTAGTAATGGCTTCATTCAATATAGAAAAAAGACCAAAAGCAAATGGCGATGTACGATACCGTTGTGTCGTTATCATCAAATCCAAAGGATGTGTAGTTTACCGTGAAAGTCGAACTTTTACTAAAGCCAATTTAGCAAAAACTTGGGGAACCAAGAGAAAGTGTGACCTCGACGTATCAGGTGTACCTACGACTAATAAAATGGAAACGGTACAAGCCCTAATCATCAAGTATTTAAATGACCCTTACTTAGGCGGCAACTCAGGCCGTACAAAGCGATATGTGCTTAATATGCTGGTTGATTGTGACATTGCCAAGCTTAATGCCGACGAGCTTGAGCCACCACAAATAATTGAACATTGTAAAAACAGAATTGCAACGGGTGCATCGCCAGCAACTGTTTACCATGATATTGCATACTTAAAATCAGTTTTAAAAGCGGCCAAACCAGTTTGGGGAATGGACGTTACCGAAATAAAAGTTAATGAATCAATTCCAATGTTGGTACAAATGGGGCTAATCGGTCGAAGTCAACGCCGTTCGCGTCGCCCTACAGATGATGAATTAAAGCAAATTGAAAACGAGTTTAGAATAAGAGAGGCTCATCCAGCCTGTAAGATTCCATACTCGGATATTATGAATTTTTCTATATTGTCTTGTATGCGTATAGGAGAAGTCTGTAGCATACGTTGGGATGATTTAGATCAAAATAATCTTGCTGTTATGGTTCGTAACCGTAAAGACCCACGTAAAAAAATAGGCAATCATATGAAGGTCGCTCTTCTGGGTGGAGCTTCCGACATTGTCATTCGTCAGCCTAAAATCAGTGACCGTATTTTCCCTTACGACTGTAAATCTATTACCGCAGGGTTTCAACGTGTTAGAACTAAATTAAACATTAAGAATCTTAGGTATCATGATCTTCGACGAGAAGGCGCTAGTCGTCTATTTGAGAAAGGTTTTAAAATTGAGCAAGTTGCACAAGTAACTGGTCATCGAAACTTCACTATTCTATGGCAGGTATATGCCGAGCTTTATCCCGAAGATTTACATCAGTATCTTAATTAATATTATATTTACAGGTTTACGTTGAAATCATCAAACACAAAAGCTTCTCGGCCTTTGTGTTTAAAAGTGCGCGTACTCCTTAACTCAACGACATTCCTTCAATGTATTATAAACACTAGTTCGCCCTACACCAAGCAACTGAATGATTTCAACTTTCTTTACGCCATCATTATGCAAACGGATAACTTCCTTTTTCACGTCCTCAGAGATTGGTTTGCGGCCTTTATAAACACCGCTTGTCTTAGCCTTCGCAATACCCTCCATCTGACGCTCTTTGCGAATGTTGGTCTCAAACTCAGCAAAGACACCTAGCATGTTCAAGAAGGCTTTACCGGCTGCTGTGTTGGTATCAATGGGTTGCTCCGTCGCTTTAATGGCAATACCTTTTTGTTGAAAGTCATGCACTAAGTTTTGCAGGTCTCGCAAGCTACGAGCTAGTCTGTCGATTCTGGTAAAAACTAAGGTGTCACCTTTCCTTATGAAGTTTAACATCTCGTTGAGCTGTGTTCGGTTCTGAGATGAGCCAGAAGCATTCTCATGAAAGATCCGGTCACAGCCAGCCGTTTGTAATTGTTCTACCTGAATGGAAGTGTCTTGGTCACTTGTTGAAACTCTTGCATAGCCAATACGTTGCCCTGACATTGATACGTCCTTATTTTTGTTCGTTTAGGGTTTAGACCTAAAGTAGCGGACCTAATCGTTCATGTAAAGCGACCCTAAATGAACATCATTACACGCACAGCGAACAGTTCGTAATGGGTATACTCCAAATGGATATTCCTGCCTCTTTGACCTGTTTGGAAATCTAAGTCAAATCCCAGATATTAATGACCCCTTACCAGAGACTGCGGCTCTAGGTCATAGGCTTTACAATGTACTACCGCACAAAGCCTTATAACGCTATTTTCGTCCAAGCTACTCTTAGTTATTAAGATATTAAGGCATCTTAAGTACAGTCTCCAACAACGACACGCTAATCGAAGTACACGCAAAACCCAATCGGCACACAGTCGTCCCACACTTCCAATTCAACCCTACCCCGAGATAGTCGACCGCGTAAACTTTTGTTGCACAGGCTTCTAGAAACGCAGTGTGGACAGTTTTTGGCTTACTAGGACAATCAGTACATGTAATCGTTAGTAGGCATTTTCTCTAGTGGCGCAACCTATTACAGAAAATATTGCACATGCCTATGACCATAGTAGGTAGGGGTACTTTAAGATCTCGATGCGTAGGGGTCAAAACAGGACAAGTTTTCGCGGGATTTTCGTCTTTGATACAATGGTATAGAAGCTACGGTGAAAGGTAACGTTGAGCTAGACTGATATTGCAAGTGGCACACTTAAATACAAGCGTAAGCCTGATTAAGAAATGGATTTCGCAAAGATAGTCGAGCGTATACTGAGCTTATACAAGCCGAGTGTGCTGCTCAAGTTGGTCAGATTTAGTTGAACACGAAGTTACACGGGGAACATTGTTTGTTTAGGTAAAACTAAGACGAGTATCCTATTGAGTGTCAGCCTAAGTCAATGCTCTCGCATCTATCAAGCACGTCACTATTATTGCTAAAGAAGTTTTCAATGATAGGAAATAAGTGGTTAAGCATCAACCTAACCACTTATTGATATTCGCGCAAACATCACAACCTCAACGCAGTCTCAGTGCTATGTCACAAACACAAAGAGTAGTAGTAACTTTAACATCTGGCATCGTGTATTACCATACAAAACCCAGTGTATTCAGGGTGTACAGAGGTTTGTTGTCGTTAATCCGTTGCGGTAGAACGAACAACGACAACTAATTATTTCTCTCTAAACTGCTAACCGTACAATCAAATAACTAAAAGTATGTAGCAGTAGCACCTTAACCACACCCCATTATTTATAGCTACCCAACTACTGTAGGTATAACTCATTGATTCAATAGCTCAAGAACAACACTAACAACGTCACTAAAACTATGTATAATCTTGGTCATATTTTACATTTTTCTTAGGTTTTTCATGACGTCTTCTAACTTCTCATCAACAGCGGCCTTCATCTGGTCAGTAGCAGACCTATTACGTGGTGACTTCAAACAATCGCAGTATGGTCGTATTATCCTACCGTTTACCCTGTTACGTCGTCTTGAGTGTGTGCTTGAAGCAAGTAAAGATGCCGTAGTTGCACAGAATGAAAAAGTTCAAGCGATGAACTTGCCAGAAGAAGCGCAAGAGAAGTTATTATTACGTGCAACACAAGCTGCATCGAACCCTAAGGGACTGTCCTTCTTTAATACGTCACCGATGGATCTTGGCAAGATGGGGCAGTCTGATATCAAAGCCAATCTTGAACGCTATATTCAATGCTTCTCCCAAGACGCCCGTGAAATCTTTGAGCACTTCAAGTTTGATGAGTTTGTTGGCTCACTTAATGAAGCTAACCTGTTGTACAAGGTGGTGAAAAAGTTTGCTACTACTGACCTAAGCCCTAATGCTATCTCTAACTATGAGATGGGCTTGGTGTTTGAAGAGCTAATTCGCCGCTTTGCCGAAGGCTCCAATGAAACTGCCGGAGAGCACTTTACTCCGCGTGACATTGTACAGCTCACCACCTCATTAGTGTTTATGGAAGATGATAATGCCCTCTCTAAAGATGGTACTATCCGCACAATTTATGACCCGACAGCGGGTACAGGTGGCTTCTTATCATCAGGCATGGAGTATGTGTACGAGCATAACCAGTCAGCACGTATAGTGACATTTGGGCAGGAATTAAACCCTGAGTCTTATGCTATCTGTAAAGCTGATATGCTGATTAAAGGGCAAGAAGTTAAAAATATTAAATTAGGTAACACATTATCTAATGATCAATTAACAACCGAAAAGTTTGATTACATGCTTGCGAACCCGCCGTTTGGTGTGGATTGGAAAAAGATTGAAGGCGATATCAAAGATGAGCACCAAGTAAAGGGGTTTGCGGGTCGATTTGGTGCTGGCTTACCGCGTGTATCTGATGGTTCATTGCTGTTCTTGATGCACTTGCTCAGTAAGATGCGTGATAGCTCTTCACCTGCCGTAGGCGCTTCATCGACAACCGAAGCCGCTAACGGTGGCCGTATTGGTATTATCCTTAATGGCTCGCCACTGTTTACCGGTGGTGCGGGCAGTGGTGAAAGTGAAATCCGTCGTTACATCCTTGAATCTGATCTACTCGAAGCGATTGTCGCGCTACCAACCGATATGTTTTATAACACCGGCATTGCCACTTACGTATGGATACTGAGCAATAAAAAAGAAGCGCAGCGTAAAGGTAAGGTACAACTCATTGATGGCTCGAACCTGTATGGCAAAATGCGTAAGTCGTTAGGCTCTAAACGTAACCTAATGAGTGCTGACGATATTAAAACCATTACCCGTGCTTTTGGTGACTTTGCCGTGATTGATGCACAAGAGCTGGATAAGCCAGTTGAACAAAAATCGAATCGTGGCCGTCAGTCAGCAACACCTAAAAGCACTGCGCCTAAAACCTTTGCCAGCAAGTTATTCGATAGCACTGACTTTGGCTACCGCCGATTGACTATCGAGCGTCCACTGCGTTTATCTGCAAAAATTACCCGTGCTGCGGTGCAGTCACTACGTTTTTCTCCTAAACCGTTTACTGCGGTGATGCAGTCTATTTACAATGATTTTGGCTTCGCGTGGACGGAAGAAAACTATGGGTCGTTGATGGATAACGAGCCTGAACTTCGTGCCATGTTCAAAGCCGATTTTCCTGAGCTAAAAGAGAAACAAATTAAAGACCTGCTAGATAGTAAAGTCTGGTTGTTTCAAAAATCATTAATGGAAAAAGCGCAGCAACTACAAGCAGAGTTAGGCAGTGAGCAATGTGATGATTTCAACGAATTCGATCTTAAACTGAAAGAAGCACTTAAAGCCACCGACATAAAACTTGATACTAAAGAGAAAAAGCAATTCTTAGACGCGGTAACGTGGAAAAACCCAGAAGCTGAGCCATTGGTTAAAAAAGTTGTTAAAAGCGGTTCACAGCCGTTCTATGGAGCCTTTTATTATAACGGTAGTCTAAAAAGCTACAAAGGTAAGGTGGTTGAGTATCAAACTGACGGCGACCTGCGCGATAACGAAAATGTTCCGCTTGACCCGACTATCACTAACGCTGAGCTGATTGAAACTTACTTTACTAAAGAAGTAGCTCCACATGTTGCCGATGCGTGGATCAATGCTGACAAGTGTGATGCTAAAGATAACGAGATTGGTATTGTTGGTTATGAAATCCCCTTCAATCGTCACTTTTATCAATACCAGCCACCACGGGACTTAACCGAGATTGATGCAGATCTCGATGCCGTGAGTGCAGACATTATGAAGCTGTTACAAGAGGTGCACTCATAATGAAAAGCGATATGGCAAACGATGCGGTAAATAATGAACTGATGTCAGTTGATCCACATTATAAACAGTGGCTGACAGAACTTAAACAGCGAGTCTTACAAAGCCAACTTAAAGCAGCTGTAAAGGTGAATAGTGAACTACTGGAGCTGTACTGGCAATTAGGGGCAGACATTGTTGAACGTCAAAAAACCGCAACATGGGGTGATAAGTTACTGGCTCAGCTCAGTAAAGACTTAATGGCGACGTTTCCTGATATGAAAGGTTTTTCCGTGAGGAACCTTAAATACATTCGGCAATGGCAGCAATTCTATGCAGGCAATGCAATTGGGCAACAGCTTGTTGCCCAATTAGTGCAGATCCCGTGGGGACACAATATTCAAATCATCGCTAAGTGCCAAAGCATGGAAGAAGCTGTTTATTATGTACAAAGTACTCTTGAGCATGGCTGGAGCCGCAATGTCTTAGTACACCAGATAGACAGTGGACTATGGCAACGTGAAGGCGCTGCGCTGCATAACTTTAAACGTACACTGCCAACAACACAGTCTGACTTGGCGATGCAGACTTTAAAAGACCCTTACATTTTCGATTTTCTCAATTTGAGTAAACAGCATAGTGAAAGAGAGTTAGAACAAGGGCTAATCGACCATATCACTCAATTCTTGTTAGAGCTGGGCGCTGGCTTTGCCTATATGGGACGACAGTACCCAATTAAAGTGGGTGAGCGCGACTTCTATATCGACCTACTTTTCTACCATGCCCGCCTGCACTGTTATGTGGTGATTGAATTAAAGCTAGGCGAGTTTGAGCCAGAGCATGCAGGTAAACTGAACTTTTACATTAAAGCCATTGATGAGCAACTGTGCAAGCAAGGTGACGCACCAACCATCGGCATCTTGTTATGTAAAACCAAAGACAAAGTCGTTGCTGAATATGCGCTGAGTGACATTAACAAACCGATGGGCATCTCTGAATACAAACTTACACAGTCTCTGCCAGAAGCTTTACAAAGCAGTTTGCCGAGTGTGGCTGAGTTAGAGTTGTTGGGAGGTGACCATGAGTAATACTAATTTAAAGGGAAAATATACGGCTTACCCTGAGTATAAAGATTCTGGGGTTGAGTGGTTGGCTGAAATACCTTCTCATTGGGAAACTAGCAAATTACGTTATATGTTTTCTTTTGGTAAAGGTCTTACTATCACGAAGGAAAACCTAAAATACGAAGGCGTTCCATGTGTTAATTATGGCGAAGTTCACTCTAAGTATGGGTTTGAAGTCGATCCTAATAAGCATCTACTTAAATGCGTTGATGAGAGCTACTTAAAATCATCTCCGTCAGCATTGCTTCAAAAAGGCGATTTAGTATTTGCAGATACATCGGAAGACATTGATGGTTCAGGTAACTTTACTCAGCTAACTAGTGATATCCCTGTCTTTGCGGGATATCACACTATCATTGCACGGCCTAAAGATCGTAAGTGTAGTCGTTTTTACGCATACCTAATAGATTCTAAAGAGCTTAGGACTCAAGTTAGGCATGCAGTGAAAGGCGTTAAGGTATTCAGTATCACTCAAGCGATTCTTCGAGGCGTTAATATTTGGCTGCCATCATTGGAAGAGCGTGAAAAAATCGCCAGTTTCCTCGATCACGAAACCGTTAAAATCGATACGCTGATCGACAAGCAGCAACTACTGATTAAGTTGCTGAAAGAGAAGCGTCAGGCGGTAATCAGCCATGCAGTTACCAAAGGCTTAAATCCAGATGCAGCAATGAAAGACTCTGGTATTGAGTGGTTGGGTGAAGTGCCGGAGCATTGGGATGTATCTAAACTAAAATGGAAATCGGGAACTACTAGTGGCGGAACACCCACCACCTCAAAGTATGAACTCTATTATGAAGGAGGTAAAATTCCTTGGATTCGTACTACCGATTTGAACAATGATCTGCTGAATGACACACCAATTAGAATTACTCCGAAGGCTGTTAATGATTCAGCTTGCTCTTTATTACCTGTGGATAGTGTTTTGCTCGCTATGTATGGCGGAGCAGGTTCTATAGGAAAGCACTCATTACTCAAGTTTGAATCGACAATTAATCAGGCTGTATGCGCTGTCTTACCGACTAACTCTATTCGTTCTGAATACTTACATCGATTCTATGAGTTTTATCGACCTTTCTGGATGATAGGCGCAGCAGGCACAAGAAAAGATCCGAATATTGGACAAGATGATATAAAAGAAGCAAAAATTCTTTTACCGCCATTGAGTGAGCAAGAAAAGATTAGTTCATATATAAATCAGATGCAAAATCGGTTTGATATGTTAACTAAAAAAGCAGAGGGCGCAATAACATTAATGCAAGAGCGCCGAACAGCGATAATATCAGCCGCAGTCACAGGTAAAATCGATGTGCGACACTTTACTTCGTAAGATGGGAACGTATAAAAATGGAGACAAGCACATGAGCAAGGATGCAACACAAGAGCGTATCTTTCAAGACGATATCATCGCGCAGATGGTCGCTAACGGCTGGGTGGAAGGCACGCCCGATGGTTACAACCGTGAATCGGCATTGTATGAGCAAGATGCGTTAACTTTCGTCAAAGAGACACAGCCGAAAGAGTGGCAAAAGCTTTGTAAGCTATTCCCGATTGACCCCGAATCGCACTTTCTTGATGCGTTAGTTGGCCAACTCAAAAAAGCTGATATTAATGCCACCGATCAACTCTCTCGCAGCTACGGCACTTTGGGCGTGTTGCGACATGATTTGAAGATCCGTAATGCGCGTTTCTCGCTGTGCCAGTTTAAACCTGAGCATAACCTCAACCCTGACACGTTAGCGCGTTATCAACAGAACATCTGCCGTATTGTACCTGAACTGGTTTACAGCCCTTACGCGACCGCTGAACACTTAGCAGCAACGGGTAAAAAGTCGAAGGCATGGCGCATTGACTTGGTGTTGTTTGTTAATGGCCTGCCTGTTGCCACCCTAGAGCTAAAGTCTGAGTTCAAACAAGCCATTGAAAATGCCATTAAGCAGTATAAATTTACCCGTTCCCCTAAAGACCCTGTCACCAAGAAACCAGAGCCGCTACTAAGCTTTAAACGTGGTGCGCTGGTGCACTTTGCTGTGAGTCAATACCAAGTGTATATGGCAACCAAGCTCGAAGGCGGTGATACCTTCTTCTTGCCATTTAACAAAGGTACACACGATGGCGGTGCCGGTAACGATGTGCCTGATGATGAAAACCATTATGCAACAGACTACCTGTGGAATGAAGTGTTACACCCAGACAACTTACTCAATATTATTGCGCGCTTTGTGCACCTGCAAATTGAAGAAAAAGAGGATTGGGAAGGTCGAAAGTCTAAAAAAGAGACGTTGATCTTTCCGCGTTATCACCAGTGGGATGTGGTGACTAAACTGATTGATGCTGCCATTGATGAAGGCACCGGTAACAAATACTTGGTACAACACAGTGCCGGCTCAGGTAAATCGAACTCGATTGCATGGACAGCTCATCAGCTATCGACGCTGTATGATGCGCAGGGAAACAAGCAGTTCCATTCAGTGATTGTAGTGACCGACCGTACTGTGCTTGATGATCAGTTGCAAGATACTATCTACCAGTTTGAACATGCCGATGGTGTCGTTGGCCGTATTAACAATAAAGAAGGCGACGGCTCTAAATCTGAGAAACTGGCGGCGGCATTAGAAAATGCTCAGCCGATTATTATTGTGACCATTCAAACCTTTCCCCATGTTTTACGTGCCATTGAAGACAGCCTTAGTTTAAAGACGCGTAACTATGCGGTAATTGCCGATGAAGCGCATTCCTCGCAAAGTGGCTCGACCGCTCGGCAGTTAAAAGAAGTGTTAATGACCGATGAGGTCGATGACGATACGGTGTTAACCTCGGAAGATATTCTTGATGCAACCATTGCTGCACGGCGTGGTAGTGGCAACCTTAATTATTATGCGTTTACCGCAACCCCTAAGCCGAAAACGTTAGAGCTTTTTGGACGATTACCCGACCCAACTCAGCAACCTTCTAAGCAGAACAAGCCAGAGGCATATCACGTTTATTCGATGCGTCAGGCTATTGAAGAGGGCTTTATTCTTGATGTGTTGAAGAATTACACCAACTATCATGTTGCTTACCAGTTAGCGCAGAAGATCGAGGCAGCAGATACCGAGGTTGATAGCAAAAAAGCCAAGATTAAATTGAATAAGTGGGTCAGGCTGCACGATTATAATATTTCTCAGAAAGTAAAAGTCATCATTGAGCATTTTAAAGACAATGTAATGGGGCTGTTAGGTGGTCAGGCGAAAGCTATGGTAGTTACTAGCTCTCGTAAGGAGGCAGTACGTTACAAGCTTGCTTTTGATAAGTATGTTGCTGAAAATGGCTATCAGGCGATTAGAGCAATGGTTGCCTTTTCTGGCGAGGTTGAGTTCACCGATAAAGATCCCGATTGCACAGCATGGCTGGATCACAAGTTTACAGAAAAGAACATGAACCCTGATTTGAAAGGTCGGGACATGCGTAAAGCGTTTGATAGTGATGATTACCAACTTATGCTGGTGGCAAACAAATTTCAAACCGGTTTTGATCAACCTAAACTGTGCGCTATGTACGTAGATAAGCCTCTAGGTGGTGTGGAATGTGTACAGACGTTATCACGCTTGAACCGTACCTATCCTGGCAAAGCAGAAAGCGGTACGTTTGTGTTGGACTTCTTTAATGAACCACAAGATATTTTAGATGCCTTTCAGCCTTACTATCAGACCGCTGAACTGATGGATGTTAGTGATCCTAACCTTGTCTTCGATCTGTATGAGAAATTACGTGGCAGTGGCATCTTTTTGTGGAGTGAGGTTGAGCGTTTCTGTGACGCCTTTTTTACCAAGAACAAAAGTAACTCGGTGATCAGTAATATCTGTAAGCTCGCACAAGAGCGCTGGCAGAAGCGTTACAGCTCGGCTGTTGAGGCGTACCTGCGAGCAAAAGAAATGTTTGAACGGACTAAACAAACCGCTGATGCCGTGTTGATGGCGAATGCCGAAAACAGCTTTAAAGAGTGCAAGCAGGAGAAAGACCGCCTTGAGATATTCAAAAAGGATCTAGGAAGTTTTACCCGCTTCTATGAGTTTATGTCACAGATAGTTGACTATGACGACAAAGAATTGGAAAAACTTAGCCTGTATGCGCGCCATCTGCGCCCATTGCTGCGTGAAAAGCTAATCAGCGAAGATGAGGTCGACATAGAGAACGTGGTAATGAGTCACTATCGCTTATCTAAAATTCATCAGCAAGATATGCAGCTGCGCGAAACTAACGCTGAGTACAAACTTGAACCTAGCAATGATATTGGTAGTGCTAAAGCTAAAGATAAAAAAGAAGAGTTTCTGTCGCAGATTCTGGTGCGCTTGAATGAATTGTTTATTACCGATGAGCTTACGGATAAAGACTTGATCAACTACGCGCATACCGTTAGAGACAAGCTACAAGAAAACATTGCGGTGATGACTCAGATAGCCAACAACACGCCTGAGCAAGCGTTGCTCGGCGACTTTCCACAAGCGATTGACGATGCGGTAATGGATAGCAGCCAAGCGCAGCAGGCGATGATGATGCAGTATTTATCAAACCCAGATCTGGCGAAAGGCTTTGCTAGAGTGGTGTTTGATTTGTTGAAGATACAACCTCAGCGATAGCGTTCGTAGAAGACAGTTGTACAACTCGTTTAGATGATGCTTTGGACTGTCGAATAGCCGTCGCTATTGAATTGAACTACTGGCGAGTTGACTGTCGAATAGCCATCGCTCTTGTACAACTCTGCTTGACCAAGTTGTCAGTGTGAGAGCCTTTGTTGCTCAGGCACTGAATACTGGCGAAGCTGTCTGTCGAACGAGCGGCGGCTCTTGTACAACTCTGCTTGACCAAGTTGTCAGTGAGAGAGCCTTTTTGCTCAGACACTGGATACTGGCGAAGCAGTATGTCCAACGAGCGACGGCTCTGGTGACTTCCCACAAGCGATTGACGATACGGTGTTTGATTTGTTGAAGATACAACCTCAGCGATAGCGTTCGTAGAAGACAGTTGTACAACTCGTTTAGATGATGCTTTGGACTGTCGAATAGCCGTCGCTATTGAATTGAACTAAACTATGAGAAGTTGTTTGTGTGCTAGCCTTCGCTCAGTTTATGTAACTTGACGAAATCGTCTTTATGCCCGCGCCATATACTCTTTGGATTTGGCTTGATGCGGTTACTGGAATAATTATTGGCTGTCTTTTTACGTTTACCTACTTCCTTACCGCGCTCTTTCGCTAGGTAAGATAGTCGCTTAAATAAGGCTTTGTACGTGATCAGATTGGTACGGTTCAACATCTCAGTAGGTCGTTCACAATAACCAAGAGTCATTTCCATTTGAGTAGCGATCTCCATTAAGGTTTTACGCAAGTTTTTAGAATTTTGTATCTTGTTGCCATCTAACATTAAACAAAAGTGATAGTGCTGCGCTTCGGCGTCATGTTGCTCCCTAGCCCAAATATACCCCATTTTCTCTAAGTCCCATATACTCCTTAGTTTCTTACGTAATTTTTTAATAAATTTGGATACACCTTCGCTGTAATCAGTAGCGCTTTTCAAATGTAGGTCGAAGCGGTACGTGAAGACTTTACAATGATAAGTTAGCATGGTGTCAATTTTATTTTTGAAAATTTGCAGTATGTTGATGTAACAGCCTGAGTAATCTTTTGTGTTAATATCTAACTCGATACCATCCATTGTTATTGTTTGCGATTTGGTTACTTTTTTCATTATTGTGACTCTCTATTTATTTATTAATTTTTTGCAGCCTGTTCCCATAACAGATACTATCTCTTACCGACCTTCTGTTCATAGCACCGCTGAAATCAGTTATTCTGCGGCAGAGTGAGTTTCGAAACCGGTACTCACGGCTTTATTAGGGACAATCTCGTTCACTGTATCTAGGGCTTTTTCGGTCGCCCGAACAGTTAAGTTCTCTCAATAGATATATGTGTAACTACGATAGACAGCCAACGAAGCCTACTGTTAAAACGGTGCGATTATCGATTAATGCTTTTCAAGTGATAATTCAGTTTTTATAAGTTGCTCTATAACCTTTCTGTTAATACGATCTAGATAGTGAGCTTTTTTGCAAGCAAGTTCCAAGAGTTCGCAACTATGTTGTTTAGCCAAGTTATTGATACCAAAACAAGTAAGGTAACTCTGCTCTGGGTGACGTGTACTTCTGAGTATTTCATCAATAACCATTGAGGTTGATGAGCCAATTTTCTTACTCGATCTTAAAATGCTTTTCGGTGACCACTTATACTTCTCTTTGTCTGTCGGCATATGCTCGTCTATTGTACTGAAACCATTCTCTTTATGCTTTCTACTATGCTGTGTTATAAGCCGCCCACAGTGGTGTATTTTGACCGAACTAGCAGTCGCTTGTATGTCTAATTGAGCACCATGATATTGCACAGGAATTGAATAATAGTGTTTCTTGTAACACACGTGATGGTTTATCCCTGCTTTTAAAGTTCGGTAGTCGATGTACAAATACGAGGAATCAGGTAAAGGTTCTAATACAGGCTGATCTAGTAATTCAAACAAGCTGCTTCTACTTTCTGGTAATGACTTAACAACGCGCTGATTAAGTTTTTTCGACAACTGACTTAGGGTGGTATTTAGACTTTCTAACGTGTAAAAATCTACTGAGCGGATCTTGCTTAAAATCCATCGAGTAACTACCCGTAAGGAAATATCAATATTACGCTTTGTTTGTCCCGATCTTAATTTAAGGTGTTCGGATGACATACAGTAAAAGTTCGCGATTGCCAGATAGTTCTTATTGAATGACGGAGTGTTTCGACCAAAACTAGCTTGCTGGTAAACAAGAGTTCGACTAGGTGTACCACCAAAAAAGGTTAGCGCATTAGCAATAGCCATAATACCACTTTCGATATCATTACTTTCAATCGCTTCACTGTATGTATAGTTCGATGCTCCAAGGCTTGCTACAAGAATGATAACTTCACGTAACTCACCAGTGTCAGGATTAACAATAGCGAAATCAGGACTGACATAGCTTACGAGTAAGACATCACCTGCTTGATGACTTTGCCGTATACTAGGCTTTTGTTTAA
Source organism: Colwellia hornerae (assembly GCF_007954355.1). Taxonomy (GTDB): domain Bacteria; phylum Pseudomonadota; class Gammaproteobacteria; order Enterobacterales; family Alteromonadaceae; genus Colwellia_A; species Colwellia_A hornerae. Next base: position 137,227 of record NZ_VOLR01000006.1, read on the forward strand.
CGAGCCAGCGGTTATAACGTTCACAAAATTGAGTAAAACCATAAGCCTGTTCTTGGTACTCTTCACGATACTTTTGCCATAGTGCTTTCTTAGTCATACCTTGGCGTTTCAACTGTTGATGAATGCCCCCCATGTCGGGCGCTAGCTTAACGGTAGCCTTCAATCTATTAGGATAAAGATACTCTTCAAGTTGGCTTTCAGTTATTAGAGGAGACCACCCTACCCCACCTTTACTAAACCGATTTAACACATCGGAAACCGTCGCTACTCCAATCTCAAGGTTTTTGGCTATCTTTCTGTGGGACAAGTGAACCTCGAACTTTAATCGTAAAAGCTCTGTTACTTTTTTTATTGGCGTTTTATTACAGTGCATTCGTATTATTCTCAATTATTGGTAGGCTAAACTGCCGCCTCGAATTTCGAACGAATATATGCCAACACAACCATCCGAGTCAACCAAAAGATGACACGTAAGGCATTGATAGGGTTGACATTGTAATGTAACTCCCTGTGCCGCAGACGTTTTGATTGATTAAGAAATTTTCAACTAAAAATTGAAGCGTAATTTGGTTGACGTACTTAAAAATCTCTATATATTAGCCATTGTTTTCAGTTGAGCTGATAGGCTGATAGGCCAAGACCACTTTGCCAGTTGAACGACTGTGGTTCATTCTTGATTTTCTGACAAGCATGTTGATTTTGTTCCCCCGAATAGGCTACTGACCGATTAGTTAAGTAATACGCCTGAGGTTCACTCTTAGCCATTAAGCGTTCCATAAAACTTGATATCACTATATGAACATAGTGAATTTTGAATTTCCGTTTCACAGAAAAAGCAACTTCTGTGGGGTACTTAGGACATTGATAGGTAGCAAAATATGACAATTAAAGACACACTTTTGAATCACTCTACCCAGCCGCTTATCTCACTAGAGAGAGTTGTGGCAGAGTTGTTTCGTTACAAGCATCGGATAAATAGAGTTGCACTGGAGATGGGAGCATGAATACAACATTTATGCTAATGGCACAGTTTGAAAAGGCCTTAGTGCCACTGAGTGAAGTTTGTGATGAGTACTTTGGCTGTAGTTATCGTACGGCTGTTAACAAAGCTAATGGAGGTACATTGCCCATACACGTGGTGAGACTTGATGAGTCAAATAAAAAATCCCCTCTTTTGATTCACGTAGCTGATTTAGCCAGTTTAATTGATAAGCAACGTGAATTAGCTAAAAAAGAATGGGAACACGTAAACTGCTAACTTTAAGCCTCCGCAAGGGGGCTTTTTTATAAATACAGTCCCCCAATAGTCCCCCACGACATAGCTAAGCTATTGATTTTATTAGTAGGTAGATCCAATCGAGCATAGGTGCAACGGATAGTTTATGTGAAATCATAAAGTTATAAAAAACCTTTAAGTTTAAAGCGAATGTAGCTGTAGAAAACAACAACTGAAAATTGCGCTGATTATAAAGGCTTTAGCGGTGTTAAACAAAAGAAATAATATCAAGCGACTGCCCTGAAAGCTTAGATAGCTTTTAGTCATTTATACGATCTAAATATGAGCAAATGTTACATAACAGCACTTAATCACTTGGTAAATTAACGTCTAGTCTGCTTGATGCTTATTTGGGGTTAAGTGATGACGGGTCGATTAAATAAGTTTACAAGAAAAAGTTAATCTAGGTCGTCAGGATCTGACTCAATCTCTTCGTCTACTCCCACTTTAGTTCGGCCAAATAAGGTGTGAAATTGCTTGGGAGTTAAAATTATGTGCTGATATTTTAACCAAGCCTTCTCAATGGTGTTGCTTACAGCAGCCTTACCACGACAAACGTCAACAAAATGTTGCTCTTCTTCTGTAACAGGCAGACGACTTTCTAAAGAAAGTGCCATTAATGCAACGCCATATTTCTCTAATGCCTCGGCCTCAGCCAAGTTAAAGTCACCAGAACGCTTTATGCCGCGCGGATAATTTCTATCATCGTAAAATTTTTTATTTACCTTAAAACTTTCTACTGATATTGCTAAATTAGCCATTTTATAAACTCTACTAAAATATAAATATACTGATAATCGCATTTTTAACTCAATATCGATTAATTGGCAATTATTTTTTACGTTCATTAGAATATTTTACTTAATGTATATTATTTACTTTTATATACACTGTTGGTGACTTTTTTTTGGCTAAAAATACAAAAAAAGCATGAGATTATATTTTGTAAATCCAATGTAGTCCTTGAATTGCTGTAGTAGGAAAAGCGGTTTGATGATTGGCTTCTGGGATAATAACAATTTTTGCCGATACGTGAGTTTGCGGCCAATTAAGTATTTTTTTATAAAAATCTTGAGCATCTTTGACCATTTCATGGCTGCTGACTAATGCCTTTGATTCACGCTCGCCAATAGCAATAAAAATATTAGCATTAATAGTTAACTGCCGCTTGCGATGCGCCTCTTCTAATTTAAAAATAACTCTATTATCAAACCAATAAGAGGGACTACCAAGTATGTAATGATTAAATAATGTTGGCTTAGCTAATAATATGTATGTACCGAATAATCCGCCAAGCGAGTTACCCACAAAGGTTCTATCTTGCCTATCCGTACGATAACTTTTATCAATATAGTTGATAACGCTATCTTCGATAAACACCATATGCTGTTGAGCACCACCTGTTGTTTGTTGCCAGGATTTATTTATTGATGGGGTATAGTCTCGCACTCTGCTAGCATCTCGTTTTGACCCTTTCGCAGATGAAATACCAACGATAATAGCTTCTTTCATTTTTTGTGCATTCATTGGATAACGGGTTGCCCCAGAAACAATTTGAAAAGTGTACCTAGCATCGGTTAAGTAAATAACGGGATAAATTTTATCGTCATTTTTAGCATAAGATTTAGGTAATTTTATAAATAATGGGTAAACACGTTGACTGTTGGGATCTTTAATTTCAACGACTATACTTCTTGGTATTTGAAAAGGCGTTGTTGCAAAAGCCATTGATAGCTTGCTGGTGAATATTAATAGCAACGTTAAACAATATATTGCTCGTTTCAAGTGAATCTCTCTTTATTTACGCGATGACAAGTCGTCATATTTATTTAACCATAACGAGTTATTTATAAAAAATTAAGCATAAGTAATACTCCAGCAAATAAATCACCGTTATATTACTTTTAGTGGTAATTATTATTGGCAAATATTTATTTAAGTAACGGTTTCATAGTCGCTAATTTACCATCAATTGCTGTGGTAATTTCTAGCCCTAAAATCTCTGCAACTTTTATTGGTAAATATTTATTGGCAAATATTTATTTAAGTAACGGTTTCATAGTCGCTAATTTACCATCAATTGCTGTGGTAATTTCTAGCCCTAAAATCTCTGCGATTAATGGCATAATATTTATGTTTTCAGCCGTATCTAACTGATATGCTTTTTTAAACGCGGGCCCTTGTGCATAGAATATTCCGTCCATATCTGTAGTGTCAAACTGGCTCCAGCCATGATTTCCTTTACTGGTTTTTCCGGTAAAACCTATTGACCAATCGTTATCGGTTAAACAAGCTATATCACCGATACGACTTGATTTTGAGGCGTTAAATTTTGCTGGGATATCTTGGTATTGATAACATTTATAATGTGTAGCTTGTTGATTTAATTGTGTAACAGTTTGAGCTAAGGTGCGTGTAGACTTGCCCTCATCGTATATAAGGGTAATAGGGTTGCTTGCTAAAACTTTATATTCATCATTTAACCAATTAGGTAAATATTCATAATTTTCAGCAGGATAGTCGGCCATACCATGATCAGAGACAATAATAATATTTACTTCAAAGTCTAACGCTCGTACTTTTTCAACCATTTCACCAATGGTGCTATCCACACGGTTAATGGCGGCAACAAGTTCAGGTGAATCTTGACCAAAACCATGTCCTGCACTGTCTATATCATGAAAATAAGTTGTTATTAATTGTGGCCGTTCGCCTGGAGGAAGCTGATACCAATTTAACACACCATCTATACGTTCTTGATGCGAGGCGTTGTGATTATATTTTTTAAAATGAGACGGGGAAATACCTGCAATAGCGGCTTCAGAGCTTGGCCAAAAATAGTTAGCAGTACGCATATTTTGTTCTTCAGCAATAATCCACAGGGGTTTACGTAAATAAAAGTCAGGATTGGTCACCGCTTCCGAGTCTCTTATGCTGTAGGTTTTATTTAAGTCTGGAGCATAGAAACGGTTAGCCACTATGCCATGATTTTCAGGATATGACCCGGTAACAATACTTAGGTGGTTAGGAAAGGTTTTTGTCGGAAAAGTAGGACGTAATGATGTTAAATGAGCAGACTCTTTAGCAAATTGAGACAAAAATTTCGGCTGATATTTATTAACATAATCCCATCTAAAACCGTCCAGTGAAATTAACAACACATAAGGTTTAGGATTAATCTTGGATACTATACCTGGTGAATTTTTTGATTCTAAACTGCATGCATTTAAGACAAATAATATGCCTATTATAAATAATTTATTCACTGTCATTTCTCATCAATAATTGTCTGTTTAACGACTTGCTAGCGTTGTTTTTTTAACTAAAATAAAATCATTCTTTGTTTATCTTAAAACGAGTATTCATTGCCTCAATACTTAGCGTAAATAAGGCAATAGCTTCAATTAAACATCCGCATAATATATTTTTTACTGATGCCTTTTATAATTTATCGCCCTATAAAATTAGTAGAGCTTTACTCGATAAATACTATCCATTGATTGAAGGACTACAGATAATCTATCATCATTATCAACAAACCAATAGCTTGCAGCAGGAATAGGTGGCAGTGCTATAAGCTCAGCAAAAGTTGAGGCATCATAAACAGCAAGATTGGTCACAATAATATTATGCGCTTCATTATGATAGCGGATATGTTCATTTTTTTTCGGAAAATAAATTTCTTCACCCGTAAATGTATGCAGTATTTCAGAAGTGTCACTTATCTTAATGATGGTGTTTCTAGCAAGAATGTTTTCATTGACCGCATCAATGAAAATAGCCCGCTCTTGGCCGCCTGAATAATTGTAAGTATTGCGACTATCCTCTAGTGAAGTCGCAACGGCTTCAATTTCTAAAGGATCTAATGTTAAGGAAAACAATTCATAGCCACTGTCATCTGTATCCGACACATATAATAATTGATTGCCGTTTAAAGGAGATTGAACAATGTTGTTGACGTTGGCTAAAGCGATGTCGGTAAGGACAAAGTCTGTTGTTGATAAGTTAAATTGCTCAAATGAATCATCATTTACAAATATAAGTTGATTAGCCGCGCATTTTATAACGCTATGTGCAGAGCCCGTTTGCTGATACGACTCAATAAATGTCAGCGTTTTGTGGTCATATGAAAATATTTGGTAGCTATAATCGTCATAGTTTATACCCGTTAAAAATATACCTTCTTGATCAGCTGAAAAACAAATATTATCAAAAACAATATTTGTTTCCTCAGAAGCGTTGATTAAGTGACCTGTTTCAAGGTCAAAGACTTTTATTACGGTGTTAAAATCATTGATTGCAATAAGGTGGTTGTACACAGATGAGTATCGAACCTGCTCTACGGTATGATCTAATGTAACTGCCTGACCGACAATGCCAACGATTTGTTTAACTGAGTGTCCACCTGAACTTTGTTCAACATATTTTTCACTGGTTTTCAGTTTATAGTTTCCATCGTAATAAATATCATAGAAACCTTTAGATTCATTGGTATCGAAAGAAAGGATAATGTTGTTTTCGGTCGCTAAAATACTAGGTTGGTAAAAGGAATTAGATACCGAGATAGTTGAAACTTGTATCGGAGTATTTGAATAACCACTATCAATAGATACTTTTTTATTAAATTTTATAATGACCTTTTCAACGGGATCATTTTCAAGTGTTTCTTTAGTAATTGAAATAGCCTTGAACGGTGTTAATTCTTGGATAAAAGCAAGTGCTTGGGCATTATCGTGTAAATTAAATAAGGCGGATGAAGTCCATTCTACCGTTTCTGCTTCACCTATAAGTTCTTTGTTAAGGTGCAATTGCATATATTTATTTGTGATTAATGTCAGTAATATTTCTTCATTTTGAGCGTTGGTCAGTGCAAAGGTTCCAGCAGGTGATTGTGGTGCGTAACCTTTACCTGAATATGGCGAGGTAACTGTAGAGGTTAAAGTGGTCTCAAAGGCAAATAGTTCACTCGTTATTGTACTGGTAATATCGACTTTGTAATGCGGATATTTATTACTCTTTGGCGCGTTAATATGTTGATTAATCGTTGTTTGCCTCATAGAGTCAGTAACGACCATTAAATCCTCAGTTGTAACTTTAAAGTCGATTGCTTTTATATCCAGTTTTCTGTTTTTACTTTGATAATTTACAACAAGATCCCCGCTTAAGTCTTCAGTATTTGCGCTCCACGTTTGGTTACTTGTCAGTAAAAGCTCGAACATTAACTCTAATGAAAGTGAAGGCTCTTCTACCGTAGAGATGATAAAGCGCGTAGAGGAAACTTTTGCACTTAAGCCCTTAATAAGAAAACTATCCGAGTAAGGACTTTCGCTGTTATCAAGTTGAATATCCTGCTGGGTAATATTAACTAAGGCAGTCACTGTCGTGGTTGAATTTTCTCTATCAATAATATCGGTTTGGTAACTACAGTTTGTAAAGACTAATTGGTAGCTACTTTCTGTATCGTCAATAATTTTTTCAACGCTACCTGTACTATTACAGTCTCTAATTAGGATGTTTTCAGGTGCATGATGAAACCAAATAATTTCCTGTTCAATAATGTCTGCGGCATCAATACTCGCTTCGGTTAACACCGTACTCCAGATAGCAATATCACCCGCATTATCTTCTGTGAAAATAGCGTCAACAACCGGTAGTGTTGGTATAATAGGCTGCGGTGTCGTTATTTTTTCTGAGCCTTCGCCACCGCCACATGAGGCTAAAAGAGCAAGTGATATTAAGCTCGCTAAAAGATAAGCAGTCTTATTCATTCAAAAACATCCATTTGTTATAATTGATCCTAAATAGGCGAGACATTTATACCTAAAGATCAATATATTTACAATTGAAATGTCTATTCAATACTGAGGTAAATCAATAACCAAATTGAATTTTTCAGAGCTTTTCCATAGGTTAAGTAATACAGAGAATTCTTCTATTTCACAGATAGAGGCGGTTGAACTGAGTATTTTTTCAGAGAGGGTATTCATTCGATCAAATTCATTGACATTCATCATTAACATTCCTTGTTATATGTCAATGGATTATGACTTAAATAACAAAAAAGGTATAGCTTTTAGTGAGTTAGTTTATGAACTTTTAATGACAAGCGTTACTGATAACACTGATTAATGCACTATTTTTGCCGAGTATCTCTTCTAGGCCTTCCTGAGCAGGTTAATGTGCCCGACATACACACTTTAGTAAAATATAAAGATTAATGCTGCAATGCTATAGCCGACAAATATTTATTGATGAGAGAGTTTAAGTCATCTTACTTAAATTAATTAATTTTATATCACTTTTTCAGTTTTCGTTTTAGCTCATCCATTGTCAACATTGCTTGTGGAGACTGCAGTAATTCGGCGTTTAACTCGGCAACTGCGCTTAGGCCATTAGCCACAATAGTATCGCTATTTACATTTAAACTGCGCTTTGTCGCTTTTACCGCATAATTAGGTAATAAAGCAATGCAGTTGGCTAAACTAAAAGCAGCTTTCATTAAACGTTTACGTGTTAAATAAGTATCATTAATCATGCCCCATTTTTTTGCCTGGCGTGCGGAGAAAATAGCCGAAGTGTATGCTAGCTCTCGTAGTCGGCCATCGGGTAAATTAAAATGCAAGCGTTGTAATGTTCCCATATCTGCAGGTATACCTAATTGCGTTTCCAAGATACTAAAGTAAGAGCGCATCGACGCTAAACGAATATCACATGCCGAAATTAAATCAACCGCACCGCCAATACATACACCATGGATCGCTGCAATTGTAGGAATAGAACAATCAACAATCGCTGAAAAGGCTTGCTGCATATTAATGATTTCAGACCTCAAGTGCACTGTTTTATCATTTTGGCAATCTTGTGTTGACGCCATAACTTGTAATAAAAAGTTGATATCGGCGCCCGATGAAAATTGTTTCCCCTTGCCACTCAATACCACGACATGAATATCTTTTTGGTTATTTATCCAGCGGTAAGCTTCGCCAATTTCAAACCACATTTTTTTATTCATCGCGTTCGCCTTATTCGGGCGTGCAAGTTGTAAATGCAAAAGATGATTTTGGAGCGTTAAATCTAAATATTCAAATTCAGGCATGTTAAGTCGACACTTAAAATTTATTATTATCGATTAAAGATGACACGTAGGTATCGAAGAAGACAAGATAAATTTACTAAACCATTAAAGTCAATTTATCTTAGTACTTAGGTGTAATTCAACGATCAAGTATTACATTCCATCTTTCGTAAACGTTGAGAGTGCCAACAACACGCTTTTAATTTAAAGGCTTAAGTAATTAACTTTTCAAGCATATTACATCATCAAAATCTCTGTGTTAAACTGCTAAAAAATCAACTAATCATGCAAGTACCTAACTCATAATGAATGCAGAAGAATTATTAATACAAGCAAAAGAGTCTTGCAAGAAGCGTGGTGCACGATTTACCTTGGCTCGCGAACAAGTATTTACACTGTTAACAGGACATAGCGGTGCTATTGGCGCTTACGATCTGCTTGATGAACTAAAACTGATTGACCCCGCAGCTAAGCCAGCAACTATCTATCGTGCTTTAGATTTTCTTGGCAAACAGGGCTTTGTTCATAAGATTGAGTCTATAAATGCCTTTGTGATGTGTCATCATTTCAGTGAGTGTAATCATCCCGTGCAACTACTCATTTGTGACCGTTGCGGACATGTTGAAGAAATTCAATCTTCTAATTTAGACTTGGCTTTGCGCTCGATGGCAGATGCAACCGGCTTTACTATTAGCCATCAAATTGTTGAAGCGCATGGTGCTTGTCAAAGCTGCAGTTAACCACTTTTTTGTTAAGTAGTAGATAATAACTTTAACACCCCCATTAAACTCATATTTAGAGCTATTGGTCGCATAAGAAGCACCCTCCCCCTTAACTCAGTGAACTTACTTATGCTATAAGTACACGGTTAAACATGCATATATTATAAAATATTCAGGAAGCCTATGAAATATTCAATCAAGTCAGCGTTAATTTGCTTATTTGTTGTTGCCAGTGGTAGCGCAATAGCAAAAAATACTATTAGTAGCGATAAATTTCGTCAGTTAGAAGAATCTTTACCGACACCCAACACTTACAGAACTGCATCAGGCGCACCAGGTCACCAGTATTGGCAACAACAAGTTGATTATAAAATTAATATTCAACTTGATGATAAAACGCAAACCTTAACGGGTAGCGAAACGATGAGCTACACTAACAATTCACCTGATACCTTACGTTACTTGTGGATACAGCTTGATCAAAATCGCTTAAAACGTGACTCTGACAATCGCTTAACAGCGACGGCTCCTAGTAAGAAAATAACCTACAAAGGATTGCGTGGCGCCATCGAGTCGACTGAATTTGACGGCGGCAATACAATTACTGCTGTTACAGCATCAAACGGAAGCGCACTTAACTATGTAATTAACGGCACTATGATGCGCGTTAACTTACCTAAGGCATTAAAATCCGGCGATGATGTTGAATTAAATATTAAGTGGAACTACAAGCTTCATGAACAAAAAGTGTTAGGTGGCCGTTCGGGTTATGAATACTTTAAAGAAGACGATAACTATTTATATGAACTTGCTGGCTGGTTTCCTCGTGCAGCAGCATACTATGACGTTATGGGCTGGCAAAATAAGCAGTTTTTAGGTAACGGCGAATTCACTTTAGAATTTGGTGATTACGACGTTAAAATCACCGTACCTGCAGACCACATTGTTGCTGCGACAGGTGAGTTGCAAAATGAAAGTAAGGTCTTAACAAAAACACAGCGTAAACGCTTAGAGAAAGCTAAAAAAGCCAAAAAACCGGTACTTATCGTTACTGTTGATGAAGCGCTTGAAAACGAGAAGTCTCGCTCAACAAAAACGAAAACCTGGCATTTTAAAGCTAAAAATGTTCGTGATTTTGCTTTCGCATCAAGCCGTAAATTTATTTGGGACGCTCAAGGATATAAAGAAGGCGGTACCGATACCATGGCGATGTCTTTTTACCCTAATGAAGGTAATCCATTATGGGAAAAGTACTCAACTGAAGCTATTATCCATACTATGCAACAGTATAATAAATATACCTTTGCTTACCCATACCCAGTGTCTATTTCAGTCAATGGACCGGTTGGTGGCATGGAATATCCGATGATCACTTTTAATGGTCCTCGCCCAACGCTTGACAAAGAAACGGGTGAAAAAACCTATTCTCGTGGTACTAAATACGGCTTAGTTGGAGTAATTATTCACGAAGTGGGTCATAACTACTTTCCAATGATCGTTAACTCTGATGAACGTCAATGGACTTGGATGGATGAAGGCTTAAACACTTTCCTACAGTTTTTAGCACAGCAAGCCTGGGAAGAAGGTTATCCTTCACGCCGTGGTCATGCTGCAGATATTACCAATTACATGAAAAGTACTAACCAGGTACCTATTATGACCAACTCTGAATCAATTCTTCAATTTGGTAATAATGCCTACGGTAAGCCAGCAACAGCATTAAATATTTTACGTGAAACAGTTATGGGCCGCGAATTATTTGATTTTGCCTTTAAGGAATATGCACAACGTTGGATGTTTAAACGCCCAACACCTTCAGACTTTTTCCGCACGATGGAAGATGCCTCAGCCGTTGATTTAGATTGGTTCTGGCGTGGTTGGTTCTACACCACAGATCATGTTGATATCGCTTTAGGTAATATTCATTTATACCGTCCTAATAGCCAAAACCCTGATACAGAAGCGGCTTGGAATCGTGCCTTAGAAAGTGAAAAACCAACCTTTATTAGTGATCTTCGTGATAAAGGTCACTGGCTTAGAACAACTGACAAGCCTGAGTTGTTAGATTTTTACAACGAACATGATAAATTTACCGCAACCAATAAAGCACGTAATACCTACAACAGCGCCAATAAAAAGTTAGAGCAATGGCAAAAAGATCTCCTTGTTGATGAAAGAAATTTCTACATCGTTGATTTTGAAAATAAAGGTGGCTTAGTCATGCCTATTATTGTGCAATTAACTTTTGCAGATAAAACAACAGAACAAGTCACTATTCCTGCAGAAATCTGGCGTAAAAATAGCAACAATGTTTCTAAATTATTTATTACCGATAAAGAAATTACCGCTATCGCTATTGATCCAAACTGGGAAACAGCTGATGTAGATGTTAACAATAACTACTGGCCAGCACGTCCTATTAAGTCAAGTTTTGAGTTATACAAACGTAAGAAAAAAGACATGATGCGCGACTATAATGTAAAATTAAAGTCGGCTGATGACGAAAAAGATGACAAGGAAGAAGAAGATAAATAATGATGAAAGTGTCATTATTTAAAAGCTTTATTTTTTGTTTATTGTGTGGGGTTGCACTTTCTAGTGCAGCTCACCGCTACTTTTTTGGATTAACTGATTTATCAGTTAATCCAAGAACCAACAGCATAGAAATTATTCATCAGTTCACCGCTCACGATATTGATAATGCCATTGCTGAACAGCAACAAATACACTTTTCAGCTGAGCATCCTCAATACGAAAAGTTCATTCAAAACTATGTTGAAGCACATTTTCAACTTATTGATGTTCAAGAGAATAAAAAACAGCCCATCAAGCTCAATTGGATCGGTTTAGAAGTTGCTAAAGGTAATGTTTATATTTACCAAGAAGCTAATTTTGAAAACTTTTTATCCGGATTAGTGGTAAAAAATGATTTACTCATCGATACTTACCCTAAACAAGTAAATACTGTAAATTACAAAGACAAAAAAATTATAGGCAGCTTAACTTTTTCGAAATTAGTTAAAATTGCGATAATAAAAAACAATAACTAGTAGGAACGATTTACATTTGCTAAATTAACATGCAAAATAAATTTACTAGTATAACTAAGCCCTTGGGAAACATTCATGAATGTAGAGTTTATTAACCCTTTTTTATCTTCAATGCTCAATGTAATGTCTACTATGGCACAAATGGAATTAGTACCAGAAAAACCTCGTTTGAAAAAAAATGAAGTTGCTATGGGCGATGTTTCTGGTTTAATTGGCATGGTGAGTGCTCAAACTAAAGGCTCGCTATCGATTACTTTTGAAGGAAAGTTAGCGCTTGCTACCATGAAGAAAATGGTTGGTGAAGGTCCTGACGAAGTCAATGAAGAAATTACCGATTTAGTCGGTGAAATCACCAATATGGTCACGGGTGGCGCTAAGCGTATGCTCAGTGAAAAAGGCTTTGAATTTGACATGGCAACCCCTATGGTTGTTTCTGGTCAAAACCATACGATTCATCACAAAGCTGATGGTCCTATTATCATCATTCCGTTAAATTCCGAATTTGGTAAAGCGTTTATTGAGTTCAGTTTTGATAAATAGTGAACTGAACAATTTATAATCGCTTTTAATCAAATACCAAAACCTCGTTTAGCAATAACCGAGGTTTTTTATTATTTACGCTATATTTAATTTATTCGCTCAATAACCACTGACGATTAACCGAATGCGAGTAGGTATTATGTGTGCTATTGAATGGCCGCTGACAACTTTACTGAGAAGTTGGCCGAGTGTTCAGTATGTAAAAAAGACCTTTATAGTGCGGATAGGGTTATTTGTACCCGACGAGTAATATTACACAATAGCTCATAAGGAATAGTGGTCGCACATTGCGCTATTTCGGCAACAGAGAGTTGCTCTCCCCATAAAGTCACAACATCGCCAACCTGCTCTTGTGCATTCATCCCTAAATCAACGGTGATCATATCCATTGATACTCTTCCTACTAAGGGAACCCTTCGCCCATTGACCAACACAGGAGTGCCATTTTTAGCATGACGAGGGTAACCATCACCATAACCAATGGCAACAACACCAATAATGGTCTTTTGCTTACTTGTCCAAGCATTACCATAACCGACTGATTCTCCAGCGGCTAATTGACGTACGGCGATCAAACTTGACTTCAAGGTCATTACCGGCTGAACATTCAACATTACATCTGTATTTTGCAACGCATTTTCTGACGCACAAGTGAATAAATTTGCGGTACTACTTTCAAAGGGTAAAGGAGAAACCCCGTATAGCAATAACCCTGGACGAAGCCATTGGTAATGACTTGCTGGCCATGCACAAATACCGGCAGAGTTTGCCAATGTGCGTTCTTCGTTACAGCCTAAGGTTACTTTTTCAAAGAGTGATATTTGTTGGCGCGTAGCCTGATTACTTTTATCATCAGCACAACCTAAGTGACTCATTAGCACAATGTTTTTTTGCACATTTACTGAGTCAGTTAATTGCTGATAGAAAGAGCTAAACTCTTCTGGGTTTATACCTAAACGGTGCATACCGGTATCGATTTTTAGCCAAACCTTTAACGGCGAAGGAAGCGTTGCCGTTAAAAGAGCATCAAGTTGTTGATGGTTATGAATAACCGTTTGTAAATTATTAACCGCAAGTATGGCTAAGTCTTTTGCATTAAAAAAACCTTCAAGCAAGACAATAGGTTGAGTAATACCTGAAGACCGTAATGCCAGCGCTTCATCAATTCTTGCCACCGCAATTGCATCAGCGGTAGTCGATGAATGGCCGTGTTCATTTATTTTAGCTTGCTCTGAGAATAAGGCGTGCGCAATGCGTTCTAGGCCATGGCCATAGGCATTCGCTTTTAAAACGGCTAGCACCTTTGCTGTCGGAGCAAGTGATTTTATCTGCGCTAAGTTGTGCTTGAGCGCAGATAAATTAATAATTGCCGTTGCGGTCGTTAATGCCATTAATCTTCATCTAATACATGCGGACCAGCATAATTATCAAAACGAGAAAATTGTCCTTGGAAAGTCAACGGAACACGACCAATGGGACCGTTACGTTGTTTACCAATAATAATTTCTGCCATACCTTTAAACTCTGAATCATCGTGATAAACCTCATCACGATAAATAAACATGATCAAATCGGCATCTTGCTCAATAGAGCCTGATTCACGGAGATCCGAGTTAATAGGCCGTTTATCTGAACGTTGCTCCAAACTACGGTTTAGCTGAGACAGTGCCACAACCGGCACTTGTAATTCTTTAGCTAATGCTTTTAATGACCGTGATATTTCTGCAATTTCTAAGGTACGGTTATCAGCAAATTGAGGCGCGCGCATCAACTGTAAGTAATCAATCATGATCATACTTATACCACCATGATCACGGGCAATACGGCGTGCACGAGAGCGAACATCAGTTGGCGTTAAACCAGCGGCATCATCAATAAACATCTTACCTTTATCAATAAGTAACCCCATGGTTGATGATAAACGCGCCCAATCTTCGTCACCTAATTGCCCGGTACGAATTTTGGTTTGGTCAATACGGCCTAATGAGGCTAGCATTCTCATCATCAGTTGTTCTGCCGGCATTTCTAAACTAAAGATCAATGCCGGTTTATCTTCAGTCATCGCCGCGTTTTCTGCGATGTTCATCGCAAAGGTAGTTTTACCCATTGACGGACGTGCAGCAACGATAATAAGGTCTGATTTTTGAAAACCAGCGGTCATTTTATCTAAATCAGAAAAGCCACTAGAAACACCCGTAACACCATTATTTGGCGATGAACAAAGTTGCTCAATACGATCGACTGTTTTTTCTAGTACTGAGGTAATATTTTCTGGCCCTTCAGACTTGTTAGCCCGTTGTTCGGCGATAGCAAATATCTTAGTTTCAGCAAAATCAAGCAGCTCTGCACTGGCACGCCCTTGAGGATCATAACCCGCTTCAGCAATTTCATTTGCCACACTGATCATTTCACGAGTAACCGCACGTTCACGAACAATGTCGGCATAGGCGGTGATATTGGCCGCACTTGGTGTATTCCTCATCATTTCGGCAAGGTAAGCAAAGCCACCGGCATCTTCAAGTCGTTGCTCGTTCTCTAAAGCTTCAGATAAGGTAATTAAATCAACAGGGTTGCCTAGTTCAATTAACGCAGCAATGGTTTCAAAAGTAATACGATGTGAACGACTATAAAAATCCTGAGCGACAACACGTTCGCCAACACGATCCCACGTCTCGTTATCGAGCAATAAACCGCCCAATACAGATTGTTCTGCCTCAAGTGAATGAGGTGGAACTTTTAAAGCATTCATTTGGCTATCTTGAGAATACTTTTTATCTTTGAAAAATTTATTTGGCTTGCGCTCTGCCATTTATTTACCCTAAAACTCTATCGCAAATGCGAGATTAAAACTGTTGCTAGGTTAGCAGAATTTACTTTGAAACAGAATATAAAAACGAGTCAGAATGGGCCCTAACTCGTTCTATTTTTAATGCCCGAGTGATAAAAATTAATTGCTGACGCGAATATTGCCATTTACCGTATTTGCACGTACGTTCGCATTGGCACTACCAGTTTCAAAGTATAATTTTGAACTTGGACCATACTTAGCTTTATTTGATTTTTGCGTGGTAATTTTATTAGTAATGTCACCACCAGCGCTGGCTGATAATCTAAAGCTTGCTTGGACATTTTTCTGTAGTTTTAATGCCAAACCACCACTAATACTCGACATTTTAACGACACCACCGTCATTTAACGATACAGTTCCTGAAAAATCACCGCTAACATTGGCAACGGAGAGTTCATCAGTCTCATTTAATCCTATATTAATATTGCCACTGACATTTTCGATCATCACTTCTTTTGCTGCTGATTGTGCGTCAATTTCACCACTGACCACGCGTAAGCTTAAACGTCCACGTGACTGACGGTCTTTGATATTGCCGCTAACACTCGATAAACTTACTTTCCCTGATAATTGGCTGCTGTCAATATCACCACTGACTGAAATTAATTCAATGCGTTCACTCAAATTAACGGCCTGAATGTTACCACTTACCGTTTTTGCTTCGACACTGGCATGTAAGTTTTCAAAATTAATATCACTGGCAATCCCCTCAAAACTAACGCGAATATTTTTAGGCATATGAATCGTTAATACCGAGCCTTTAGCATTGTTACCCCAGAAGTTGTTGCTCTTATTTTCAAGCTCAACTTTAATTTTTACACGCGAGCCTTCTTGCTTAAAGAGTAAACCTTCTGCGTCGTCTTCTAATTCTCCTTTTACCGAAATAGTGCCTTTGTCCCAACCAATAACCGTAATATTACCGCGTAAATTTTCAATATTAACACTGCTGACATCACTTACTGTTAATGACTTGTCAATCTGCTGACCGGCAAAACTTGAACAAGTGGCTAAAAATAGCATCATCATCATGACTTTTTGTAAAACTTTCATAACTACCTCTCTAGTGTTACTTTTTAAATACTCTGCCATTTAGGGCTGTATAGTTGGCTTAATAAATCTAATTCTTCTCTTTGGGTCCAACGTAATAAATTAAGTAAATCATTATTACTTGGGTCTTCATTTAAAGCTTTTTCAATTGTAGTTTGCGCTGAGCTCAGATTTATTAGCTCTTGTTGAATTTCTTTCGGCAGTGCCGATATTTTAGGCTGACCAAAACTAATCAACATCGATTGCTTGGTTTGCTTAAAATTTTCTTGCATGGCGGTTACTAAGGTCAAAGGTGAATTATTTTGTTGCGCTAAATCTAGTGGTTGCTCTGAAAATTGAGGCGAAAAAGAAAGCCAAGTAACTAACACTGCGATCACTAAAGATGCTGCCCATACAGTAGGCATAAAAACTTTGTTCTCCGGAGTAACATGCGCTGGTTTGTCTGGTGTTTTAACTTCAATTGCCCGTTCAATACCCGCCCATAAATCACGTTGTGGTGTCATTTCATCAGGTAGTTTTGCCAGTGCTTTTTGTAAAGCTTGCTCTGATACTAATTTATTCATATCTCGATCCACTCCATTAACAAATTTCTAGCTCTATGGTATTGCGCTTTACTGGTGCCTACTGCCATGCCGAGCATATTTGCAATTTCTTCATGGCGGTAACCTTCAACCGCGAACAACACAAAAACTAAGCGAGCTCTTTCAGGTAAACGCGCGATATGTTTATCTAATTCGGTTAACCCCACGCTATCTGGCATTTCTACGGCAATATCTGCCATAGTTTGATCTTCAAGACTAAAGATACGCTGCAACCAGTTTTTATGTCTGCGCAAGTGTCCGAGTACAATATTATTGGTGACACTGTGTAACCAAGTAGAAAATTTACTTTCACCACGAAAATTAGCTATTTTTTGCCATAGTTGTACAAAAACTTCTTGGCAAACATCCTCAGCACTGTCTTTATCGGCAAGCATACGCCAGCAGATAGCATAAACTTTCCGATGATACTGCTGATAAAGCTGATAAAAAGCCTGCTGATCACCCTGTTGTGCTCGACTAATAATCACCCGTTCGTCTTCAAGAGCTTGGGCAATAGCGTTCGGTGGTTCAGCACAATTTTTAATGTAAATAACTTTCGGATCATCCAAAGGTTAATTCTCAATAATGGTGTTGTTATAAAGTAAGATACCGTATTTAAGAAAAGGGTTTAAAGCAAAGAATAAAATATTATCTTTATTCATGTGACGTGGAAATTTAACTGTGTATCAATGGATTTTTAGGCATAAAAAAAGCGTCTTGCGACGCTTTTTTTGTACATTTTGATTTTAGCGCAAAATTACTTGCTGCTAAGAGCACCAAAACGTTTGTTGAATTTATCAACACGACCACCGGTCTCAGCAGCTTTTTGTTTGCCCGTGTAAAATGGGTGACAAGCTGAACATACGTCTAAGTGAATATCTTTTTTCGCTGTAGAACGAGTTACGATGATGTTACCGCAAGAACAAGTTGCCTTGAACTCAACATAATTAGGATGAATACCGTCTTTCATAGAAACCTCTGTATAAGGCCGTATCGCCACTTAGTCAGTCATTATTGCTGCTAAGCACCATACGAGTTAAAAATAATGGAGGCGAATTTTAAATCATCGGCAGATGCTTAGCAATAGCCTAATGACACTAATTGCTAAAAAATGAACAATTAATCAGTTAAGGTGATTAAAGGTGACTTTCTACAAAATCCTACTTGGCATATTAACAACAAGTCGGCAGAATAAGGGCAATTGTCGTCAAATAAGTACTCGTTATGCAGGTTAGTTATATTCAAGTCGCTATTCCTGTTCCTATGCGTCAGTTATTTACTTATATCGTCCCACTAACCATCAGTGATGACGAAATTCAAATAGGCGCTCGTGTTATCGTGCCTTTTAGCCATAGAGAAGTTATTGGTATTATTATAAGTACCAGTGAAGTCTGTGACATTGACGACAAAAAACTTAAAGCCATTATTGGCTTAGTTAATGACAACTTCAGTTTTCCTCCTGCGCTGTTAAAGTTTTTACTGCGCTGTGCTGACTATTACCATCACCCGGTCGGAGACGTATTACAACTGGCTCTCCCAGTGTTACTGCGTCAAATTGAGCAACCTACTATTGATTTAGCGACCACTTGGCATTGTTTTGTGCTTGAGCAAGATAGTAAAGAAAAGTTGATATTAGAAAAAATAGTTAAACGAGCGCCCAAGCAAGCCGAACTATATAATGTAATTAAAACCCACCCAGGGCTAACTTGGGCAGAAATTAGAACATTAGGCTATACAAAACCGCAATTAAACACCCTTGAAAAGAAAAAATTAATTGAAGAAAAACAACAAAAAGCTGAAACCTTTGTTTATCACCAAGAGGCTTTAGCTGAAAACGAAAAGTTAACCTTAACCGTTGAACAAGCGGTTATTGTTTCGGCGGTAAAAGCATCTTTTGATCAGTTTTCTTGTCATTTAGTCGACGGTGTAACGGGTAGTGGTAAAACCGAAGTTTACTTACAAGCAATGGAAAAAACCCTCGCTGCCAATAAACAAGTACTAGTATTAGTGCCTGAAATTGGTTTAACACCACAAATGCTCAGTCGATTTGAGCAACGTTTTCATTTACCTATTTGCTTGCACCACTCAGGATTAAACGATAAAGAACGTTTACAAACTTGGCTGGCTGCACAACGAGGCACCGCCGCAATAATTATTGGCACGCGTTCAGCCGTTTTTACTCCGCTACATCATTTAGGTTTAATTATTGTTGATGAAGAGCACGATGGCTCTTTTAAGCAACAAGACAGTTTTCGTTATCACGCGCGTGACATTGCTATTTTACGCGCGGGGCAGTTAAATATTCCCATTGTACTCGGTAGTGCCACGCCTAGTTTAGAAACGCTACAAAATGCTTTGTCGGGTAAATATCAATATCATCAATTAACCAAAAGACCCGGTCAAAGTACTCAAGCCAAAATCAGTCTTATTAATATTGCCCAACAGCAAATGGAGCATGGCTTATCAGGTACGCTAAAAAAGGCGATTGAAACAACACTTAAGCGCGGTGAACAAGCCTTAATATTTTTAAATCGCCGCGGTTATGCGCCAGCGATTAATTGTCAAGAGTGTCACTGGGTAGCCGATTGTCAGCGTTGCAATAAACCTTATACTTTACACCAAGGGAAAAAATTATTAATTTGTCACCACTGTAGTAGTCAAAAGCGTATCCCGTACCAGTGTCCTAGTTGTGGCAGCGTCCGTATTAAACCCATGGGGCAAGGTACAGAACAATTAGAAGAACGTATCGGCGAACTTTTTGCCGACTATAGTACCGTAAGAATAGATCGCGACAGTACTCGTAAAAAAGGCGAGCTGGCAAAGTTATTACAAGAAGTCAGTGATAAGAAACACCAGTTACTGATTGGCACACAAATGTTAGCAAAAGGGCATCACTTCCCTGATGTAACACTGGTTGCTGTGCTAGACGTTGATGGTGCACTGTTTAGTTTTGACTTTCGTGCCGCCGAGCACATGGCGCAATTATTAGTACAAGTTGCCGGCCGTGCAGGTCGAGAAAGTAAGCCAGGCAAAGTTTTAGTACAAACCAATTTCCCAGAACATCCATTACTACAAGATTTAGTCAACAACGGTTACCCGCACTTTGCTAAATATGCATTAACTGAACGCAAACAAGCCTTGTTACCGCCGTTTAGTTATCAAGCACTTTTTCGCGCGGAAGCTAACTACCCTTCTTATCCTGAAAAATTTCTCAGTGCATTAACCGAGTTTACTTTTGATGGCTGCCAATTTGCCGGTCCGGTGCCAGCTGCGATGGAGAAAAAAGCAGGCAAATATCGCTACCATTTAATTGTCCAAGCTAAATCACGCAAGCAACTTCATCTTGCAATTTATCAGCTGATTAACGCTATTCCTCAGAATGAATGGCAGAAAAAAGTACGCTGGACCGTAGACGTTGATCCGCTTGATTTAAGCTGGTAATTTTAAGTAATAAGCCTTCTGTTACAATTTTCTTTTTAAACTAGTGTCATTTCCTTACCAGTTGGTTAGAATTACCCGACGTTTACCGGTATATTATTATTTCATGGCTCATCAAGATTACGTTTCCCGCGCACAAAACAAAAAGAAAAGTCCCTATAAAGGCAAAGTTGCTCCTAAACCAACCTTCACGTTAAAATTTAAGCTTTCACTCTTTTTAGTGATGTTATTGATCGGTGGCTTTATTTACGGATTATGGTCGATAAAAGACAATAAACCGCAAGTCTCTCCCGTGAAAATAGTCAAAAAAGCCCCACAAGCTGTCGAAGAAAAAGCATTACCTGCTCCCCCGAAAGAGATATGGGCATATGTTGACAACCTAAAAAGCAAAGAAGTTGAAGTGGGTAAATATGAAGTTAAGGACAAAGGCCCTTATAAAATGCAATGTGCGTCGTTTCGAACAATGAAACAAGCCGAAGTCTTAAAAGCGAACATTGCTTTCACCGGTTTAAGCGCACAAATAAGTGAATCAAAAGGTACAAACGGTATTTATTACAAAGTGTTTTTAGGTCCTTATGAACGTAAACGCGAAGCAGAAAAAGACAAGCATAAGCTAAAAAGCAATAATGTTAATGGCTGTCAAATCTGGCTTTGGAGATAATATCCAACGGATTAATGAGCAATAAATTAGTCCGATTGACATAATAGCTACATTTATCTAACTCCCTCCTTGAAAAAGTCATAATTAGCCTTATCTATTCTTCATAGATAAAAATAAATATTTGAGGTTAATTGTGACAACTATCGTATCCGTAAGACGTAATGGCAAAGTAGCAATTGGTGGTGATGGCCAAGTATCACTTGGAAATACCGTAATGAAAGGCAATGCTCGCAAAGTTCGTCGTTTATATAATGGTAAGGTACTTGCTGGTTTTGCTGGCGGCACCGCTGATGCTTTTACTTTATTTGAGCGTTTTGAAAGTAAGCTTGAACAACACCAGGGCCATTTAACTAAAGCCGCCGTTGAGCTTGCTAAAGATTGGCGAAGTGACCGTGCTTTAAGAAAATTAGAAGCTTTACTTGCCGTTGCTGACGAAACAGCCTCATTAATTATCACCGGCAATGGTGATGTTATCCAACCAGAAAATGACTTAATTGCTATCGGTAGTGGAGGTAACTTTGCACAGTCAGCAGCAACCGCACTCTTAGAGAACACCGAACTTTCTGCGATTGAAATTGTTGAAAAATCATTAAAAATTGCTGGCGATATTTGTGTATTCACCAATCATCAACATACGATTGACGAGCTATAAAGCTCGACTTTCGTCTCGCTTAGTAATCGCTATCAAATAAGTAAAATGCTTAAGGAATTATCATGTCGAATATGACACCACGTGAAATAGTCAGTGAATTAGACAGCCACATTATTGGTCAAAGTGACGCAAAACGTGCTGTAGCCATCGCCTTAAGAAATCGCTGGCGCAGAATGCAGTTAAACGAAGAGTTACGCACCGAAGTTACCCCTAAAAATATTCTGATGATAGGTCCAACCGGAGTTGGCAAAACAGAAATAGCAAGGCGTCTCGCCAAACTTGCCAACGCTCCTTTTATTAAAGTTGAAGCCACTAAATTTACCGAAGTCGGTTATGTTGGTAAAGAGGTTGAAACGATTATTCGTGACTTAGCGGATATGGCCATAAAAATGACCAAAGAGCAGGAAATGGCTCGGGTAAAGCATATCGCCGAAGAAGCCGCTGAAGAACGCATTTTAGATATATTATTGCCTCCACCTCGTGACGGTTTTGGCGCTGACGGAGCTACCGATAACAGTAGTACTCGTCAAGCTTTTCGCAAAAAATTTCGTGAAGGTCAACTTGACGATAAAGAAATAGAATTAGACTTAGCTGCTCCACAAATGGGAGTTGAAATTATGGCTCCTCCGGGCATGGAAGAGATGACTTCGCAGCTACAAAACATGTTTCAAGGCATGTCTAATGAAAAAACAAGTAAGCGTAAATTAAAAATTAAAGATGCTTTTAAAGCATTGCAAGAAGAAGAAGCCGCCAAGATTGTCAATAATGATGATATTAAAGAAAAAGCTATTTATGCTGTTGAACAAAATGGCATCGTTTTTATCGATGAAATTGACAAAATTTGTAAACGTGGTGATAGCTCAGGTCCCGATGTTTCTCGCGAAGGGGTACAACGAGACTTATTACCGCTTATTGAAGGTTCAACGGTAAGCACTAAGCATGGCATGATTAAAACCGATCATATCTTATTTATTGCTTCAGGCGCCTTTCAAATGGCTAAACCCTCTGACTTGATCCCTGAGTTGCAAGGTCGATTGCCGATCCGTGTTGAACTACAGCCTTTAACGACTCATGACTTTGTTAGAATTTTAACTGAGCCAAACGCGTCATTAACGGAACAATACATCGCGCTATTAGCAACAGAAGGTGTGCATGTTTCCTTTAGTGAAGATGGTATTCAGGCAATCGCTAATGCCGCATGGCAAGTTAATGAAAGTACAGAAAATATTGGCGCAAGACGTTTACATACTATGATGGAACGTTTAATCGAAGATTTGTCATTTAATGCTGACAAACGTGCTGGTGAAGTCATTGTTATTGATAAGAAATACGTAGAAGACACTATTTCTGAATTAGTTAAAAATGAAGATTTAAGTCGTTTTATTCTCTAGATGAAAAAAAGTAGGAAGCTAACTTCCTACTTTTTTTTCCATTATAAGCGCAGGAATTAATGAATATTATTCAGTTTACGCTTGATCGCAAGCAAAAAAAATTAACCCTTAATGTTGATAGTAATCATCAGCTTAATTTTTCCTTTGAATACCTAAGAGTATTTTCTCCCGTTGAAACGAAAACTAAAAATGGCGTTAAAATACCGGAAGTATTCCATAAAAAAGAGGTGCAATTAACTGATATTGAGCCACTAGGTAAGTATGGCCACCGTTTAGTATTTGACGATAAACACAGCGCTATTTTCACTGACCAGACATTCAAAAATCTCTTTGACAGTTACGACGTTAATTGGCAAAACTATTGTAGAAGTTTAACCACGAGTCAAAATAGAGAAGCGTCAATCAGCTTTGTGGAAGTGAAATAAAGAACTTATACTCGCTGACAATGAAAATCGAGGTGAGTTAGCACAGTAATGACTACATCGAAGTAAAATTTTCCTCTTGAAAATATCCGGTTCAATATCTTCAAGAGAAAAGCCATGGTCTTAAACTTTAAATTGACTCACTTCGTTATTCAACACAGCCGCTTGCTGAGATAATTCTTCACTCATTTGGGCATTTTGATGAGATATTAGCCCTGCTTGTTCAGCGACGTCTCTTATCTCAACCACATGTTGATTAACTTCAGAAGCAACCGTACTTTGCTCTTGAATGGCTGATGCGATAGCCGTATTCATTTCCATAATTGTTGAAACATCATGGGTTATTTCTTCTAACATTTTACCCGCTGAGCTTGCTTGGTCTGCACTGTCTTGTCCTTGGGTGCGGCAAATAGCCATATGAGAAACTATTTCTTTGGTTCGTCCTTGCAATGAACTAATGATTGTTTCTATTTCTTGTGTCGAGTCTTGAGTACGACTGGCTAACGTTCTAACTTCATCAGCAACTACAGCAAAGCCACGCCCTTGTTCTCCAGCTCTTGCCGCTTCGATAGCCGCATTTAACGCCAATAAATTTGTTTGCTCTGCTATGCCTCGAATAACATCTAATACTGAACCAATAGTATCGCTATCTTTAGCAAGTTCATGCACTATATTTTCTGACTCCCTTAGCTTTTCAGAAAGCTCATCAATTTTCGCAATAGTTTGCTCAACACCTTCTTTACCACTAATGGCATTATTGTTGGTTGCTTCAGCTTTACTCGCTGCTGCATTGGTATTGTTAGCGATTTCATCAACTGTCGCGACCATTTGAGTGACGGCTGTGGCGACCATATCCGTTTGCTGAATTTGCGAATCAACCCCCGCATGAGCAAGATGAATATTTTTTGATAAGCTATCCGTTGCTTCGTGCACGGTATCAACGGAAAGGTTAACGGCCGTGATTAAGTTTCTGAACTTACTAAGCATATTATTAAAAATAGTAGCCATTTCACCCAGTTCATCATCACTGTGAGTAGATACGGTCAACGATAAGTCCTGCGTATCAGCCACTTTTTTCATCGTTTCGTTAAGTTCGTTTATGCTTAATAGAATACTTCTACTGACAAAAAAGGCAAAACTGATGGCAATAATTAATATGATACAAAAGACACTGTAGGCAACTAAGTCGACAAATTTGGTGTGCTCTACAACCTCACTTTTACTCAGTAACACCAGTTTATCTAAAATTTCATCAACTTGATGAACAGCCTTGCGCATCTCACCTTTTAGGCCTTCTTTAGCGGTGAAGCCAAGACGTTTTTGTCCAGCAACAAAATCTTTAAAAGCTAGTTCATACAAAGATATATTCTCAATAGCTTGCGATTTAGCATCACTTGATAAGTCGCTTGCTTGAATGTCTTCAACAAAAGAACTGGCATTATTATTCCAGCGGTCGACATATTTCACATCGAGGCGCAACATAAAGTCTTTCTCGTTACGTCTGAGTTGCAGCATATTACTCAACAATTTATAATCATGATTACCGATCGATTCTTCAACAACATGAACAGCCTTTCTTAATGAACCGTATAAGCCTTCGGTTGAAGATAGGCCAAGATTTTTCTGTGCGTCAACTAAATCTTTAAAGAGTTGTTGATAATCATTTAACACTGCTCGTAGCTTATTTAATTGAGGAAGATCTCTATCTATCGCTTGATAAGCTTGCTCAAGCGCATATATATCTTGTATAAGCACAGTATACTTTTGACTAAAGCTATCGAAATACTTGATATCTTTTCTGGCTAAAAAATCTTTTTCATTACGACGGAGTTGTAAAATATCAGCTTCAATATTGCCAATTTCTCGAGCAATTTTAATATCACTTTCCAAAGACGATATAGTAAAATTAAGTAAGCCCAACATAAAGACCATTGATAAAACCAAAATACCGGTGTTAGCAATAAGCTTGTGCTTGATTAGCATAAAGGAGATCCTAAGAATATTAATAGATGAGTAGTTGCTAGTATAGATAGAAAACTAAAATTAGTAACAAATTTATATCGCTTATTTTATATGAAATTATAAAAGATTAATTAGCGGGTAAAGTATTTTTTTAATGCCGCTTCAGGTATAGGTTTACTGATGTAATATCCTTGAACAGCGTCACAGCCAATATTACGTAACACCCTTAATTGCTCTTCAGTTTCAACGCCCTCTGCTAACACACGTTTACCTAAACCATGAGAAAGTTCAACCATAGATTTTACAATCGTTAAATCTGAATCATTACTCGCCACTTCTTCAATAAAACTTCGATCAATTTTAATTTTGTCGATAGGCAGTTTACGCAAATAAGCCAGTGAGGAATAACCCGTACCAAAATCATCAATTGAAACTTTAATGCCCATATTTTGCAAAATAACGATGGTATCCATTGCCGTTGCTATTTCTGTCATCACAACATTTTCAGTGATTTCTAAATCTAAACATCTTGGCGTAATTTGATACTTAAAAAGTAAGGCTTGGATATTTTCAATCAATTGCGGATCTTGAAATTCGACAGCGGTAATATTAATCGCAATAGTCACTCGACGATGATATTCTTTTTGCAAACGTGCAACGGTTTGGCATGCTAGATCAAGCACATAGCTGTCAAGGTCACTAAGCAGGTTAAGCGATTCAATATCAGGTAAAAAGCTTGCCGGTTGTAGTAAGCCCCGTGCGGGATGTTGCCAGCGAACAAGCGCTTCAAAGCCTTCTATACGATTATTTAATAAGTTAAGTTGCGGCTGAAAATAGAGTACAAATTCGTTATTTTCAAAGCCATCACGAATTTCTTTTTCCATGGCCAGCAACCTTCGACCATGCGATTGCATTCCAGTTTTATATTTAACCGTCGCCACATTTTGACTTTCAGCTTGTGCTAAGGCTAAATTGGCTTTTTGCAATAAATCTTCAGCTAATCTCCCGTCCTCGGGATATAAGCAATAGCCAACAGAACATTGTAATAACACTTTATGTTGTTTGATATGATACGGACGACTAATTAAACCGTGTAAATGTTCTATTGCAGCCGCTTGCTGCTTTTCATCAACACCATCAATAATAAAGACAAAAGAATCGCCACTTAAGCGTCCTACCACCTGCGGTAAAAATATACTTTCATCGAGTCGACGAGCTATTTCGCCTAAAATAGCATCCCCTACCTTAAGGCCGTATGTATCATTAACAAATTTAAAACCTTTAATGTCTAATAAAAAAACGGCTAAATTTTGTTGGTTACTGGCGGTTTGTTCGATGATTAGAGGTAGTTTCTCCATCACTTGTTGTCGATTTAACGCGCCCGTTAACGAATCGTGCTTACCTAAATATTGAGCCTTATTCATCGCAGAGGTGGCAATGCTTCGCTCTGCCCCTTGCATCCAAATAAGCATAGTAAAAGCTAATAAAGTAAAAGCCCCCATATCGAAATAAATCAGTACTTCCGCTAATGGTCTAAACCAATACTCATTGATAAGTACGATAGAAAGAAAGGAAAACAAGATGTATCTTAAACCCATAAAAAGGCTGTAAATGATAAAAATATGTACTGAGAAATATTTTTTGGGTAAATTATAGAGGTAAAATGCCGTTAATAATAAACCACAGCCCATCACAAATGCAGGTAAACTTTCTCGCAGGTAAAAGCGGTTATAAACTTCGTTAACTTCAAATCCATAGAGTAAGGTTGCCGTGAGTGCGAGTAAAGTACTGAATATAAAAGTGCTATTGGTGATTTTTTTTGAAATAATGTTTTTTGAAACTGCACTGTAAATTCCGAGTAACAGTGCGCTGAGATGAAAATAAAGACTGAGCTGAGTAAGGCCGGTAAGGATAACTTTCTCTAAGGCGACAACACTTAGATCGGTAAGTTGGCTTTCAATGGCAAGGCAGATTTGATGTGCGCTTAAAGAAAAAAGGCTCACCATCCAGTAGGTCACATACTGTCGCCCTATCCCCCGATAATATATTAAAAGCAATGCCGCAATTAATCCAAAGATTATTGCTTCAACAGAAAACAATAGACCGTGGTAAAAATTTTTTTCACCTATCATGTTATATTCTCTATTAAGTTATGGGCAACCATTAAATATTCTTTTGTCTAGCAATACAAGACAGTCATAATTATTTGCTGATTATTTGTTAATTATACGGTTATTTACCACTGAATATATTTCACACAGCGGTTGTAGCTAAAATACATCGAGCTATACTAATAGACAATCGATTAATTTATTTTTCACTCGGTGATTACTGTTGCTATGAGCAAAAGTTTAGTAGTATGGGTATAAGCTTTCAATCATAAAATTAAGGAAAAGATCATGGAATACAACACCTCAGAGCTTTGTAATATTTATGCCGACTTAATTGATGTTGTTGATCCTATTTTTTGTAATTATGGTGGGCGCAGCTCTTTTGGCGGTCAAGTTATCACCATTAAA
Source organism: Colwellia hornerae (assembly GCF_007954355.1). GTDB lineage: Bacteria > Pseudomonadota > Gammaproteobacteria > Enterobacterales > Alteromonadaceae > Colwellia_A > Colwellia_A hornerae. The sequence continues at coordinate 165,411 of NZ_VOLR01000006.1, forward strand.
TGCTTTGAAAATAATGGTCTAATAGCACAAGTTGTGGCGACAAATGGACGAGGAAAAGTCCTTGTAATTGATGGTGGTGGCTCGACACGTAGAGCACTTATTGATTTTAACATCGCTGAACAGGCTGCTAAAAATGCTTGGGAAGGAATTATTTGTTATGGTAGCGTCCGCGACGTAGATGCAATAGAAGAACTCGATTTAGGTATTCAAGGTTTAGTCGCTATTCCTGTCGGTGCTAGCGACCAAGATATTGGCGAAAGTGATTTAGCGATAAACTTTGCTGGGGTAACATTTTTACCTGAAGATCACATTTATGCTGACAATACCGGGATTATTTTATCACCTGAGCCATTAGATATTGAATAAATAATCTAGACTTTGCATTCACTAACTTGCGCCCGATGACTTAAATTGGGCTCATTTAGCTGGCTCACTATGTGGATATTGTACTTGCCAACGTTGCGTCCAAATTTCAATTTCATCAAAAACAACGCCGCGACTTAAGTATCGACCCTGCGCATATTCTCCCCCCATTGACATAAATGCTTGTTCAATATGACTATTATTAATTGAGGTGCCAATAAGGGGTAATTTCATTGCCCGGGTTAAATTAATCAGAGCATTAACAATAGCTTTGTCTGAGCTGCCACTCTCAATATTATTATCACTATCGCCCAACAAACCACAATTAATTTTTACTTGGTGGATACTCAGTTTTCGTAGGTATCGAAGTGATTCATAGCTACCGGAAAAGTCCCCTATCGCGACCTTTATATTTAAAGATTTAAGCTGATCTATAATCGCTTTTGCTCTTTGGCTAGCAGTTAAAATTAACGCTTCTTTAAACTCAACAATTAAAGACTTTGTTTCAATACCATATTCTTTTGCTTGTAAAACAATGTAGTCGATTAATGCTGGTTCAAGTAATTCTTTACTGGCAAAGGTAATGGTTACCGGCTTTTCAAAACCTACTTTTTGTAATTGAGTGATCGCCCTACATGCTTCAACGATCATCTGTTTTGTTAACAAATAAATGTCACCACTATGCTCGGCAATATCGACAAATTGATGTAATCCACGCGGTGTTTGAGAATCACTATACCAATGCACTTCCAGCTGAAAGCCTAATACTTTTTTATTCGCTAAGCCTATTTGTGGTTGTAAATACCAATGTAATTTTTCATCGGCAATGTCTTGTTTTAATTGTTCCATACGCTGCAATTGTTGTTCGGTATAGAGTGCACTATTGTGATCAAAGTAACTGACAACTTGTTGGGTTTGTTCTGAAACGAGTAAGGCATCTTCAGCAAATGAAATAACCTCACTCACACTGTGACTATATTCCCCCATATAAGCCGCACCAAAAGCCAATTCAAAATTCAGAGAAAAACTTTTAAAGCTCATTGCACTGGGCACAGCCGCCGTAAGCTCACGACAAAGTTGATTAACTTTAGTATGGTCCGGATAGTTGTCAGTACTTAGATCTAGTACCACTAAAAAATGTAACCCTTGTAGCCGAGCTATTTTTATCGGTGATTGTTCATCTGAAAAGTTAACCAATAAAATATTTTCAGCAACTTTTTTCTGTAAACAATACGCTAATTGTAATAATAAAATATCAGAGTTATGGTGACCTAAAACAGTATTAACTGCTTGAAAGTTCACGGGCTTAAAAACAATACTCACAAAGCGACTTTTTGGTTGCTGCTTTATAATATTATTGAGACTTTCTAAGGCTTGTTGATAACAAGGTAAATTTGTTGCTGGGTCTAATAAATGTGAATATGGTATTTTTTGACTGGTGCCATCAAGTCGATTAAGCTCGGTGCGAACAGCCTGCACCAAATACCAACAACCATTGACTAAAGCGGCTAAATAAGAAATAACGATTGCCGACACTAACCATGTGACACTAATAAAAGCATTTAACCATGCAAAAAGAATCACCACGAAACAAAGATGTATTAACCACTGTACCGCTAACCTTATGCTACTAGGATCTTTGATCTTTTTTGATGAAAGGACAGCAACGCAGGCACATGCAAGTACCATTAAACTTGCCGCCAGCCAGGCTAAATAACCATCAATATTGGGTAAAAGCCATAAACTAAAAACAAAAGATAGCGCTGTGGCGACGACAATAAAATTGAGTAAATAATTTACTTTTTCAGCAGGTGCTGAATAAGTACTTCGTAACCAAAAATATAATACCGAAGAAAACACCATGGCTGATGAAAGTATCAGTTCACTTTGATAGCTTTTTACCTCAGCCAAAGCATAAAGCATCAATAAAACACTGAGTGAGATCAAAAGTGGATAACGAAGACGAATATTTTTTAAAGGCTTAACTAAGGCGATGATTAATATAACAGGAAACATTAACCCCAACACAAAGGCAATATTAAATTCAGTGAAAGAAAAAGCGGCGGCTTGTGCCGTGCTCGAAAATAAAAACAAGCTTAACACTACCATCAAAAAACCAGTAAACGAGAAACGCGTCGAGCGAAAATATTTCATATAAAGCCTTTTACCTAATTGCAACAAACCCATACGATCGATGAGTTTAACTAGGACATGAGATCAATGATTGCAATGCCCAAAGGGGTTCATAACTAAACACCATTGGACGAACCTGCATATTGAAGTATAACGGGTATATGTTAAGACTAAGCAATATAGTGAATTTTGTATAGGGTGTTTTTAACTAGGCTTACAGCAGAAACAATTATCATCGGCCCATTTAATGAAATTAAATGACTTTATTACCCGCCACAAATAATTCACTCAGTGGATTTACGCCAAATTGATAACAAAGTTCTGCTGGTTGCTCTATATTCCACAGCGCAATATCAGCATCAAAACCAAGCGCAAGTTGACCTTTATTCTTAGCTAAGCCAAGTGCTTTAGCACCAAAACAAGTAACCCCAGCTAATGCTTCTGCCGGCGTTAATCGAAAAAATGTGCATGCCATATTAAGCATCAGTTGAATATTATGAATGGGTGATGAGCCCGGATTTGCATCGGTCGCAATCGCCATTGGTACTTGATACTTACGTAATAATACCATTGGCGGTAATTGGGTTTCACGAAGAAAATAAAATGCACCAGGTAGCAGTACTGCAGTCATATCGGCATATTTCATGGCTTTAATACCGGCTTCATCTAAAAATTCGATATGATCAGATGAAAGCGCATTATATTTTGCTGCTAATGCTGTGCCGCCTAAGTTCGACAACTGTTCAGCGTGTACTTTTATCGGTAGATGATGTTTTTGAGCGGCAGCAAAGACCCGTTCCGTCTGTGCTAAACTAAAGCCAATACTTTCGCAAAAAACATCAACAGCATCTGCCAAGTTTCTTCTGGCAATGATAGGTATCATTTCATTACAGACTAGGTCGACATATTCATCGGGTTTATCTTTGTATTCGAGCGGTAAAGCATGAGCACCCAGGAAAGTGCGCTTTATAGTAACCGGAAGCTTTTCAGCTAATTGCCCTGCGACTTTAAGCATTTTAATTTCGTTTTCTGTATCAAGGCCATAACCCGATTTAATTTCAATACTGGTTACACCTTGTTGATGTAGTGCTATTAACCTAGGTAAGGCACTGGCTAATAATTGACTCTCACTGGCCTTACGTGTTGCAGATACTGTTGAGACTATGCCTCCGCCGGCATTAGCAATTTCTTGATAACTTTTACCTTGTAGACGCATTTCAAATTCATTGGCACGGTTACCGCCATAAACTAAATGAGTATGGCAATCGACTAAACCAGGCGTCAACCATTTTCCATTGCCATCAATAACGTGCACTGATTTTTCATCATAATTGGGTAAATTAACTTCCTCACCTAACCATGCAATTTTACCTTCACTTATTGCTATGGCTCCATTTTCAATGGCACCATAGCTATTAGCGCCATCGGTCATAGTCGCTAGATTTACATTAATGAAGAGGGTTTGCCAAGCAGAGGAATTAATCGTCATAAAAGATCCAAAAGGTGATTTTAACGCTAAGCTTATAACCGGCGTTTATATCAAAAGATGGCGGTATCATAAGCGTAATGTCTGATTACTGATAATGCCACTTTACGCGATAGAGAATAGACAAGCAAGCTTGTATATACAACTATTGACATCAGTGATAATAAATGACATTGTATATACAAGTTATAAGATAGAGACTAATGATAGTCTTATGAACAAGAACCTAGCGAATTAACATGACTAAAGTAAAAACAGCAAAATTTACCATAATAAAGCAGCATATTTGCCAAAAAATTGAATCAGGTGAATGGCAGCAACATGCAAAAGTCCCTTCTGAAAATGAACTTGCTGAACAATTTTCAGTAAGTCGTATGACAGCCAGACGTGCTTTGCAAGAGCTTACCGAGCAAGGACTACTTATTCGTTCACAAGGCTCAGGTACTTTTGTTGCGACTTTTAAGTCACAGTCTTCGTTATTAGAGATTCGTAATATCGCTGATGAAATTCAAGAGCGAGGTCATCGACATCACGCTAAGCAGCTTACCTTGAAAGCGGTTGCTGTTAATGAAGAAATTGCTATTTTACTTAACTTAAAAACTAATTCAATTAATAGCGTGTCAGTATTTTACTCTGAAGTGCTGCATTTTGAAAATGACCAAGCGATTCAACTCGAGCAACGTTTTGTCAATAGCGCCTTAGTAAAGAATTATTTAGAGCAAGACTTCACTCAAATAACACCTCACGAATACTTATCAAGTGAAGCACCATTAACAGAAGCAACACACGAAATTGAAGCGGTATTAGCAGCAGCCAATATTTGCCAATTACTCAATATAGATAAATCAATGCCTTGCTTGCAAGTAAAACGTCGTACTTGGTCAAGTAAGGGGGTGGTCAGTTTAGCGATATTAACCTCTCCCGGTAATAAGTATCGTTTAGGCAGTCACTTAAAGTTCTAAAGAAATAATCATCCTTTTTACAAACCATAGTTAGGAAAATATCATGACTATCGAAAATACCTCAATAGACCCAAGATTAGATACAAGCCGAGTGATCAGAGCAGATCGCGGAAACAAAATCACCGCAAAAAGTTGGTTAACCGAAGCGGCTAAACGCATGTTAATGAATAATCTTGACCCTGAAGTTGCTGAACACCCACAATCTTTAGTAGTCTACGGCGGTATTGGCCGTGCCGCACGCAACTGGGCTTGTTATGACAAAATTATTGAAGTATTAAATCGCTTAGAAGATGACGAAACCTTAATGGTGCAATCAGGCAAGCCGGTCGGTGTATTTAAAACCCATTCGAATGCGCCACGTGTTTTAATTGCTAACTCAAACCTAGTACCAAACTGGGGTAATTGGGAACACTTCAACGAGCTCGATAAAAAAGGTTTGATGATGTACGGTCAAATGACTGCGGGCTCTTGGATTTATATTGGCTCGCAAGGCATTGTGCAAGGTACTTACGAAACCTTTGTCGCTATGGCCAAGCAACATTTTGGCGGCAGCGCTAAAGGTAAGTGGGTACTTACTGGCGGATTAGGCGGCATGGGTGGTGCACAACCTCTGGCAGCAACTATGGCTGGTTTTTCAGCCTTAGTGGTTGAGTGCGATGAGACGCGTATCGACTTTCGTATCAAAACTCGCTATGTAGACAAAAAAGCAAAAACCTTAGATGAAGCTTTAGCCATGATCAACGACGCATGCGCGAAAGGTGAAGCAATATCTGTTGGCTTATTGGGTAACGCCGCTGACGTTTTTCCAGAACTAGTCAAACGTGGTATCATACCAGATGTAACCACAGATCAAACGTCAGCACATGATCCGTTAAATGGCTACCTTCCACAAGATTGGACCATGGAATACGCAGCGGAAATGCGCTTAAAAGACGAAGCTTTTGTGGTAAAAGCAGCGAAAAAATCGATGGCGGTGCAAGTACAAGCCATGCTTGACTTACAAGCGGCAGGTTCTGCAACAACAGATTATGGTAACAATATTCGTCAGATGGCGTTAGATGAAGGTGTTAAAAACGCTTTTGACTTCCCCGGTTTTGTGCCTGCCTATGTTCGCCCCTTATTTTGTGAGGGCATCGGCCCATTCCGTTGGGTTGCATTATCTGGCGATCCAGAAGACATCTATAAAACAGATGCAAAAGTTAAAGAATTAATTCCCGATAATCCTCATTTACACAATTGGTTAGATATGGCGCGCGAGCGCATCGACTTTCAAGGTTTACCAGCACGTATTTGCTGGGTCGGCTTAAAAGACCGTGCACGCTTAGCATTAGCCTTTAACGAAATGGTGAAAAGTGGAGAACTTTCTGCCCCCGTTGTTATCGGTCGTGACCATTTAGATTCAGGCTCAGTTGCTTCACCGAACCGTGAAACTGAGAGTATGTTAGATGGCTCAGATGCTGTTTCAGATTGGCCATTACTTAATGCCCTACTTTCAACATCCGGTGGTGCTACTTGGGTAAGCATACATCACGGCGGTGGTGTTGGTATGGGCTTTAGCCAACATTCAGGTGTGGTTATTGTGGCTGATGGAACTGACGAAGCAGCACAGCGTATTGGCCGTGTTTTATGGAACGACCCTGCGACCGGTGTTATGCGTCATGCCGATGCGGGTTACGATGTAGCTGTCGATTGTGCAATAGAGCAAGGCCTTGATTTACCTATGATTGAAGGCGCTAACGGTAAGTAACTTTTTCTTCGTGGCTGATTTAATAACCTAGACAGCCACATAAAAGAAAACTCATTCAATGAATTGATTAAGAATTAACGAGAAAAACATGTCAGATATAAGCACATTAAATATTATTCCAGGGCAATTAACCCTAGCGCAATTACGTAACGTTGTTAAATACGAAGGCATTCAATATAGCCTTGACGAAAGTGCTTTTGATGCGATTCATCAAAGTGCAGAAGCGGTGCAACAGGTTATCCGTGAGAACCGTGTTGTTTATGGTATTAACACCGGTTTTGGTTTATTAGCAAGTACACGGATAAAAACCGAAGAGTTAGAGTTATTACAGCGCTCTATCGTACTTTCTCACTCAGCGGGTTTTGGCGAGTACATGGAAGATGCCACAGTACGCTTAATGATGGTCTTAAAAATCAATTCATTGTCACGTGGCTTTTCAGGCATACGTTTAAAGGTCATTCAAGCATTAATCACTTTACTTAATGCCGAAGTCTATCCTTGTGTTCCTAAAAAAGGGTCGGTTGGCGCATCCGGCGATTTAGCGCCACTTTCACATATGGTTTTACCTTTACTCGGTGAAGGCGAAATGTCACATGACGGTGAAGTCATTACCGCGCTCGAAGGTTTGAAAATTGCAGGTCTTGAACCAGTAACGTTAGCCGCTAAAGAAGGTTTAGCGCTACTTAACGGAACACAAGCATCAACGGCTTTTTCATTGGAAGGTTTATTTCACGCAGAAGATTTATTTGCTGCTGCTGTGGTTATTGGTTCAATGTCGGTTGAAGCGGCATTAGGTTCACGTGCACCCTTTGACGATCGTGTTCATCAAGTACGTGGCCAAATAGGTCAAATCGATGCAGCTACCGCTTATCGCTATGTTTTAGATACTAACTCTGAAATTGGTGGCTCTCATGTTGACTGTGAAAAAGTACAAGACCCTTATTCATTGCGTTGTCAGCCACAAGTGATGGGCGCGTGTTTAACACAAATTCGTCAAGCCGCTGAAGTACTGCATATTGAAGCAAACGGGGTTACTGATAATCCACTGGTTTTTGCAAATGAAGGTGATTTTATCTCAGCAGGTAACTTCCACGCTGAACCTGTTGCTATGGCCGCTGATAACTTAGCACTCGCCATTGCCGAGATTGGTTCATTGTCTGAGCGTAGAATGGCACTATTGATTGATGCAAACTTAAGTAAACTACCCCCATTTCTTGTTGATAACGGCGGTGTTAATTCGGGTTTTATGATTGCTCAAGTGACCTCAGCAGCTTTAGCTTCAGAAAATAAATCTTTAGCTCACCCTGCTTCTGTCGATAGTTTACCAACATCGGCTAACCAAGAAGATCACGTATCTATGGCTTGTTTTGCTGGTCGTCGTTTAGCTGATATGGCCGAAAATACCAATGGTGTCTTAGCGGTAGAATATTTAGCCGCCGCGCAAGGCTTAGACTTTAGAGCACCACTTAAAGGTGCTGAAAAAGTTGAATTAGCAAAAGCTATTTTACGCCAAGTAGTAAGCTTTTATGATAAAGATAGATACTTTGCACCCGATATTGCACAAGCCTCAGATATTATTGCTGATGGTGAGTTAAACCAATTAATACCTGCAGGCATACTACCAAGCTTCTAGTATTTGACAAAAACAGTCAAAATAAGTAAAGCCCGTTAATGAAAGTTCACGGGCTTTTTATGTTCAGGATGAACGGTATGCCGTGATCATATGGATGTGAAAAAACGGCGATGTTCAGGATGAACGGTATGCCGTGATCATATGGATGTGAAAAAACGGCGATGTTCAGGATGAACGGTATGCCGTGATCACATGGATGTGAAAAAACGGCGATGTTCACCACTTCATCCCTGCTAAAGATAGAACGTAGCATCACCACTACTAGCCATCCATGCCTTCATGACATTAATACTTTCCTGTATGTCGATGCCTGTGACGATGATATCAGTGAATGCCAGGAACGACTAACGCGCGGGTAATTACCTAAATAAGACAACCTCAACCATAAAATATAACCCAACAACACTTGACATAATATGTCGCGCTTGCTAACTTTATTTTTACAGAAGTGATCATAAAATTTACCTCTTGATAATAGGATAACAACAGTATCTATATTTTTTTAACCTGTTAATCTATTGATCTATTAATGACAAGGAGTTAGCTGTGGAGTACATACTTTTCTTTGAAACGTGGATTGTTTTAGCGATATTATTTGCTTGTGCAGAAATTTTTGTTCCCGGTGGCATACTCTTAAATTTAGGTATTGCCTCATTATTAGTCGCTATTGGTGTACAACAGCAATTACTCGACACTTGGACTCTTACTTTAACAACTTGGTTTATTCTTGCTTCATTTCTACTGTTTGTGCTTTATTTTGTCACTGAGCGTTTTTTTAGTGGTGAATATACCATTGATAATATTTATGAAGAACTCGATATCTATGGTAAAGAAGTAACGGTTATAGAAAAAATTGGTCCTGGCACTCATGCTGGTCGCGTAGAGTTTCAAGGCACTACTTGGACAGCACTGAGCGATGGTTCAGAGTTACAAAAAGGTAGCCACGCCACTATTGTTTGTAAAGAAAATATATCTTTGGTTGTTGAACCAATAAAGTAACAACAGCAAAATTATCATTCTAACTAAAAAATATGGGAGCAACCTATGCTAGCCACACTCACCTTTGTCTTTCTTGGATTACTGTTTATTGTTGTCAAACTGGTCCTTATTGTGCCGATGAAAGAAGTTTGTATTATCGAACGTTTAGGTAAATTCCGGGCAATAATGCAACCTGGATTACATTTTCTTATTCCTTTTATTGACCGCGTCGCTTACCGTCATGAAACAAGAGAACAAGTGTTAGACATCCCATCGCAAAGCTGTATATCTCGCGATAATATTCAAATTGAAGTCGACGGCTTAGTTTATATTCAAGTTATGGACGGTGCCAAAGCCAGCTATGGTATAGAAGATTACCGCCGCGCTTGTGTCAATTTAGCGCAAACTACTATGCGTAGTGAAATTGGTAAGTTAAAACTTGGACAAACGTTTTCAGAACGAGACACCCTTAACGAGACGATTGTCCGTGAAATAGACAAAGCATCAGATCCTTGGGGCATCAAAATGTTGCGTTACGAAGTTAGGAATATCACCCCTTCTGCTAATGTCATTCATACCCTTGAAAAACAAATGGAAGCCGAGCGAAAAAAACGTGCTGAAATTACTTTAGCGGAAGCTGACAAAGAATCGACAATAAACTTATCAGAAGGTGAGCGTCAAGAAGCAATTAATATTTCAGAGGGTGATAAACAACGACAAATTAATGAAGCACATGGTTTTGCAAAAGAAATTGAAATACTAACCCAAGCCACCGCAGAGGGCATGAACATGATAGCAAAAGCGTCGATGACTCCGGGTGGCGATAAAGCGATAAAAATGCGCTTACTTGAGCAATTCATCAAACAAACGGGGTCAATTTTAAAAACCGCAGATGTCTCAATTATGCCCGCTGAAATGGCGAAGTTAGAAGGCTTCTTCGAAGGCATGGACAAAGTGACACAAACCGTTCAAGGAGCAAAATAATGATCCAGCAAACTATAAATAATATTGGTGGTGACAGTAACCTTGATATCGTGATACTGGCTATTTGGGGCGCTATATTTCTCTTTTTAGCCTACAAATTCGTGCAAGCTATTTGCTTGGTACCAACAAAGTCTGCCTATGTCGTTGAACGTTTAGGCAAGTACCGTTGTACCTTAGAAGCAGGTTTTCATATTTTATTGCCATTTATTGACCGTGTTGCTTTTATTCAGGACTTAAAAGAAGAAACAATCGACGTACCACCACAAGAATGTTTTTCAAAAGATGAAGTCAATGTTGAAGTTGATGGTGTTATTTACATCGAAGTCATTGACTCCTTAAAAGCAAGCTACGGTATCACTGATTATCGCTTTGCCGCGATGCAGTTAGCACAAACCACTACACGTTCTGTTATTGGCACCTTAGACTTAGACCGAACCTTTGAAGAACGTGATGTTATCAGCGCCAAAGTCGTAGAAGTATTAGATAAAGCAGGTGAAAGTTGGGGAATACGTGTCCATCGCTATGAAATAAAAAATATAACGCCCCCTGATACCGTTAAAAATGCCATGGAATTAGAGGTTAATGCTGAACGTGAACGTCGGGCAATTTTAGCAAAAAGCTTAGGAGACAAAGCGAGTCGAATTAACCGCTCAGAAGGATTAATGACTGAAATGATAAATATTTCAGAAGGTGAAAAACAACGTCGTATAAATTCTGCAGAAGGTAAAGCTGCGCAAATAATAGCTATTGCGCAGGCAACTGGTGATTCAATCACTAAAATAGCGATTGCCATTGAACAACCGGGCGGACAACAAGCACTTGATTTACAATTAACAGAGCAGTATCTTCAGCAAATGCAAGGTCTTAGCCAAGCAAATAGGAAAGTCATTTTACCCGCGAACTTACTTGATTTTAAGCAATGGTTAGCTATATCAGGTATTAAATAACAGCTACGTTTGAAAAACGTTATAACAAAGAAAAAATAAAGCACGTAGTTAACCCGCTTTTAGCTACGTGGCTTCGATGAAAAACAGCGCTATGGTGTTAACTTACAAACAACATAAAGCCAATTAACACCAGTATAACCACTGAACCCACCACAAAAACATTATGACTAACTGTGAGTTTTTTTTCTGCTAAAGCTATTCGTATTTTAGTTATCGCAAGATAAATAAGGGTCGCAATTAAAGCGGTAATAAAATGAGTGAGTAAGGTGTTAAGTTCACTATTTTGTTGCCACAAAAAAACAACGCCGCGTTTATTAACAAAAAATAAGTTTAACAACGAAATATGTAGCCATAAAACAAAAAACAACTGGGTTGCTTTGTTGGTTAACCAAGCTTTAAACATTTTATAACCCTGCAACCGATTTATATAACCAAGTAATTAAATCATCATGAGTAAATTGATAGGTAAAACTATTACGCAGTTTGGCATCACTAATACGTTTACCAAAACGCATTGATGTTGCTAACGAAAACTCTGGCAACGGTAAATTTAAAGCACCAGCCGCCGCATTATAATAATGTTGTTTAGAGGTTTCCGTAGCGCTTACCGCGTTATAAATACCCCTGATTTTTTCATCTTTAATGATCTCCATTAACACACCAACCGCATCATCTTGATGGATTAGATTGATAAAGGCTTGAGGGTCAGAAAGTAATTTTCTTCCTTGTAAAAATCGACCTGGGTGGCGTTCAGGCCCAACTAATCCGGCCAAGCGCAATATAACTGTTTCGCCTGAAAAAGCCTGTGCTGCTTTTTCGGCGCGAGTAAGAGTAGCCACTTTATCAGCGTTAATATCTAGCACTGATTGTTCATCAACTAAACCTGACAAACCGTTATAGACAGCGGTACTGCTTAACAAGACGATCTTTTTTACACGGCCTAGTTCAGCCATTTCAATTAGCTGGGCAACTTTTTCAGGGTAATCGCTTCGCCCTTGACGGATCTGTGGTGTTATAGAAATAATCAGCATATCGTGACAAAAAGCAGTTAATACCGTTGATTTAGGATCTTCAACAGGTAAAATCAAAAGCTCTGTATCTATTTGCTCTTCAGCTAATCTTTGTTTTTTCTCTTCACTTTGTACTGTTACGGTGACGCGATATTGTTCTCTCAATAATTGCTTTGCTAAAGCGTGGCCAAGCCAACCACAACCTATAATTGCAACACTTTTTGCCATCGTATTCCCTTAATTTATTAACGATTCTTTTGATGATATTCTTTGATTTTACTGACAACGTCCGCTGAAATACTATTGGGAACAGGTATAGAAAGATTATACTGTAATATTTTCCAACCATCAGGCGTCAACTTAAGCACACCAGCCCCCCGACATTCGCCATAGTTGCTGTTGTCGAGTAACTCGTCAAAGAATGCCAATTGTTCACTATTATTTGCTGATGCAATAAGTGTGATATTTCTTTGACGAGGTGTATAGCGCCAACCTTGCCCTTGACTAAAGTAAGGAATTACAAAGTCAGTAAATTGTTTTTTTGTCCAGCGCTCTTGACCATCAGTGCCTAAAAATACCGCTTGCTCGTCAAGTAAATCAAGATAGACTTTTTGGTCAGCATCGCCAGCAGCTTGATGAAAAGTATCTAGCACTTTATCTATGTCGCTGTTTGCAAATAAATTGACGTTAAAAAAACAAAGGCCTATGAGGCAAATTATTATTTTTATCATGGTATAAAATCCTAAGTTTGGCTCATTTTGGTAGAACAAAATATAATCCAGTAAAAGTTGCGGCTACTTTTTCACCGCTCATCACTTGAACTTCAACAGATAGTTTTATTTTTTTATCGGTCAATAAGTCATCGATACAACCCGAACTTAACGAAAATCCTGTTTTAGCAAAAGCTATCCCTGCTATCGGGTTATGGTATCTAATCTTGGCATCAGCTAACACTATATTACCCGTAAGCTTTTTTTGTTCCATTAACAAATAAACCCAGCCCCATCCTGTTAACGTCGAGAGTGTATAAATACTGCCAGCAAACATAGTATTGTGTAAATTTTTATTAAAAAGCTCATCACAAGTCGTGACTAAGTTTTGTTGATCGTAATAACTAACAGTTACCTTCATCGCTTTGCTCATTGGTATAGTGCTATGCCAAGTGTTTTGCAGTGCTGTTGAGAGTTTATCATGAGGTAAAACAGCTCTTACAAGCGTTTTTTCCATCTTGAAATGCTTAATTTCATTAAATAATAAGTGCGAAAAACCCATATTTTTATAGGATAATTTTTGATAAAAGCTAATCGCTTGTTCTCGCGCTTTTAAAGAAAGCTTATTCACACCTAGGCTGCTCGCAAACTGCTCAAGGGCAAGTACTAATTGTTGCCCTAACCCTTTGCCCTGAAAATCATCAGCAACCGCCATATAACGGATCTGCCCTTCGAACATGCTACAAAAGTGAAGGCGAGCCACAGCAATAATATTACCTTTATTATCAAAAATAGCGCGATGAACCGCTTGCGTTTCCAAGTCATCTCTTTCACTACCTTGCTCTTGTTGTAGTGGTTTACGCAATATTGTCCACCGTAAGTGGTAGTATTGGTCAAATTCTTGCTGGCTTATGGGTGCTCGACACTCAAACATTCGCTATGCTTACCTATAATAATTAAAAAGATTCGTTCGTATACGCTATTATGAAATTAGTTAAAAATATCCAACAGGGTCAATTAAGTTACTACACGCAAAATGATGACTCTATTTCAGTCAGTGAAAATCAGCATTATCGATGGCTAGCTTTCGATAATGTCGTGCAAAGTATGATGTTAAAGCGCACCCCTTCACAGCTCACATTTCCTCATCAAATCAGCTTATTATCACCTTTACTTTTTTTTCGCCCTAAAAAGGTAGTTGAATTTGGCTTAGGTGGCGGTAATTTAGCACGATTTTTATTACATTATTTACCTGATTTAACCCTAGACACCGTTGAGTACTCACAAGAAGTTATTGAATGTTTCGAACAATTTTTTAATCCCCAAGCAACAAAGGTTAATTTACATCATTGTTCGGCGCTAGATTGGCTTCATCACCATAAAAAAATGAAACCTGATTGGTTTATTTGTGATATTTATCATAAGAATCAATCTATTAATGATTCTTTAATTCTAACCAAAAATATATTGAAAAAAGTGGGTGAGCAAGCCGTTTTATCACTTAACTTGCCAAGCCCATCAAACGAAGAAATTAACTATTTTCTCGCCGAACTAAAAGTACTCGCTCCAACTAAACAGTTGGTGTACTTTCATATACCTCATTACTTAAATGTTATTATTCATTTACTGCCCTGCGATATGCTAGTTCAACCTGAAGAGAGCTTAATCGCTAACACCGCGCTACCAGCCAGAATATTTAAGCGCTGGCGTAAATATTGGCGACATGGCATGCACTAGTTGACTCGGTTTAACAAGTGAGTGTAAAAGTAACCGGGCCATCATTCACTAGTGCCACTTTCATATCAGCACCAAATTCGCCGGTAGGCACGGCAAAACCATGCCCACGCAATTGTAAACAGAAATAATTATACAAGGGGATGCTGATTTCTGACTTGGCTGCGGAAGTAAAGCTGGGACGCATTCCAGAACGCGTATCAGCGGCTAAGGTAAATTGTGAAACAACTAAAATTTCTCCGTCAATATCGCTAACATTTAAGTTCATTTTTCCTGCATCGTCTTCAAAGATACGATAACCGGCAATCCGCTGCGCTAATCGTTTCGCTTTAGTTTCGTTATCATCGGGCTCAATGGCGAGTAAAACTAAAATCCCTCGATCAATTTTCCCTATCACATGATGATTAACCGTAACGCTTGCTTGTGAAACTCTTTGAATAACTGCGATCATTTTATTGCTCAGCTAGAAAATTTGCCATAGTATCGCTCGCTCGACAAAATGCATCAATAGTTTGTCGCTCAAAACCACTATGTCCTGCACAGGGCAAAATTTGTAATTGTGCATTATCCCAAAATTTAGTCAGTGAAAAAGCGTTATCAAGCTGGCAAACCATGTCGTAACGACCATGCAGAATAATCGCAGGGATCGCGGTAAGTTTATCAATATTTTCTAAAATATAGTTCTCGTTGATAAAACAATGTTGAGTAAAATAATGACTTGATACTTTTGCCATACATAAAGCTTGGTGGGCGTCATCTATGTGCGCCATACCTATATGGTGATGCTCGAGGGTTGATAACCTTAATTCCCATAATGCCCAAGCTTTACTGGCCGAAATTACCGCGACTTCATTATTTGAATTGAGTACTTGGTGATAACCTGACAGTGGCGAATATTGTAGCTCTGCTGGTAAGTGTTCAACAAATTCTTGATAGTACTCTGGGAAAAAGTTTTTTGCACCCGTCTGAGTGTAAAGCCATTGGTATTCAGATCGAGTGGCGAGAAATATACCGCGTAAGATAAAAGCTAACACCTTATCTGAATGTGCTACGCCATAAGTCAGGGCTAAAGTTGTTCCCCATGAGCCACCACAAACTAGCCATTGTTCAATATCTAGGTGTTGACGAATAACTTCGATATCGCCAATTAAATGAGCGGTGGTATTATCTACTATCGACGGTGAGGGCTTTGAGCGCCCACAACCTCGCTGATCAAATAAAATAATACGATACAGTTCAGGATCAAAATAACGCCGATGATTCTCGCTTGAACCACTACCAGGACCACCATGAAGATATAGCACGGGTATTCCTGTTGGGTTACCCGACTGCTCAAGATATATTTGATGCAGCTCACCAACAGGTAACATCTCTTCTGAATATGTGGCTATTTTTGGATATAAAGATCGTGACATATACTTACTCTGTTCATTCAGGCCATAACTATTATTATGGCGCAAAATATTAAAACTGTCAGTGTCAGTTAAGCGTAAATAAATTAACTTTTTGACAGTTATACTGAGTGTTCTTCTAGGTAATCTTCTGGTTTGAAATTTTCTAAAGTAACTGTAAATAAAGCGCCAAAAAGAACCACCAGCCAAGATAAGTAAACCCATAAAAAGAGAATAGGAATACCCGCTAAAGCACCGTAAATAGCTTCATAAGAAGGTAATTGTGTAATATAAAAAGCAAAGCCTTTCTTTGCCAATTCAAATAATAGTGCTGCTAATGTTGCACCAAACAAGGCGTGTTTAATCGGCACCACTTTATTGGGCACAACCATATATAAAATAAGAAATGCGCCGATTGAAGCAATAATAGGCAAAGCTCTTAAAGCAACATTGGTAAGGCCAAAAATATCATAATTTCCTATCGATATTAAGGAAACAATATATGAAGTTGCTGCGATACTACTCCCCATTAAAACAGGTCCGAGCGTAAGGACCATCCAATACATAGAAAAGGCGGTAACAATGCGTCTTTTAGTTGTTACTCGCCAAATTTTATTTAAGCTAGTATCGATGGCAGAAATTAATAACAAAGCAAATAAGAATAAAAAACTAATCGCAATAGCTGACATTTCTGAAGCATTCGTGACAAAACCGGTAATATGCTCTTTAACCACATCTCCAGCAGCAGGCATAAAATTTTCATAAACAAAATTTTCAATCAGTTCTTTAATATCAGTAAAGATAGGAAAAGCGGTCATAACTGACAACATGACTACAATCAAAGGCACCAATGACATCAAGGTTACATAAGATAAGTAGCCTGCCGTAATATGTACTTGCTCTTTTGATATTCTATTTAGAAAAAACAAACAAAAATGCCAAATAGTCTGACTTTGCTGGTTGTTTTTAATTGTTTTGATCCAGTTCATTGCAAATTAGTTATTATCTTATGGTGCACAATATATTATGATAATTGCTAAGCAAGTGATAGTGATAATAATAGTAATAAAATTTAACTTAGGAGTGATGATGTCTAATCAAGGTTCAGGTGGTAATGTTTTAGCGGCAATATGTAGTTTTTTTATTGCAGGCTTAGGTCAATTAGTTCAAGGGCGAATCCTCGCAGCAATCCTGTTTTTTCTGTTAACCTGGGTTAACTATACATTAGCAGCAACAGGAATATTATTCTTTATGGCCATTCCTGGTCTTGTTTTTCATCTATGGGCAATCATTGATGCTGCTCGCTATAAAGGTGGAAACTAATGAACAAGATCTCAGTAAAGGTATCATTATTTTTCCTTTTACTGTCAATAGTAGGCTGTCAATCCGCCTACTATTCGGCGATGGAAAAAGTTGGTAAACATAAACGTGATATATTAATTGATCGTGTTGAAAGTGCTACAGACTCACAAGAAGCAGCAAAAGAAGAGTTTAAAAATGCTTTAGAGCAGTTTTCTGCATTAGTAAATTTTGATGGCGGTGAGCTACAACAACAATATGAAATAAGTAATGACCATTATCATACCAGTAAGGTTGCTGCAGAGGATGTAACTGCTCGTATTGATTCTATCGAAGCTGTCGCTGAAGCTTTGTTTAATGAATGGCATAGTGAATTAGAACAATTTACTAACCAATCTCTAAAACGACAAAGCCAATCACGTTATAACGAAACCCAAAATCGTTATACTTCAGTAATTGAATCAATGCGTAATGCGGAAAAAAGAATGCAACCCATTCTTGATGCACTAAAAGATAATATGCTTTATTTAAAACATAATCTTAATGCACGAGCGATTGGTGAGCTAAAAACAGAATATAAATTAATTGAACAAGATGTGGAGCGCTTGATTAACGAAATGAACAGTTCAATTAACAAATCACAAACATTCATAAAATCACTTAAAAACCCTTAAGATAGAGCCAGCTGCTTTATTAGTAGCCTGTTTAATATCAAAAAATGAATGATGAATGAAGGATGGTTGCTTATTTACTTTCGATGAGCTGCCATCAATCTTATCTATTAGTGCGTCGCACTTGCTATTGATTGATGAGATCTTATCTGATTATAAATTATAAAGTGTCGTTGCTCGATCTGGCGTGTGCCAAAGGAGTATTGGCAAACAAATCACTTTGATTTTGATTAATAGCAGAAAGTAAGCTCGAAAGCTCTCTTATTTGACTTGGACCCGCAGTGCCTTGTTCAAAAAGTTGACTTAATCGTTGTAACACTTTGAGTTGTTCTGGAGACATTTCGAAATTCCTTTTCTGAGTAATATTCTATAAAAATACTTCTTTGTTATCAAGCTGTGGCATGTTGATAGTAAGTAGACTCTTGCATTGGCAAACTTATTTCTCTGCCATCATCAATATACTCTTGATAAAGAACCTTTAACTCTCTGCGCTCTATAATGTTAGCTTTATCGGCAACAGCCTTTTCAAATAGATCATTTAAACGATTTAATTTTGTCTGCTCCATGCTAAGTTTGCTCCCTGCACTGATACTTTAAAATTCAACGAGTAAACTAATCGTATCAGTAAAACTAACATTCACCAGTGAGTTGTAGTTAATAGCGTCAACTCTATATTTTTATATTAATGACTTACTGGACTAATATTCATTAAAAACAACAAATTAAATAATCATCATCAATTTTAGTTGTTGTTTATCATCTAACTTCCTATGTGTTTTTAAGACATGTCTTACACTGTATGACGTTTAGGCTTACTAAAATGGACTGACAAAAAAACCAGCCGCAGCTGGTTTTTATCAAGAGACTAAATAAGAAGCTTATTTAGGACGAGTATCACGCTTACGTTCATTCTCTTTTAAAAGCTTTTTACGAATACGAATGCTTAGCGGTGTTACTTCGACTAACTCATCGTTATCAATAAACTCAAGTGCTTGCTCAAGTGACATAACGATAGGCGGCGTTAACGTTTGTGCTTCATCAGTACCTGATGAACGAACGTTAGTTAACTGCTTACCTTTAAGAGCATTTACTGTTAAGTCATTGTCACGGCTATGAATACCAATAACTTGACCTTCGTAGATATCAACACCGTGTCCGATCAACATACGACCACGTGATTGTAAGTTAAAGATTGCATTCGTTAATGCTTTACCTGTTGCATTACCGATCAT
The DNA here is from genome assembly GCF_007954355.1 of Colwellia hornerae. Classification (GTDB taxonomy): domain Bacteria; phylum Pseudomonadota; class Gammaproteobacteria; order Enterobacterales; family Alteromonadaceae; genus Colwellia_A; species Colwellia_A hornerae. The sequence goes on from NZ_VOLR01000006.1 coordinate 184,691, forward strand.
TACACCATTTTTACGTTGGCCAATATCGCCACCTTTGTGAGGTCCGTATTCAAAAAATGTATGATAAATTAAACCAGAACCTGATGTTAATGTCATGAATTCAGTTTGGAAACCAATCAAACCACGACTTGGCATGATGAAATCCATACGAATACGACCTGTTCCATCAGGTGCCATATCTGTTAATTCAGCTTTACGAACACCCATTCTTTCCATGATAGGCCCTTGATGTTGTTCTTCAACATCAATGGTTACATTTTCATAAGGTTCTTGTATTTCGCCGTCAATTTCACGAATAATAACTTCAGGACGTGATACCGCTAACTCAAAACCTTCGCGGCGCATGTTTTCAATTAAAATGCCTAAGTGAAGCTCACCACGACCTGAAACTTTAAATTTGTCAGCATCAGGAAGTTGCTCAACACGTAAAGCAACGTTGTGAATTAATTCTTTGTCTAAACGGTCTTTGATGTTACGTGATGTAACATACTTACCTTCTTTACCACAAAATGGTGAAGTGTTTACTTGGAAAGTCATATTGATAGTAGGTTCATCAACAGATAACGCCGGTAAGCCTTCAACTTCGGTAGGACAACAAACTGTATCTGATATTTTTAACTCGCCTAAACCAGTAATGGCAATAATATCGCCAGCAAAACCTTCTTCGATATCAAGTCTCTCTAGACCTAAGTAACCAAATACTTTACCAACTTTAGCGTTATGAACCTTGCCAGTTGCTAATTTAATCGTCACTTGTTGGTTTGGTTTAACAGAACCACGAGTAATACGGCCAACGCCAATTACGCCCAAATAAGAACTATAATCAAGTTGAGATATTTGCATTTGGAATGGACCATCTGGATCCGCTGTTGGTGCTGGCACTTCTTTAAGAATAGTATCAAATAAAGGTGTCATGTCTGTGCCGGTTACGCCTTCTTCAAGCGAAGCCCAACCATTGATTGCTGAAGCGTAAACAACTTTAAAGTCAAGCTGTTCATCAGTAGCGCCAAGGTTGTCAAACAATTCAAAAACTTGGTCCATAACCCAATCAGGGCGAGAGCCAGGCTTATCAACTTTATTGATAACTAGAATTGGCTTTAAACCTTGAGCAAACGCTTTTTTCGTTACGAAACGCGTTTGTGGCATAGGGCCTTCTTGTGCATCAACAATAAGTAAAACCGAATCTACCATTGACATAACACGCTCAACTTCACCACCAAAATCAGCATGGCCAGGAGTATCTACTATGTTTACACGGTAACCGTTCCAGTTAATAGCCGTATTTTTAGCTAAGATTGTGATACCACGTTCTTTTTCGATATCATTCGAATCCATCGTGCGCTCTTCAAGACCGCCGCGGGCATCAAGGGTACCTGATTGTTCTAACAATTTATCAACCAAAGTTGTTTTACCATGATCAACGTGGGCTATGATGGCAACATTACGTAATTTATCTAACACGGGTTTTACTCACTTCTTGCAAGACTTTTTCATCAAAAGAATATAGGGCTATAATTGGGCGCGAATTATACAGCAACCAAGTCAACAAAGACAGCAACAAATATTTCAGCACTTATTAAATTCTCCATACATGAATGGTAATGCCCTGTTATACTCTTAAGCACCAACAACCAGCAAACGCACCAACTTGAAGCGGTGGGTGCACAAAAATAGTGCAAAGGACCGTTGGTAGATAAGTTAACACCTTATATATAAAGGTTTTATCTATTGGCATGAATTTCGCTTTATGCCCTTCATGCGAAATGCAAACGTATTTTATTTTAATGACACTGGAGACTTTACATGTCACAAGCCGTATTAGATTTAATCAAAGACAACGACGTTAAATTTGTTGACCTACGTTTTACTGATTCAAAAGGTAAAGAGCAACACGTTTCAATTCCTCATCACCAAGTAAATGAAGACTTTTTTGAAGACGGTAAAATGTTCGATGGTTCTTCTATTGAAGGCTGGAAAGGCATTAATGAATCTGACATGGTAATGATGCCTGATGCAGATTCAGCTGTATTAGACCCTTTTACAGATGCAGTAACATTAAATATTCGTTGTGATATTTTAGAACCAAGTACAATGCAAGGTTACAGCCGTGATCCTCGTTCAGTTGCTAAACGCGCTGAAGAGTACTTACGTAGCACAGGTATCGCTGATACTGTATTAATTGGCCCTGAGCCAGAGTTCTTCTTATTTGATGATGTACGCTTTAGTACTGATATGAGTGGTTCTTTCTACAAGATTGATGATAAAGAAGCCGCTTGGAATTCAGGTACTGAATACGAAGAAGGCAATATGGGTCACCGTCCAGGTGTTAAAGGCGGTTACTTCCCAACGTCTCCGGTAGATTCATCACAAGATATTCGTTCAGCCATGTGTTTAGTTATGGAAGAAATGGGCTTAGTTGTTGAAGCGCATCACCATGAAGTAGCAACTGCTGGTCAAAACGAAATTGCATGTCGCTTCAATACCTTAGTTAAAAAAGCTGATGAAGTTCAAATTTATAAGTATGTAGTACATAACGTTGCTCACGCTTACGGTAAAACAGCGACCTTCATGCCTAAGCCATTAGTTGGCGATAACGGCTCTGGTATGCATGTTCATCAATCGCTTGCCAAAGACGGTGTTAACTTATTCGCTGGTGATAAATACGGTGGCTTATCTGAAATGGCGCTTTATTATATTGGCGGTATTATTAAGCATGCTAAAGCATTGAATGCTTTTACTAACCCAGCAACTAACTCTTACAAACGTTTAGTTCCACATTTTGAAGCGCCGGTAATGCTAGCATATTCTGCACGTAACCGCTCTGCATCAATTCGTATACCGATTGTTCCATCACCAAAAGCAATGCGTATTGAAGCTCGCTTCCCTGATCCAGCAGCAAACCCATATTTAGCTTTTACTGCTTTATTAATGGCTGGTCTTGATGGTATTAAAAACAAAATTCATCCTGGTGATGCGATGGATAAAGATTTATACGATTTACCAGCAGAAGAAGCGGCAGCTATTCCACAAGTAGCAACATCGCTTGAAGATGCTTTACAAAGCTTAGAAGCTGATTATGAGTTCTTAATCGCTGGTGGTGTTATGGATAAAGATATGATTGATGCATACATTGCTATTAAACGTGCTGAATCACAACGCGTAAACATGACAACTCATCCATTAGAGTTTGAATTATATTACAGCGTATAACATCGACTAAATGATTAAATAAAAAAAAAGCTCACTCCGGTGAGCTTTTTTGTGGCAAATAGATGATTAATTATATAAGTTTAAGGTAGGCATTCTAAATTGAGTTAACTTTTTTGCGTTATTCTTTATTGTTATTAACTTTCATCATCACATTACTGAGCTGTAATGTCTTTGCGACGTCAACCAAAATATATGTTTGGAGAAGTGATGATGGCATCTTAGTTTTTTCTGACAGCCCTAAACCTGGTGCAGAAGAAGTTGAAATCAGAGAACCCAACACTGCATCGTCTGTTGATACCTCAATGTTAGATTTAACGCCAAAAGTTATCAAGGACGATTACCAAGTTGAAATAAACCAGCCTAAACCCAACGCCACAATTAGAGACAATACTGGCTCAGTTTATATAGCAGGAAGTATCAAACCTATCTTTAAACAAGGCTTAACTATTCAGCTTTTTTTAGATGGCATACCTCATCAATCCCCTCAATCCCACTCAATGTTTGTGCTACGAAATATAGATCGCGGCGAGCATGTCATAAAAATGCAATTACTTAATGAAAAAGGCAAGATAATTGCATCATCAAAGCCTATAACCTTTTATATGCATAGAGCATCGGTTAATAACGCGAATTAAGTAACATTCAGTGCAACGTGCACCAAATGTAACTACATTAATATTTTTTCGCACTAAATAAGTGCAAAAGGTTTGTATGTCCAGTATCAGCAACAGAGATCGACAATTAAAACTTAGTTACCAACAAAAGCTACCAAATCAAATGGTTACAGCACTTGTGGTGCTAGATAGTCAATTAACGATAAAATATGTTAATCCTGCAGCTGAAGCGCTATTAGTTAAAAGCTTTAACAAACTCTATGATTTACCAATCACGACAGTCTTTTATAATTCTCCAATAAAAAAAGAGCGTTTAGAACAATTGCTTACTTCAGGACAAGAATTTAGTGATAGTGATGTCACCATTGAATTTTTTGATCACAGTCGTATTACCGTGGAAATAACAGCTTCGTCAGTTGAATTCAGTAAACAGCCACATATTATTTTAGAATTCAAACAAATTGATCAACAAAAACAAATGAGTATCGAAGCATTTCAGCACCAGCAATGGGAGTCGTCACGAGATTTAATACGTGGGCTTGCCCATGAAATTAAGAATCCGTTGGGCGGTCTCCGTGGCGCTGCACAATTATTAAGTAAAGAATTAACGCAAGAGCAACAAGAATATACTGAAATGATTATTGAACAAGCCGACCGCTTAACGAATTTAGTCGACAAGCTTTTAGGTCCTAATCAATTACCTCAGATGGCAAAACAAAATATTCATATTGTTTTAGAAAAAGTTTTTAAACTCATTAATTTTAATAACCCTAAAAATATTAAATTTATCAGAGATTATGACCCCTCTATTCCCGAAATAAGTTTTGACCAAGATAAGTTACAACAAGCTGTTTTGAATATCGTTAACAACGCGGTTCAAATTATTGATGAGGGTTGTAAGATAACACTCAAAACAAGAGCTGCTAGTAATAAAACCATTAATGGAAGACGCGTAAAGCTCTGTGTTCAGATCAGTATTATTGATAATGGACCGGGTATTCCAAAAAAGATTCAAGACACCTTATTCTATCCCATGGTATCTGCACGGGACAATGGTACGGGTTTAGGTTTGTCTATTTCACAAACCTTAGTGCAACAGCACAAGGGAAAATTATCTTGTTATAGTCGACCTGGTCATACCGAATTTTTAATTTTACTGCCTTTACAAGAAGAGAATAATAATGAATGTTGAGCAAGTTTGGATCGTAGACGATGACAGCTCTATTCGCTGGGTGTTAGAAAAAGCCTTATCAGGAGCAAATATATCTGTAGCCTCTTTTGAGAAACCTGAAGACTTGCTTATTGCTCTAGAGCATCAACAACCAGAAATAATAATTTCTGATATAAAGATGCCAAATATTGACGGTATGACGTTACTTAGTCGTGTTACTGAGCAGTTTCCAAACCTTCCTGTGATCATAATGACAGCCCATTCTGATCTCGATAGTGCGGTAAATGCCTATCAAGGGGGAGCATTTGAATACTTGCCTAAACCTTTTGATACTGATGAAGCAATTTCTCTGACAAGACGTGCTTTGACACATGCTCGTGAACAAAGTGCTAAACGTAAGCATTCTATAGCAGCACCTGATCCCGTTGGAATCATTGGTGCAGCTCCTGCTATGCAAGAAGTATTTCGAGCAATTGGCCGACTATCTCGTTCAAGTATCAGCGTATTGATTAATGGCGAATCAGGGACAGGTAAAGAATTAGTTGCGCATGCACTTCACACGCACAGTCCACGTTCGAATGCCCCGTTTATTCCTTTGAATATGGCCGCAATACCAAAAGATTTAATTGAATCAGAATTATTTGGCCATGAAAAAGGCGCTTTTACTGGCGCGAATGCAGTAAGGCAAGGTCGTTTTGAACAAGCGCATAAAGGCACCTTATTTCTTGATGAAATTGGCGATATGCCTTTAGATATTCAAACACGTTTGTTACGCGTCCTCGCCGATGGTCAGTTTTATCGTGTCGGCGGTCATTCACCTATTCAAGTTGATGTACGGATTATTGCAGCTACGCATCAGAACCTCGAAGTTCAAGTGAGTAATGGCGATTTTCGCGAAGATCTATTTCATCGCTTAAATGTCATTAGAATACAGTTACCCAGTTTACGTGAACGCAAGGAAGATATTGAACAGCTCATTAATCACTTTTTACATTTAGCGGCAAAAGAATTAGAGGTTGAACAAAAAACCCTACATAAAGCTACTCTTAATTACTTACAGCAATGTGCGTGGCCAGGAAATGTTCGTCAGCTTGAAAATATCTGTCGTTACTTAACCGTAATGGCAAGTGGTAAAGAAATTATATTAGATGATTTACCGAGTGAACTTGCTGAGAAGACATCATTAATAAGCCCTACTGCAGAAGCTTCATCATGGCCAGTTGCCTTACAAGAATGGGTTGATGAGCAATTAGCGAAAGGGAATAACAATATTATTGATACCGCTTTGCCAGAGTTTGAGAAAATATTGTTAGAACGTGCACTTCATTACACACAAGGAAGAAAGCAAGAAGCAGCTAAAAAATTAGGTTGGGGAAGAAATACTTTAACAAGAAAATTAAAAGAGCTTAATATGTAATGACGTCTGTGAAGGTAGCTGTTTAGCTACTTTCACATGTTTCACTGATACACTGTTTACAACTGTTACATAATTTCAAGTTAATGATGTGGGCAGCTACAATCAAGCTGGCGCCAATCACAATAAAGTATGGCTGAATATCTTCAGAAAAATCATGCTTTATCCAGTAAATACCAACACCTAAAAAAAGCAGATAGAAAGGATAATACTTTCTATGGTATTTCTTAAAGCCCGAAAATAAAGCCAAAGAACCTAGTGCAGCGGTCATTAGTAAAAATACATGTTCCCATGCATGATCAGCCAAAAAGCTTAACCCTAGCAAAGGCAGTGCCGGTAACAGTACTGGTAATAAGATACAATGAAGCGCACAAAGTGATGTTGCGGTTATTCCAATACGATCAAGCACTTTATACTCCCCTTAGAATTAGTTAATAATGACTGTTAAAAGTGGATAATATCACAATTGATATAGTATCACAAAACTTTTAAGCGTGTTCTATAGGAAAAGAAATTACATCCTCAATAGCACTTTTGTCTAACGCGATCATCATTAAGCGGTCGATTCCTAAAGCTACTCCTGCGCATTGTGGTAAACCTGATTGTAGGGCTTTAATAAAATTCTTATCTATATTTTTAGTAACAAGTCCTAGTTGTTGACGTTTATTGTTATCTTGTTCAAATCTCGTTATTTGAATATCAGCATCTGTTAACTCATTAAAGCCATTTGCTAACTCAACACCCTTAAAGTAGCATTCAAATCTTTGGGCAACACGGTTATCTTCAGGACATTCTTTAGCTAAGGAAGCTTGCGCAATTGGAAAGTTATAAACAAAACATGGACAAGATATACCAATATTCTGTTCTATTATTTCTGAAAAAATAAACTGTAGTAACAAATCACAATCGTTAGACTCATACAACCAATCTGCCGCTTTACCGTGTAACTCGATCGCCTCGTATAATTGATTAAAACTTGCCGTTAACGGATCTATACTGACATATTTAATAAATAAATCTTGATAGGATATCTTTTCAGATTTTGGCGATTTTACTACCGTAGATAATAGTTGATCTACTTCTGCAATTAAATCATGTTGATCAAAACCTATACGGTACCACTCTAATAAGGTGAATTCTGGATTGTGATAACGGCCTGAATCCTCATGACGAAATGCTTTACAGATTTGAAAAATACAGCCATAACCTGAGGCAAGTAGTCGTTTCATATGAAACTCAGGTGACGTTTGTAAATATAGCTGTTGAGATTGGTTTATATCGCTGTTATCTAAATAATTATATTGGGTGCTAAAGGCCTCAAGATAAGGGTCTGTTACTGTTCCCATAGAGAGTGATGGTGTTTCAACTTCAATAACATTTTTATTTTTAAAAAAATATCTGATCTCATTAATAACATTTCCTCTAGACTTAGCTACTTGCCACTTCATTTACGTACACTACTTAGAATAAAAAATTATAATTCTATAGAGTATATACGAAAAAATGATCATCTGAGAAGTAGGCTAGTGACTATAATAATTATCTAAAGCTATATTTTGAAAAGGATGGGAATAACTCTGCAACGCTATCGTATATTTTTTAGCTATGTACAATCATCTTTGTTTATTGTCTGCGAGTAACAAACCGCCAACATCTGCTATGCCTATATTTAATAGGTATGTTAATGATCTACTCTCGGATGGGCATGTTGAATACAAGTCACACCACTATCGATGCTACTACTCTATAGTTACATAATGAGTATAAATGCTCAGTTTTTTAAACGCCAGAAAGCAAAAAACCCGTTACGTTAGTAACGGGTTTTTGACGTGTAGGGATATACTAATGTCGCGTTGCCAAGGATGGCAAAGAGCGACCTAATTAGAAGCGGAGCATGTCCTACGCTCACATGGGCATGTCGAACATAAGTCACACTACCATCGGCGCTACGGCTCTGTAGTTGCATAATAAGTGTAAATGCTGTGTTTTTATAAACACCAGAAAGCAAAAAACCCGTAGCATCAGCTACGGGTTTTTGACGTGTAGGGATATACTAATGTCGCGTTGCCAAGGATGGCAAAGAGCGACCTAATTAGAAGCAGAGAATGTCCTACGCTCACATGGGCATGTCGAACATAAGTCACACTACCATCGACGCTACTTATCTTTCGTTACAGATGTTGTCTTTTTAAACGCCAGAAAGCAAAAAACCCGTAGCATCAGCTACGGGTTTCTCTAATTAGAAGCGGAGAATGTCCTACACTCACATGGGCATGTCGAACATAAGTCACACTACCATCGACGCTACTTATCTTTCGTTACAGATGTTGTCTTTTTAAACGCCAGAAAGCAAAAAACCCGTAGCATCAGCTACGGGTTTCTCTTAATTAGGCGCCTAGCAATGTCCTACTCTCACATGGGAACTCCCACACTACCATCGGCGCTACTGCGTTTCACTTCTGAGTTCGGAATGGGATCAGGTGGTGCCACAGTGCTATTGTCGCTAGACAAAACTTGTAATATCAAAGATATAATTTAATTTATACTGTTTAAAATATAAAGTAAATTAGAACCTTGGAACAAAAAACCCGTAGCATCAGCTACGGGTTTCTCTTAATTAGAAGCCTAGCAATGTCCTACTCTCACATGGGAACTCCCACACTACCATCGGCGCTACTGCGTTTCACTTCTGAGTTCGGAATGGGATCAGGTGGTACCACAGTGCTATTGTCGCTAGACAAAAAGGTTACGTACAGGATGTACTTATATCGTGATGCCATGGATGGCAATGAACGATGTACAAACTACACGTTTAATAATCTTAGAAAGTTGATATAAACAAAAGCGTTTTCTTATTCAATTCACGTTGTGCGTGATATTGCTTTTCAGCAATGTGTCAGTCTTTTACAAACACTTCGTAGTAAAACTACTTGGGTGTTGTATGGTTAAGCCTCACGGGCAATTAGTATCAGTTAGCTCAAGACCTCGCA
>NZ_VOLR01000070.1 GCF_007954355.1 Colwellia hornerae
TCGGACTTAATACCTTTGGCTGCTTGCTTAGCAAATACTTCTAGTTCTTTCTTATTCATAGTCTGCCTATCCTAAACCCTATATGGGTATTAATGATAGGCAGTTACACAGATTTTGTTACAGGGTCAAAATGCCAGAGTCATTCATGGTCTCTGGCAACTTAGCCACCATATAGTCATTCCAGCCTTATATCAAAATTAAAGTTATTCCATCAGAGTCAACATCAACAATCAAAAAAAATGTTGATTGTTGATGTTAATTAATTTGAAGTTAACAACTTTTTTCAGAGCACTAGTTAAATAACGCCTGTCATATTTAAGTTGATTAACATTTTCCATTGGTATTATTAGCTATGAAGAGCTAACCAATCAGTAGTATGTTTCCATAAAGCTTGAGAGTTGCGACTAAAAAATTTTATATGACCTATTTCATCTAAATCATAATCTTCTTTATTTAGCGTTAAGGTTTGTGCCTGCATTTTAGGAAATACAGAAATCATATCTGCAACGTTGATATCATTGGCTATATGATCATCAGATGCATTTACCCAAATAGCTGGCATAGCAAGTTCATTATATAAATGCTGGTGAACTGTTTTACCAAAGGCTGTTTTTACGTAACCTTGACCATTACACCATTTTTGCCATTGTCTTGCCACTTGCTTAGGCAGAGGCTCACCCATTCCAAACCATTGTGCTTTAGTATGCCCAAAGATAAAGTTGCTTAGTGGTATCACTATATTCATAAAAAAATTTGCTGAAATGATAAAAGGGAATGACATGTTTTTTAAACAACCAGAAGAGCTAGAAACGTTAAAAACAGAGCTAATATGTCTAGCATTGTTCATTAGGCCTATTAACTGCCCACCAGCACTGTGACCTATCAAATGATAATTTATTAAAGGAAAACGGGTCATTAAAAAATCTAATGCGGCTGGCATATCTTGCTCTCCCCAGCATTGAAGCGATACTGTAGAGTGTTTAACTTTTCCCGCTAAAGATTCGCCAATACCACGATTGTCAAAGGTAAGTACAACATAGCCAGACTTGGCTAAATACTGAGCAAATCTTATATATAATTGCCGTTTAATACCTGTAGCAGGCGCAATTAATACTGCTCCTTTTAAGGTTTGATGAGGTTTAAACAAAGTACCTATAATTTTAACGCCATCACCACAGGTAATAATGACTTCATCGCTGTTGTTTAGTTCGTCAGACATTTTAATCCTTTGTTGCTATTTTTATTTTTTATATAAGACAATAATAGTCTGGTACGACCAGACTATCAACACCATAAAAAGTGACATAAACACATACAAAAAATAGTGAAGGAAGAAAGGTAATTTTCTTTTGCTGTAAGAAAAAAAAATGAATTAAATGAGGGACATTTAAACTCGAGTTTAGTTAATAACAGTAAATACTCAAATTGTTAACGTTTAATAACCGAATATGGACGGTAACTATAACTTATTCAATGGGCACAAAAGGATCACTAAGATGACTAACCGAATAAGCTACTTTAATATCAGAACAGTCTTAAGATTATGCATAGTTACACTATCTTGATTAACTATTTAGAAAAAACCAGACATAAAAAAAGACGCCTAAGCGTCTTTTCTTGAATTCTTGTGAGCACTAAAATCAGCAATTATGCGATGCCTACTTAAGGTATAGTGATACAACACCTGCTCTGTGTTAGATAACCTCGTTGTTAAATTTCAGGCATAAAAAAAGACGCCTAAGCGTCTTTTTTCTTTAAGTTCTCGTGAGAACTAAAATCAGCAATTATGCGATGATTTTAGAAACAACACCAGCACCAACAGTACGACCACCTTCACGGATAGCGAAGCGTAAACCTTCATCCATCGCTACTGGGTTGATTAGCTCAACAACAAATTTCAAGTTGTCGCCAGGCATTACCATTTCAACAC
>NZ_VOLR01000071.1 GCF_007954355.1 Colwellia hornerae
TGATTAGTACGTTTTATGTAGTTACTAGCTTCGGCTGGTAACACGACAGAATTCATTGAGCAGATGTCTTAGCTTAGGTTAAGCATCACAAACGATTTTTTAATTGAAGAGTTTGATCATGGCTCAGATTGAACGCTGGCGGCAGGCTTAACACATGCAAGTCGAGCGGTAACAGAGAGTAGCTTGCTACTTTGCTGACGAGCGGCGGACGGGTGAGTAATGCTTGGGAATATGCCATATGGTGGGGGACAACAGTTGGAAACGACTGCTAATACCGCATAACGTCTACGGACCAAAGAGGGGGATTCTTCGGAACCTCTTGCCATTTGATTAGCCCAAGTGAGATTAGCTAGTTGGTGAGGTAATGGCTCACCAAGGCGACGATCTCTAGCTGGTTTGAGAGGATGATCAGCCACACTGGGACTGAGACACGGCCCAGACTCCTACGGGAGGCAGCAGTGGGGAATATTGCACAATGGGCGAAAGCCTGATGCAGCCATGCCGCGTGTGTGAAGAAGGCCTTCGGGTTGTAAAGCACTTTCAGTTGTGAGGAAAGGTGGGTAGTTAATAGCTGCTCACTGTGACGTTAGCAACAGAAGAAGCACCGGCTAACTCCGTGCCAGCAGCCGCGGTAATACGGAGGGTGCGAGCGTTAATCGGAATTACTGGGCGTAAAGCGTGCGTAGGCGGTTTGTTAAGCAAGATGTGAAAGCCCAGGGCTCAACCTTGGAACTGCATTTTGAACTGGCAAACTAGAGTACTGTAGAGGGTGGTGGAATTTCCAGTGTAGCGGTGAAATGCGTAGAGATTGGAAGGAACATCAGTGGCGAAGGCGGCCACCTGGACAGATACTGACGCTGAGGCACGAAAGCGTGGGGAGCAAACAGGATTAGATACCCTGGTAGTCCACGCCGTAAACGATGTCAACTAGCTGTCTGTGGACTTGATCCGTGGGTAGCGGAGCTAACGCATTAAGTTGACCGCCTGGGGAGTACGGCCGCAAGGTTAAAACTCAAATGAATTGACGGGGGCCCGCACAAGCGGTGGAGCATGTGGTTTAATTCGATGCAACGCGAAGAACCTTACCATCCCTTGACATCCACAGAAGAGACTAGAGATAGACTTGTGCCTTCGGGAACTGTGAGACAGGTGCTGCATGGCTGTCGTCAGCTCGTGTTGTGAAATGTTGGGTTAAGTCCCGCAACGAGCGCAACCCCTATCCTTATTTGCCAGCGCGTTATGGCGGGAACTCTAAGGAGACTGCCGGTGATAAACCGGAGGAAGGTGGGGACGACGTCAAGTCATCATGGCCCTTACGGGATGGGCTACACACGTGCTACAATGGCAAGTACAGAGGGCAGCAATACCGCGAGGTGGAGCGAATCCCACAAAGCTTGTCGTAGTCCGGATTGGAGTCTGCAACTCGACTCCATGAAGTCGGAATCGCTAGTAATCGTAGATCAGAATGCTACGGTGAATACGTTCCCGGGCCTTGTACACACCGCCCGTCACACCATGGGAGTGGGATGCAAAAGAAGTGGCTAGTTTAACCTTCGGGAGGACGGTCACCACTTTGTGTTTCATGACTGGGGTGAAGTCGTAACAAGGTAACCCTAGGGGAACCTGGGGTTGGATCACCTCCTTATCTTGAAGTAAAAACAGTTTAATGGAAACTCTCGGGTTTCACGAGTGTCTACACAAATTACATGATAACAAATTAGAAGAA
>NZ_VOLR01000072.1 GCF_007954355.1 Colwellia hornerae
GTATTGTTTCTCGCAGGTCTTATAGATAGTCGATATAGACGGCAACCCCTGAGTATGCGTAGTGAAACAAGTAACTTCTGTTGCGCCGAAAGTCTTGTTAAAAGCATCGAGTGTTTTCATTCAAATACTCGTAAGCAACAGAAGTATATTCCACCTATTAATGAGTTAGGTAAACTGATTAATTAATGGAACGGAGCAACTATAAGGGGTTTCAAGTCGGACAAATAACAGTTGGCGATTTACTCCTTCGTCGTTTATTGTAGCCAACTACACTTAACGCCTTCTTAATAAGACGTTAAGTGTTCAGGGAATCTCTCATTATGGATGTTGCTCAGAAGATAAATGTTTTTCATTCTTTAGATTCTAAATCGACTTGTATTCCTATGATCAAGTCTTGTTCTTTTGGAATCGCAATTTTAACTTTAATAAGCTTGATCGCTGGATTGTTTTTTCAAGATTTGAATAGCGAAACATCTATTGGTTTTGTCATTGATTTCAGCTTGTATGCATTTCTCCTCTTTGCTGTTTTTAAATGGCATTCTCGTATTGCGGCATCATGTTTACTTTTATTATCAACTTATAGTGTATATCTTACATTTATGGTGCTGGCAGGAGTTGAAATTGGTGGCTCTAACCTACTAATATCGCTTGCAAGTTTTTGGTTGTCTTTACGTTGTACAGAAGCAACTGTTAAATTAAATATATTTAATAAAAAGAACACCTAACAAGAATATCTCTGTGAAAATTTGTACCGAAAACGAACAAGCTAGTGTGGTTTTTACAAACTGGGGTAACCATGTAGACATAAATGAATGGCGTGATTACAATAAGGTCATGTTAATTTGTTAGTTTCGCTTACCAGAAGAATAATATATTTCAAAACTATTTAATATTTCCAGTCTGGGAACTTCCGATCTTCGAACGATGAAATATATCCCCCCTGACACAATTAAAACTCTCCAGTTGTCAGAGATTGCGGATGACCTAATTCAAGGAGCTATGCGCTGTTATGCAAGGATCATTGATACAAAAGACTCTGACTAGTAAAGAAGCTTCAGTTTATCTATTTAAAGATGATTTTGATGGGCTTACTTAAAGACTAGTACGTGTATATTAACTTAGCTAAGGGTATTGTACTAGAAGTTAAGCGACTGGTAATCCATACCCCATTAGGACCCGTAGGTGAACTACCCACCGACGCCGCTTCGCGTCGAACAGTGGGTTTTCTCGACAGATTCGATAAATGTTAGACAACAGCTGATATACAAAGTAGTAAGTATAAATTTATATTTTTTCATTAGCATTAGGCTTTCAAACACTGAACCTTACGCATTCATTTCACAGCACCTCCACTCCCTTCGTAAGGGTATAGCTAACGGCACCTAGCCGCGCTCAATGTTCCATGGTAACAGCGACTCAAGATTATTCGGTTGCTCAGCAACATGCTGCAAGCATCTTGAGATATAGTCATGCACGACTAGGCCATT
>NZ_VOLR01000073.1 GCF_007954355.1 Colwellia hornerae
TATTTGAATGAAAACACTCGATGCTTTTAACAAGACTTTCGGCGCAACAGAAGTTACTTGTTTCACTACGCATACTCAGGGGTTGCCGTCTATATCGACTATCTATAAGACCTGCGAGAAACAATACTACAGCCATATTCCATGGCTAACTTTACGCTTGGGAGTTAAAAAATGAAAGCTTTTAATCCTGCTGATTTTGCCGCCCTTATCGCTATCGATTGGGCAGACCGTAAACACGATGTTTGTGAACTCGACCAACAAAATAATAAAACCACTTTTAGCGTGATTTCCTCTAAACCAGAGGCGATTAATGCGTGGGCTAATGCATTAAAACAAAAATATAATGGGCAAAAAGTTGCTGTTGCTTGTGAATTAAAAAAAGGGCCTTTAATTTACGCATTAAGTAAATTTAAGCACATTATTTTGTTTACCATCAACCCTTCGACCGTTGCTAAATACCGAAAGGCATTTACCATCAGTGGCGCGAAAGATGACCCTACAGATGCCGCAATCCAATTAGAAATATTGCAGCAACACATGTCAAAACTGAACGTTATCACGCCAGATACTGAGAGTATCAGGTCGTTGGCTCAGCTTGTTGAATATCGTCGAAAGCTCGTGCAAGACCGCGTGGATTTAACCAACAGACTGAGCACGACACTCAAAAACTATTATCCACAGGCCCTTGATTGGTTTAACGAAAAAGACAGTATGATATTCTGCGATTTCCTTTTGCGTTGGCCATCACTTGCGCAAGTTAAACGCGCAAGAAAACAAACCTTACATGATTTTTTCAACCTGCATAACTCCCGTTATCCTGACGTAAATGAAAAACGGATTAATGACATTAAACAAGCCGAGTCTCTAACAAGCGACAACGCTATCATCGGCCCCAACTTGTTATTGGTTGAATGTTTGGTGGGTCAACTCAAACAATTAATGCTATCCATCGAACGTTTCGACCATGAAATCAAATCAATTTATAAACAGCATAGCGACCGATTTATATTTGATAGTTTGCCAGGGGCTGGTCCGCAAATGGCGCCAAGATTATTAGCCGCGATGGGCTCAAACCGTGAACGTTACCAATCCAGTGAAGAGATACAAAAATATGCCGGTATTGCGCCTGTCACAGAACGCAGTGGTAAAAAAGAATGGATACATTGGCGCTACTCGTGCACCACATTTTTACGGCAGACGTTTGTTGAATGGGCAGGTCAATCGGTGCGATATTCATTTTGGGCCAAGGCTTATTATGAACAGCAAAAAAGTAAAGGAAAGCCGCACAATACTATTATAAGAGCACTGGCATTTAAGTGGATAAGAATACTGTTTCGATGTTGGAAAACAAAGACAGCGTATGATGAGTCAACGTACTTAGAGGCATTAAAAAGTAAAGGTTCGCCTCTATTGAAATATGCGGTGGAAAGCAAGTTTTAATACTTGCGGTCCACCTCAGGGCGTGTTGTTA
>NZ_VOLR01000074.1 GCF_007954355.1 Colwellia hornerae
TCGGACTTAATACCTTTGGCTGCTTGCTTAGCAAATACTTCTAGTTCTTTCTTATTCATAGTCTGCCTATCCTAAACCCTATATGGGTATTAATGATAGGCAGTTACACAGATTTTGTTACAGGGTCATTTAGTACGCTATTTAATATCATTCCACATATCAAGATGAATACGCCAAACACCGTCTATTTTTCGCCAAACAATAACATATGCCCCGCCAAATTGACTTTCTCGACCATCTTCATTCATAGATAATCCAGAATAATAACCAATATCACTGGCGAGTTGGCCGTCGATAATAAGTTCATCTGATTGAGTTTTATGCCATTTTAGCTGCCAGCTACTTTTAAGGTTTGGAGTCCAGTATTCTCGAATGACGTTAATATCATTTTCTATGTTGTCATTGCCATTAATAATTTTTGCATTAGGACTATAAATAGCCATGATTGTTTCAATGTCACCATTAACAAAAGCTTGAGAAAATGCTTTTGCTTGGGCCGATATTGCTAACTGATCAGCGTTATTAGTAGCACTTAAGACCTGATAACTTGCTAAAGAGAGGATTAACAGTAAAAGACTTTTCATTGTTATGAACATAAATTATTCCAAAGAGTTGTTATATTTTTAAAGTTAAATCCATAGTACTTAAGCACAGATAAAAGCCAAAGAACAAATAAAATAAAATCGTCAGTTAATCGTGTTATAGGGGAACTTGTATACGACGATGAGCAACGGGATTTAAATATAACAATCATTGGTGATTTAAACTGATCACCTGCTTTTCAGCTAAGGCGATTAGCTTTCTCAATTCTCCATTTTGTTGCAAACGTAATATTTCTTGATTAATAAGGGGAACCAAATTTTTATTCTTCTGATGTATATAATGATAAAGAGGGAGAACAGCTAATGGCTCTTTCGCAGGAACTATATTTTCGTATCCCAACCTTTTTAATATTAATTGTCCATCAATTGTATTGGTTAAGACAACATCAACTAGACCATTTTGTAATATTTTAAACATATTTTCGGTACTATTCATTTCGAAAACATTCCTCAAGCCTTTCGTTATATTATTGGTATGCTTTACCCCTCTAACTTTAGCCAATTTGTATTTTTTTAAATCGTCTTTATTAACAATATTGATCTGCCTACTTACTAGGCTAAAAGGCATAGTTTGCAAATAATAATAAGGGGTCGGGACTCTGACCGTTTGCTTATTCTCATCTCCATATGTCCAAATTCGCATTATTTCGCCATTATTTTGTCCTGTATTGGCTAACAACTGCGCTCTTTGAGCAGGTAAAGGGTAAGCGTATGGGGAAAGGCATCTAGCCTTGCTTGATGTTCCAAGGCAGCAGGTGCTCTAGGCTCTCTGGCTTTTTAGCCAGTTCATTTAAACAAGTTTGCAAATAGCTATCGACTAGCAAACCATT
>NZ_VOLR01000075.1 GCF_007954355.1 Colwellia hornerae
TAATGCCGTTCACTTAAGGTGAACGGCATTTTTACTTTTAACAGGATATCTATTCTTTGAGCACTTCAGCATTCTCGGATATTGCCGCTCTCGCCTACTGGGTAAAACGAATTGCTTGGCTGACTTTGTAATATTCATTGTGTATTTGGGAATATTGCCTGGCGTACAGAATGACAACTGTGTTAACTCGTGAATAATATGCATAGAAGCGCCATTAAAACTCAGTTGATTTGGGTGTATACCATCGAGCGATTTAGCCATTAATACCATTTGATAGCGGATTAAATTATAAGCCAATAATATACCCCACAGCTCTTGCCTAATAAGCTCTGGTTGATTACTTCGTAAGGTAAAACGATTGTCTAATAGCGACTGTTTCATTTCCCTAAACCCTAGCTCAATCTCCCATCTGTGGGCATATAAATCAACAATATCAGCGGATGGAAAGCGCATCGGATCTGTCATCGATGTGAGTATTTGAAGGTCTTTTCCTTTCACTTTTTTTGTTATAAGTCGCGCTTGCATTGTCTTTGGCAATTCTGGGAACTTTTTTCGTGACTGAGGTGTTGTGGTTAATAGAATTAATTTATCTTGTCTTCCAATGCTTTTGATCACTTCATACTGGGTGTTTTTTTTGAGCGGCATTAACCAATGCCTAGCTTTACCGGTACTTTGCCAACGATGTAACAAGCCTAATGAATAAAAACCGCGGTCGAACAGCGTTAAACTATTATCAGGTGTTTTATCAATTAGCCCTAACGCAAGATTCATCTCATTAACGTCAACACTATCGAAGACACTGTTCGTTAATAAATGGCTGGTGAGTTCCATCTGACACACCATCCGTACTTGGGGGTAACTGGCCTTGCCATGTTGCGTGCCTGTCTTGGCAAATTCCTTATTATTTTCATCAGTATCGGGCGCTCGCCACACAACACCATCAACACCTAAAAGGTTTAAACCACACCACTGACCATGATGAGCATCTTGGTTCCATTGTTGCTGAGTTTGCTGAAATACTGTCTCTATGACTTTGCTGCCGAGTTTTTTTCTCGCTTGCGTAACCGCACTTGATGCTACATAAGGGACTCCACTGGGTAAAATAATATCAAGCTGATTAAGCATTTGGCGCATTGGGAACTTACGAAACAATGCCATACCAATGACAGCCCACACCATATTCTCCATAGGCAGTTTTCGCTTTCGAATGGTAGATATACCGTGCTCTTTAAGTCCAGCACTAATAATTTCTGGGGACAAAATTTCTGCTAGATTTTGGAATTCTGTGACATTATTTGAATTAACTAAAGAAAGAGCGGTAGAAAGTTGCATAAAAAAAATCCAGTGATATTAATCACTGGATTTTGATCTCATTAACAAATTAATCAAGCTATAAATTGCTTAACTGATCGGCATTA
>NZ_VOLR01000076.1 GCF_007954355.1 Colwellia hornerae
TCATAGGTTGGATCTTAAGGAATAAAACAATTGAAAACATGCTCTGAATTTGATCTGATAGTAATCGCCAAACCACTATCTATCCCAAAAGCAGAGCATGAATAAACATAATACTGAGTTAAACAAAATAACGAAAGTGCTTAACGATTTTAATATTAACGAAATAGGTAAAAAAATACGTTTTTGTAGCCGTAAACGAATAATAAAACCCTTTGAGTTAGTTATGTCGTTAATAACTGCACTAGGTGATAAGTCGATAAGCACCGTAACAGATTTGCATCGTTATTTTGTGAAATTGACCGAAACCGATGTTCAATATAAACCGTTTCATAATCAACTGAGTAAGCCTGAGTTTAGCCAGTTAATGAAATCATTGGTCGATGTAGCGTTAACTCAATGGCAGCAACAAATACTCGGTACAGACGCTACACTGTCAGATTTCAAACGCATAGTAATGCAAGACGGAAGTTCGTTCGCGGTGCATGATAGTTTAAAAGAGACCTTTAAAGGCCGCTTTACTAAAATAAGTCCTGCGGCAATAGAGGTACATGTGAGTTGGGATTTACTTAAAGGGTATCCTGAAGATATATCAGTCAGTCCAGATAGCCAAGCTGAATATGACTTTTTACCCGATGCTAAATCGTTAGTCGACACACTGTTTCTAGCTGATAGAGGGTACTTCAAGTTATCTTATCTAGGATCTATCGATATCGCAGGTGGTTTCTATATTGTGCGTGCGAAAGCGACGGTAAACCCAGTCGTTGTTGCGGCCTTTAATCGTCACGGTAAAGTATTAAAGCGGTTTTCACAGAAGAAACAAAAGGATGTTAAAAAGCATATTCGCCGTAGCGTTATTGTCGATATGGATGTGGAAGGGAAAACGAATTATCGGTTGATTGCTAGTTGGCCTAAAGGCAAAAGTGAGCCGACTTATTGGGCAACAAACTTAAGTCGAGAAAAATTTAGCGCTGAAGCGGTAATAAAACTCTACAGCCTACGTTGGCAAATAGAGTTACTGTTTAAGGAATGGAAATCTTATTGCAACCTTCAAAAATTCAACACCCGAAAAGCGACGATGATGGAAGGTTTGGTGTGGGCAAGTTTATTGACGTTGTTAGTAAAACGGCGAATATGCATGAGTGTTCAGCAGCTTGGCGGTATTGAGCTCTCAACGTTTATGGTCGCAAAAAACACCCAAGGTTGGTTTTATCAATTAATGGAATCAATCACACAAGGTATGATATCGACGCTGAACAAAACATGGCAAAAAACTATCAATTTTTTGTCAAAGTATGCTCAAAGAGCGAACCCGACAAGAGATAAGGAAAAAGGACGATTAAAGTGCGGCCTAGATCCAATTATCTCTTAATGTCCAACCTATG
>NZ_VOLR01000077.1 GCF_007954355.1 Colwellia hornerae
AGTCGGGTTTTTTGCTTTCTGACGTTTAAAAACACAGCATTTACACTTATTATGTAACTACAGAGCCGTAGCGCCGATGGTAGTGTGACTTATGTTCGACATGCCCATGTGAGCGTAGGACATTCTCGGCTTCTATTTAGAGAAACCCGATCCGAAAGAGTCGGGTTTTTTGCTTTCTGGCGTTTAAAAAACAGAATTTATAGCTAGCGTGCATTGATAACAAGGGTAGTGTGACTTATGTTCGACATGCTCATGTGAACGTATGACATTATCCGCTTCTAATTAAGAGAAACCCGTTACTAACGTAACAGGTTTTTTGCTTTCTGGTGTTTAAAAAAACAACATCTATATAGTGTTTAAAACCTAGCAGAATAACACTTCATAATTACGTCTGCCTAGCCAGCGAATTACATATTGATTTACCTATGTAGAAATTCAAGTATTTGTAAAAGAAGACAGGATATTTCATTAATATTAAGGTAACACTAAGGAGATCGCTGCCTCAATAATATAATAATTGGTGATCACTTCGCGTGTATTGTTGAACTAAAAATATTTGTGATCTATTTTGTAATAGCTTAGCCATGTATTGTTAGTGACAAGTTTCAGTAATTTCCAAGTAGTGATAAAATTTGAAAATCTATCGTTCCTAAACCATTGAAATTATGTGATATTAATGCCCATAAATTAAATTTATGGGCTGAAAATTAATGAGAAGTCTCCATAATAATTGTTATAGGGCTCAGCTATGAGTAAAAATTCAAAGTTTATTTATATTGTTATCTAGAATATCAAATGCTTCACAATCTCTGATTAAAACTAAAACTAAAACTAAAACTAAAACTAAAAGTATTAATTTAGAGCAGGCGACTTCGTTCGGGTTTGTTCCTGAAATTGCTCTAAAAGAAAATAACTATATTCATATTACTTTTCGGATTGCAAACCCCGAAAATGTTAAAAACAATAAGATTGAATCCGCTTCAATTTTACTTTTTACATACGGTCAAAGTATCACCTCATCCAGAATGAGCGAGTATAATATCAATGGAAAAGAATATTTTTTCACACAAATTAACAAGTTAGTTGTAGACTAGTTTACCGTTAGTGTTGTTTTTATCGGCAGTAGCAATAATAGATACGTATATAAATTTAAGGTTGACCTATCAGCCCTATAAGGCATTCAAACGGACAAAAAACAGTTAGCTGTTTCACTCCGTTCACATTATAGTCAACAATTTTTTGCCACTTAATGTGGCGTTGAGGCTGTAGAATTTCTCCAAAAAGTAACATTTCCTGTTTTTATTATTATTTTCAAATAGTGTGTTTTTTATACTTGTTTGCACTCACTGGCTATGATCTAATAGATATTATTCATCGACC
>NZ_VOLR01000078.1 GCF_007954355.1 Colwellia hornerae
ATAAAACATAACATACTTTTCATTGGCTTAGATACCCATAAAACATTTACTGAAGTCGCTTATATTGAAGACCAACGTGGCGCTAAATCAACTCATCTAGGTAAAATACTCAGTAATAAAGCCGCCTTTAAAAAACTCGCACGACAATTACAATCAAAATATCCAGATGCCACACTTCATTTTGTTTACGAAGCAGGTCCTTGTGGCTATTGGATTTACCGCTTTCTCACCAGCCTTAATCATTGTTGCTATGTCATCGCACCTTCTCTTATCCCTAAAAAACCAGGAGATAAAATCAAAACCGATAAACGTGATGCGCTCAAACTTGCAAAGCTTGTAGTGGCATAGTTGCTCAAGTCTGAAGACTTAACATATATCTATGTCCCTGAGCCCGAAGATGAAGCCGTACGGGACTTATCTCGGGCACGAGAAACAGGCATGAAAGACTTAAAGGATGCTAAATATCAACTTAAAGCATTGTTGTTACGTAACAACATTAACAGCAAAATAAAAGATAACTGGTCATTACAACATTTGCGTTGGCTCGCTGAATTAGTATTACCTCATCCTTGTCAGCAAATTGTTTTGCAAGAAGCGGTTTTAACCATTACTGAACGACTAAAACGCTTAAAAAGGCTGGATAATGAATTAACACATCAAGTGAAAAACTGGCGGTTTTATCCTGTAGTTAAAGCGATACAGGCGCTCCGTGGTGTGAGGTTATTAGTCGCCACAGGAGTGATTGCCGAACTAGGTGACTTATCACGGTTCGACCATCCCAGAAAATTAATGAGTTACCTTGGTCTTGTACCAAGTGAACATTCAAGTGGCGATAAACGCCATTTAGGTGCTATTACCAAATGCGGTAACAGCCGTGCAAGACGACTACTGGTCGAAGGTGCACATTCGTATAAACACAACGCCAATATTTCAAAAGAAATGCAATTAAGACAAGAAGGGTTAAGCAAAGAAATTATTGATATGGCTTGGCAAGCTCAACTGAGGTTGTGCCGCCGCTATCAACGACTCATGCATAAAGGCAAACATCGTAATGTGGTCGTTACGGCCATCGCCAGAGAAATGATCGCTTATATTTGGGCTATTTCTCGCGAGGTAGTGCTACCAAAAATTGATGTGAAGCTAAGAATATCGAGAGTACCTGCATGAATAAAAGTTTTGAGTTAGCGCATGGGATCAAGCATCGGGTGTGGCACAATCACCGACGGCGTTAGGACGGCAATAGCCTAACGGCTATTGAACCGCGAACATAGACTGAAGACAGGTGCCACGACGAAATGAGTAAGGTAGGCGCTGCTAGCAAACAAGTTAGTAATCCACGAATATCAGCAT
>NZ_VOLR01000079.1 GCF_007954355.1 Colwellia hornerae
TTAGCCAAAAGCTGACATTAGCTTTTGTATATTCTTAATCATATTTAGCAGAACACTAGCTAGGGCTTTCTGCTTGTCTGTGAGACGGATTTAAGAAAATCACTGACGTTGAATAACTATGAGTAGCTTGAGAAGTAATAAAGTGTACCTGACCCCATTTAATGCCATTTAATGCCATTTAATGAAGTGTACCTGACCCCATTTAATGTAATTACATTTGCATACTGAAACCAATTAAAATTTTCATCTGTTAATATTATCTAAAAAATTCAATTAGCTGATAAGTTGATTGGTGTCATATTTTTTTACAATATTACCATCGTGAGTTTTGTTTAAGTCATCATCCAATTGAAATTATTATATATTTTAGTGCTGGAATGTTTTTTGCATTGTTGTAATTTAGTATCTTTCGATTACTATTAAACACATTAAAGGGTTAAAAAATGAAATCAATTATAAATAAAGTTGCGTTATTAAGCTTGTTATTCACGATATCTGGCGTCGTCAAAGCTGGGATTATAGATCATAGTGATTATACAGAAGATACAGATCAGAATTTATACTTTTTAGATTTAGGACTCTTTTCTCCTGATACATTTGCTAATTTGAAAACTGGTGTGTCCTATGCGGGCTATCAATGGAGTTTATCTACGGTTGATCAGTTTACTCAGTTTCTAGGCAATGCTACAGGAACATCAATCCCAACATGGAATGGCAGTAACCTAGGTGATATTGATTTAAATCCTGCTAATTTAAGTAACACAATTAATTTGTTGTCAGGTAGTTCCAATATAACACCTTGGTTCACATTAGATGGACAGCAATTAGGGCAAGCGGAGGCGATTTTCCACACGGGAAATTTTAACGACGTTCACCTTAGAACGGGCAGTTCGAGTCGTCTCGGGCTATTTGTTAGAACAGCAGCACAAGTACCAGAGCCATCTACACTTGCAATTTTTGCATTAGGAATGATTGGTTTAGCATCACGTCGATTTAAGAAACAATCTTAATATAGTTTTTAATATTAGATTTTAGAAAGCATCAATTGTAATGATTGGTGTTTTTTTGTATCTGGTGATTGATAACCGTAAATTATTTGATATCTATTGATGTGTTAGAAGTGATTTACACCACAAAATAATAGCATAGGATACTTAATCCTTTACTATTCCGTATATGTAAAAGCCTTCAGACACTTTAACTGATTATTTGGCACTACTGGTGTCATTTTTATAGTTTTTGACAAACAATCATCCATACATAACCTATCCTTTAAACGAATAATTGTCGAAATGGTCATAATTAAATGAGCAAAGGCTAATGTCCGGTTTCGTATCA
>NZ_VOLR01000007.1 GCF_007954355.1 Colwellia hornerae
TCCAAGAAATGGACGATGCCGATAAGAAACTGGAAAACGGCCTTGAATCGATTTATGATTGAATTCGAAGACCGCTTAAAGGACTTTATTTAAAACGGGCAGTTACACAAAATCTGTTACAGGCTCTACTAAATGTATTTTATATAAAAAAAAAGACCAGCAATGCTGGTCTTAAATTCATATTCGCGAGTACAGTTACGGGCAGTTAACGCCAACTGTTGCGAAAGCGGCTGTCACGTCACTTGAATTCAATCCAAGATCCGTTGCCGCCGATTCAACACCACATGCGCCAGCATCAAAAGTAGAGCTTGGCGTCCAGTATAAGTTATTAGCACGTAACATTACGCCAAATGCATCTTGTACTGTCCAGCCATTGGTCGTTGCAAGTAAATAGAAGGCTTTGTTATAAACACCTGAACTTAAATGAACATCTAAACCGCTGGTCATATCTGATGCATGAGCAATAGAACGACCATCTTTGGTTGGATCGTCCATGTAGCGTAATGCGCCATTACCCTTAAAAATTTGTTCTCCAACCATCCAGTCGTTTGAACCGTGCATATAATTTTCAGCTGCTTCACCGGCCATATCAGAGAATGCTTCGTTCATACCTCCAGACTCACCACTATAAACCAGACCAGAACGTTGCTCTGTAACACCATGACTAACTTCATGAGCTGATACATCCAGACTAACTAATGGGTGGAATGTTGTTGCGCCGTCACCAAAGGACATGGCTGTACCATCCCAAAATGCATTTTCATAGTTACGACCATAATGCACGCGCATCTCTAATTTTTGTGAGAGTGGGGTAACACCGTACCAATCACTATACATATCAAAGATAACATTACCAAAAGCTTGAGCATCGTTCATTGGTGCGAAGGCACCATTTGTTAAGTCTTGACCGGTATCGCCACAAGCGACTTGTGCAGTGCTGCCACGACGTGTGCTGTTACCCATATCAGTTGTTATGACATTTGGGCTATCTAAAGTACAAGTAGAGCCATCTGACGTTGCTATAATATTAGCAAAGTCAGTGCCGTAATAGTAAATACCAGTTTTAGCATTACCGCCGGGGCCTGTTAATGTTGTTGGTGTAGTTGATCCACCACCACCGCCACTGCCTGGTTTACCTTTACCTGATTTTGCATGGTTAATGCCTTGCCAAGATAACAAGACATCACCATTGTTGGCATCAATAAATGCCATTGGGCGACTTGGCACCTCACTATCACTTGCTAAGTATTCAACGCGGTAAGCTAGTTGTGCTTTATTGGCACTATTTACATAAATAACTAATTCAGTTTTTGAGTTTTTAATGTTGTTGTGACCCAATAATTGCTTTAATTTTCCAAGCGCTTTACCACGCAGCATGCCAGGAGTTACAGAGCCTAAATCATCAGAAATGTTAACCATTAAAGAGCCTTGCGTGCCAACATTACGACCCGCGTTGTCTTGCTCTAATACTAATGACTGTCCAAATACGGGCACACCTTTATAAAACATTTGTGCTTTTTGCTTACTATTACCTTTTACCGTTGAAAATGACTTACCGGCTTTGAAGCTGTAGTCAGCACTTAGTTGTGTAACCGCATTAATTGATTTGCCGTTCATATTACTGTGATTTGCATTCACGCCATTTGAAGCCATGACAGATGTTGATGCAGATAATGCTAATAAAGTCGCTAAAGATAATTTTGTTAAGTTCATTTTCATTTTATTAACCTCTAAAATTAATTTTATAGTTTTTATATGTATTAAGGTAAAAGTACTATCAATTGATATTGATAATCATTAAGTTATTTACTTAATATTAAAGACTTCTCTACTGGTGATATCTTTAATAAAGCATGCCATCAGTATTACGGGTTTGTAGTTGTTGTGCATAGTACATTAGCGGCAATTTTTAGTTAAAAAACGACATTTTATAATAACAGCAACAAATTATTTTGAAAACTTATTGTCTGTCTACAATAATCCACTGTTATTTATAGTTATTTTTAATTTATTACATTAACAGGTAAACCCATACTAACAATTGCTCTTAATGGAAATATCTTTTTCCAAGCTTTAATTTAGAAAGAGTGGACGAAAGTAAACGATGGTTATAGGTTGAATATTATTGTTTTTTAAAATATTTATGGCCAATAATATGTTTTTATTTTGTAGATGTAATGTTATCTTTTAGTGATGATTTTGTCGGCTAATTGAATGACTTTAAAAGGACGTAAGATGAAATTTTCATTACAAATGTCAATAATAGGGGGGGTGTTTATCAGTAGCTATGCTTTTGCTGCGAATGAAGAAATACTTATTAATGCCCAGCAGGTGAATACTCAGTGTTTATCAAACCAATGGCAAAAACAAGAACTACTGCAACTCAAAAATGATAAATTTATTCTTGAAAACAAAGCTGATAAAGAAGCTTTAGCGCTACAATTACTGGCTTGTCTAGCAAGCCCAGATGCAGAGATAAGGGACGGTATTGCTTTCGAAGCATTAAGTAATTGGCTGCGCAATGAACAACTCAGCCAAGCAACACATCTTAAAATGTTTAACTATTTAACGCGTGTTTTGGAATTTAAAGTAACTGACACTTTTGGTGTCTATCAGTCATTTTCAATCTTGGTCTTAGCCGAAGTGGCACGTGTCGACAGACAGTCACCTTTTTTAACTACTAAGCAAAGAGATTATTTAGTTAAGGTAGGAACGAACTTTTTAACTAATGTAAAAGATTATCGCGGTTTTTCAGCTAAAGTTGGCTGGCAGCATAGTATCGCTCACTCTGCAGATCTTATGCTGCAACTGGCGTTAAACCCTGAAGTTAACAAAGCGCAACTCGATAAGATACTGGACGCTTTAGCCAGTCAAATTACTGCTCACCTTCAACATTCATATGTGGAAGGTGAATCAAAACGAATTGCCATGGCTGTTATATATGTTTTTTTACGAGAAGAATATATTATGGATGATTTTCACCACTGGCTTGATAAAGTGGCTGAGTCCGCTCCTTTTAAGCAGTGGCAAGATGTATATCAAAGTGAACAAGGGTTAATTAAATTGCATAACACACAGAGTTTTTTGTACGCATTATATGCGACAATTAAACCCAGTAAGAATAAAGTATTAATTGAAATGTCTGCCTATTTAGAGCAAGCCATTAAAGCTGTAAAATAACGTCATATTAAAGGGCTTAACAGTTAGTCTTTAATTAATATAAACAACAATATAAAATATTATGGTAAATAATTGTCGTAATAACAACCGCTAGACTCACGGAGTGAGCATTTAATGAATACTATAATTAATAAGAATACTTATATAATCAAAGAGCATGTCGGCATATTTAAAGCCGCAAATAATTATGATATTTATGATCCTGAAACCGGGGATATCATTATGGAATGTCGAGAGCCTAATTTAGGTTTTTTTACTAAAATGCTGCGCTTCACCGATTACAAAACCATGACACCCTTTGATGTTCAGATACGTACACCCGACGATCAGCGAATCATTCGCATTCAGCGCGGTATCTCTTTGCTTGTTTCAAAAGTAATCATTTCTGATTGTGATGGTAATGATATTGGTTATTTTCAGCAAAAATTATTTTCAATTGGCGGTAAATTCGATATCTTTGATAACCAAGACCGCCTTGTCTGCCAGTTAAAAGGTAATTGGGTTGGTTGGAATTTTCGCTTTATGGATGGCAATGATGAACTCGCTCATATATCAAAAGAGTGGGGTGGCATAGGTAAGGAATTATTTACCAGTGCTGACAATTATGTCTTAGAAATTTCTGCCGATGTTCCTGAAGATCATCCGGTTAGAAAGCTGATCCTTGCCGCCGTGATGTGTATTGATATGGTTTTGAAAGAATAATGCCAATAAGAAGGATTTGACGATGGCCGTTATTACTTTTGTTAGTCAACTTGCTCAGCACGAGCAAGCTGCTTGGTTAGCGTTATTATCAGCTAAGCTGCCAAATGAAGCGATTAAGCTTGATAAAGATTTATCCATCGAGCAAAAGCTGCAATGTGAAATCGCTATTGTGGCTAACCCAGATGTTGATGTTTTGTCACAGTACCCCAAGTTAATATGGGTACAGAGCCTATGGGCAGGCGTCGATGCACTAGTTTCGCAATTAAGCCATGATAAGCCAGCGCCAAGCTTTAAGTTAGTGCGGTTAATTGATCCAATATTAGCGCAAACCATGAGTGAGGCGGTATTAACGTGGGTACTCTATTTACATCGTGATATGCCAAAATACTTACAACAACAAAAGTCAGCGCTGTGGTTACAACATCGATATTTACTGCCAAAAGAGCGCACTTTAGGTGTTTTAGGCCTGGGTAGATTAGGTAAGCTCAGCGCGTTACGCTTACATGAAAATGGTTTTAATGTGCTTGGTTGGAGTCAAAGCGAAAAGTTAATTAATGGCGTTCAATGCTATTGGGGAGACGAGGGCTTAGCGACTATGGTTAAGCAAACTGATATTTTAATTTGTTTATTACCCCTAACGGCAGCCACTTATCATCTCATTAATGATGATTTACTGACCAAGCTACCTCAAGGCGCCAGTATTATTAACTTTGCTCGAGGTGGCATAGTCGCTAATAATGACCTTATTAAGTACTTAGCTAATGACCATCTTGAACATGCCATTTTAGATGTTTTTGAACATGAACCTTTAGATGAAAGTCATGCCTTTTGGTCACATGAAAAAATAACGGTCCTTCCCCATATTTCTGCACCAACACATTTTGAAAGCGCAGGGGAAATTGTGACCAACAATATTAAAAAATATCGAAGCAACGCCCAGATACCTCTTTATATCAACTGGAATAAAGGTTATTAATATTTTTGATCAGCTAAGTATTTTGCCATCATCCTTGATGGCAATAGTTAACCGCTATTGAACCGAGTGTCTTGGGCAGACCAACGGCTTAACCATCGGCATTAATTGTCGCAATAAGCTCAGCAAGGCAAGCTTCATTTTGATCATGTGGAACTTGACAGGTTCCCGCCGCATTATGTCCGCCGCCATTGTATTTCAACATGAGTTCGCCAACATTTGTTTTTGCACTGCGATCAAAAATAGATTTTCCAGTAGCAAAAACAGTATTTTGTTTCTTCAGTCCCCACATAACATGAATTGAAATATTACATTGAGGAAATAAGGCATAAATAACAAAACGATTACCAGAGTAAATAATTTCTTCTTCTCTTAAATCTAACACTACTAAGTTATTGTATACGGTTGCGCAGCGCTTAATTTGCTCTTTAAATTTTTCTTCGTGCTCAAAATAAAGATCGGTGCGTTCCTTAACATCAGGAAGAGCGAGTAATTGGTCAATGTTATGATCTTTACCAAAATCAATTAAGTCCATCATCAGTTCATAGTTTGAAATACGAAACTCTCTGAAACGGCCTAAACCTGTGCGTGAGTCCATGATAAAATTAAGTAATTCCCAGCGTTTGGCATGCAAAACTTCTTCTTTATTAAATTGTGCTGAATCGCCTTTATCTACTGCTGCCATCATGCTGGTCCAGCTTGCTGGGAACGTTTTTAAGCCACCGTAGTAGTCATAAACAACACGAGCAGCAGAAGGCGCATCAGGGTCAATAACATGGTTAGCGCGCTTTTCATTACGAAGTGTTTCACTATGATGGTGATCAAAGGCGATATGAACACCGTCAACATAAGGTAAGTTGGTGGAAATATCATCTGGACCAACCGCTATAATTCCGTCTTGCATATCCTTGGGGTGAACAAAGAGAATACCGTCAACTAAATTAATATGTTTGAGTAAAATAGCACAAACTAAACCATCAAAATCACTACGTGTTACTAAACGGTATTTTTTATTATCCGACATTTATTATCTCCATTATATAGATTTTACACTCTGCTATTTAACACTATATTGTTTATAACAGCATAATTAAAGTAGATTAACGCGCGGAATCAACTTTAAGGTTAAATTAAGTACTTTATTGGTAGATGTTTTATCACGATTATATTTTAACGTTAATGCACAGGCCTAATTTTTATGCATTGCTTGGTATTAACGTAACGAAGAATCTAAGCTATCAACAATTTCCGACCAATCAGAGTCTTCTTGTACGGCTTCCTTTAAAAAATAGCTTGTGATGGGCTCCATACTTTTGCTTGGTGCAAGGGTAATTGTGCTGGAATGCCTCTATGGTCTCAATAAAATGCGCTATATCTACCTGGCTGTTATTAATGCCTAGTTGGGAGAATAAACAAGACATTGTATGATTTGAAAGATCCATAATGGCTGAGTTTCTGATAACAAATAGAACATTAGTATAGCTTGAATTGAGAAAAGCACCGAAAAATTTCGGTTAATACGGAAAAAAGAAACGATTGAATATAGTCTCTTTTTTCCTATTTAGACTAGAGGTAAAAGGCGCTTATAATGAATGGGGTTGTTCACTATATAGCCGTGTTATTTATTGACTTATTAGCCGGCTTCGGTCGCTAATATTTCGCGAATATTTATTTTTTGTTGATATTGTATAAAGCCGACTTCTTGTGAGGTCCTAGCGAGCACAGCCATGCGATCGGCGAGCTCATTACCTTCAATATTCGCGTGACCTTTAACATGAGTAATCGCAATGTTTTTTTTAATTTCTTGGTAGAGTGTATAGCAAACCTTGACTAATTCTGGATTTTTAATCGCTTCACCATTGGCTTTTTTCCAACCTTTATTTTTCCATCCTGTTGCCCATTTCGTAATGCTGTCGATAGAATATTTAGAATCAGACAGCACTTGAATGGTTTTATCAGGATTGGCTTCAATATAAGCCTTCGCCAATTTAAAGGCTTGTAACATACCAATTAACTCAGCGGTGTTGTTAGTACCATTGGCGTTATAGGCACCATACCAAAGGCTATGAATTTCACCCTGATGATAAACTGCGACACCAGTGCCTGATTTTCCTGGGTTGGGCGAACACGCACCGTCACAATAAATATCGATATTAGCTTTAGTGACTTCACGATCGCTGCGTACAGTACTACCAGCAGGTTTTGTTGAACCTGTTACTCGACTTAATGATGAACTTGCCGTTTTAGCCGCGGCGGGGTATTCAGCTCCGTTGCGTGGTGGTGTTTTTAAAGATCGCTGGGTTAATGCTTTGGTGTAAGTTGACTTAAAAGCCGCTTCTGCTTCAGCTTGTGAAGGAAACCCCATAAATTGAGCATCAGCGCGCCCTGATGTTACTGATTGAACTGTGGTCCAGTTGTCAAATACACCCGTTTTTGAACCTTTCCAAACCACGTAATATTTTTTACTCATTATGCTACTCAGCTTATTTTAGTTTGTTCTTGGCAGATAACGACCATATTAATAAAACGATACCCGCGATAAAAAATGGAATACTCAGCATTTGCCCAGTATTTAACGCCCAAATCGACTCATAGGCTGCTTGTTTAACTTTTACTGATTCGATTAAAAATCGAGCGGTGAAGGTTAATATTAAAAATAAGCCTAATAATGAACCCTTTGGCGTTTTATCTTTTGATTTTTTATAGATAAAAAACAAAATAATAAAAATGATTAAATAAGCGATTGCTTCATAAAGTTGCGCAGGGTGGCGAGGTATATTATCAATACGTGCGAAAATAATAGCCCAAGGCGCACCGCTGGCAACCCCTAATATTTCAGAGTTAACAAAATTAGCTGAACGGACAAAAACACCAAATAAAGCGGTACAAATAGCTAGTCGATCGAGTAACCATAGATAGTTTTCTTGATACTTTCGTGCATATATACCGAGTGCAATAATAAGCCCTAAACCACCACCATGACTAGCAAGACCGCCTTGCCAAATCGCCAGTATCTTTAAAGGGTTAGCAAAGTAATACTGGGGGTCGTAGAAAAAACAATGTCCTAGGCGCGCACCAATAATAATACCTAATACGGAATACATCAGTAAGTTGTCCAGCGCCTCCAGATTTTTGTGCTCTGTTTGATACACCCATTTCATCACCTGTAAACCCGATATAATAGCGGCAGCAAATAGCGCACCATACCAATGAACGCTTAAAGGACCTATAGAAAGTAAAACTGGATCAATATCCCAAATAAAATGTTGCAATGAAAAAACCTTATTTATACGTATGCAGTGAGTGAGTTGTTGATGAACAACAACCATAAAGTCGCTATTATGTCAGTCAATTAGCGATAAAACGAGAGCAAAGTTGTAATGAAAAATTATAGTTTAGGTAAGAGCAATCTTCAGTCATCACGATTAATCTATGGTTGTATGCGAATTGCAGGTGATCAATCAGTTAATGCTATTGATAAAGGCAAACGTGCTGTCCTGAGCGCGATTGATGCTGGCTACAATCATTTCGATCATGCCGACATTTATGGTGGCGGGGCAAGTGAACAATTATTTGGTGAATTGTTAAAGCAAGCACCACACTTGCGAGAAAAGATGATCCTTACCTCCAAAGCAAGCATTCGCCCAAAAAACAATGAAAATACTTATGCGCCAACACGCTATGACTTTAGCAAAGCATATATTTTATCGAGTGTAGAAGGTTCTTTAAAACGTTTGCATAGCGAGCAACTCGATCTTTTCTTATTACATCGCCCTGATTATTTATTTGATATTGACGAAGTTGCCGAAACATTTCAGCAACTCAAAACCAGCGGTAAAGTTGCGCATTTTGGCGTAAGTAATTTTAAACCCTCACAAGTTGCGATGTTACAAAGTGCCTTAGACTTGCCATTATTGGTCAATCAGATAGAAATTAATATTCATAATATTGATGCGCTAAATGACGGCACTTTGGATCAATGTCAACAAGATAAACTATCGCCAATTGCCTGGTGCCCGCTAGGTGGTGTTGCCTATTCTGCATGGGGGAATAGCTTTTCAGTAGAAGATGAACAACGTATCGCCGACGAGTTAACGTCGCAAGCACAAGTTTATAACTGTCAGCCTTGGCAAATTATTCTCGCTTGGTTACTAAAACACCCTGCGAAAATATTTCCTATTATTGGTTCAACCACACCGGAACGCATTATTGCTGCAAAAGTAGCACTAGAACTCAATTATAGCCGTGAAGACTGGTATCGATTATTTGAAGCGAGAAATGGTCAAGCCGTTCCCTAATCAGGGGTTAATCATGATGACACTTTTGAGTTTGCTGACACTTTTTAATTTTCTTTAGCGTCAAATATCAACTTTCTGGTCGTTGGGGACATTTAGCGCAAGTCTTAAGGGTTTACTTATTTTATGGAGTGAATCTTTATTACCTAGTCTTATAAAGTGTTAGCGCTGGCGTTGGTTTTTCATACAAGGCTAACCACAGGTAAAAAAGTCGATGCTATTATTTGCATCGCTAAGCTTGAGCTGCCTCGTTGGTGGTTTTTTTTCTGTCTTTAATATAGTAAAACCAAGTTACTGCAAAGAGTATGGCAATAAAGGGCATACTGGTAAGAACGACGGTATGCCAACCCGCTTTAAATAAAACCCAACCAGCGAGTAACGATGCAGTCGCTTGTAAGCCAAAAATAATAAAGTCATTAATCGCTTGTACTTTGTGCCGTTCACTCGGCTTATAGCTTTGCGGCAGTAGCGTTGTACCGGTTAAAAATAAAAAATTCCAACCTATGCCTAATAAAATCAGTGCCCACCAATAATGCATGACCTGCTCGCCAGAAAGTGCCACAACAGCGACTAATGCATAAATCACTGTGCCAATTAACATTAAGCTTTTTAAGCCGATTCTTTTTACTAACCAGGCGGTAAAAAGTGAAGGGATAAACATCGCGGCAATATGGCTTTGAATTACCCATTTTGTGTCGTGTAAGCTATGACCGCTCATCTGGTGCATGCTCAAGGGGGTTGCGGTCATTAAGTAACTCATTAAGGCAAAACCAATGGCCGCTGATAATATGGCAATAATAAAAATAGGTTGTTTGATAATTTCACTCAAGGGGCGAGTGTCACCCACTTGTTGATGAGATTCAATCTGGGTGTTTTTAAAATTCAACATGATAATCATCGCACAAACAATTAATCCTGCTAACACTAAAAATGAGCCGGCATAACCATAGGGAGATGCGAGCCAATCTTTAGCAACCACGGCTATCTCAGGGCCTAAAAACGCTGAAAAAATACCACTTAGCATCAAAATTGATAACACGGTTGGAATATCTTTATCGTCTTTAATACTCTCAATGGCGGCAAAACGTAATTGCTGAATAAATGAGGTACTAATGCCAAAGAGTAAACCAGCAAAGACAAAGAGTTCAAAGTTAGCAATAATTGCAGAGACCATTGCCGTTAGGGTCGCAACTAAGCCAACACTATAACCGCTAAAAATAGCAAAGCGTCGACCTTTGTTTTTTGCCAACATAGCCGCAGGAATAGCACCACAAGCTACCCCTAAAATCATCACAGTAACGGGTAAGGTCGCTAAAGAAGGATCATCTGCCATGCTGGTCGACAATATGCCGCCAATAAAAACAATCACCGGTGATGCCGCCATAACAAGGGGTTGGGCAATAAAAAGCAGCCAAATATTTTTAGGTAAAGTGAAATGTCGAGATAAGAAAAAAGCGCTGACAATGAGTAAGGCTAAGGTAATAAAGATATTGGCTAACATAGCGGTTCGTTTTGATAATTATACTTCAGCTATCATAGCGTATTATTTTTAGTGGCGAGAGAATAATTTATCTTGGTTTTTATACTTCAACTGATAAACTGCCTGCGTTGAAAATTAGCCAAACATTGTTTTTAAGGTTGTTATGAAATTTAGTCCACTGGTTCAAGAATTAATCAATTCACTTAAATGCTTACCGGGTGTTGGCGCTAAATCAGCGCAACGTATGGCGTTTCATTTACTTGAGCGTAATCGTATTGGCGGCGCTAAGCTAGCTGGTACATTAAAAGTGGCGATGGAAAATATTGGTCATTGTTCACAATGTCGAAATTTTACTGAAGATGACAGCTGTGAAATTTGCCAAAGTGCTAAACGACTTATAAACCAGCAACTCTGTATTGTTGAAAGTCCAGGTGATGTTATTGCTATAGAACAAACGGGGGAGTTTCAAGGACGTTATTTTATTTTAATGGGCCACTTATCGCCGCTAGATGGTATTGGACCCGATGATCTTGGCTTAGATATATTAGAGAAACAGCTGGCGACTAATCAGTTTAAAGAAATCATTTTAGCAACCAACCCAACCGTTGAAGGTGAAGCTACCGCACATTTTATTGCCGAACTGGCTAAAAAATATCAAGTGGTTATTTCTCGAATAGCTCATGGTGTGCCTGTTGGTGGCGAACTTGAATATGTTGACGGCAATACTTTATCTCATGCCTTATCAGGACGTAAGAGCTATTCATTCTGATCTTGAGCAAATTTATGCTTTGAACTCATATTCAAAGCATATTTTTAAATTTATTTTAGCTAAGAAACATCACATTCCCTTGAAATAATTTCTCTTAGCCCCACATGTTATCTATCAACGTGAGCATCATATTTGCATGCTCTCTTTTAAACACCGATAAATGTAGGATATATTTCAAATGTCAGAAACAGGCCAAAAAGAAAATCATCAGTTTGCAACTGATAACGCTAAGTTACTTAAATTAATGATCCATTCACTTTACTCAAATAAAGAAATATTCTTACGTGAGTTAGTATCAAATGCGGCCGATGCTGCTGACAAACTTCGCTTTAATGCACTGTCAAATGCTGATTTATATGAAGGTGATGGTGATTTACGCGTACGTGTTAGTTGCGATAAAGATAATAATACCCTTACCATTTCTGATAACGGTATTGGTATGACGCATGATCAAATCATTGATCATTTAGGGACTATCGCTAAATCAGGTACGGCTGAGTTTTTCTCGCAACTTTCTGGCGATCAAGCTTCAGACTCACAACTTATTGGTCAATTTGGTGTTGGTTTTTATTCAGCATTCATCGTGGCAGACTCGGTAACTGTGCGTTCTCGCGCTGCTGGTGTTGATGCATCTGAAGGTGTTGAATGGACGAGTGCTGGCGAAGGCGAATTCACCACAGCTAAAATTTCAAAGACTAATCGTGGTACCGATATTATTCTTCATTT
This sequence comes from Colwellia hornerae, assembly GCF_007954355.1. Lineage (GTDB taxonomy): Bacteria > Pseudomonadota > Gammaproteobacteria > Enterobacterales > Alteromonadaceae > Colwellia_A > Colwellia_A hornerae. The sequence continues at coordinate 12,126 of NZ_VOLR01000007.1, forward strand.
AAAAGAAGAAGAGCAAGAATATGCTGACGATTGGCGCTTAAAATCAATCGTCACTAAGTACTCAGATCATATCTCTGTTTCTGTTGAAATGTTAACGCCAGCAGTTCCGGGTGTTGAAGCCGTTGCTGAAGTTAAAGACGACGAAGACAATGTTACTGTTCCAGCTGCTGATGCGGTTGCTGAAGTACCTGCAAAATGGGAACCGGTCAACAAAGCAACAGCACTGTGGACTCGTGAAAAATCAGAAGTGTCTGATGACGAATATAAAGAATTTTATAAACATGTATCGCATGACTTTGGCGACCCACTTGTCTGGGAACATAATAAAGTAGAAGGTAAAACAGAATATACTTCATTACTTTATATTCCAAGCAAAGCGCCATTTGACATGCATAACCGTGAAAAGCAACATGGTTTAAAACTATTTGTTCAACGCGTATTTATAATGGACGACGCTGAACAATTTATGCCAACGTACTTACGTTTTGTAAAAGGTTTATTAGACTCAAATGATTTACCATTAAACGTTTCTCGTGAAATTTTACAAGATAACAAAATTACCCAAGCGATCCGTAAAGGCTGTACTAAACGTGTACTTAAAATGCTTGAAAAACTAGGTAAAAAAGACAAAGAGCAATACCAGTCATTTTGGAACGAGTTTGGTCAAGTATTAAAAGAAGGCCCAGCTGAAGACCAAGGTAATAAAGAGCAAGTGGCCAACTTATTGCGCTTTGCTTCAACAGAGCATGATACTGCGGTACAAAGTGTTTCTATTCCTGAATACGTAGCACGTATGAAAGAAGGACAAGAAAAGATTTATTATGTTGTTGCAGACAGCTTTGAAGCGGCTAAAAACAGCCCTCATTTAGAAGTCTTCCGTAAAAAGGGCATTGAAGTATTATTAATGTCTGACCGTATCGATGAATGGTTAGTGAGCCACTTAACAGAAGTTGATGGCAAGCAATTACAATCGGTCACACGTGGCGGTTTAGACCTAGGCGATATGGAAGATGAAGAGTCAAAACAAGCACAAGAAAAACTTGAACAAGAGTTTGATTCTGTGGTTACTCGCATTAAAACATCGTTAGCAGGTAAAGTGAAAGATGTTAAATTGTCGCAACGTTTAACAGACTCTCCCGCTTGTATTGTTGCCGATGAGCACGACATGAGCAGCCAGATGATGAAGCTTATGCAGTCAGTTGGACAAGAAGTGCCTGACGCATTACCTATCTTTGAAATCAATGCTGAACATGAGTTGGTAAAACATGTTGCTAATGAAACTGATGACGAAAAATTCAATCAGTGGACGCAAGTATTGTTTGAACAGGCGATGTTAGCTGAACGTGGTAGCTTAAAAGACCCTGCAAGTTTTGTTGCCCGTTTAAACAAGTTAATGTTGAGTCTTACTAAGTAAGTTTTAACCTTTGCAGGGTAGACCACATACTGTTTAGACATTAAAATAAAAGGAGCTTCGGCTCCTTTTTTGTATCGATTTCAGCCTAGTTTATTTCTTTATTTAACAGTGCTTGCAGTTGTTCAACACTTTTATAACCATGACTCAATGAATACTGGTCACCGCGAACTATCATCACTGCTGGAAATCCTCTAAAGGTAAGATGCTGACCCTCTTTATCTTTAAGATCATCAAAAACAAAGCTTGAAAGCATAAAGTTGATGGTTTCTCTTACGGGAATAAATTGCTCATTTAATACTTTAGCTAGGGCAGGGTCGGTAAAAACATCTTTTTCCATTGCCGCACAGCTTGTACAAAAGCGCATTTTAGCAAAGACGAAAATTGGTTTAGTCGAGTCCATCGCACGCGCGTCTTGATAACTATGCCATTCCACTTGGGCTGTATATAAAGTCGGCGAAATACTAGCGTAGAGGCTTGGTAATAAAATAATGGCGGCAATTAACGCGATAAAAAATTTATTCATGGGCCTTCCGATAATACAATGGAACAACAACATACTAGACCCACTAGGCTAGTATATACTTTCACTTGAACTGATTAATTAAAAACAACAGGGCAAGACTCATCTCAACATCAAGGTTATAGCTAGCATAGCCAGTTATTTTGCCTTTAACAGTTTTTCTTATCTGATAGTAGGGGTGACCTATAGTAACTGTTAATAGTAACCTGTGGACATTGAGAATTAACTAAGCATGTAAGTAACTGCTTTGATTTTTAAATATCCGTCATTAATATCACTAGTCTTTAATAGGCATTGTACTAGTTAAAAAACTTTGTAATAGCGTATAAATTTCATGAACATCAATAGGCTTACCTAAACAATGATCAAATCCGGCTTGTTGGTACTTTTTAATATCGTGCGCCATAACATTTGCTGTTAATGCAATGATTGGAATATTTGGATGACTCTTTTTAATGGCTTTACATGCTTCAACGCCATCCATATTTGGCATTTGAATATCCATAAAAATCAAATCAGGTAGTAGTTTGTCGACCTCTACTATTGCCTCTATGCCGTCATTTGCAATACGTATGGTGGCTTTAGTTGGGCGAACAACAGCATTAAAGACTTTTTGGTTTATTTTATTGTCTTCTGCCAAGAGAATATTGAGTTCTCCTGCTTGTGGCGTTTGGGCTTTTTTCAATGCTAACTTGCTATGACTTTTCAATGTGGTTTTCTTTAATGGTAATACCACACTAAAAATAGAGCCAACATTTTCCTCACTGATGACCGTAATATCGCCACCCATCAAATTTGTTAATTGCTTTGCAATAGACAAACCTAGACCTGTACCACCATAATTTCTCGTTGTGGAAGTATCCGCTTGTTCATAACGGATAAAGAGCTTTTTAATTTGAGCTTTAGATATCCCAATTCCCGTGTCTTTGACTTCAAAGACCACGTTTTCATCTCTTTCCATAAGCGTGATGCTAACTTCACCTTTAGCGGTAAATTTAAGCGCATTAGAAATTAAATTTACAATAATTTGCCTTAATCTTACCGGATCTGTTAACCAGTATGTATAAAAGTCTTTTTCCATGGAAAAGGTTAAGGTAATACCTTGCTGTTTTGCTAAAAAGGACAGTTCAAAAGTAATAGATTTGAACTGTTCGCCAAGGTTAGTTGGCAGTGACTCTAAGCTAATATTGTTTGATTGGATTTTAGATAAATCTAAAATATCATTTATAATTGACAGAAGATTTTTAGAGGAGATAATACCTATATCAACTAATTCTTTTGATGAATCAGACAAACTTTCTCGTTTAAGTACTTGTAATGAGCCTAACACACCATTCATTGGTGTACGGATTTCGTGACTCATATTAGATAAAAATTCGCTTTTAGCTTGATTGGCCTTTTCAGCGGTCAACGTTGCTTTTTCTGCATCTATTTTAGCTGCTATCGCCAATGATTTTGCCTCACGTAAGCCTACCTCAGCCTTAACTCTTGTTTGGACTTCATTTTTTAGTTTTAGATACATTTTGTATTGAAAGATCACTAAAATAAAAATAATAAATAGCACCGTTGCCAGTGTGATACTGGCTTGCTCTGACTTCAATAACAGTTGCTCGACAACTAGCCTACTTTTTTGTTCTTCATCAATGACTTTTTTTAGGGTATTTCTGACATCAATAATATTATTTTGCTGGTTGGTTTTTATCGTTAAGTATTTTTTCCACCAGAATTTATCTTGCAAGGTTATTGCCTTACTATAGTCTTTGCTATTAAAGGCCAGTATTGATTCAATCTCAATAAATTCGTCGGGGGTAGCTAAATCTTGCTGTGCATTAAAATAGTGTTTGGCTACATTGAGATAATACAAAGACATTTGCTCATTTTTTTCTGTTGCATAATAAAATGAGATGACAGTATTTAACCAAGCTTGCCAAAATTCATCATCAGTTGTGACTGATTTTATATAGGTTATTGTCTGTGCGGGAATACTTTCTTTGAGTCGGGCTTTATTATCTAAGTAAGCTAATAAAAGTAATACTTTACTGCTTTCATCTTTTTCTTTTTTTGCCAGTTTTAATAACTCATTAGCGACTCGATTGGCAATAATAATTTCGTTTACACCAGTTAAATGCCATTGTAAATTATATAAAAAAGAAGCTTTATTAATGACGTAATTGTGTTTGTTTGATGAGCGCAATAACAGCAAAGTTAAATCAACATATTCATTTGCATCTTTAGAAATAGCCGATAACGCCCACAGCATAGCAAATTCTTCAAAAGAGTAATTTGATTGCCCGATTATTTTTTGTAGGCTATTACGCAGTATCTGATTTTCTAAAATAGGAAAATCTTCTCTGATAGCTGTCATAGCAAAGGCAATATCATAGTGAATTTTTGCGTGCTGGCTGATTAATGTTGGGTAAAGTGTGCTTAATTTTTTATGTGCGACGTCAGATGAATCTTGTAGGTTTATTTCGCCAACGATTAAATAAATTTTGGCAATTTCAATCGCACTTTTATTTTTAATTTGCTTGGCCAAAACACTGAGACGCTGACTACAGGTTTTTACGTCACTTTATTGATCGGCAAACATGCTGTAGACACAAGATTGAATCAGTAACTTGATTTTTTGATCACTGTCATCAATGGCCGCTAAGCGAGTTACTAACCTTTCTTGAAAATAGTCTGTTGAATACTTTTGTTGGTTTAATAAACTTATGATTTCATCAACATCTTCACTGACTATGTCCTTTGAAAAGACAGACGTTGCCATTAATAAGCTGGCGACAAGGCAAAATATAATGGTGAAAAAAGTATTTTTACAATATCTATTTTTCTGATTCATTGCTACTTTCCATAAAATTTATCGTGTGATTACTCATTATTACCACATAAATTTATAAGGGTAATATTGTCAACAAGCAATAGGGGGAACTACCTAGAAGCGTTAATTAAAAGTATCGTTAACGCTTAACTTTAAATATAAAATACCTTAAGTGTTAATAAATTAATCTTTTACACTCAAGCACAATGCCCCATCAGTAGGCTACTACGCAAGCTTTACCTTAAATGATGTTAGTCCAGAATATCCACTGAATGAGCCATTAAATTTTCCCCCTGTTAGTTGTATGGTTAAGGTAAAGCTGGATTATGGCAATATCACAGCAGAGAAAGGTAACTTATTACCTAAGTGCTTGGAGATTTGACTTTTATCACAAGGGTTGTTGTTTATATAAGTGGACTCAGTAGTTCTTGTTCGCTTGCTCCTTCGCTGATTATATTTTTGTGAATTATTTTTAGATGGCTTATTAAACCACTATAAACCCATAGACTTTAGTATAAAAAATAGCTTTTTAGCGCCTTTTTTGATGATAGAACGGTAATGCTACTTGTTTGACTACAATTGAACTTGTATAGTGTTGCACAATCAAAAAAATACTCATTTGGCTGTTATATTCGAGATATTTTGTACACCAGTACAACAGCCTAATTAGTATATTAAACATATAAGGCAATATTTTATGCGCATTATTTTATTAGGTGCTCCGGGCGCTGGCAAAGGCACTCAAGCACAATTCCTAATGGCTAAATTTGGTATTCCACAAATTTCTACCGGTGACATGTTACGTGCTGCTATTAAAGCGGGTACTGATCTGGGTAAGAAAGCTAAAGCAGTGATGGATGCTGGGCAATTAGTTTCTGATGATCTGATTATTGGTTTAGTCAAAGAACGTATTACACAAGATGATTGTAAAGCGGGTTTTTTGCTTGACGGTTTTCCTCGTACAATTCCACAAGCGGATGCCATGAAAGATAACGGTGTTTCAGTTGACAGTGTTGTTGAATTTGATGTTCCTGATGAAGTCATTGTTGATCGCATGAGTGGTCGTCGTGTTCATGCGGGTTCTGGTCGTGTTTATCATTTAGTTTACAATCCGCCTAAAGTTGCAGGTAAAGATGACGAAACCGGAGATGACTTATCTATTCGTCCTGATGATGAAGAAGCCACTGTTCGCAAGCGTTTAGGTATTTACCATGAGCAAACTAAGCCATTAGTAGCCTATTACCAAGCTGAAGCAAAAGCAGGTGCATGTTCATATCTAACGATTGACGGCACTAAGCCGGTTGAAGAAGTCAGTGCTTTACTTGCTAACGAATTAAGTTAGTTTTATTGGGATATTGCTATAATCACCTGCGTTGAAAAATGTATGGTAAAAGTTCGCTTCGGCGAACTTTTTTGTTTTTCTTCTATCAATATAAATTTTAGAACGTAAACTATATATCCTCATCTATAAATAATAAGAAGAAATTCAATGGTAGTCAGTTTATCAATAACCGGTCTTTATACGAGTTTGTTGGCACTTTTATTTGTTGGTTTAGCCATCAATATTATTCGTCTACGTTTACGGTTCAAAGCCGGTATTGGTGACGGTGGTCATCAACCTTTAGCCAAAGCTATTCGTGTACATGGAAATTTTGCCGAATACATCCCGATGGCGCTGTTAATGTTGGGTATCTATGAAGTGAACGGTGCAAGCCCGATAGTGTTGCATGCATTAGGCGCGATGTTATTTATTGGCCGTGTTTTTCATGCCGTAGGACTTTCAAAAACTACCGGGGTTTCTAAGCAGCGTCAAATAGGCATGCTATCACTATTCCTTGTTATGCTTATACTAGCGGTTGAAAACATCCGCTTATTTATTACTGCCGTTTAGCGAGTACCCCAATTTTTCGAGTTTATACATAGCCTCAAATAAGCAAGTTATTGCTATGCTCATTTGAGGCTATGCTTGCATTAGCCGTTGAATAAATACGTTTATTTACTCGCTAACTTTTAACATAGCGATGTGCGGAATATCATCTTCGAGATACATGGCAGAGACACGTTCAAAGCCGTGTTTACCATAAAAGCTTTCAAGGTGTTCTTGTGCTGAGATTTTTACTTGCTGATCAGGGAAATATTGCTGGCAAACGCTTAAAGCTTTAGTCATTAATTGATGACCTAAACCTGTGCCTCTAGCATGAGGGGCGACAATGACTCGGCCAATAGCAATATAATCGTCGTAACTTTGCCCTTTCGCTAAAATACGTAAATAACCGGCAATCTTACCTTCTAGATAACAAAATAGGTGTACGGTATCATCGTGCCGGTCAATATCATCAATGTCAGCATAAAAACAAGTTTGCTCAACGACAAAAACATCAATACGAAGTTTTAATATTTCGTACAGTTCATCGATATTGAGCGTTTTAAAACGTTTTACCTGCCAAGCGATTGTCATTAAACTTTACCTATTACTATTATCAGAAAACAGCTTATTTTTTCATGGTTTATGCTTTAGGTAAAGTTAATAACAGCCATTTAATTAATTAGCTGGTTTACTTTATATACAAAGAAAACGGCGATATATATAAGGTTTATTTTAATATTGAATTGTTTTACCCAGAAAAATGATCAGATGTTTATTGATATAGTTTTTATACCTAGTGATGAAGTACCTGTAAATAGCCATGGTAGCTTTTACTGATTAAATAACTTGAAATCTCTTGACGATATTTACTAATATCTATATCGGGGAACTCAATATACATTGCCTCTTTTAATGAAATATCATCAAGAAAAAGTAAGTAACCCAAAGGTAAGTAGGTAGGAGAAAAGTTGTGTTGAAAGATTGTCGTGCGAACTTCAGAAGCGGTATAGAATTCTTTACAACCAAAATCACGTTCGAGTGTAGGCAACAATTTTGTGCCATAACTTTTTATTGACCAGTATTTAAACATTGCTATTCCTTAGCTGTTTTGTTGTCCATTTTGCGCTGAAAAAATATACGCCTTTCTCTGTGGATGTCAATAACTTTAATCGTTTATTTGTTTTTATTATCATATATGATAGGGGCTGTAGGTAAGAATGTGCAAATTATGCTAATAATAGTTTAGGTTTAAAATGTTAATTTTTGGGGGCAATAAAAATAGCTTTACTAAAGGCTTGGGTAATTTTATTTTATCTGAGGTCTGTCGAGCGATTAAAAAATTTATAAAGGTAGCTGTTTATAAAATCAGTTATAAACAGCCAACTTAATATTAACTTTACTTATTTGTTATGGCGTTTTTGTAGCACTGCCATCACTTCAGATACTTCAATATTTTGATCTTGAAGTAAAACGAGCGTGTGGTAGAACAAGTCAGCACATTCCCCGAGTAAGTCTTCTTTGGTTTCAGCAACAGCAGCGAGTGCAACCTCAACACCTTCTTCGCCGACTTTCTGCGCTATCTTAGTCGTACCTCGTGAAAATAAATGCGCGGTATAACTGCTTTCAGGATCGCCACCTTTTCTACTAGCAATAACTTGCTCTAATTCGCTGAGGAAATTTTGCTGCGTTAACTTCTGCTCAGGAAAGCAAGACTCAGTCCCCAAATGACAGCTTGGACCAATAGGGCGACAAGCAATTAACAAACTATCGTTATCACAATCGGTTAGAACCTGACTAACATTGAGAAAATTCCCTGATGTCTCACCTTTCACCCAAAGGGCTTGTTTTGAGCGACTAAAGAATGTGGCTTTACCCGTAGTTAACGTTGCTTTGAGGGATGCTTCATTCATATAACCTTGCATTAAAATAGCGCCGGTATCTTGATGCTGAATAATCGCTGGTATTAAACTGTCCATTTTAGCCCAAGCTAATTCGGTGATATTTTCTAGGGTTACTAGCATAATCTTATCTCTATATTTTGATTCTTCAATGTTTGTTTTAAATCGTTTATCTCAATAATGCCTTTATGGAAAACACTTGCAGCAAGTGCGCCATCTACATCGGCTTGTTTGAAAACGTCAGCGAAATGCGATATTTCACCGGCACCACCTGATGCTATTAAAGGCACATTACACACCGCACGTGCTTTTTGTAATTGCGCAATATCATAGCCTTGGCGAACACCATCTTGGTTCATACAATTTAAAACGATTTCACCGGCGCCACGTCGTTGAACTTCTTTGATCCAATCAAAGGTTGTCCACTTGGTTTGTTGGGTGCGATTTTCATCACCAGTAAACTGATAAACCTGATACAAACCGGTTTCTTTATCATAAAAGCTGTCAATGCCGACCACAATACACTGTTGGCCAAAAACATCTGCCAAACGAGATATCAAGCTAGGGTCACGTAAAGCAGGGGAGTTCACTGATATTTTATCAGCGCCCATCATTAAGATTTCTTTTGCATCTTGCTCGGTTTTTATACCACCGGCAACACAAAAGGGTATATCGATGACTTCAGCAATACGGCTAACCCAGCTTTTATCAACCACTCTATTATCAGAGCTAGCGGTGATATCATAAAAAACTAATTCATCAGCACCTGCAGCAGCATATTTTTGGGCGAGTGGTACAATATCACCAATAATTTCATGGTTTCTAAATTGGACACCCTTAACTACTTTGCCATCACGTACATCGAGACAAGGAATAATTCTTTTTGCTAACATAAAACTTCAACCTTTGTACTTTGCTCAATCAATGCAAGATTCAAGGCATCAAGCCGATAACTTAAGCGTTTGGCCAACATGCAATTGCCTCCTCAAGTGTGAATTTACCTTCAAGTAACGAACGACCTAAAATAACACCACTAACACCGGTTGGAATTAAAGCCTTAATATCGTCAAGGCTGCCAATACCGCCTGAAGCTTGCCATTGAATCTCTGGATATTTCGCGCAAACCTCGCTATACAAATCGACATTGGTACCTGTTAACGTACCGTCTTTACTGATATCAGTACATAGTACGTGTTTAATGCCAGCGTTTTGGTATTGAGCAAGTAGGTCTTCTAAATTAACGCCGCTGTCTTCAATCCAGCCGTGAGTAGGAAGGGTTTTATTGCCTGCAGCATCAATTTTAATATCTAGGGCTAAAACAATTTTTTCACAACCATAGGTTTTTAACCACTGAGTAACCAGTTCAGGTTGCTTAATCGCTAAACTACCAATCACGACACGGTCTGCACCTAATGCCAGTAGTTGTTTAACATCGTCTTCACAACGTATTCCACCACCGACTTGAATCGTCATTGTTGGATGCTTTACCACGGTTTTTAAGGTTTCAAGTTGGCGTTTTGTTGAGTCTTTAGCACCGTCTAAATCAACGAAGTGCATTACGGTTGCGCCTGACTTTGCGTAAGCTTGTTGGCGCTCTTGCACTGTGTATTGGTAATTAGTTTTTTGACTGTAATCACCTTGAAATAATCGTACGACTTGACCATCGATTAGATCAATTGCTGGGATCATCATAGGGCTAACTCCAAAAAATTCTTAATAATTTTACTGCCTAATTTACTTGAACGCTCGGGATGGAATTGACAGCCAATAAAATTATCTTTGGCGATCACCGCGGAGAAGCTAGAGCCATATTGACAAGTGGCTAAGGTATATTCACTTATTGGCGCGGCAAAACTATGGACAAAATAAAAGTAGTCACCGATATTTATACCTTGAAATACTGGGTGGTCGGTAACAGATGTTAAGGTGTTCCAACCCATATGCGGCAATCTATTATTTTCAGCGTTGAGCGGTATAATATCAGTATGAATGATACCCAAACACTCAACTTTTTCGCCATCGCTACTTTCTACTGACGAGTCACACATTAGTTGCATACCTAAACAAAAGCCCAATACTGGCTGAGTTAAGTTTTGCAACGTTTCAACCAGTCCTTTAGCGCGAATGTTTGCCATGGCATGTTTTGCCGTGCCAACACCTGGCAGTATCACTTTGTCGGCATTTTTAATGAGGGTAATATCGTCAGTGATGGTCACTTTAAAGCCCAAACGTTCTACCGCAAACTTAACTGAAGAAAGATTGGCACAGCCAGTATCAACAATAACGTTCATCATTGTTTTATCAACAGACATCACAGGGTACCTTTGGTGCTAGGTAGCACATCACCACTTACCGTAATGGCTTGGCGTAACGCTCGGCCAAACACTTTAAATAAGCTTTCTACCTGGTGATGACAATTACCTTCGGTTGTTGAAAGGTGCAGGGTAATCGCCATAGAGTCGGCAAGTGAACGGAAAAAGTGTGAAACCATTTGCGTTGACATGTTGCCTACTCGGTTATCGGTAAAATCGGCATCAAATTCAAGCCACGGACGACCCGATAAATCGATAGAACATTCAGCTCGACATTCATCCATTGGCAGTACAAAGCCAAAACGACCGATACCACGTTTGTCGCCTAATGCTTTTCTTAGTGCTTGGCCAAGTGCCAGTGCCGTATCTTCAACGCTGTGGTGCTCATCTATGTGGTAATCACCATCGACACTTACTTCCAATGAAAAACCACCATGGGCAGCGATTTGCTCGAGCATGTGATCGAAGAAGCCTAAGCCGGTGTTAATTTTTACCGTGCCAACTTTATCTAAATTAACCGCAACGTTAATATTGGTTTCTTTAGTGGTACGAACAACTTTCGCTTCACGTTCTTGTTGGTTCAATAATTGTGCTGAAATTGCCAACCAATTTAAGCTTTCTCTATTATATTTTATTCCGCGAATACCCATGTTAGCCGCAAGTTGTATATCGGTATCTCGATCGCCAATTACAAAAGAGTTTTCGAAGTTTACTTTCCCTTGCTGTAAGTAATCACTTACTAAGCCAAGTTTAGGCTTACGACAACTGCAATTCTCATTGTCAAAATGCGGACAAAGTAACACATCGTCAAATATAACGCCTTGTGAGGAAAAAATATCCATCATCTTGTTATGGGGTAAATCAAAGTCGGCTTGTGGATAACTTGTCGTTCCTAAGCCATCTTGGTTTGACACCATCACTAAGCGGAAACCCTTTTTTTGCAGTGCTAATAACACTGGAATAACGTCAGGCTCAAAAACCAATTTTTCAAGGGTATCTACTTGCTTATCAGAAATAGGTTCTTCAATTAAAGTGCCATCTCTGTCGATAAATAGTATGTTTTGTTTTTTTGTATTGAGCATTTTATGTCTCTTTTACTGCATTAATAATCGTTTGTTTTAGTAGCGATAATTCACGTTCACTACCTATGCTAATACGTAAACAATCGGCTAATTGTTGTTGCGCAGATTGGTCGCGAATTAAAATACCTTGTTGTCTTAGGCAATCGAAAATAAAGTTTTTAGTCTCTGTATCTACGGCGCGAAATAAAATAAAGTTTGCATCACTGTTAAAAACTTTAGCACACCAGTCTTGGTCTTTCAGCCAATCAAATAATTGGCGACGTAAAATTACAGTTTCTTGAACACGGATACTTACTTGTTCAAGCGCTAGTTTTGCTAATGCTTTACTGGCAATGTCAGCTACTGGCGCTGATATTGGATAAGGGGCGATAACCTTACTCAGCATAGTGATAATATCAGCATTAGCCAAAGTAAAGCCACAGCGTAAACCCGCTAAGGCAAATGCTTTCGATAAGGTTCTAAGAATCACTAATTGCGGATAATCTTTTAACCAGCTTGCGGTACTAGTTTCAGGACTAAATTCAATATAAGCTTCATCAACAACAACAATTGCGCTGTCACCAAACATATCAAGTACGGTTCGAATTGAATCTGTGGTTAATACATTACCGGTCGGATTACCCGGTGAGCATAAAAACACCACTTTAACGTTACCCACTTGAGATCTTATCGATTCAACATCAAGTTGGTTATCCACTAATGGCACGCGCATAATATCTGCACCGTGATTTTCTGCACTAATGGCATACATACCATAGGTGGGTGGACAAATTAATATACTATCTTGATAAGCTTTACAAAAAGTACGGATTATCAGTTCAATGCCTTCATCAGCACCGCGCGTGGCAAGAATATTAGCAGGCGATAATCCGGCATATTCACTATAAGCATTGATTAAGTTGTCAGGCTGAAAATCAGGATAGCGGTTTATGCAACTGCTCTCTATAGTGTATATTCCGGGACCTGATGCTTCATTGGCATTAAGCCAAATTTTATTACTTGTCGCAGATGATGAGTCACTTCCGCTTGCATAAAGTCGTCTTGCTGATTGATACGGCACCATATCAACAAGTTCTGCACGAGCAAGTTTATCGGCTATTGTTGACATGATTATTCCTCTAACCTGATGGTTACTGCGCGTTTGTGGCCGTCCAGTCCCTCGGCATCGGTGAGCTCAGTGATGCATTCGGCAATATTCATCAAGCCTTGTTTAGTGATTTCTTGCACGGTAAATCGTCGAGAAAAATCGGCTAACGATAAACTAGAAATTACTTTTGAATAACCGTAAGTCGGTAAAACATGATTGGTACCACTGGCATAATCGCCTGCAGACTCTGGCGTATATTCACCGACAAATATCGAACCAGCATTGCGTAAGGTTTTTAATAACTCTTGGGCATTATTGGTTTGAATAATTAAATGTTCAGGCGCATAAAGGTTAGAGACTTCAACTGCTTTTGATAAACTTTCCACTAAAATCAAACGGCTTTGCGTAAGCGCTTGTTCTGCTATTGTCCGGCGAGAGAGCACCGCGACTTGTTTAAGTAATTCATTTTGAACGTTCGCAATTAATTCAGCACTGTCAGACAATAAAATAACTTGGCTATCTGGGCCGTGTTCAGCTTGAGAAAGCAAGTCAGCAGCGACAAAACTTGCCTTTGCATTGGCATCAGCAATCACTAAAACTTCAGAAGGACCTGCGGGCATATCTATGGCAAAGCCGTTTACTTGTTGAGCGAGTTGTTTTTTTGCTTCGGTAACGTACTTATTACCCGGGCCAAATATTTTATTGACCGGCTTTATGGTTTCTGTGCCAAAAGCCATCGCGGCACAACCATGGGCGCCACCGACTGTGTAAATTTCATCAATTTCACATAATCTTGCGGCAACTAGAATTTCATCAGCTAGCTTACCATTGATATCGGGAGGGCAAACTAAAACAGTACGCGGACATTGGGCTAACTGTGAAGGCACGCCAAGCATTAGTACCGTTGACGGCAAAGGAGCAGAGCCGGCAGGAATATATAAACCGACACTTTCTATCGCTTCAGTTTTTAAGGTACAACGAACGCCAGGAGCTGTTTCTACAGTAATGTCATCACATATTTGTGCTTGGTGAAAACGCTTGATTTGACCATAAGCCGTTTCAATGGCTTTTAATCTTTTAGCGGACAATGCTGCTCTGGCGGCGACTATCTGTTCATCAGTAACGGTTAATGTGGTTAGCTTTATACCATCAAATTTTTCCGTTAATTCATAAAGCGCTTTATCGCCATTTCGCTTCACGTTATTTAATATGTTTTCAACTTGCTGTGAAAGTAAACCACTCTCACTTATCGCAGGTCGAGCAAGTGCTGATTGTTGCTCTCTTTTTGATAATGCTTGCCAATCGATCATTTTATTTATCATTACTTTTAACCTTAATACTTTACTTGCCGTGAAAGGTACTCTAGATCTTTGGCATTACAGCAATGGCGATGTAATGCCAAAGGTGATGCGCATTAACCCATCATTTTTTCAATTGGCATAACTAATATAGAGTTACAACCGAGTGCATTGAGTTTTTCCATCGTTTCCCAAAAAAATGTTTCGGTAGCGACAACATGAACAGCAACTAAATCATCGCGACCGGCCAAAGGTAAAATTGTCGGCGTTTCTTTACCTGGCATTAAGGCACTTACTTCGGCTATTTTATCTTTTGGCGCATGCAACATAATGTATTTACTTTCTTTTGCTTTCATTACCCCTTGAATGCGTGGCAACAAGGTATCGAGAATACTTTGCTTTTCACTACATAAAGCACTCGCTGTTTGTATGAGCGATGCTTTAGATTTAAAAATTTCTTCTACTTCCACTAAACCGTTCGCTTCGAGCGTCGCACCCGTTGAAACCAAATCACAAATACCGTCAGACAAACCGACACGTGGCGCAACTTCAACAGAGCCTTTTAATAAACAAAACTCAACATTAATGCCTTGCTCTTTCGCATAACGATTGAGTAGTTGTGGGTAGGTCGTAGCAAAGCGTAAACCGTCTAAACTTTTGATGCCCTGATAATCAAAGCCTTCAGGCATGGCAATAGATAAGCGACAGCCACCAAAATTAAGCTGTGAAGTGCGAATGTATTGAGACTTTTGGCCCATCAATTCACGCTCTAGTGCCGCTTCTTCTAAGGTGTTGTCACCAACAATACCTAAATCACAAACCCCATCCATCACTAAACCTGGGATATCAGAGCTACGTACGCGCATGATATCGATAGGCATATTAGCAACATGTGCTAATAAACGTCGGTCGGTAACATTGAGCGTTAAACCACAACGTTTGAGTAAAGCTTGAGTGTCGTCACTTAAACGACCTGATTTTTGCATAGCAATGCGTAAGCGAGTTTCTGTTGTCATGTCTGTATTTCCTTTAATAAAGCGTTGGCCAAAATTCTAGTACGTGTATATACAATTTCAAGGCCTATAAAATGCGAAAAACCCCCGAGAGAGATAGACTCTTTCGGGGGTTAAATCTGAGTTATACAACTCGCCGAAAGGTCACAGCCCCTCAGCGAATGAACCTGAGCAGCTAATCGATATGGTGATGATGGCGATGTAGTGTGCTTAGGTTAATATTCATATTATACTCATAGTTTGTTTTGTTATTTAACGAACAAGTGGTAGCCACTTTAAGCGCTAAATGGGTTAGATAATCTGACGAAAAATTGATTTCGTGAGGATTATTCTCTAGTGGCTTTACAGTACTGATTATTTTTATAATGAGCAAGTAATAAATAAACAGTTCTTATAAAATAATCGCATAAGGTAATAAAGAATTGTCTAAAGTAGTCGATAATTAAGTAACGAGTTTAATAAAAGGACAAGTGACTGATGGATATTTTTACCACAGTATTAACGCGTGTTGTATCGGTGCAGATTAAACCTGAACGTCTGCGTGTTAAGGCGCTATCTAAAGAGCCTGCGATTAACGAATTGACCGATGATTTGGATCACCTTGAAAATCATGATCATTATGTTGCCTTGGATAAAAAAAATTCAGATAAAAAACAACAGCAGAAAAATAAAAACAACCATCGACAAACGCCTTCAGTGATTACCGATGATATTGTAGATAATCACCATGATGATACAGAGCATGTGATCACCCACAAAGATGAGCTTACTCATCCTAAAAAGAGCCATGATGAACCTGATGAGGATATTGCTCATTTGGATATTTTTGTTTAAATTTTTTGATGTTCACCTTCTCATTAACAGAATGTATATTTCTCTCTGGCTTTTTATTCTTTATACTGGTGATAATATTTATCAGTAGTAATTTATATGACCCTAGTTGAACAAGCATTTTCATCCTCAGGTATTCTCGCTAAAGTACTTAATGGCTATTCTCCTAGGCAGGCGCAAATTGATATGGCGATAGATGTTGAACGCGCCATAGCACAAAAGAGTTGCTTAATTGTAGAAGCGGGTACAGGAACAGGAAAAACCTTTGCTTACTTGATCCCGTCTTTACTCTCTGAAAAAAAAGTTATAATTTCTACCGGCACTAAAAACCTACAAGAACAGTTATATCATAAAGATATTCCACTTATTCGTAATGCCATGGCTACCAATACGCAGATTGCTCTGCTAAAAGGGCGTGCCAATTACTTATGTATATATCGGCTTGAACTTTATGTAAAAGAGCGTGGTCAGTTAGATGCGGCAATGTTGACTGACTTTGTCAAAATTCGCACTTGGGCAACGTCGACTCGCAGCGGCGATATTGGCGAGATTGTTGATGTAGCTGAAGACTCGGGCATATTTCCTTATGTGACCAGTACCACAGATAATTGTTTGGCAAAAGATTGCCCTAACTTTGATGATTGTTATTTAGTACAAGCTCGAAAAAAGGCAATTGAAGCAGATGTTTTAGTTGTTAATCACCACTTGTTTTTTGCCGATATGGCTTTAAAAGACACTGGCTTTGGCGAACTGATCCCCAAAGCTGATGTCGTTATTTTTGACGAAGCCCATCAAATCCCTGATATTGCCAGTGAATACTTTGGAGACGCTTTTTCTACCAAGCAAATCCTTGATTTATGTTCTGACGTTATGCAAATATATAAAACAACCTTGACCGATGTGAAGCAATTAGGTCGAGCTGCCGAAAAGTGCCAAAAAGCGGCACAAGAATTTCGGTTACTCTTTTTTCATGATCCTGAACGTGGCAACTGGCGAGAAAAATATGCCCAGCCAAGATTTAAACAGGCTTTTGCCGCATTAAAAACAGATTTAGACTTTCTCTATCAAGTGATTAAGTTATGTATTTCTCGTAATGAAGCCATTGATAATTGCTATGATCGTGCCGTGGACATACTCGCTAAATACGACATTATGGCGAATGTTGATATCGATGGTATGAGCTTTTGGTATGAAACAACCCGGCGGCATGTGGTTTTACATTTAACGCCGTTGAGTGTTGCCGACAAATTCAGTGACTATATTGCTAAGTCTGAAGCGGGTTGGGTTTTTACCTCAGCAACGTTGGCGGTTAATGGCGGCTTTGAGCACTTTTCTCAGCAATTAGGTTTAAATATAGCAAAAACTAAAGCCGCAACCTTACTTGTTGATAGCCCATTTGATTATCAAGCGCAGTCGCAGCTAATTGTACCACGCTACTTACCCGCTGCTCAGCACCATAGTCGAGCACTAGCGCTGGCTGAATTAGCTATACCGTTAATAACAGCAAGTAAAGGCGCTTGCTTTTTATTATTCACTAGCTATCGGATGTTAAACCAAGTTGCAGATATCTTAGCGGAAAAGATTGAATCACCCTTATTAGTTCAAGGGCGGATGAGTAAAGGGCTTTTGTTAGCCGCGTTTATTGAAAATCCACAAGCAATTTTATTAGCAACCGCAAGTTTTTGGGAAGGGGTTGATGTTAGAGGCGATAAATTAACTTGTGTCATTATAGATAAACTCCCCTTCGCTTCACCCGATGACCCGATGTTACAGGCGCGTTGTGAAGATGTTCGCCGCCGAGGCGGCGATCCTTTTGCTGAGATCCAATTACCACAAGCCGTTATTGCATTAAAACAGGGGGTTGGTCGTTTAATTCGAGATGTAACCGACCAAGGTGTCATGGTAATATGTGATGATAGATTAGTGAATCGTCCTTATGGCGAAGTTTTTTTAAAAAGTTTACCGACGATGAAGCGCAGTAGAGATATTACACAAGCGAGTGAATTTCTTACTTCACTATCAAAGTAATGGTTAATGACCAAGCGATCAGTGAATTTCTTAATTTACTATCAAAGTAATGGTTAATTTAAAAAGCAATAACGATAAATCTTAGAGAGTAATTTTAATTTTTTGGCAATAGGTGCTTCAACGTAAGCATGTTCAGTGGCAGTAACATTTAATGACCAAGCGATCAGTGAATTTCTTAATTCATTATCAAAGTAATGGTTAGTTTAAAAAGCAATAACGATAAATCTTAGAGAGAATAATTTGAATTTTTTGGCAATAGACGCTTCAACGGAAGCATGTTCAGTGGCATTAACCTTTAATAACCAAACGATCAGTGAATTTGAGCTAGCACCACAATCACATAGCTTACTGTTACTGCCAATGATTGACCGCTTACTTAAACAAGCCAATATAAAGTTAACACAATTAGATGGACTTATTTTTGGACAAGGGCCGGGCAGTTTTACCGGTGTTCGAATTGGTGTTGGCGTTGCGCAAGGCTTAGCTTTTGCCGCTGATTTAAAAGTTGTTGGCGTATCAACACTGCAAGCTATGGCTCAACAAGCTTATAGTAGACATCAGCAAGTTGAGGTTATTGCGACGATTGATGCACGTATGTCAGAAGTCTATGCGGGCTATTATCAATTAAATGAGCAAGGTATTATGGAAGCCGCGCTGCAAGATACTGTATTAGCGCCTGAAAAATTAGCTAAGTATTTGAGTGAATATTTAACTGAAAATCAGCAAGTTTATGGTGTAGGGACCGGTTGGGATGCTTATAAAGGTGAACTAGAGCCCTTAAAGATTAATGCTGGAACACCAGAAATACTTTTTCCTAACGCTGAAGACCTATTAGAAATTGGTCAATATTATTTTGCTAAAGGCAAGGCTGTTAGTGCTGAAAATGCTCAACCGGTTTATGTGCGTGATACCGTTTCATGGAAAAAGCTGCCGGGTAGGTAACAGACTTTATTTAAGGGAAAACATAAAAAGTTTTGTAATTTGGCAAAACTTTGGTAAATTTACAGTATGCAAATAAATAGTACGAATTCGTATACGCCCCAATCAAGTGGATCTTTTCCGGTTGATAATCAAAATCAGGTTGCTGAGCAACGTGATCGTTTTCGTGTCCAACAAACACAGCAAAGTACTGAGCAAACCGAAAAAACGAACAAAGACAGCGCGCAACAAACTCAACAGCAAGCGAGTCAAGTTGCACGTTTTGATATCGATGAGCAAGCACTTGCTTTAGTCGAACAAGCTCAATTTGAAAATCAACAAGCACAACTCAATCCAAGTTCATCAGAAACAGTTACAGCAAGTAATGTCTCTTTTTCAAGCCAGAGTAACCAGCAAACTGCTAATAAAAGTGGCAGCCAAGCGAATTATGATAGCCCGTCAAAGCAAAACCAAACCGCCATTGCAGCATATTCATCGGTAGACAATATCGCCCAACGTGAAAATATTCAGCAGGTATTTGGTATCGACTTACTTGTCTAATTAGCGCTCGTCTTTTTTTGTCCTTTGCCATTCCTCTTTTATCATAATGAAAAATAACCTATGAATAGTCAACCTGTGTCCTTTTCGAGAAAATATCACTTTTGGTTAATATTGTTTACCGCATTAATTGTTAGTCAAATTCCTATTATTTCGATACCTTTTAAATGGCTTGAAAGTTATTTTCATGAAATCAGTCATGGTTTAGCGGCGCTATTGACCGGTGGTTCTATTGTGCAAATTCAATTATTTTCTAACGGGGCAGGGTTATGTACAACTCGCGGTGGAATAAGTTTTTTGATTAGTTTTATGGGCTATGCTGGCGCGGCATTATGGGGAATGGGTATTTATTTTATCGCGAGTATGCATCAACGAATAGCACAAATATTGAGTGGTATTATCGCATTACTATTACTGACGACTTTAATTTTCTGGGCGAGAGATATTTTAACGCTGATTATTATCAGTGTTTTGTTAGCGCTCGTTTTATTAAAATTTAAATACAGAAAATTAAGTTACTTACAGATAAGTTTGCAAATAACAGGGGCGATTATTTTACTCAATAGTGTAAAGAGCCCTTGGTACTTGGTTGATGGACGAAATTTTGGCGATGGTGCAGCATTAGCACAACTCACTGGCATACCTGAATTTTTATGGGTTGTTGTATGGTTTAGCATCGGTGTTGGTGGTATTGTTTGGTTAGCAAGGATATCTAAAAAAGGTAAAGTGTGATGAAAAAACTTAATGTGATTTTAATGCTACCCTTATGGGTAAGTGCCATTTTTATAAGTGGCTGTTCAGCAGTTCCCAAAGCATTGCAGGTCGCTGAAAACGCGACATTGACCAATTTTTTAGTTGTTCGAGATAATGCCAATAGTGAACTGGGAAATCTAGCTCGCTGGGGTGGGGTTATTGCAAAAGTGACTAATAATGCTGATAACAGTATGTTAGAAATTGTGCACTTTCCGTTAAAATCATCAGCGATGCCCAAGCAAGGTAATGAAACGCTGGGACGATTTCGTGTTTATTTCTCTGGCCTACTTGACCCCATTATTTATAAAGAAGGTCGCAGCATAACCGCACTAGGAACTGTTGCTACCTCAGAAGAAGGGAAAATTGGTGAGCACGCATATAATTATCCGGTACTAAAAGCGTCGCATATACACTTATGGAAAGATGAAAAACAAGTCGATGTGCGTGTTATCCATAATCCTTTTTGGTCGTCTCCTTCTTTCTGGCAGCCTCGTTACTCTTATTACCCGAGAAGAGTTGTAGTAAGAAAAGCACCAGCGCCAGTTAAAAAGAAGTAGTCACTTGCCTATAGTAGATAACGTTGAAGAGGTCAGCTTTAACTTAGGTGACCTTACCCTAACTGGTTTAGCTTGTGGCGATAAGAACGACGAGCTAGTTTTGTGTTTACATGGTTGGTTAGATAACGCGGCTAGTTTTTTACCTATGCTACCTTACTTTAAAGGTAAGCGTGTTATCGCTATAGATTGGCCTGGGCATGGTTTGTCGTCGCACAGGAGTACGGATGCCCATTATCATTTTATCGATTACGTTTATGATTTGTTATTGCTGTGGGAAATAAACAACTGGCAAAAAGTTGATATAGTTGCTCATTCAATGGGCGGAATGATTTCATCGGCATTTTCAGCCGCTTTTCCCGAGAAAGTTAAGTCATTAACCTTACTTGATTCAATTGGTTTTATCAGTGGTGAAGCCGAAGAAGCGACCGAAAATTTACGTAAGGGGATGCTAAGTCGGTTAAAGTGCAATCGACAAATTTCACCCTCTGCGAAAAAGAAAAAACTTCACCCAAGTGTAGATTCTGCAATTAACGCTAGAGTGCAAGTCTCTGATTTAAAATTTCAACAGGCAAAGTTGCTGGTTGAGCGGGGGATTATTGAAGATGATAGCGGTTTTATTTGGCGAACTGACAGTCGTTTGAGAAATACATCTCCGTATCGGCTGACGTTAGCACAAGCAAAGCAGTTTATCGAAGATATTACTATTCCTGTGCAATTAATTTATGGTGACAAAGGTTTGTCATTTGTGCAAAGTGGTTTGAAAGAATTTGGTCCCTTGTTTGATAACTTTATCAGTTATAAATTAATAGGAGGACATCACTTCCATATGGAAGCGCCTGAACTGACCAGTAGACAAATTTTAGAGTTTATTGGCTGATTTTTTCTAAATGTTACCGTTTATAAAGAGAAAATTGTAAACGTGGCTAAAATTTATAGACATCAGACCAGTAATCACGTAAAAAGAAAATTCAAACATCCGTTTTAATAAATAAAAATTCATTCATATAGAATAAAATGACGATATCGATTAAAAAATAATACGTAAAATATAAAAATATTAATCGAATAAAACCAATAATCGTCTAAAGTTAAGCTATTATTAGAGGAGTCGCAAAGTGCAACAAACGCAAAAGATTTGGCTTGAAAAAAGTTATCCACCCGGTGTCCCATTTGAAATCGATGCAGATAAATACTCCTCGTTATCTGATATGTTCAATAAATACGTTGATATTTATGCCGAACGTACTGCCTTTATCAATATGGGCGCAGAAATAAATTATCGAGATCTAGAGATACAATCAAAAGCGTTTGCAGCTTATCTACAAGATGATTTAGGTTTAGTTAAAGGCGATAAATTTGCCATTATGGTGCCAAACTGTTTGCAGTATCCTATTGCATTGTTTGGTGCTTTGCTTGCTGGTTTGACCGTTGTTAATGTTAATCCGCTTTACACGGCCCGAGAACTTGAGCATCAATTAAAAGATTCTGGCACTAAAGCGATGTTAATCATTGAAAATTTCGCTAGTACCTTAGAGAAAGTCATAGATAATACCTCGGTTGAGCATGTCATTCTTACTTCATTAGGGGACCGATTGGGTACCGTAAAAGGTGCGCTCGTTAATTGTGTGGTCAAATATGTCAAAAAAATGGTACCGGCTTTCAAATTATCAAACACCATTAGATTTAATAAAGTCGTTTCTCAGGGAATGCTCAAAACTTACACGCCAGTAGAACTTTGTGGTGAAGATCTTGCTTTCTTACAATATACTGGTGGTACAACAGGTGTTTCAAAAGGGGCTATGCTGACTCATCGCAATATGATTGCGAATTTATTACAAGCAAAAGCCGCTATAAAACCTTTGATGGAAGATGGCAAAGAACTCGTCGTTACTGCACTACCGCTTTATCATATCTTTGCATTAACCGCTAACTGCCTAACCTTTTTAACCTTAGGTGGCACCAACTTATTGATCACCAACCCTCGTGATATGCCTGGTTTTGTAAAAGAGCTGGCCAAGTATCGTTTTACTGCAATTACCGGCGTTAATACTCTCTTCAATGGTTTGTTAAATACTCCTGGTTTTAAAGATCTTGATTTTAGTGCGTTAAAAATGTCGCTTGGTGGCGGTATGGCCGTGCAACGCTCTGTTGGCGAAGCATGGGAACGTGTTACCGGCACGCGTTTATTAGAGGGCTACGGCTTAACCGAATGTGCACCTTTAGTAACGTTATGTCCTTATGATCAAAAAAGTTACAGTGGTAATATTGGTTTGCCGGCGTCATCAACAGATATACGTATTATTAAAGATGATGGTAGTGATGCAGAAATTGGTGAACCAGGCGAAATGTGGGTAAAAGGTCCACAAGTAATGAAAGGCTATTATCAACGTGAGGAAGACACGGCTGAAATTCTTAAAGAAGGTTGGCTGGCGACAGGTGACGTAGCTTTTATGGATGATAACGGCTTCTTTAAAATCGTTGACCGTAAAAAAGATATGATCATCGTTTCAGGCTTCAATGTTTATCCTAATGAAATTGAAGAAGTGGTGATGATGCATGAGGGTGTGTTAGAAGTTGCTGCTATTGGCATAGATCATGACGCAACCGGTGAAGCGGTCAAGATATTTGTTGTGCTTAAAGATAAAAATTTAACGGAGAAAGATCTGATTAAACATTGTCGTGCCAACCTAACCAGCTATAAAGTGCCCAAGTATGTTGAGTTTCGAGATGATTTACCAAAAACCAACGTAGGTAAGATTTTGAGAAGAGAGTTACGATAATTCTTGATTGATCAAATATTAAAGGCTGTAAGTTAACTCTTACAGCCTTTTTTTTAGCTATTTATTTTGCTTTTTGTGCATTAACACGTTGGCCATTAACGGCCAGACTATCACTCGTCATTAAATACACATAGGCTGGCATTATATCTACCGGTTTTGCTGAATCATTTTCATGTTCTGCTGGGTAGGCAGTGTTACGCATATTAGTGCGTGTTGCGCCCGGGTTTATCGCATTAACACGTAAGCTAGTATTTTCGTACTCATCAGCAATAACTTGCATCAATCCTTCAGTCGCAAACTTTGAAACACTGTAAGCACCCCAATAAGCTTTACCACTATTACCAACACCAGAGGTAGTAAATACCAATGAAGCATTATCACTGAGTAGTAATGCAGGAATTAACGCTTGGGCCATTAGATGCTGAGCCGTAACATTAACTTGCATAACATCTTGCCAAATTTGTTGATGGATCTGCGTGTAAGGTGTCAACTCACCTAGTATTGATGCATTGAGTAACGCGCCATCAAGCTTACCAAACTGATTAACAATCGTTGCAGTCATATCTATGTAGTGCTGTTTGGTCGCACCCTTTAAATCAAGGGGGATGATAGCCGGTTCAGTGGAGCCTTGGGCGATGATTTCGTCGTAAACTGACTCTAATTTAGCCGTGGTTTTTCCTAATAAAATAACCGTAGCGCCTAATTCAGCATAGGTTAATGCGGCTTGGCGACCAATACCATCGCCTGCGCCGGTGACTAAAATTATTTTATTGGCTAAGGAATTTGCTGTTATTTGGTAATTAAACATAGTATCAATACAAATTATTTGAAGGTAAATAAGACAGTAATTCTACTACTTTGACCTATTGACTGACGAGTAATATTTAAAAGTTTTAGCTAAAATTACAGTTAAAGTTATAATAAAAGCAGAAACCGCTAGCACTTAGGCTATTCTTGCGGTAAGTTTAACTGGTCGAACAAGTTAGTTTTGTGAGCTGTGTTTCATGAAATTATAGATAAATAAAAAATAAAAGCATAAAAAGCTAAATAATATAAAGCTCGTCTGTGGGGAGATAAAATGAAAAAGCTCGTACTTAGTGTTGCTATTGCCAGTGTTCTTGGACTAACGGCATGTGATGATGAATCAATTAAAGATGTTCAAAAAGAAGTTGTTGAGAACGGCAGTGCCGTAACACCATCAGCTCGCGTTAAATTTAATCCAAGTGCTGGTGCTGCCGGACTTTCTATTCCAAACGATTTGATTTTTCAAGGTACCAAAGACGGTACTTTAGAGATCCCCGTTGCCGACCCTACTGATGGCTCAGATCCTTTTGTTGCTATTAGTGCGCTTGACGGTTGGTCTATTTCACAACCTTTTCCTCTTGGAATTGAATTTCCAGCGGGTACCTCTTTAGATGCCAGTAGTGCTTCTGAACCTGGATCGGTAAGAGTTTTTGAAACCGTGATGGGCGGTGACGCAAATGACGCTGATTGTACTGCTGTAGCACGCGGTCTCGCTTGTAAAGTTGTTAGTGAATTAGTGTTTATGCAAGACTTTGTTACTCAAAAGTCTGGCGATAATGTTTTGTTTATCCCAATTCAACCACTTAAGGCAGAAACAACTTATGTCATGGTGATGACCAATAACCTTCGTGACAACAACGGCAAAGCGGTTGCTGGTTCTACTACTTATGAATTAGCACGCCAAGATATAAAAACCTTACCTCTAGGTAATGCCTCACAACTAGGCTTACAAGCTGTTATCAATAGTTACGAAGCTGCTGTAGTAGCTGCTGGCGTTAATAGCGATACTATTATTTATAGTGCGGCTATGACGACGCAATCTACTACACGAGTATTAAGTACCGTGAAGTCTTTGATGGCTGCGAGCGTCCCTCAAATGGTTGCTAATGCTCAACAAGGAATTCCAGCAATTGGCGTAGCCGATACCGGTATTTCAGTGGCAACTGTATTAACGGGTTTAATTCCAGAAAGTTTAATTCCATTATATTCTGCAGCAAACTATATTCGTGGTTCAATCACGTTACCTTACTACTCAGGTGTACCATCTGCAGAAAACCCACTTGCTCCAGTAAATGACTGGTGGCGTGCTCGTTGTGATTCAGGTGCTACTCTTGCCGGTTTAGCCGCAGCTAATCCAGCAGCAATTCCTGAAGGTCCATTAGATCAAAATGATGGCTTCTGTATGAATTTTGGCTTACGTGATTTAAGTTCTGTTGTTGCTATAGATACTGAACGTAACTTAACTAAATTTAATCCGATCCCAGCAGCAAGCGCTATGATGCCAATTGATGTGCAAATGACTACGCCTGATTTAGCTTGGGCTAACCCAGTGCGTGCAAGCATGGATTTAGAGCCATTAGTAGAACCTGCTAACGGTTGGCCAGTAGCAATATTAGTGCATGGTATTACTTCAACTAAAGAGCAAATGTTGCCAATCACTGGCATATTATCTTTATTTGGCATAGCAACTGTTGCAATTGATCAGCCATTGCATGGTAGTCGTGGTTTTGATTTAGACGGTGACGGTACTGATGAAATCAATACCAGTACAGTGTCTACATTGCACTATGTTAATTTGGGTAGCATGCTGAGTATGCGTGATAATACTCGTCAAAGTACTGCTGATTTATTAGGTTTACGTTTAGGCATGAACTTTTTAGGCGGTGCTGACAGCGACGGTAACCCGATTAAAATTGATAGCAGTAAAGTACACCTTTTAGGACATTCATTAGGTGGTATATATGGTATGAATGCTGTTGGTTTAGCAAATACTGAACTAAATCCACAAATTGATGGATTATTCAAAATTGCTAGTACCTCTTTAGCTATGCCAGGTTTAATGTTAGCTAACTTTGGTTTAGACTCTCCAGCATTCGAAGGCTTGGCTAAATCTAATTTAACCATGCAGTTATCGCCTGACTTTGCCGCAGCAGTTGCAGCAACATTACCTGCTGATTATACTCAAGCCGAACTAAGTGCTTTCTATTTTGCTTTCTATGATGGTTTATCTGTTGAGCAAAAAGCAACACTAAATGCTGGTTTCGCGCAGTTTACGTTTGCCGCGCAAACCGTTACTGATTCTGGTGACCCTATTGCTTATGTACAGGCATTAGCAGCAACACAAACACCTACACACTTCATTGAAGTTGTTGGTGACGGCGCAGACAATCTTCCCGACCAAACAGTGACTAACAGAGCGCCGTTTACCCCTATGGGTGGCACTGAACCTGCTATTGCTTTATTAGGCTTAGAAGCTGTTAGTGAAACTACTGCTGGCTCTGGTGTGGTACGATTTGTTCATGGTCATCATAGTTCAATACTTGACCCTCGTGCTAATGCTGCTTCACCTGACGCTGCGTTAAGTGCTAGAGCAACACAAGAGATGCAATCGCAAGTAGCTATATTCTTTGCGACCATGGGGCAATTGATTCAAGTAACAGATACAGCTGTTGTTAAATAACTTTAGCCATAGTTGAAAAAACCCTCTTCGGAGGGTTTTTTATTGTCTTTTTTTCGCCTTTTTAACTTATTAACTTTATTTATTTGCAATATGCCCCATATAGCTAATAGATAATTTTATATATTAACTTCAAGTCAATAAACGACTAAGACATATGACGTTAATAACAGGAGAATGTATTGGAATTTTTGTATGAGTACGGGTTGTTTTTAGCGAAAGCGATCACCTTTGTTATTGCTATTGTCGCAATTGTCACGGTAATTGCTTCATCGGCAATGAAACCCGCCGGTAAAAAAGGTGAGTTAGAGCTTAATGACTTATCTGAAGAGTTTATTGATGTTGAAGAAGATATTATTCATTACCTCTTATCAAAAGAAGAATTAAAAGAAAAAGATAAAAAGGATAAGAAAGCAGCGAAAGATAAAGCCAAAGCTGATAAAAAAGCGGCAAAATTATCAGGTGATAATGAAGGCGCGATTGTTAAAGCTGAAGCCAAAATTTTTGTAGTTGATTTTAATGGCAGCATTGATGCACGAGAAGTGAGTGCACTGCGCGAAGAAATATCAGCAATACTTACAGTAGCTACCCCTGAAGATGAAGTTTTTTTACGTTTAGAAAGCGGCGGCGGTATGGTGCATGGTTATGGTTTAGCGGCTTCACAACTTGACAGGCTTCGTCAGCACAATATCCCGTTAACGGCTTCTGTTGATAAGGTTGCGGCAAGTGGTGGCTATATGATGGCATGTGTGGCTAATCATATTATCTCAGCACCGTTTGCGATTGTTGGCTCAATTGGCGTTATTGCGCAAGTACCTAACTTTCATAAACTGCTTAAGAAAAATGATATTGATTATGAGCAATTTACCGCTGGCGAATTTAAACGCACAGTGACCATGTTCGGTGAAAATACCGACAAAGGTCGTGAAAAGTTTTCTGAAGAATTAGAAGAAACTCATCTACTCTTTAAAGACTTTGTGCGTGAACGTCGCCCAAGCTTAGATATTGATAAAGTAGCGACTGGTGAACATTGGTTTGGCAGTACCGCCAAAGAGCTTGGTTTAGTTGATGAAATTCAAACGAGCGATGATTTCCTTCAGTCTCGCAGTAAGTCACACAAAATTATTGCTTTAAGATATGTCATGAAAAAAACCTTAGCTGAAAAGTTTTCAAAAGCAGCATCAATGTCTGTTGACTCTATCTTTAGTAAACTTTGGCAAAATAACCGCATATTTCCAAGTTAACTCATCAATATTGACTGAGTAAGATCTAAAAAAGGATGCTAATGGCATCCTTTTTTGTTTTCTATGTTTTACTCTATTATAAATTAAAGTACTACACGGTCTCACTTTATTCGAAGTTCTAGAGAAACGTCTGTTAAAGCTAAAATGCAGCGTAAAAATTTATAACAGTAATAAACAGCTTATTCAGCAACTAATCGTGACTTTGTCGAGCTTTGAGTGTGCTTCACCTTTAAAACGTTTACTTGCGTCTTTTGAACGTCAATAACCGCTTTAGCCAAGGTTATAGTGCTTGTATTCAATTTCATTGAATCAGCTATGCTTTGTTGAGCTGCTGCAGTAATTGAAAAGTTAGCGACTGTTTCTACTTTTACTAATTCGATAGCTTGAGCTTGTGCTACCATCATTGTTGTTACAAATGTTAATGTTGCGATTTTATTAAAAAATTTCATAGGGTCACCCTTAAATTAAACGTATTATCCGTATAGATGTCTTGGGACCTTTTCTTATTTAATTCTTGAATATGGGTTGGGAATCACACTCAATAGCTAGCCCAATATGTTTGGGATAAAGATGAAGTCCTTCATCTATGGAGTGGATTCTACGTTAACTCTGGTAACTTTTGAAATGACAATTTATAATGTTTATCATTAGAAAAACTAATGAATGATAGTTATTTATTATTGTTGCTTATTTATGCATTCATTTTGAATGTTATTATACAAAAAACTTATACTAAAAGGTGAATCGTGTCTAACAGGCTCCCGCCACTTAACGCTTTGAGGGCATTCGAAGCATCAGCAAGACAATTGAGTTTTACCCGTGCTGCTGAAGAATTATTCGTCACTCAGGCGGCTATTAGTCATCAAATAAAATCATTGGAAGATTTTTTAGGCATAAAGTTATTTATGCGTAAAAATCGCGCTTTGTTACTTTCCGAAGAAGGTCAAGCCTACTACCTTGATATTAAAGATGTCTTTAATGCCATTAACGAAGCCACCGAACGTTTGTTCGCCCGTGGTGAGAAAGGAGCGATAACGGTTAGTACACAACCAAGCTTTGCTATTCAGTGGTTGGTACCAAGATTAAATGCTTTTTATGCTTTGCATCCCGACATTGATGTTCGAATTAAAGCGGTTGATCAACCGGAGAATTCGTTGACGGGTGATGTTGACGTAGCCATTTATTTTGGCCGTGGTCATTGGGCCGACATCGATGCCGAACAGTTACAAAAAGAGTACCTTATACCCGTTTGTTCACCTTTACTGTTACAAGGTAAAAAACCACTCGATAAAGTCGAAGATCTGATCAACCATACTTTATTGCATGATACTTCTCGACGCGATTGGAAACGATGGTTTAAACAAGTGAACGTGAAAGCCACTAATGTTAATCATGGGCCAATATTTAGTCATTCAGCTATGGTTGTTCAAGCCGCATTACATGGCCAAGGTGTCGCCTTAGCGCATAGTTTTCTGGCGAAACCTGATATTGATGCAGGCAGACTTATATGCCCCTTTGAAGATGTTTTAGAAAGTAAAAATGCCTATTATGTGGTGTGTCGAGATCGCCAAGTTGATTTAGGTAAAATAGCAGCATTTCGCGAATGGGTGCTTGATACTGTAGCTCAAGACCAAGAAGAATTAAATGACCAATAAGAATATTAATCTCACCCCGAATATTTCAACTATTATGAGTCGTGTAGCAAAGCCTAAGGCTTTGGTTGTTTTTGCTCATGGCGCGGGTGCCGATAAAAGTCATGAGTTTATGGAACAAGTAAGTTGTGCTTTAAACCAAAAAAACATTAATGTATTAAGGTTTAACTTTTCATATATGGATGTTCGTTTGGCGCAAGGTAATCGCAGACCACCTGATAGAATGCCAAAGTTACTGGAATGTTTTGCAACGGTTATTGACGATTTAGATAACGATTTACCCGTTTTTCTTGCTGGTAAATCAATGGGTGGCCGTGTTGCCGCAACCTTAGCTGAAAATAAAATACTCAATGCTTTAGGGGTAATGTGTTTAGGTTATCCGTTTCACCCTCAGAAAAAGCCTGAAAAATTAAGGTTAGCGCCTTTGCAAGAAACCCAAAAGCCAATCTTAATTTTACAGGGCACTCGTGATGCTTTAGGTAGCCAAGAAGAAATTGTAGAATATGAACTTTCCGAGCATTGTCACTGTATATTTTTTACCGACGGAGATCATAATTTGAAACCACGCATAAAGTCAGGTTTTACTCATACTCAACACATACAATCGGCGGTTAATGAAATGGTGAAATTTATTGATGAGCATAATCCAGATGAAAAATAGTCATGTTTTTAGAAATTACTTAACGGCCATTATGATATTTATTGGTATCAGTGGCTGTTTTTCTGTATTATTCGGCGCTTGGTTTGCCCATGCTGGGGCAAACTTGCCAAATGAAGTGCAATCACGCCTTGCTAATGCATTGCAATATCAATTTTTTCATACTTTAGCACTACTTACCGTGGCAATTTGGTTGCAAGTTCTACCAGGTAAGCATCATGCTGTTAAGGTTATTAATCTTTTATATTTATCAGCAAGCTTTTTTATAGTCGGGATTTTATTTTTTAGTGGTGTTTTGTATATAAAAACATTTTTTGATTTTACCGTTATTGGAAAAATAGTTCCTTTTGGTGGTATATCATTTGCGCTGGGTTGGTTGTGTATCAGCTGGGCGGGAATTAATAGTACTCTGTGTACTTTAAGCACAGACCAAGATCGTTTGTAGGTAAATTAGTTATGACCTCTATTATATTATATTGTCGCCCAGGCTTTGAAAAAGAGTGTGGTGCAGAAATTCAAGAAAAAGCTGCGTGGAATGAAATATTTGGCTATTTACAGCTGACTAAAAACGAAGGTTTAGTCTATTTTCATCTAAACAACCCTAAAGACGGTGAAGTTTTAATGGAGACGATCCCATTGCGCCGCTTGATATTTGCTCGTGATTGGTTTGTTACCGTAACAGATAAAATTGAACTACCTGATTACAATCGTGTTGAAGCTATTACCGAAGTCTTAGGTACTGAATGGCAATATGCTGATTTACGGATGGAAATGCTTGACACAAACGAAGGTAAAGAACTTTCAAAGTTCTGTCGTAAGTTGTCTGTACCTTTACGCCAAGCTTTACGTAAGAATAAAATTCTTATGGAAAAAGGTGATAACGAGGGTGCTATCTTACACGGTCTTTTTCTAAGTGGTAAAGAAGCTATTTTTGGTTTTTCATTAGCCCATAATAGCTCTGTTTATACTATGGGTATTCCAAGGCTGAAGTTTCCAAGTGCTTCACCGAGCCGTTCAACATTAAAATTAGATGAAGCTTTTCTACACTTTGTTCCGCGTGATGAATGGGACGAACGTTTGACATCAGGCCTTAAAGCTGTTGATTTAGGTGCTGCACCGGGTGGTTGGACATATCAATTAGTGCGTCGCGGTATGATGGTGACAGCTATTGATAATGGCGCTATGGCTGAGTCATTGATGGATACCGGGCAAGTTAAACATCGCATGATGGATGGTTTTAAATATGTACCGATGAAGCAAAATGTTCATTGGCTAGTTTGTGACATGATTGAAAAACCTCAGCGTGTCGCTAAGCTCATGGCTGAATGGTTATTAAAAGGTTACTGTAAAGAAGCTATATTTAATTTAAAGTTGCCAATGAAAGGCCGCTTTCAGGAAGTCACTAATGACTTACAAATACTTAAAGATGCTTTTAGTGAGCATAAAGTGAAGTATGAACTCTATGCTAAGCACCTTTATTATGATCGTGAAGAAATAACCGTTCATGCAAGGTTATTATCTCCACCGCCAATGAAAGAAGAATAGCACGATGCTTCTTGCATAAAAAAACCGACATACCGTCGGTTTTTTAATATCTGTTATCAGCTGATATTATTAACAGCTTCTAGCCAGTTAGGCTTCTAAGCGCTCTAAAACTGCTTGGGTAAAATCAGTGGTACCGTGTGTACCGCCTAAATCACGCGTCGTTCTATCACCCGTAGCAATAACATCTGTAATTGCATCACGAATCTTACTGGCTTTATCACCCATATCTAAATATTCAAGCATTTGAATAGCTGCTAATATCACTGAGGTAGGGTTAGCTAAGTTTTTGCCTGCAATATCTGGTGCACTACCGTGGACGGCTTCAAAAATAGCGCAGTCGCCACCAATGTTAGCACCAGGAGCCATACCTAAACCGCCGACTAAACCTGCACACAAGTCAGATAAAATATCGCCAAATAAGTTTGTTGTTACAATGACATCGAATTGCTCTGGATTCATCACTAATTGCATACAACAATTATCAACGATCATTTCTGTCGATTCTATTTGCGGGTAGCGGGCGGCAACTTCACGGGCTACTTTTAAAAACAAGCCAGAAGTTGATTTCAAAATATTGGCTTTATGAACAGCTGTTACTTTTTTTCTACCTTCTTTGATGGCAGTTTCATAGGCAAAAGTCAGAATGCGTTCAGCACCTTCACGGGTGATTAAACTTTTTGCTTCAGCAACTTCGCCATCTTCAGACAATATTTGCCCTAAGCCTGAATACATACCTTCGGTGTTTTCACGTACCGTTATGATGTTTATGTCTTCGTAGCGGGCTTTAGTGCCTTTAAATGATATTACCGGGCGGACATTCGCGTAGAGTTGGAAATGCTTACGCAAGGTAACATTAATTGAAGTAAAACCTTCACCAACGGGCGTGGTAAGTGGACCTTTAAGTGCTATTTTATTTTTTTGAATAAGCGCTAAGGTACTTTCAGGAATTAAATCGCCGTGATTTTCAAGAGCAGTAAGACCGGCGTCTGCATATTCATATGCAAAATCACATCCGGCTTTGTCTAGTATTTTAATTGTAGCATCGATAATATCGGGACCAATGCCATCGCCAGGGATCACTGTTATGGTTTGTGTAGCCATTTTTCTGCCTTTCAAAAGAGTATGTCAAATTAGGAAACGGGTGCAGTTATAGCACGCGGTACTTGTGTAATCTACGATAAAACCTTTCAGACACTATACATCGATTGGTTTTATCTAATTTATCTTATAACAGCTAGTATAAAGGATCGTTTAACAAAACGTTATTAGACTTTTGTTTTATTAAAGCTGTTTTTAACGTGAGTTTATAATTGCTGAAACTGCTCATAAGCTGTGTTACCAATAGCGATAAGTGAGCCATCTTTAAACAAAAGTGCGGTACATTCGTCTTGTGTGGTAAATCCGTCAGATTTTACATGTTGAGTGCGATAGAACATCACTTGAAAACTGTGCTCATTAACTTTTTTAGCTTCTGTGATATCCGGGCTACCTAATTCTTTTATCGCTTGGTCAAAATCAAACTTTTCTAGGGTTAATTTTCCAATGTACTGTTTGTTATATGATTCACGATCACCCCATTCCATATCAGATGGACTGTCATCATAAAAGTTTACCACTAGTGCAACAAAAACACCGTAAATGGCTAATGCGATTAAGATACGAGAGACGACTTTTTTATTCATTTATTAAAAATTCCGTTAAATTATTGATCAGTATTAAAGATTAAGCTTAACAACCGCTAATTATTTTAATTAATTTATGCAAAGTTTAACACTGATATTATGTTTAGTAACACTAAGAAGAAAGACGAATATCTTTCAAATTAAACCCCAAAGGTATGTCTTTTTTTAGCGTGATAAGTTCTTGGCTGAGCGCTATTTGTTCTTTGTGCTCAGCAAGTTTATTGGCTAATGTTGCTTTAATATCGGTTGCTTCAAGTATACTTTTTAATGAGCCATATTGATTTAATAGCTGTGCAGCTGTGACTTGTCCTATCCCCGCTACACCAGGTATTTTATTGGTATTGTCACCCGTTAATGTCCATAGGTCCATTAATTGTTGTGGCTTAACATTGAATTTGCTTAGCACAAAGTTAGTATCAAGATGGCGACGATTAAAATGATCATAAACACCAATATGAGGACCCAGTAATGAGAGGAAGCCTTTATCTGTTGAAACTATCGTGACATTCTGATCTTTTAAGGCCATTTTTATGGCTAATGTCGCAATTATATCGTCAGCTTCATCTTCTTCCGGTATTAATGAGTCGACTTGTTGCTTCATTAACTCATCTTGAATATCAGGCAGGCAGGCAGCCAAATGCGCTGCCATTTTTTTTCTACCTTTTTTATAATCAGGAAAGAGTTCGTAACGCCAACAAGGTTTTTCGCTGTCAAATACCGCTAAAACATGGCTAGGTTGAAGATGCTCAAGTATTTTGGTTAACGCTTGTCCGCAAGCTTTCTGGGTATTAAACAGTACTTGTTTTTTGGTGTTTTCTGCAAGCTCGTTATTAAAAAGAAAAGGACGCTCTTGTACTGCGTATATTCTCCTAATTAAATTCAACGCATCAATTAATACAAGATGTGCGGACATTCATTTACCCTTAAATTACTTTATAGCATGGTATATATTTACTGCCGGGTAGTTTCATTCGTTGTTGTTCAACAAATGACGCCAGTAAAGTATCCATTAGTTTCATTATTTTTTTATCGCCAGATATTTCAAAAGGACCATTTTCTCTGATCGCCTTAATACCTTGCGACTTTACGTTACCCGCTACTATAGCAGAAAAAATACGGCGTAAGTTTGCCGCCAATGTCGCTTTGTCTAAATCATAGTTAATTGGCAGGTTAGCAATGTTCTCGTGCGTGGGTTCAAACGGCTGTTGAAAGTCGGGTTCAATGACTAAAGACCAGTTAAAATGGTAGGCATCGCCAGTTTTTTTGCGATAAGTTATCACTTCATTTAATTTATGGCGCATGGCTTTAGCTACGGCAATCGGGTCGTCAACGATAATTTCATAAAGGTTTTGTGCTTTTTCACCTAACGTTGCGCCAATAAAGCGATCAACTTGAATAAAGTATTCTGCACTCTCTTTAGGTCCTGTCAAAATAATTGGTAATTTTTGTGCTTCATTTTTGCTATTGAGCATAATACCTAAAATATAAAGTAATTCTTCGGCTGTTCCTGCGCCCCCAGGGAAAATAACAATACCGTGTGACATTCGAACAAACGCTTCTAAGCGTTTTTCAATATCAGGCATGATAACTAATTCATTAACGATAGGGTTAGGTGGCTCAGCCGCGATAATACTCGGCTCGGTTAAACCAATATAACGACCGTCTTTATTACGTTGTTTTGCGTGAGCTATAGTTGCTCCTTTCATTGGACCTTTCATAGCACCAGGGCCACAACCGGTACAGATATTAAAGCCACGCAGCCCTAATTGATACCCCACTTCCTTAGTATATTTATATTCATTATCATTTATAGAATGACCGCCCCAACAGGTAACCAGATTTGGATCGCTTTCAGGGATAATAACATTCGCATTTCGAAGGATATCAAAAGTGAGGTCTGTTATTTGCTGAGTATGTTTAGCATCGGCTTGATAGCGGTTATGGGTAAATAGAATATCGCGTAACACTGCTGATAATAGCTCTTGTATGCCCTTTATTATTTTACCATCAACGAAGGCATCACCCGGTGGGTTTGTTAAAGCTAATTTTACCCCTCGTTCTCGGCGCAGAACTTGTATCTCAAAATCTTGAAATTTTTGATATATTTGTTCGGCATCATCGGTATGGCTGCCGGCATTTAATACGGCGAGTGAACAGTTTCGATAGACTTGATATATTTTGCTGGTTGCTGATTTTTGAAGTTGCTCTATCTCTGATTGCGAGAGCAGGTTCATATTGCCAACAGGGTTTATTTGCGTATTCATCATTGAGCTCCTTCAGAAAAATGTAAAGCTAATAACTTGAAACGAGCCAAGGCTATTAACTTTTTATCGGTAATTGTAGGAATAAACGCAATTTTCAGACGATATTTATAGGTAAACAACGTTGTTTTTGCCTTTCTCTTTGGCTTGATAAAGTGCAACATCTGCTCGTTCAAAAGCCATATGGACATTATCATCTTGGTGAATATGCGTAGCGCCAATAGAGATGGTGATGGTCACTTTATTACTTTTAAATTTAAAGGGTAATTTTGCCACTTGTAAGCGTAGTCGGTTAAGTTTTTCAATTAAGTTTTCTTGATTGGTACCAGAGAATACGAGTACAAACTCCTCTCCGCCATAACGTGCAATAAATGCTTCACTACCGATGTACTTTTTTAAGGTACTCGAAATGACTTGTAAGGTTTTATCACCAGCAGTGTGGCCGTAGGTATCATTAATACGCTTAAAGTTATCAAGGTCCATAACTACGATAGCCAAGTCGAAATTTTTATTATGAAAACGCACCATTTCTTTAGCGAAGTATTCATCAAATGCGGCGCGGTTGTTGAGCTTAGTTAAGGCGTCTTGTAAACTTCTTGCTTGTTGTTCTTGAATTCGTTTTTCAAAGCTTCGGCTTTGTCTTTCTAATAATTCGACTTTTTCAGTCATTGACGATAATTGACCGTGTAAAGCATCTTGTTGTTCACGCTCAAAGGTTGTTTTCTTTTCAAGTGTACCGGCAATAAGTTTTAACTTAGCATTAATATCAACTTTAATATCCGCTAATGAGGTCGCTTTATCTAAACCATTAGCCATATCTACAATCTGCTTTTGCAACTGTTCATTTAATAAACCATGCTGTGATTGAGCTTTTTTACAGCTGGTTAGCGTCGTTTTAACGGCTGATTGCACCGTTGTTAGGGTTTCACTTAATGTTGAAAGAAATACTTTTGCGGTATTTCTCTCATCGTTTAAATCTTCAATGATTACATCAAATACGGTCAACAAACTGTCTAATAAGTTGTTGTTTGATATACCTTCATTGAGCTGAGATTTAACCACCGCGATATCTTTTGCATGTTTGTCTGAGACGATTAAGCCGCTAACAATTGTTTCAAAGCGTGCTATATACTTTAGTTCGGCATCGTTGTTAACTTCAGCCAATTTTGTTGTTAAATTCTCTTGCCCTAATAATCCACCCACAGAAACGGCGTCGTTAAATTTTGCTGTTAAAGCGTTGTCGTAAAAAGTTAATAATTGACTCAACAAGGGAACATATTGTAAAACAGCATCTTTTGGATCTTTTGACTCGGTGATCAAACTGCGTAACTTACGTCGTAAGTCGGCAGGTAAACCATTGATTTTCTGTAAAGCTAAACCGGCAATATGGAATCTTTCATGTAACTGGTTAAGGTTTGAAATATTTATTTGAGATTGCTGTTGCAGTAAAAGCGAAGTCGCTACTATATGTGCTTGAATGTCAGCAAGTGGTGCTGAATTTTTAAGTAAAAGTCTTAATTTTGCTAACTTATTATCTAGCGTAATATCCATGCCTTTACATACAAGAGAAAGCTTTTCAATAAAACTTATTAACAGTGAAGATTGCGATTTTAGGTCTGTCTCTACATCGGCACGAGAAGTAATGGCGAGTTCGAGTTTTTTCTTCAGTAACATTATTTCTTTGTTAACGGCTGGGTTATTACTCATAAAAAACTGTCTTCCGTAAAGTGCTTTATTGGCTAATGAACTTGATAAATTTCAATTCAGTATAGCTAAATATAGTGCATATAAAAATGAACACACTTTTTAAATTATATTACTTAATAGTAAACCTAAGATGCTAAAAAGTCAGTATTGATAATGATTTATAATTGATTTAACTCAAAAAATGTTTATTGCCTAAGAGTTCTTCCTGTTGGCGCGTGTAATGTAGACGTTGAACGAAATGGATTAATATCTAAACCGCCTCGTCTGGTATAACGTGCAAAAACAGTTAACTCAGTCACTTGACAGTATTTCTTTAAATCACAATATATTCTTTCAACACATTGTTCATGAAATTCATTATGTTGCCTAAAGGATATTAAGTAAGCTAGCAGGGCGCTTGGGGAAATTTTTGGGCCACTGTATTGAAGGTAAATACTTGCCCAATCGGGTTGATTGGTAATTAAACAGTTAGATTTTAATAAATGACTGACTAAAGATTCATTTTTCACAGTTTCTCCTGAAATATTTGCATTAACGAGCAGTGTTGGATCAAGTTGATAGTTATCGATATCAAGCTCTACATCATCTATACAAGTGGTTTTTTCAGAAAAAATCTGATGATTTATTTCTAGTGCAGGACAGTTATCAACAGGAAAAAGCTTTACACCCGCTGTACTTTTAGCTGTATTGGATAGGTCTTTGACCAAGCAATTTTCGACCTCTTGCCAAGATGAAAATCGACTTTGATTAAAGCTATTCAAATACAGCTTAAATGACTTAGACTCAACTATGTTGGTACTGGTGCAAGGAAAACGAAATTCTGCAACAGCAACAACCGGTTTACCTGTGCTATTGAGCCATGAAAGTTCATAGGCATACCAGACATCTTCACCAATAAAGGGTAAGCTTTCGGCGGTAATCGCTAAACTGTCTCTATTCAAAGTTCGAGGTACCGCTTGCAAGAGTTCTGGGTTATATTCACTACAATAACTAGTGGTTTTTCCAAGTGTTAATTGGCTTAATACTTTTGCGTTTTTATAATTTTTCATACAATGGCTAGTTTAGTCTATTGGCTATTTGTCGTTACATTTTAAAGGATCTTTTTAACAGATGAAATCATCACCATGCGAGTTAATGCAATCTTTATCATTATTTTCACAAAAATATTTATCACAATACCAAGAACGTTACCAGCATTTACCGCTTATAGAGAAAGATGAACAGTGGCCTTCTCCATGTTTATCAAATGATTATGATGAAAACCATCAGTATTGGCAGCCGAGTGAAATAAGTGATCCTATCAACTTTGATAATGTTGAAAAAGCTTTAGAGATAACAATACATGCTGATTTTAAAACCTATTTTACCACCTTGTATAGTGACACTTTAGATGCAAGTTGTGATGAAGGCGCTTTGTCGCTACTTTTTGCCTGGAGCAAAGATGACTTTCAACGTTTACAAGAGAATGTAATAGGCCATATTTTGATGAAGCAAAAATTAAAACAATCATTGACCTTATTTTTTGCACTCACAGACGATGATAATATGATCTTAAGTGTTAATAACGACAACGGAGAAATTTGGGTCGAAAAAGTAGGTTCTCAAGCTCATAAAAAAGTTGCAGATTCCATGGTTAGTTTTATTGATATGTTAACCCCTAGAATTCCTTAGCTTTTATTGTTTTTTAAGCTATAAACTAAGGCTTTTAGTTCTGCTAATTCAATTTCGATTGGCTGTAATGCTTTTGCTATGGCTTTTGCGACTATCAGCTCTATTTCTGGAGCGTTCGAGGCTAGTGTTTGATTTTCTTTAACAAGTATCTTAGATTTATCTGCTAATTCGATAAGTTTAGGGTCATGGGTCCAACTTCTTAATATTGAGATAAGAGTGGGCAGTGGAATTGGTTTTTTTAGTTTCGTTTTAAGCAAGGCTACCGTTGGTTTTTTACCTTGATTAGCGAGTTGATTAGCGATGATTGTTATTTCGTCAGTTATCGTCATAAATTTATAATTACTTGTCAAAGAGGCTACATTTTAGCGAATATCACAAAGTATGCTCGCTGCGGTTACTGTTATTTATTTTATCTGTATATATATCAATATCTTGTAGAGTTGGTTTAACCCTTGCTATTAAGTAATAGTTCAATAACTTTGTTTACATTATATAAAATATGTACTCTCAAAAATATTAATCAGGGAAACTTATGAAAAAATCAATTATAGCATTACTTATTGCAGCGCCTTTAACTTTATCATTAACCGGCTGTGTTATTGCTGTTGGTGGTGGTGATGAAGGCCATTCAATATCAACATCGTTTGGCGATCGCGAATATGAAAACCGTAAAAAAATTGATAAAATTCAATTGAATGCCACCTATAATGATGTTAAGAAAAAACTAGGACTTGGCGATTATAATGAAAAATATCAAATAGATGGTAAAGAAATACAGGTACTTTTTTATCGTACACATCGCGTACATAAAGATGATTTAACCACTAAGGATGAGTGTACATATTTACATTTTGTGGATGGTGTTTTATTAGAAATGGGTAATGGCGCAGACTATCGACGCAATATTTCAGGTTAATTGTTATCGCAAATACTATAAAGATAACAAATAGCGCTATCTTTATAGTTAAACCCTGCTTTTTTTTACTTTAATGCCACGCGCATAACCCGTTTTTTTTTAGATGTTTGGCTTTAAAAAATAGCGTAGCAAGCGTTAGAGTTTTGTTTGACCTTATTCGTTTTTTACTGCTATGGTGATCAAATAAAAATAAAAATAAAAATAAAAATAAAAATAAAAATAAAAATAAAAATAAAAATAAAAAACGCAAGGATGACAAGTTATGTCAGAAGTAATAAGTGATAAAAAAAATCTTGATATAAGAGCTGCTTATTTGTCAGGAGAAGACTTAAAACTCGCCGCCTCTTTATTGTATCAAGCTTATCATGATGATCCTGTTTTTTTGGAAATATTTTCCAATGAAAATAATGATTATGAACAAAGATTGCGCGCAGCCATTCGAGAAGAGTTGAGTGCCTTTTGGCATGCTAAACAACCTATGGTTGGTTTATACTTGGGGGAAGCAATGGTAGGCGTTGCTTGTTTAAACAGCCCAGATGAAAGTGTTAGTTCAGAACGATTCTGGCACTGGCGTTTAAAGATGATGTTAGGTGCTGGTTACTTTAGTACCAAGCAGATGATTGAAAAAGAAAAAACAGTACTTGCTGCTGTACCAATGAAGAAGTTTCATATGCTTTCCTTTATTGCGATTCATCCTTTACATCAACATCATGGCTTTGGTCATTACCTTATGGCAGCTGTCAATACTATATTAGAAGAGCACTCTGCTAGTGAAGGCGTTGCTGTCTATGCGACAACGAAGAAATATCAACAATTTTTTAAAGAAGTTGATTATGAACTGGTTAAAGAGCTCTCTATTGGTAATGTTACTGGTTCGCTGATGATACATTACAGAAGTAAAAGTTAAACTTAATGTCTTGATCAATTGTAGATAAATACCGAATTAATATTCGGTATTTTTTTTACTTAATTTAAAATGTTTTTGTAGCTGAACTGAAAATATAGTGGTTGTATTTTTAAAGTGGCCAATGTTATATTTTACCGTTCAATCTATTTCTTGTGCTTTAACTATCTATTTTAGCTAAAAAAATGTTGCAACACTAAGTGTTAGCGACAGGGATTTGCTTAATATTTTAGTTAAGGATATTAATGTCAGTGAATAGCCGTTAATACGACAGGCATTGCAAAGTTAAGGAGTTTAGATGAAGTTTGAAGCAGCACAGGAAGATATGAGCTTTTCATATTTTGGTGGTGGAATTGGTGTATTAGTTTCTGGTTTAATTTGGTGTATTGCAGGTACGGTTGCATTAGTGCATTCAAATCAATTGAGTATGCTAGCATTGTTCTTTGGCGGTATGTTTATCCACCCGTTGGCGATGCTAATGTCAAAATACTTTAAACGCCCGGGAAATCATCACCCTAAAAATCCACTTGGTAAACTGGCATTAGAAAGTACGATTATCTTATTTGTCGGTTTGTTTTTGGCTTTCTATGTAGCAAAACTGCAAGTCGAGTGGTTTTATCCAATAATGCTGATGATCATTGGTGTACGTTATTTAGTTTTTAATACGCTGTATGGCTTAAAAATATACTGGCTTTTAGGAAGCGTGCTGATATTTTCGGGTATGCTATGTATACTATTAAGTGCTAATTTTATTATTGGCGCATTTATTGGCGCATTTATTGGTGGTGTAACAGAAATTGTCTTCTCACTGGTGATCATTAATCAATCGAAAGGTTTGGTGTTAAACGCCACTTAGTTGCTCATTCCCACCTAATAATTACTTGACGATTTTCTTATAGCCACATAGCCCATTATTTTATGCTATAGGCAGGGAACTGTCGTCAAATCATACTTTATTTACCTTATCATTTTGGAAAAACAATGGAAGCACTCAATAAACAATTAGATTTTATTATTGAATTAGATAGGCTCAAAGGAATTTATCGACAAGCGCTGGTCAAGTCTGATAAAAATAGGTTTGAGAACAGTGCTGAGCATAGTTGGCATATTTCATTAACGGCTGAAATACTTCAAGAGTATGCTGTAGAGAAAGTTAATATAGCACGTGTTATGAGTATGTTACTGATTCACGATATTGTCGAGATAGATGCAGGGGATATGTTTGCTTTTTCCGATAAACAAGCACTAGCAGAGCAACAAGAAAAAGAAATTGCTGCAGCAACCCGTATTTTTGGTTTATTACCAGAGCAACAGTTTCAAGCTTTTAATGCTTTATGGTTAGAGTTCGAAAAAGCTGAAACTGTTGATGCTCGATTTGCTAAAGCTATGGACAGCGTTTTACCCTTTTTACAAAATATAAAGAATGAGGGTGGCAGTTGGGTTAAGCATAAGGTGAAAAAATCACAAGTAATAAAACGTAATAGTTTTCTTGAAGGACTCGCTCCTCAGTTATGGTTATATGTTTGTCAGCAAATTGATAATGCGGTGGTACAAGGTTGGTTGCTGGACGAGTAATCGCCATAGTTAGTGCCTTACTTCGTTGTTTGATTACACAAGCTATTATTTATATTGTCGATAATAATTGTCCGACCGATTATTGCAACGTGGCATGCTTAGGGATAATTTAGTGAAAATATATGCGGACATTCAGTCAGGTAATTGTTATAAAATTAAGCTTGTTACCTCAATTTTAAAGATAGAACACGAGTGGATTAATATTAATATACTTGCCGGCGAGAGTGGGACAGCGTCGTTTTTGAAAAAGAACCCAACAGGAAAAATCCCGTTACTTGAGCTCGAGGATGGACGTTTTTTATCAGAGTCTAACGCAATTTTGAACTACCTTGCCTCAGGTTCATCACTGTTACCTAAAGATAGATTTGAACAGGCAAAGGTACAACAGTGGCAATTTTTTGAACAATATAGCCATGAACCATTTATTGCTGTTGCTAGGTTTATCGCTAAATATCTTGGTTTACCTGATAATCGCAAAGCGGACTATCAATCTAAACAAGAAGGTGGTCATAAAGCACTGAGTGTTATGGAAAAACAATTGAAAATAACACCTTATCTTGTCGGTAGCACATTGACTACTGCAGATATTTCACTTTATGGATATACCCATGTAGCAGAAGAAGGGGGTTTTAATCTAGTTAAATATCCTGCGATTCAAGCATGGATTAAAAGGATACAAGCACATCCCAACTATATTGGTATGGTGTAAAGTCAAAGGATAAAACCATAAGATCGGACAGAAATATAACGTTAATCAACACTGCAAATTTCAGCTGTTTATTGTGGTATTTGAAAATCATTTAAATAAGGACTAGCTATGATAGATTTTAAAAATTCTTCGGTATTCAAATTAAAACCAATAGAAATCGAAGATGCGAGAGAAGACTTTCACAAGTTTATGATTGAGGGTGAA
Organism: Colwellia hornerae; assembly: GCF_007954355.1. Lineage (GTDB taxonomy): Bacteria > Pseudomonadota > Gammaproteobacteria > Enterobacterales > Alteromonadaceae > Colwellia_A > Colwellia_A hornerae. Next base: position 56,072 of record NZ_VOLR01000007.1, read on the forward strand.
TCAATTTTTGCGGCCTTTAAAAGTATTAGAGACCAAGTTATTTTCACGAATAAACGCATTATTGCCGCCAATGTTCAGGGAATTACTGGCTCTAAGGTCGACTATACTTCCTTACCTTATAGCAAAATACAGGCTTTTTCAGTTGAATCATCGGGCACATTAGATTTAGATTGTGAAATAGAAGTCTATGTCAGTGAACTCGGTATGGCTAAATTTGAGATTAAAGGTTCCTTCGATCTTATTCAATTTAATCAGCATATTAGTCAACACGTACTTGCGTAAATTTATTGTTATTAACAAATTAATAGCCAGTTTATTGGCTAATATTTTGGCTAAGTAAACCTAACTTATTAATAGCTATCACTAGGGCGCAATGATGAAACTACTTTATGCTCACGAAAACCACTTTATGGTTAACAATGTTAAAAACCTTATTGAGACACAACAAATAAGTTGCTTTATTAAAAACGAATTTGCTCAAGGAGCGGTAGGTGAAATATCTGCTTTTGATGCTTGGCCAGAAGTTTGGCTTGTTAATGAGGCTGATTTTGAACGTGCAACGACGATATTAACTTTATATCAGCAAGCTAATAAAGGCGAAGACTGGCTATGTAAAAGCTGCGCTGAAACAAATGATCCCTCGTTTGAGATATGCTGGAATTGTCAGCATGAACATAAAGAGTCGCTTTAAAGATACTTAAAAACGTTCGAACATCGTTTTTATAATAATATATTAGCCCACAATTATCAGCGATTCCTTTAGGCTACTCACTTAGGATATTGAAATGACACCAGGTATCAATGTAGCTAAAAAAAATAAAGTTTCACATAAAATACACGAGTATTCTCATGATGAAACTGCTGATTCCTATGGGCTCGAAGCGGCCGAAAAATTAGGTGTCATCGAACAACGAATATTCAAAACTTTAGTGGTAATGCTTGATAATAAAACCTTAGCCGTAGGCATTATTCCAGTTTCAGCTATGCTTAGCATGAAGCTTATTGCAAAAGCTTTTGGAGCTAAAAAAGCTAATATGGCTGATAAGTCTGATGTTGAACGTTCTACGGGTTATGTTCTTGGAGGAGTGAGTCCACTTGGGCAAAAAAAGGCACTTAGAACAATTGTTGACGCTTCAGCCAATAATTACGCCTCTATTTATGTAAGTGCAGGCCGGCGAGGGTTAGAGATAGAATTGAGCCCAGCCGACTTAATAAAGCTTACAAATGGTATGGTTACGAAAATATCTCAGTGACATTAATAATAAGTAATTAAAATAATAATTTAAGTCCTAGTTGTTCAGTTTTCTATTCATTTTTTACTGGCATACCACTCATTTTCATAGGCTAAACTTCCCCACAGAGCATGGGCCAAAGCAATCTCTGCAAGTGTCGAATTAATTTCTTTAGCTACCAGCTTTTTTTCTTTTAAATCATAGTCAAAATTTATCGGTGGTTTTTGTGGTTGTAGTATCGTGACATCATCATCGGTCATATAGGCAAAGTTATCGGCATATTGCATCATTGCTCTTCCTGAAACTTTTTTATGATTTAAATCACGGCCAATCATAGGGGAATCGTTCGTTACGCCCATTAATGACAGTAAGGTCGGTGCAAGATCGATTTGACTCACTATTCTTTCATCAGATAAATGTTTATTGCCTGAATTTAGAATAACACCCGGAATATGAAAGTTTTTAATAGGAACTAGGTCGTTTCCTAACGCTCTAGCATCATGGTCGGCAACAATAATAAATATAGTGTCTTGCCAATAGGGTTGTTTTTTTGCTTGGTTGATAAACTTCCCCAAGGCATAGTCAGCATATTGAATCGCTTGATGACGCAACAGTTCTTTTGAATCGTACTGAGCTAATTGCGCTGTTGAATATGCTATGGGCGTTACTTTACCCGATGGAATTTCAAAGGGATCATGATTGCTTGATGAAAAAATAAAACTTAAAAAAGGTTTATCACCTTTGTGTAATTTACTTAATTCGATATCTGCTTGAGTAAACAAGTCTTCATCACTGGCTCCCCACGAAGCGACAAACTGAGGACTTTTTATATCCTTAAAATCAACAATGTCGCTAAAGCCATTACCTAAAAAGAAACCTTTCATATTATCGAAATGGCTTTCACCACCATAAATAAATTGTGTAGTGTAGTTATTTTGTTCAAGCAAACTTGCGATGGTAAAGAAGCCATGCTGGGATTTATCAAGCTTTACTACGGCTCGAGCAGGTGTAGGTGTAAAGCCTGTGATCACCGCTTCAATGCCTCTCACAGAGCGTGTACCGGTAGCATATAAGTTTTTGAACGCCCAACCTTCATTATTTAATTTATCAATTTCAGGCGTGAGTGGCAGTCCTCCTAATGAAGAAACAAATTGTGCGCCTAAACTCTCTTCTAAAATTATCACTAAGTTTTTCGGTTTCCCCTGATAAATCGGTGCCCTAGAGCTAAAAGAAGGTTGCGCATTATTATTAAATGCTTGGGCAGCTAAACCTGTTTCCTGGCGGACAAGTTTAATTACTTGCTTATTAGCCATACTGCCATAAAGCTTTGATGCATTCTTTTCATTACCAAATTGTTTATAAGCATGAGCAACACTATAGATTGAATTTAAGGTTAATGAATTAATGAGCGGGTCAGTAGAGAAATAAACAAATGACGGATTGATAGGACGATGACCGACTGTGCCTCTAGCGCAGAGAAAAAGCACAGCAAAGAGCATAATAAATGCAAGGGATGATGATAACGGTGTTACAGAAATTATTGGTTTTTGGGTACTAGTCAGTTTATCTACTGCGCGCCAAATGAATTTACTGGGCACTATCATTAGGGAGCAGACCACGACTATGGTCAATAAGTGCCCGTTGAGCAACATTTTCATTACTTCATCAGGATAAGCTAAATATTCGATGAATAATCTATTAGGTCTAAATCCATATTCATTAATAAATGCAGGCGTGGCGAGCTCAAAAAAGAGCACGGCCATAAAAATAAAGAAAAAAATTGCTCTTAATATGCTGAGCCATGTGCTTTGAAATTTAGACCACATTAGCAAGGGATGGACTATTGCGGGTAAAATTAATAGATAACCTAGCGTGCTTAAGTCGATTTTTAGTCCATTAAGTATCAAGGTAACCATACTACTAAAATCGTTAAAGCGATCAATTTGCCAAACCCCAAATCCTAGTCTAGCAACAAAAAGTGTAAAAATTAGTAATAACGCAAACAGTACAAATGGCCGAACTAAAACGGTTATAGAGTTAAACATCGTTATTGATATCTCTTATAAAACACCCGACTTAGATTAAAGTATGAAACTTAAGGAAAGCTTAACTTAAACTGAATTTAAGCTTAAATTCGCGTAAAACCCTTGATACCTTTGTCAGTTAACTGGTGGGAGGTAGGTTGACTTAGCATGAGCTACTCTTTTGGTAATGTAGCCGCTTTCATTTTCAATAATACATTGTTTACTTTGCTAATATCTATGACGTCTTTCTTAAATGCCAAATAAACAGGAAGTTTATACTTTTCGATATCTAATACTGCTAAATCAAAATTAGCTTCCATGTTTTTATATATATATTCACCAACTACTTTACTGGTGACAATCGCATCAATTCTGCCATTTTGTAACATGTCAAATAACACTTCATTGGATGGCAGTTGATGAAAAATAGCGGATTCTAAACCATAGGACGCAGGGATGTTCTTATGAATATTTATGCCGCGATGTACGCCCACTGTTTTATTTTTAAAGTCGATGGCACTACCATGTTTAGGATAAAATATGGCTATCGTTGTAATATGAGTAGGTAAATTAGAATACTCTAGAAACTTTTCTCTATATTCAAACTTTCCTACTGAAAAATAACAATCATAACGATTTTTTTTAATTTCTTTTTTTAACCTAGCCCAGGGTAAGTTAATTATTTTAACATCAATTTTAAGTTGTTCAAATAATGGGGTAATTATATCAATATCTGATCCTGAAAATGTTTTCGTCGATTCATTGAAAACGGTATATGGTGGATAATGTGTAGTCGCACATGTTAATTTTTGGGCAGAAAAAGAGGGTTTTGTGATGAACAACACAAAAAATATAGTTAAACTTAATTTATATAGACCTAATTTTTTAACCATAAAATGAACTGTACTTTGCCTGAAAATCATTAACATATTGATAAACAGTTTAAACGTAAATCAGCATCAAATAAAGTAAGGTATAAATAAAGTAAGGTATAAATAAAGTCACTTCAAAAAAGCAGGATCTCAGATGCTTATTTGAAGTTTTATTGGGTATGTATTGCTTTTATTTAGTTTTATCAAGAAATTAAACTAGTATTATCAGCCAAATACTACTTGCGACCATAAGGCTTATCATCACTGCTGCTGATCCTAAATCTTTTGCAAGTCCAGACAATGGATGAATTTCTAAGCCAACCCTATCAACAACAGCTTCAATGGCGGTATTGATTACTTCTGTAAAAATAACAAAGAGAATCGCCAAGATTAATATCACTTGTTCTTTGAAACTTATATTAAAAACAAATGAGAGCGGCATGGCAATAACAAGCAGCAAAAGCTCTTGTCTAAACGCTGACTCATTTGTGTAAAGCCATTTAAATGCGCGTAGTGAATTTAAAGCCGCTAAATAGACTCTTTGTAACCCTTTGGGTTTATTTATATTGTCAAACACTAGTCTTGAATCTCCATTGTTTTTTCTTCGGTTATCGTAGTACGTGCTATAGCACCTTGTGATTTACACTGTATGAAAGGGTCATTATCAATATTATATGCCTTTGTTCGTACTGACATTATACTCAGTAAAGTGTCAAAAACATTGTCATGAGTTATAGGTGATTTTGCTGATGTTTTCAAGCAATTAAGGTCAAAGTCATTTTGCATTGGGTCGTTCCAATAGATCATGGGTACATGGGTTTGCTCTTCTGGAGCGAAGGCATAGGGCAAGCCATGTAAATAAAGTCCATTCTCACCGAGTGATTCGCCATGGTCTGAAATATAAAGCAAAGAAGTTTCAATATCATTTTTGTCCGCTACTTGATTTAACTCATTAATAATCTTTGAGAGTACCAAGTCGGTATAAGCGATGGTGTTGTCATAACTGTTAATAAGTTGCTCTTGTGTACAATTTTGAATATCGCTTCGTTGACAATCAGGTATAAAAACGCGCTTGTCTTTAGGATAGCGTTTAAAATAAGTGGGTCCGTGAGAGCCAATCATATGCAGCACGATCATGGTGTTTTCATGGGTTAGTCTATTAAGCTTATTTTTTAAGGGAGCTAAAAGCGCTTCGTCATAGCAGTACTCGCCATCACACAAAGGGTTTGATTTTTTCGTGTCTATTTGTTGTGTTTTTACCCGCGTACAAACCCCTTTACAACTGCCGTTATTATTACTTATCCATAAAACATCAGCCCCCGCTAAGTGGATAAGATCCACAGCATTTTGTTGTGCCATCGCAACACGTTTGTCATAACCCGCTTTATTTAATCTTGAAAACATACAAGGTACAGAAACAGCCGTTGCCGTTCCACATGAACTCATATTGGAGAAAGAAACTACGCCTTGCTTTTCGGTATATGGGTTAGTCCGTTTACTATAGCCATTTAGTGAAAAACTTTGGGCGCGAGCTGTTTCTCCTAACACCATCACGGTGACATGCTTTTTCTGACTATCACGCACTATTGATGGCGCTGTATCTAAGACCTTAAATTCTAATGGTGGATAAAAATAGTGATTGCGGACAAATTTGAATGACGAAACCACCATTTTATATGGGGTAATATAGGTAATAAGGTTTTTATTATTTCTGCCAACCGCCGCGTAATTTGAATAGAAAAAGACACCTATTAACAAGACAGTGGCAAGACTTACACTGAATATTTTTAGTCTACTTAACAGTTCTTTAAAAAAGGGTTTATAAGTTAGTTGTACCGAATAAATAATGAAAGAGGGAATTAATCCAAAAAATATAAAGAATATAATCGCGTGAAAATTTATGTAAGACCACGCTTCAGCCGTGTCGGTTTCGAGAGTATTTTGCACCATACCGTAATCAAAAACGATCCCGTATGAAATGGTGCCATAAAAGATTAAAGCAGAACAAATGACCGTAGCGATCAACAAAGGTTTAGTTAACCACCTAAATGAAAAAAGCCCTTGAATGATGATGGTTAACGCTAATAAAAATATTGGTAATGACACCAAAAAGAATAAATTATAGTGATCTAGTGCCGTAATAACCGTTGCTGATTTGATCAAAAAAGGCAAGTTTAAGATAAGTGCAATATAACAGCAGGTAAAGAACAACAACTGATTTGTCGATAACTTTAAATTTTTGAAACAAGACATATATTTAATTATTAAATTCATAAAAACACCCATGGGTTAGTGTCTTTATAGTAATAATGCAAACTTAAGGTTCGCTTAGGCTAAACTGAAAATAGCCTTTATTAAAAAATAAATTTACCTTAGGCTTGATTTACGCTAAAAAGAGAAGGTTTTACACGTAGTATTTCCTGCATAATCACCACAAGGCACTATTTGGATGTTTCTCTACTCTCATTTCTTACGCTCAACCTATACTCGAACTTATATATTGTCCTGCTTAGTTATGGCCAGTTGTTATGCACAAAGTACAGAAGCACCTACCATAGCGAATAATACGACTTTGGCAGAATATACTGCGCATTATACGGTTTATCGAAAAGGTGATAAATATGGAACGGCAGAACGAACGTTATCAAAAACTACTGATACCCAGTATAAATTAACGTTTAAAACTGAGGCTTCAAAATATTTTTATGTTATTAATACCGAAGAATCTAGTGAGTTTTTATATGATGAACAGCAGATAAAACCGATAAAATATATCAGTAAAGATGAACGAACATTTAAGAAAACAAAAAATCAAACGATTGAATTTGATTATGCTAATAGTCTTGTTTTGGGGAACGATATCGCTGAAAAATGGTCGCTTCCTCTCAACGCTAATATACTAGACCCTTTATTAGTTATCGAGAAATTGAGTCATGACTTACAACATAAAACACAGCTTTTAGAATATTTGGTTTATGATGATAATTCAGTTAAAAGTTATATATTTGAATATTCAGGTATAGAAAAAATTAAGACACCAATGGGACTAGTTGATACGGTAAAGGTTTCTCGAGTAAAAACCAATAGCTCAAGAAAAACTCATTTCTGGTTAAGTGTCGAGCATAACTTTATCCCTTTTAGAGTAGAGCAAGAAAAAGAAGGTAAAGAAGTTGCAACACTCGAATTAAAAAAATTGATCATACCATAAGCGTGCATGGCAGATAATCATTGATCAATTTAGCTTATCTTTATAACAGTTAGTGCTTGATCATTAGTTACATAAGTTAAAAACAGGCTTAATAATAAAGTTGTGTAAAGAGCCGTTTGGTCATATTATCATCGTAAAAGTAATACTTTGGTCAGGTGCTATTGCTACATTTAAAATCGCACCGATTTTGTCACAGTAAGATTTTACAATCGCTAAACCTAGTCCGTATCTTTCTTCGGATGTTCTTGATGAATCTTTTTGCCACAAGGGTTCAAAAAAAAGCGTCAACTCTTCTTCTGAATATTGAAAACTACTGATGTTCGAAATTTCCACTCGTATTCTATTTGTGTTTATTTCTGGTGTTACGGCAATAATAACAGGGGTCGTTTCTGGGCTATAATAGAGCGCATTATTAATTAGATTGGTTAGCACGGTAGTAAAAGCGAATTCATTGGTCTGAATATAACCACATTGCTGATTAAAGTTAAGCGTAACATTTCTGTTTTGCTTATTTTCTGAGGTAATTATTGTTTTCAGTAACAGCTCAACATTTACTTGCTGTTTTTCTAATTCAGCTTGATAGGTACTTTTTTGCAGTAAAAGTATCCCGTTGACGATATTTCTTAACCGCTCAGTAATAGCCAATACATCAGTTTTAAAACTTGCGGCTAATTGTTTTTCATGAGGAAATTTTATTGCGACTTCACTTAAATTAAGTAACTCGGCGATTGGCGTTTTTAATTCATGAGCGATATCTGAAGTAATTCTTTTTTCTCTGGAATAAAGAATTTTATTTTCACTGATAAAGTGGTTAATTCCGTCTGCTATTGCAATGAGTTCTTCGGGCAATTCACTCGTTGATAGGGTGCTGACTTCAGAATTTAAATTAATTTTTTTCAGTTCAGCGTTTAATTCATCGAGGGGTTTTAGCCCACGTTCAACAACATTAAAAACAATGATCCTTACTGCGATAACAGCGGAAATTGAGGTTAATATAAAAATAACATCTACAAACCAGAGGATTTGATTTAAGCTTTCGTTACTCGTTGCGTAGGCTAACTCCATTGGCTTTTGAGTTTTTGCAAAAACCGCTTTTGTTATTCCGTATTCCTCTCTAACATCACTGTCGATTTGAGGTTTGAATTTTGTAAAATACATCCTGCCAGTACGTCCGTCTGGTAAGGTTATATTTGTTATTGATGATTTATGTAGGGCAACGGCTAATTGGGGTAAGTCATTATTCTCAAAAAGCTTCAGTGTATTAGAACGTTCAAAAACCTCATTATCACGCCATAGTTGAAAATACTCAGGATCGTTTGCCCCCGAAAACTCAGGCATAAACTCATCTGCAAAATCAAAATCTACTTTTTCAGGATCTTCGTTTACTAAGGTTTCTAATAACCCCGCCTTGTTAATCATCGCGCGGTCAAACTGATTGCTGATCCAACTATCAACACTAATATCGATAATAAAAAAGAGCGAGACCAACAATACCGATATCGATATTGATATATATTGACTTAACTTTTTCTTGATAGAAGTCATTAATTGCTCTCAACAAAATAACCAAAACCACGCTTGGTTTTTATCGGTAAATCGTGTCCTATATCTCTCACTTTTTTTCGGGTAGTAGACAGATGTGCTTCAATTGAATTTTTGGCCACCGCATTGTACTGACCTGCTAGATATTCACTTAACTTTTCAGGAGTAACTACTTTACCTTGATTGGTAAATAAACATTCAACAAGTTTATATTCATTCGGTGTTAAATGGGCATCGATGCCATTGCATAGTAATTGTTTTAAATGAATATCTAATGAAAACAGGCCAATATTAATTTTACTGTCATTGATATTTAAGCTGCCCCTGCGCATTAAACAAAGCAGTCGAACATGAAGTTCATCGAATGAGAAGGGCTTAGTTAAATAGTCGTCAGCGCCGTTTAATAATCCTGATATTTTATCTTCGGTGAGATCCCGGGCTGAAAGTATCAGCACTCTCAGGTCTTTATTGGCTTTTCTAATGGCCTTTAATATCGCCGTACCATCAACAGATGGTAGCATCAAATCAAGTATCAGTAGCGAGTAATCACCGGCTAAAGCCATACTTAGACCTTCAGAGCCATCACCGGTATCATCTACCGTAAAACCTAGGTTTGACAGCCCTATTTTAAGGCTTCTTCTTAACGAAGTTGAATCTTCAATAATCAATATTTTCAAGGTTAGCCGACAATAAATAGTTTCTCTTTAATAGAAGATAGCAGAGTTAACTTAAGATTTACTGAGTTTTTACTTAGATTATGATATTACAACATTTTAACTACCTGGCTTAGATAAACCGGTATTTAAAACGTCAGTTAAGGACGTTGTTTGCTAACAAATGATTGAAATAAAAAATTACATTTTCTCACTTGAAAAAATAAATTTATCACTCAATATATATCAGGTAATTATTATTCTTGAGAAGCACTTGCGTAAATTTATCTTCGCCATACTTTTATTTTTTATAACCAGCTCCAATGGTGAGCAAGGCTATAGTATTGTCGATGAAAAAAATTCGAACACTGCGCAACCATTGATATTTGACGTGTCTTCAGACATCGAATGTGATGTTGAACCTGACTTATTGATTACCAGTAATAAGACCAATAATCGCATCAACCAAATTACTTATCTATTCAACGATTCAACAAACAAAAACATCATATTATTGAATGAAAAATTTCAATACCTTCGCCCAAGAGCTCCGCCCTTAAACATCGTATAAATTTCACTGCTTACAATTAGGTCAATAAAAAAATTGATTTTTGACCTAATGTCGCCAATTTGTTGTGGAGATTTACCTATGATGGTGTCAACGACTTTTCGTCATAAAACGCAGGATTTCAAATTAAAATCCTATGTTAATAAAATTGTAAAAAGCTTAAGTTTTTATACTGATTTAATTCATTTTGTACAAGTAACTTTTCAGGCTGATAGTTGTCGAAAGGGCAATGCTAAATTCGGCTGTCATATTTCATTGCACTTATTAGGAAGACAAAATATCGATATAAAAGTGATTTGTAATTATAAAAAAGATGCTTTTGATCAGGCATTTAATCAACTAAGTAACGCGCTTAAACATTCGATTAAACATCAGAAAAACATCATTCATGTAATGTAGGTTTTTCTATCAAAGACAAGATTATTTTAATAAGTGAGTAGTAATTATGACCTGTTTACAGTTATTTGATTTAGATTTAATAGACAAGATTATATCACCAGAAGATTTTCATAAGATATCTTTAGACTCGCCCGCTACAGATATCTTTACTGATTTTAAAGAACATAAGGCACTAGTAATTGAAGGTGATACTGACGCTGCTGATACTTTAAAGTTGATGCTCAAAGCTCATGTGAAAATGAAAATAGTCGTGTCAAAAACTAATGATTTCTTAGGCATAGTCAGTACTAATGAGTTGTCAGAGCAACGGATCGTCGCAGAAGTTGCAAAAGGCAGTTCTAGAACTGAAATATTAGTAAAAGATATGATGATACCAAGGTATATGCTGCACGCCCTCGATTATAAAGATCTTGAAAATGCTAAGGTTAATGATGTTGTTTCAACATTAAAAAATTATGGATTACGTCATTGTTTAGTTGTTGATAGAAGTAATCATCATATAAGAGGTGTTATATCCTCGAGTGATATTGCGCGAAAATTACATTTGCATATTGATATTATTACAAAAACTTCTTTTAAAGATATTTTTGAGGTAATTCATGCCTAAGCATTAATTCTGTAAACTACTGTTAAGTATGATTGGATCGGTAACTAGCGCTATTTTTTCTCAATGGAGCAAGTAATTTATTTTTGATAGGTAATATAAATGGATACAAGTCAGTATCCATTTTTTGCATTAACAGCGATATATAAACTTGCTAATAGGTAGGTTTTTTATGATATTGTAATTGATGAAAACGCGCTTAAATAATACCGGCCTAAAGTCTTCTCATCACCTTAAATCTGGTTTTTTGGACAGGTAAATCACGATATTTACTTGTTATTGTTTAATTTAAGCGTCGGAGTATTTGGTACGCTTTGAATAAGTAGCTCATAATCTGGAAGAACTTTCTCTGTGTGGTTTATAGATGTTGTAATGTTGGGACTATAGAGATTCATTTGGGCAGCAGGAAAGTGCAGCACTTTTTCATTTAGTCATCATTAGTATAATTTGGTCATATCATTGGTCGATAGTAAACTCTACAACTTAGTACTAAAGGTAGTCCAATAACACAAAATCTGTTACAGGCTCATTTTGACCTTACCACCAATATTAATGCCATCACTATGATTAATATTTTTGCTATTCTTTATTTCTTTATTTTATTCTGATTTTTGGTAGATTCTTACTTGATTACGACCATTATGTTTGGCGAAGTATAGTGCTTGATCAGCACGAGTAATCATTTTGTCGTATTCGGTTATTTCACTATTATCGGTCAGACCTATACTTACTGTGATGTTAATGTCACCGGCTATATCTGAAAAATCATAGTTTTTAATCGTAATTCTGAGTAATTCACAATAATCATAAGCCTTTTCTTTATCACTCATAATTAATAGAGTGAATTCTTCACCTCCCCAACGCGCTAATTTTGTTTCAGTTGAACAGTCTTGAATAATTTTATGTAAAATATTAGCTATCCGTTTAATGACTTGATCGCCAATAAGGTGCGAGTAATCATCGTTTACTTTTTTGAAATGATCTATGTCTAGCATAGCTATAGTTAGTGGGCGATTAGCCAATTTAGCTTTTTCAAAGTCATTATTACACCATCCATCGAATGCACGGCGGTTAAATAACCCCGTTAATTGATCATGGTTAGCTTGATAGGAAAATAACTCAGCTTGTTTTTGTAATTCTATCGTTTGTTGGGCAACTAAGTTCTTCAATTTTACCTGGCTGCGCTTGATAGCTATCATGCGGTAGCGATAAAGCGAATATAAAGAAAAGCAAAAACAAAAAATAACAAATAATTTAAAGGAAGTTGTTTGCCAATAAAAAGGCGTGATAGTAAAGCTAATGGAGGCAATATTTTCTTGCCACTCACCATTAGGATACTTAGCCCGCATTTGGAAAGTATAATTCCCTGGTTCTAAATTAGTAAATTCAGTAAACGTTTGATTGTTTTTATTTTGCCATTGTTTATCAAAGCCAATTAATTGGCTTTGATAAACAATTTGTTTAGCCATTAAATAACTTAAACCGGCATAGTGAATTGTAATGCGAGATGCGCCTTTAGGTAATTCTACTGTCGACAAAAGGGGATAATACTTACCATCAACATTTAGTTGCTCTATTACGACAGGCAGTACGGTTTCTGCCATACGTTGTAATCTTTCATGATTAATATGGCTAACACCTTTTGCTGTAGCAATCCAAACGCTGCCGTCATCATGAAGTGTTGCCGCAGGTGTTGAACCGCCATTAGCTTGTGAACTTAAAAGACCAACGCCTTCAGCAAATAAGTTATAATCAATAGATTTATTTTTTCCTTGAATAACACTATTGATTTGTGATCGTGTAAGACTTATTATTCCACGGTTGCTGCTTAGCCAAAAGGTGTTATTGTTATCTATAACAACTTGAAATATTTTGTCTACGGGCAGTCCATTTTCTTTAGTGACAGCACTCATCTCATCGGTCATTAGATTAATATGAATTAGACCTCTGTCAGATGCTATCCAAAGTGAGTTCTGCTCAACATGAAAACCAAAGGCATATTTAGCATCAAATTTGTCATTAAGATGGTAGGTTTGTAGAGACCCTTTATTATAAGAAGCGAGACCATTGCCAGTGCCAATCCATATTCTCCCCTTATGATCTTCAGCGAGTGCTATAATGAAGTTGGCAGGTAATCCACTTTGCTTATTAAATTCTTCAATTGTGTTATCAGGCGATATTTTAACTACTCCAGAAGCGGTACCAAGCCAAATATTTTTAGTTGAGTCAACTAAAATACTTCTAATTTCATTACTTGGTAAGCCGTTCTCTGTCGTTATTAACTTTTGTAATTTATTGTTAGTGACAGCATAAAGTCCTTGTGTGTAGGTGCCAACTAAAACTTGTTTGTCTGGCGTTTCAGCTAAACTTAAAACGGAGAGTTGCTCATTACTGTGAGCTACCTTAATGGTGCTAATTAATCCTTTGTTAATCTTATTTAAGCCTTTACTGCTGCCAACCCATAGACTGCCATCTGAGTGAGATAAAACACTGCGAATAAAGTTACCTGATAATCCTTGTTTTGTGGTTAAGGTAATAAAGGGCATTTCTCTCAAACGAAATAAGCCATTACTTGTACCAACCCAAATACTTTGCTCATTATCTTGGTATAGTGAAGAAACTCTATTATTGGGAAGACCATTGCTTTCATCTAATTGTTCTAATTCGTTTTTACTAAGCTTAAAAATCCCATGATTATTGGTGCCTAGCCAAATGTTAAGATCTGAATCCTGCAATAAACTGATGATTTTTTCATTAGCGAGTCGTTTATGCAAAGGTTGGAAAATCCCCTTTACTAATTTATAAGCACCTTGTTGAGTACCGACGATTAGTTGCTTTTCTTTTGTTAATATAATGGTATGTGCAGGGCTATTAGGTAAACCATAACGTTCATCAATATGGCGAACCAACGTTTTATTTTTTACTGAAAATAGACCCTTGCTGGTGGCAACCCAAATAATGCCTTCGTTATCTTGTACTATTTTAAAAGCTTCAATATTATCAATAATAATGGTGTCTTTTTTAGTATCTTTATTTCTGTATATCAATCCCTTACCTTCTAATGCTAACCATATGTTTTTATTGTTATCATAAATGGCATCATTGATCATAGTGGACGATGAGGGTTGTGGTAACCATTGCTTGTTGCTACGAACTGATAAACCACCACGGGCACCTGCAACCAGTAATTCACCTTCTTGAGTTGATGTTAAACTTTTAATTACTGAGTCAGGCAACCCAATTTTTGAACCTCGGGTAAATACTTTAAATTCCCTGCCATTAAAGCGCGCTAAACCTTCCCAAGTGCCAATCCAAAGATAGCCGTCAGTTGTTTGTGATATTGCATTAATACCGTTGTGGGGCAAGCCATCGGGTGTGTTCCAGGTTTCAGTAAAATAATCAGATAAAGCCAGAGATGTTTTAACTGGCAAAGAGTCAACCGTTGACAAGTTAACAGAATACGCTGAAAAACAGCAGAGAAAAAAAGAAAGTGATAAAACCTTAACGGTGAGTGATAAATACTTCAAGAGTGACAATTCCTAACAGCAACTTGTTTAATTAATATTCTACCAATTTTTTATAAGTTTTGGTGTGATTTGATAATGAAAAATTATCCCTGCCTATTTTTTATTAAGTTTAAGTCGATTATGCGACGATAAGATATAAATGAAAATCTTTAAATTGATCTTACTGTTAGCTTTGCTTTTTTGAGTGTGGGGATCCAAAATATCGCTTTTTGAAAGCGTAACGTCATACTTTCGTTTTGTTTAAACAGAAATGTTTTACAGTATTAGTAGGGGCATTACTGTATTTTAATGTGACGACATTTTCCCTGAAAAGTCGCAACTAATAGTGAATCAATTAACGTATAAACTCCCAATAAATGAACTTAATCAAACTACTGCTGGCAGCTCTAATCTGAAACTATTTAATCAAAGCCAAAACGACGACTCAGTAATAATACTTTAAACCTTGTTAATATATCAAGTAACAAAGATTTTCTTACCGAGTGATGTTGAGCACAAGGGATAGAGTATTGCATTTTTGATTAAATATTTGTAAGACATGTCCTACGTTAATGTAAGATATTGAGTAAGTATATGTAAATAAAAAGACAGCTTATGTTCTTTAGTTATTGATTGTATTGGTTTTTGTATATTTACATACTTGTTACATTTTTTTATTGTAAATATAAAATATTATTATGGGTACGAATAAATCTTAATTAACGTAATATTTACTACATCAGGAAGATACAGGTCAGGAAGACCGATAGAGTAGGGTACTCTTAAAAGGACGCTTGAAGGAATAGGCCGGATGACAGGAGTCATCGAAGGAATTAAACGGATTTAGGTTAAGGGAATAACGGCGAGAGGAACAAGCCAGATGACAGGAGTCATCGAATAAGCTAAACGGATTTAGGTTAAAGGAATAACGGCTGACGGAACAAGCCAGATGACAGGAGTCATCGAATGAACTAAATGGATTTAGGTTAAAGGAATAACGGCTGATGGAACAAGCCCAAGGATGAAATATCACTATTGATGTGACTTAGGATGAGTTGCAATCACGGAAGATGAATGGAAAGCAATGGATTATTAGGAAACACTACGGACAGTTCTTTATGGATGAAGCGGGACACATATAATATGCAGGATGCATATAAGCTAGTTCAGGAAATACGGCTCTAAGAGCCGTATTTTTTTTGCTTAAAATATAGCGATTTACTGCTCAAGGAATGTTGAATAATATCGGTGTTTGCCTAAAATGGCTTGGCTACCGTTTAGAGAAAAGGTATAACCACATAAGGTAAAACTGCTTCTAATGGCAATGTTCTTGATTATCACTCTAGTATCTAGTGGTGAAAACCTCGCTAAATAGTCACCATTACTTTCTTGATTAACGTCCAATGTTCTAATCACCTCACCATTATCATAAGAAATAACCTGACAGCTGTTATCACCTTGTGCGGTAGTTTGTTGCCATAAAAAGCCACTAATTGACTGATCCCCCTGCCATTTTATCGTAATACCATCGAAAGATGATGCCAATAAAGAAAAGTTATCGGGTAGTGTAACCTCATGGCTTAGGGCAGATTTTGACTGCTCTATGGCGGTTTTTTCATTTTTGTTTGCTGCTATAACATCATCATCAACGGAGGTAATAGCAGCTGGTAGAACTATTGCCAAAAGAACGATTAATATCAATATTGTTAACGTTAATGCCTTATGTTTATTGTTAAGTAGCTTTAGTCTGATTGCTTCACCAATATCATCAGAGGCGGCAGGCGAGTCTTGAGCTACTCCACTATTTTTAACATAGGTATTAGCCGTACCTTGATGGGCGCTTGATAGCGAAACTTTAGCTTCGTGTTGATTAAATGTTGGTTCTATTCGCTGTTGAGGTTGAGAACTTCCTTGTTTTATATAGCTACTTAAGTCGATATGGCCAGCGTAACCAAAAATATGATTATTTTTTTGGCTTTTGTAAGTCATTAAAAATGCAGAAATTGCTAAAGGGACTAAAAGTAACCAGTAGCTTGTGGTGTTATCACTGATGGTGATAATTAAACCAGCAATTAAAAAACTCGCTGTAGGTGCTAGCAACCAGCTTATCTTGAGATTAGCATCGTTTAGGCGACGCTTTGTTGAAAGAGTACATATACCTGCACAAATAGATAATGCCAACAAAGATAATAAGCCGTTAAAAGAAAAAATTGTGCTAGTAATGATAAATAATAAATAACAACTTAAATGTATAGCAATGAATCGACGACGATCATCTGAACCGGTTAAACAAAATAGTGACTTCAACAAAAGCACAAAAACTCCTAAAAATATTGTTTGATCTGAAAACTTCGGCAAGAATAACTAATTTTCTGTTAACTTTCAGTGATATTTTTATATTGCATCATTTATCATTTTTATATTTGCCGACAAAGTCACACCTTTGGTGTAAGTCATTTCGCACAATTACGTCAGTGATCATACAATAATTTGTAAGTGTAAAAGACAGCAACTTATAACTACCTGTTAGATATGATTAAAATCATTATTTTTAATAAAAGTAATGAATGAAGTTTAATTTATTTCATTTAACTTGCTAGCGCCAGAACACATAAATGCTAATATTTATCTTGTCAGGACGACACAGGTTATGGACAACACTACAAATAAGTTTAAGGGATAAACATTATTTGTTGAACACGTACAGGAAGTACGAAATGGAAAGTGGTATAAGTTAATATTCAGTTGATAAAGGATTTACCTGTAAGGACACTAACTTTTTCAATGGAATGATACGTAAATGGAATTTACATGAATGGATGCAAAAACGAGCGCTGAAGTTAACTTAATTTACCACGCTTATAATGAATGAAAATTTATGGATGAAACTAACTGATAATGGATGTGTAGTAGAGAGATAGTATCTCTGTTTATATGGAGTCATTTAAAGGAATTAAATGAACAGTTAGTACTGAAATGGATGTTAATTAAGGATAGTAATAACATTTGAGTAACGTGATCTTACCCAAATATAATTTCCAGATGATTTAGGGAGTTTAAAAATTGGCAAATGGATTTGCAGCATTATATCTAGCAAAGAAATAAAAAGCGGCTTTATGTCGCTTTTTCTTTGTCTATAAAAAGGTAATTTAGCAGATGCGTTTATCTTAATACTAAGCAAAATTATATTTTGATTAGTAAAAAAAAACCTGCTGAAGCAGGTTTTTATTAGTAACATTCACACAATAGCTTAACTATTAGACGTTCGGTATGAATCACAAGCTTCTTCATCTTCACACTCACCATATAAATATAAACTATGGTTGGTTAGCTTTATTTTATGTGATTTAGCAATATCTTCTTGGCGTTGTTCAATGACGTTATCTTCAAACTCCACTACTTTGCCACATTTTAGGCAAACAAGATGGTCATGATGTTTCTTATGACTTAATTCAAAAACAGACTTTCCACCTTCAAAATGATGACGACTGACAATGCCCGCATCGTCAAATTGATTGAGTACACGATAAACGGTAGCCAAGCCAATCTCTTCATTCTGCACTAACAATATTTTGTAAACATCTTCCGCACTAATATGCTGATTATTAGGATTTTGCAAAATAGTGAGTATTTTGATTCGCGGCAGGGTGATTTTTAATCCAGCTCTTTTTAGCTCTTCATTTTGGTCTGCCATTAACTTTAATTCTCTAATTCGGTAAGTTAAACAAAATTATAGGGGGTTCTACTGCTTGAGGGAAGCCTTAGTTGAAATGAATAGTAAATTGATCGGCTTTGACTTTTTAAATTAGTATAAACTCCAATAGCTTTACTGGTACGATGAGCTGTATGACCGAGTGATTATAGGATCAAAGGAGATTTAGATGTTAAGAAGAGCGTGGTTACTAAAATTACTGCTAAATATTTGGCCACCATTTTTATTTACCGGCATTAAGGTCACCGAGCTTTCTAGTGATTTCAGACAAGCTAAGGTGAGTTTAAAAATGCGAGCATGGAACAAAAATGTTTTAGGCACACACTTTGGCGGCTCACTATTTTCGATGACAGACCCTTTTTATGTCTTAATGATTTTAGCGCGTTTAGATAATCAATATTATGTCTGGGATAAATCGGCTGATATAGACTTTATTAAACCAGGAGTAGGCGAAGTTACGGCTGAATTTTACGTTAGTGATGATTTTATTAATGAGATTATTGAAAATACTCGTCATGGTGAAAAGTATCAACCGACGGTGAATGTTTATGTAAAAAATAATAATGGTGAGCTGGTCACTAAATTAAATCGGCGTTTATACATACGTCAGAAAAAAAAATAAACATTGCTTACATAACAGTAGACACAAAAAAGCCTGTCGACACAGGCTTATTATTGGCTAATTATAAAGAGTAAATTAGTCTGCAAGCTCTGCTAAACACATCTCTTCAAATATTTGAGTGACCCACTTGTCAATTCTCGCTTCAGTTAGTTCTGGTTGACGGTCTTCGTCAATACATAAACCAATAAAAGTCTTCTCATCAACTAAGGCTTTAGATGCTTCAAACTCGTAACCTTCCGTTGACCAGTTACCAACAATAACCGCGCCTCTTGACTCAGCAATATCTTTTAAAGGCTCCATCGCGTCACAGAAGTATTCAGAATAATCTTCTTGATCACCTAAACCAAAAATAGCGACTAACTTATCAGTAAAGTCGACTTCTTCAAGCTCAGGTAAGAAGTCGTCCCAATCACATTGGTTTTCACCATAATACCAAGTTGGAATACCTAAAATGATTAAATCAAATTCAGCTATTTCTTCTTTAGTACTTTTTGCGATGTCTTTTACTTCAACTAATTTTTTGCCTAACTTTTTTTGAATAGTTTTGCTGACAGCTTCAGTATTGCCTGTATCACTACCGAAAAATAAACCTACAATTGCCATGGTATAAAACCCTTATTTACTAATATTTAATGCTGTTGCCGTCATTGAATTTTTCAATATCGACTCAATAAGTTCGCCGCGACTTAAGCCTTTAACTTTAGCTAAGTCGTCGAGTTGCTCAAACAAGTCTTGATGTATCTTAAACTCTACTCGTTTTAAGCCATTGTTTTTATCGCGTTTAACTTGATTGCGCTTGTTTATTTTTACTTGCACACTACGCGAATGAGGATTTGTTTTTGGGCGTCCAGGACGCTTTTCATCACTAAACAAATCAATAGTGGTTAAATCACTTGCTTCTTTTGCCATCTTTAACTCTTACCCAACCCCTTGGCTTTCCCAAACCAGTTGGATAATGCCTTTGGCAATAAAGCCAGCACAACCTAGAAATAAGACCAAATAAACGACCATACGGCCCATTTTGGGAACATCATTTTTTGTCATTACATCATGGACTGATAAGCCAATGAAAATAAAGATAAAAGCAAAAAATAAATTCAAACCGATAGTTTCAATAAGTTCTAAGTTTTCAGCTAACATAATTCACCCTAAAAATTTCAGGCGCACTATAGCATAATCTAACGCTTAAACACATAATTTTTACCACAAATGACAAGGCAATTTAACGCTATTCTTTCAATCAATTGATTGTTGCAAACCTAAAAAGGTTATTCGATTCATTGATTTTAAAGCGGTTTATAAGTGCATGTTAAAGGTTTAAATATTCATTAACAATTTTGTTAAATACTGTGGTTTTTTCTGCATGCAACCAATGGCCAGTTCCTTGAATTATTTTGGCTCGACTATTTGGAAATAGTGCTTGGATAATATCACGGTGCTCTGTGGTTATATAATTAGAGTTACCGCCCTTGATAAATAGAGTTTCACCTTTAAAAGCTTGCTTACCTTGATTTGCTGCCATTATTTGTGGGTAACATTGCTGAATATTGTCAAGATTGCATTTGAAATTGAACTTACCATCTTTGGCGACTAAATTACGTAATAAAAACTGTCTAACACCTATATCATCAACGTATGGAGATAATTGATTGTCAGCATCTTTTCTATTACTAATATCATCAAGCTTAATGTTTTGTAAGCCTTCAATAATTTGAGTGTGGTGTGGTGGATAAGCAACCGGTGCAATATCGGCTATAATAAGTTTATCAATTTTTTCACTATGGTCTAGCGCAAGCTGCATAGCAATTTTACCGCCCATCGAGTGTCCAAGGATATGGGCACGTTCAATATTAATCCTTGCCATTAGTTCGATAACGTCTTGGGCTAATTCTTGGTAGCTCATTGCGTTTTTGTGAAAAGATAAACCATGGTTTCTTACATCTATATTGGTCACTCGGTAATTATCTTTTAAACCTTTTGCCACCATGTTGAGGTTTTCTAAACTACCGAATAAACCATGTATTAAAATTATATCGGCGCCAGAGCCTTGTTGTTGATAGTGTAAATTCTTAGTCATTGATAGCTCATCGAATGTATATGCTTGCTTTAATCTTTATTGTCTTAGCTTTTATTGCACCATGCAATTTTTTTTGAGCCTTTATCGAGATATTGGCGCTGGAAAGTTTTCCTTAAGCTAAGTATAATCCTGCGCGAATAATAAAATTCTAGGGTAATTAATGAAAAACATTGAAATAGATGAAGAACTTTACCAACACATAGTGTCGAATACCCAATTTATTGGCGAAAGTGCTTCGTCAATCTTACGTCGCTTGCTTAGTTTAACGTTGACTGAAAATACGGTTGATTTTCTTGTAGAAAATGTTCGTATCGAAGATGAAGAGGCTATTGAAAGTTTACCTCTTCAAGTTGAAGAAAATATCGAGATTGCAGTAGCTGTCATAGCAGAAGAAATAAAGGTCGAACCGCCTAGCATTGATAATGTACTTAATTATATTAATAAAGAAGAATTAGCCATGCAGCGCGGCGCGGTTGGTCGATTTTTACTTATTCTTGCTGCTTTATATCGTGTGCACAGTGAAAGTTTCGCTGTTGTTTCTGAAATCCGTGGGCGAGACCGTCTCTATTTTGCTAAAAGTAAAGATGAACTTTCTGCCAGTGGCAGCAGCACTAAGCCATTACAAATCCCCGATAGCCCATTTTGGGTGATGACAAACTCAAATACCACCCGTAAAAAAATGATGCTAACGAAAGCATCGCTAATGTTAGGTTACACTAACGAAGATGCCGAAAATATTCGAGATCTTTTATAAGCAATATCAAAATTGTTGACGATAACATTTAAATAAAAAATATAGGGAATATCATGACTATTCATGCGCATGCAGGAAAACCAGTTAGACCACAAGACCGTATTAATATTGGTAAATTAGTCAGTGATTATTTTTTATTAAGGCCAGATGTTGCGATTACTGCACAACGGGTAACTTTTGGTACCTCAGGCCATCGCGGCAATGCCAGTAAAACCAGCTTTAATGAACAACATATTTTGGCTATTTGTCAAGCAGTTGCCGAACATCGCATTGAACAGGGATTGAAAGGGCCATTGTTTTTAGGTAAAGATACCCACGCGCTTTCAGAACCTGCTTTTGCTAATGCGCTGTCGGTGTTAATTGCCAATAATATCCCAGTGGTTATTCAAGATGATGATGGTTTTACACCAACTCCGGTTATTTCTCGACTCATTATTGCTCATAATAAATTACCAATAAATAAAGATAATCAAGCTGATGGTTTAATTATTACTCCTTCTCACAATCCACCAACAGATGGTGGTATTAAATATAATCCACCTCATGGAGGGCCTGCTGAAGGTGGTGTGACTAAAAAAATTGAACAACGAGCTAATGACTTAATTGCCGAAAAGCTGATTAATGTTAAAGACGTTAGCTACCAGCAAGCTTGTTCGTCGCCATTATTGTCAAAACAAGACTTTATTACTTTTTATGTTAACGAACTTGAGCAAGTTGTTGACATGAAAGCTATTGCGCAAGCAGGTGTTAAAATTGGTGTTGATCCACTTGGTGGTTCAGGGATTCATTACTGGCCAGTTATCGCAAAGACCTATCAGTTAAACCTTGAAGTGGTCAATCCGGTTGTTGATGCCAGTTTTGCTTTTATGCCCCTTGATAAAGATGGCAAAATTCGGATGGATTGCTCATCTCCTTATGCCATGGCTGGACTCATAGCTTTAAAAGACAAGTTTGATATTGCTGTAGGTAATGACCCTGATTTTGATCGCCATGGTATTGTTACTCGAACCGGTGGTTTAATGAATCCTAATCATTACTTAGCCGTTGCTATCTATTATTTGATGACTCATCGTGACTGGCCTAAAACCAGTAAAATAGGTAAAACCTTAGTGTCTAGCTCACTTATAGACCGTGTTGCTAAGTATATTGACCGTCCTTTATCAGAAGTGCCGGTGGGTTTTAAATGGTTTGTCGACGGTCTCAGTGATGCATCATACGCGTTTGGTGGTGAAGAAAGTGCGGGTGCTGCTTTTTTATCTCGTGATGGCAGCTGCTGGACGACAGATAAAGATGGTTTTATTATGGCGTTACTGGCAGCAGAAATTCTTGCTGTTACCGGTAAAGACCCCTATCAACTGTATCAAGAGCTTGCTGAAAAATTAGGTGAGCCTTGTTATGGGCGTGTTGAAGCTGTTGCCAGTTTTGAACAAAAACAAGTGCTAACGTCATTAAGTGCGGATGACATTACCAGTACGACGCTCGCTGGTGAAAAAATTAACCAAGTTTTATCACACGCCCCTGGTAATAATGCCGCTATTGGTGGTGTCAAAGTCACGACAGACAATGGTTGGTTTGCTGCTCGTCCTTCAGGTACTGAAGATATCTATAAAATTTATGCTGAGAGTTTTATTGATCAAAAACACTTAGCACTTATTATTACCGAAGCACAAGTACTGGTCAGTGCTGCATTTACCAAAGCCGGTTTATAAGTCGATAGTGAGATAAAGGTATCAGAACTTCTTACGCTGCTATAAATTGAAATAGTATATAATATCGGCTAATGATCAAGGTCATTAGCCGATATTATATGCCAGTATTGGCAAACGTCGCTGACTTATCAATGTTGTTCATTATTGTCACTTTAACTTTTATTCTCATCAAACCAAGCAATAATCTCCATTTCTTTGTACAATATAAACAATTTTTATTGCCTTAGTGAATGTGGTTTGAATAAATTACAAGTAGTCGTACAAGAACAACAGCAAGCGTTACAATCAACAGGTGACTTTCTCGCCTTAACTCGTGCTAATGAGTGGTCACTCGCAGGACGTTTTTCCTTTCAAGTTCAACATCAAGCAAGTAACAGCCAAACAAACGTCACGGTACTTGATACCGGTTTGATTACTTTTGAACCTGTTGAACTTCAAACCTCGAATAAAGATATTGTGCTCTCAAGTGCCGTGCACGGTAATGAAACCGCGCCAATTGAAATTTGTGCTGAGCTCATTAAAAAGCTTATTTTAGGGGAGCTTGCCTGTACCGAACGTGTATTGTTTATTATTGGTAACCCGGCTTCAATTAATATTTCTGAGCGTTTTATTGAAGAAAATATGAATCGCTTATTCTCCGGTGGCCATTCTGCTGATCAGGGCCAAGGCGCAGGGTTAATTAATAAAGAGCGCCACCGTGCTTTATTACTTGAAAATACCGTGCGAGATTTCTTTGAACAAGGCCAATCGTTATTAAGTGGTACTGAAAGAGAACGTTGCCATTACGATTTACATACCGCCATTCGAGCTTCAAAAAACGACAAGTTTGCTGTCTATCCTTTTAGACATGGTAAGGCTTGGAAAAAATCACAACTGCAATTTATGTATGCCTGTGGCGTGAGTACTATTTTACTTTCGCATTCACCCACCACAACCTTTAGCTATTTTTCATCAAACGAGTTTAATGCCGACGCCTTCACTGTGGAATTAGGCAAAGTGATGCCTTTTGGTGAAAATGACATGACTAAATTCGAGCAAGTCAAAGAAACATTAACCCGTTTGATTTCAGGGCAAGACTTGTTACTAAAAGACTATGATGAAAATGATTTTAGTATTTATGAAATCTACCAAACCATTAATCGTCAGGGTGAAAACTTTGCTTTAAATTTTTCGGATAACGTTGAAAACTTTACTGACTTTCCAAAAGGCACGGTACTCGCTGTCGATGATGGTAATGAGATTAAAACAGATAAAGATGGCGAAGCTATTATATTCCCTAATGCTAATGTTGCTATCGGGCAGCGCGCATTATTAACCGTTATCCCCACATCTATCGAATAACGGCTGTAGTGATGTAAACTTTTATGGGCATATTGATGATATTACCGTATGTCCAAAATTTTACTTAGCTCACACAACTTGTGTTTCAGTTTACGTAAAGGTAAAGTACGTTCGATTATTTACAACAGCTCATTGCGCAAAACCCAATAAGTACTAAAACTAAGTACACTTACGCTAAGAATAATGGGTATAGCAAATCTGCAATGAACATATTCCCTAAGACAAGAAGAGAAGAGAAGGCTATGAACACTGACGTATATAAAGAAAGTCCGGTGGTACATCAACCCGCTTTTATTGATGGTCATTCAGTTGAAATTCCCATCCTCAAAGTATTACAACAAGACGGCACCGTATATGAAGGTGCTGAGCTTCCTGAAATTGATCAAGAATCAGCAACAAAAATTTATAAAACTTTAGCATTTCACCGTGTACTCGATGAGAGAATGGTCGCATCGCAACGTCAGGGGCGTCTAAGCTTTTACATGACCGCACTGGGCGAAGAAGCTGCAAGTGTTGGTGGTGCTGCCGGTTTAAAACCTCAAGATATGATCATGGCGCAATATCGAGAACAAGGTGCATTAATGTATCGTGGCTTCTCACTTGAAAACTTCATGAATCAAATGTTCAGTAATGAAAAGGATTTAGGCAAAGGTCGTCAAATGCCGATTCATTACGGCAGCCGTGAATTAAACTACATGACGATTTCATCACCACTGGCTACTCAAATACCACAAGCGACCGGTTATGCATATGGCCAGAAGTTACAAGGGCTTGACGCGGTAACTATTTGTTATTTCGGTGAGGGGGCTGCATCAGAAGGTGACTTCCATGCCGGTTTAAATATGGCAGCAGTACATCGTGCTCCGGTTATCTTTTTCTGTCGTAATAACGGCTACGCAATTTCAACACCCGCAGACGAGCAGTATGCAGGTAATGGTATTGCTTCTCGTGGTGTCGGTTACGGTATTAAAACGATTCGAATCGACGGCAACGATATACTCGCCGTTTTAAAAGCGACACAAGATGCTCGGACTTATGCTTTAGCAGAAAATAAGCCAGTACTTATTGAAGCGATGTCTTATCGCTTAGGCGCACACTCTACCTCTGATGATCCTTCTGGATATCGTACGCGTGAAGAAGAAGCTAAATGGCAAGCTCATGATCCAATTCTTCGTATGAAAAACTGGATGTTAGCGAATAAGTGGTGGGATGAAGCACAAGAAACAACGTTATTCGATAAGTTACGTGAAGAAGTCTTAGCGGCGGTAAAAGTTGCTGAAAAAATTGATAAACCACCGGTTGAAGATTTAATCACCGATGTTTATGACGAACCACCAACGCTATTAAAAGCTCAACTTGCCGAGCTGAAAGTACATATTAAAAAGTATCCAGAAGCCTACCCATTCACCGCGGGGAGAATTAAATAATGGCACAAATGAATTTATTACATGCAATTAATAACGCACTTGACATTGCAATGACAGAAAATGAACGCGCCGTGTGTTTTGGTGAAGATGTTGGCCATTTTGGTGGTGTTTTTCGCGCAACCAGTGGTTTACAAGAAAAGTTTGGTAAGTTGCGTTGTTTTAACACGCCTTTAGTTGAACAAGGTGTTATTGGTTTTGCTAATGGCTTAGCAGCTCAAGGCAGTGTGCCTATCGCTGAAATTCAATTTGCTGATTATATTTTTCCGGCTTTCGATCAAATTGTTAATGAATCAGCAAAGTTTCGCTACCGCAGCGGTAATGAATTTGATGTGGGTAATTTAACGATACGTACACCATACGGTGGCGGTATCGCGGGTGGCTTATATCATAGCCAATCACCAGAAGCTTATTTTGCTCATACACCAGGCTTAAAAGTGGTTGTACCTCGTAATCCTTACCAAGCAAAAGGTTTATTGTTAGCGTCTATTCGCGATAAAAACCCGGTTATCTTTTTTGAACCTAAGCGATTGTATCGTGCCTCTGTGGGCGAAGTGCCTTTAGAAGACTATCAATTACCCCTTGGCAAAGCTGAAATTGTTACGCCAGGCAGTGACATCACGTTATTAGCGTGGGGCGCACAAATGGAAATAATAGAGAAGGCGGCTGAAATGGCTGCAGCTGATGGTATTTCATGTGAAATCATTGATTTACGTACTATTTTACCATGGGACATTGAAACTGTTGTTAATTCTGTTACTAAAACAGGACGCTTAGTTGTTAGCCAAGAAGCGCCATTAACGGCGGGTTTTGCTAGTGAAATTGCGGCAACGATTCAAAAAGAGTGTTTCTTACACCTTGAGTCACCTATTGCGCGCATCTGTGGTATGGATACACCTTACCCATTATCGCTAGAAAAAGAATATGTTGCCGACCACTTAAAAGTGTACGAAGCCATTAAACACAGCATAAATTACTAAGGTTTTTGTCATGAGTATTGATTTTATTCTACCCGATATTGGTGAAGGTATCGTTGAATGTGAACTAGTTGAATGGCTAGTTAAAGAAGGCGACGTTATCGTTGAAGATCAGCCTATTGCTGATGTGATGACAGATAAAGCGCTGGTACAAATTCCGGCAATGCATAATGGTACAGTTACTAAGCTTTATTACGCTCAGGGCGATATTGCCAAAGTACACCAACCACTTTTTTCAATGACCACAGATCAAGAGCAGGCCCCTTCTGCTGTGCAAGCCGCCCCAGTGGTTGCTACGCCAAGTACGCCAGCTGTCGAACATTCAGTTGCGGCTAATGGTGAACCAGCATTAGAACGTGAAGACTTTATTTTACCTGATATCGGTGAAGGTATTGTTGAATGTGAACTCGTTGAATGGTTAGTTAAAGAAGGTGATGTGATTGTTGAAGATCAACCCATTGCTGATGTAATGACAGACAAAGCGCTAGTACAAATTCCAGCGATGCATAACGGTACTGTG
The DNA here is from genome assembly GCF_007954355.1 of Colwellia hornerae. GTDB lineage: Bacteria > Pseudomonadota > Gammaproteobacteria > Enterobacterales > Alteromonadaceae > Colwellia_A > Colwellia_A hornerae. Next base: position 83,816 of record NZ_VOLR01000007.1, read on the forward strand.
ACTAAGCTTTATTATGCTAAAGGTGAAATTGCTAAAGTACATGCACCTTTGTTTGAAATAGAAAAGCTGGCGGTTAATGGCAATCAAACTGCAGCTGTCGCAGCAAAAGCCGTTGAAACACCAACTGTTTCTGCCGTTGAAAAAGTTACTGTAGCAACAAGTACTGCACCTGTTGAGACAAAGGTTATTAACAGTAAAGCTGTTGCTAGCCCTGCGGTGCGCCGTGTAGCTCGCGAATTAAATGTTAATATTCATGAAATACCGGGCAGTGGTAAGAAAGGTCGTGTTTATAAAGAAGACGTTGTTTCTTTCACTAAAGTGCCAGTTGTAAGCACTGAAAATGTAGCGCAAGTTGCTGCTGTTGCACAAAGTGGCGGTAAACGTGTTGAGCCTATTCGTGGTATTAAAGCGGCTATGGCAAAAGCTATGGTACGTTCAGTATCAACTATTCCTCACTTTACTTATTGTGAAGAAATAGACATGACGAATCTAATGGCGTTGCGCAGTGGTATGAAAGACGCTTATGCGAAACAAGATATTAAATTAACTATGATGCCGTTTTTCATGAAATCGATTTCTTTAGCATTAAAAGAATTCCCGATTGTTAATACGCAGGTTAATGATGATTGTACTGAAATTACTTATTTTGACGATCATAATATTGGTATGGCAGTTGACTCTAAGGTCGGCTTACTCGTCCCTAATGTTAAGCAAGTACAGAATAAATCTATTGTCGATGTTGCCAAAGATATCATGCGTTTAACTGACTCTGCCCGTGCAGGTCGTGTTGGGGCAGAAGATTTGAAGGGTGGTACTATTACCATTTCAAACATTGGCGCGATTGGTGGCACTGTTGCTACCCCGATAATTAATAAACCTGAATCAGCGATTGTTGCGTTAGGTAAATTACAAAAATTACCGCGCTTTAATGATAAAGGTGAAGTTGAAGCTCGTTATATTATGCAAGTAAGTTGGTCTGGTGATCATCGTGTTATTGATGGCGGTTCAATTGCCCGTTTTTGTAACTTGTGGAAATCATTCTTAGAAGAGCCAAGCAATATGTTGATGCATATGTCTTAGTTTGACGCTTTTTGCTATTAAAAAAACCTGCTAATGCAGGTTTTTTTGTTTATGAGAGCATCCTTTATCAAGACTATTTTATTGGGTTAGGAACATATATATAGAAACATTATTCGATGAGGAGTTCGTTGATGAAAACTTCCACCAGGGTTGCGTTAACAAACCTTTAATAATATTATTCCAAGCATCTTCTTGTTTTTCAGTCACTAGAATTTCGCAATAGGGCTGTTTACAAATAACTGATATTAAATCAATGTTCATGCCATCATAATGGGTTTGTACAAAATCTGAAATATTGTTTTGCATGTTATAACCCCAATCTAAATCGTCTTCTTTTCGATGAAAATCATAGATGTCATTTCTCGTTTTACCTCTAAAGGCACTCAGGAATAAATTGAACGGTTCAGGAGCGAGTTTTTCCATTTCTTCGTCGGTTGCTACACTGCCATCAAATTCACTTAATTGATATTTTAAGGATGAGACTTTACGTTTAGATTTTTTATACTTGTCTTTTAATTGTTGATGCTCAGCTCTTAAGTCTAAGTATTGTTGAGTCAATGCTTCGTCATCGACAGCGAGAGTTACTGTCTGGTTATTAGTTACTTGAGCTTGGGCTTGTGCAACGACAAGCGTTTGTTCTTGTTGATCTCTAGTCTCTTGTTGCTGAGGTGCCTTCAATATTGTTGGCGTCTCTATTAATCTTACCGCAGGATAAGTCAAATCCTCTTGATGGCTTTGTGCGGTCCACGATGAAAGTCCATAGCCGAGTATTGCGCCAATGGTTAAAAGTACCAGCGCTTTAAGTGAATTCATATAAATCCTTTTATTTATGCTTTATTATTGTTTTAAAAGATATTACCTCAATAGAATTATCTTTCAAGCGCTTAAATTTAAGCGGGAGCTTTGAGTTAACATCAAGTCACTTTAGCGATATACTTTTTAGTAGAGCAAGCATTGTTAGGAAATCAAGTGCACGAAAATAAACTGCAACATTTTTATATTGCCGAAGAGCAATCGGTTTACTTATTAAACACTAAAGACGCTACTAAATTAAAAGTTTGGGTTGAATTATGTCAGCAACAATTAAGTTTACTGGGCTATAAAAATATCGCCTTATTAGGAAAGGGCGCCTATGGATTTGTTTTTAATGGTGATGATGATTTAGGTAATGCCTTTGTTTTTAAATTTTCACGGATGAACTTACCGCAACATGTACAAGACAGACTGGCAGAAGAAGCTGAAATTCAAGCTGAGTTATCACATCGACGAATCCCTAAAGTTGTTAAATATTACAAAATTAAGCGCCAATCTATTGTGCATATGGAACGTGCACCTGGGGTTGATTTAGAAAAGTATTCTCAGCAACATGGTCCGTTAGCACCTGAGCTTGTTGTTAATATCGCTATTCAGCTCGCTGAAATTTTGCTTTATTTACGCAATCCTAAAAAACACAGCAAAGGTAAACCCTATGTTCATGGCGATATTAAACCCTCTAATGTTGTTTTTAATGAAAAAACCGGCAAAGTTTACTTAGTTGACTGGGGCTCTGCTGTTGTTGCGCAGCTAGATGCGACTGGGCAAAATACTGCGAATAGCGTCATGGATTTAATGAGTAGCGATTTGCAAAATACCAATGCGCGTTTAGGTGATGTTTACTTTATTGGTCAAGACCAAATAAGTGGCGCAATGTCTTCGCCTCGTTTCGATGAACAGGGTTTAGCGGCAACCATTTATGCGATTGCGTCGGGTCAATCATGTCGATATGGTCATCAGGTTATTTCGCCACTTTCATTGGGTTTACCCAAATTACTGGCGAAAATTATTGATGCTATGCTCAGCGACGATCTAAAAACTCGTAATAGCGCCGGTGATTACTTTTTTAAACAGTTACCTTATTTAAAACGCATGGTGATGGCCAAACAGCATACGACTTTCGATGCTAAATCACTTATCCCTGTCTGGTTAAAATCAAAAACAAACAAAATTTTTGATACGGTAGTTTATGGTTCGAGAAAATCATTCTTAAGAGAGTCTACCGAGAGTGATGAATTAAACGAAATTGATGATGCGCAATTAGAAAAATATTATAAAAACTTTCTTATGGGCATGGGCGATAGCGAAAAAGCATTTATTGCTGCTGTTGGTCGGCTAGGTAATTTTCCTGTAGTCGGCGGTTTAGCGATACGTTGGCAGACCGACGGTATTTATATTGATTCTAATTTAACTTTGTTTGACCCAAATTTGAACGCTTCTTTTCAAAGTGCTGTTAATAATATGGTGCACCTTGCTCAAGGTATTCACCGCGTTGGCATGTTTAAGAGCTGTTTATTCAATGCTAGAAATACGTTGCATGTCGAACGACAAAGTAGCGAGCACGACTTTATTGCTGAGTTGGGACAAGAATTTTCTTTTGAGGTCAGTGATGTTGCTGAGGTTGACGATATCACGCGTTTACACTCGTACTTTGAGGACGGTAAAGACCCTGATGAGTACTTATACCTGCCCGATGAAATCATGGCCGTATTAGCGCGCTTAAATCTAATTCATCATACCGGCTGTATTATTTTCGAAGTGTTACCCACCCACTTAAAAATTCATAGTTATTTAATGTTACTTAACCATGAAAAAAAGCAAGAGCTGACTGAGTGCTTAGCTGAAATTATTACGCTATTACCGACAATTAAAGGGCAAGGGATCTCAGGCTTTATGAAGTTACCCTATAAAGATACCCGATATTTTGAACATATCAGCACTTTGCCTGAAAAGTACTATCCAAGAAACCCAAAAATTATTGAATCAGTAAAGGAATAAGATGAGTAATAAAATAGGTGAAATGGCTTGGCTAGATTTAACGGTAGACAATGCCAGTGAAATAAAAGATTTTTACCAGCGCGTTATTGGCTGGCAAGTTGAAGACGTGGCCATGGGTGAGCATAACGATTATGTGATGAAGAGTCCTGATAGTGGCGAAGCGATCAGTGGTATTTGCCATGCTACAGGGGGGAATGCTGGAATGCCCGCGACTTGGTTACCTTATTTTTTAGTTGAAGATATTAACAATGCTGTGGCAAATGTTACCGAGCTTGGCGGCGAACTGCTCACAGAGATAAAGCAGGTAGGTAAAGATAGCTATGTGATGGTTAAAGATCCCGCTGGAGCTGTCTGTTCACTCTATCAAAAGGGGTGAATTGAGCTTAATCGGTAAGGTACAATTTTTTCAGTGTGACTGCTTTTAAGATAATCTCGCGGAGTAAACAATAAAGCTGAGTAATAACTGAGCTTTATTGCGTGTTCAGTGTTAGCGCTCACTTAACGGGAATGCACCGCTGGGTAAGAATAGTCGCTGATAAAGATGGGTAGCATAGTCATCAGTCATCCCTGAGACATAATCCGAGATCACTCGATACTCGTTCAAGTTATGCGCTTTTGCATAAAGCCAACGCTGCTTGGTATGTTTAGGTAATAAACGTGTTGGATCACTGGCCAGTGCTTCAAATAACTCCATCACTATTTGTTGCCCGCGATACTCGAGTTGTTGAATACTGGTTTGTTTAATAACAAATGAGAAGACAAAGTCTTTGAAAATTTGCAGTGCTTTTGCGGCATTAACCGGGAGCTTAGCGTTATAGCGTAATAAGGGTTCAGTAAAGTTTATTGTCGAGTTTTCATTTAAATCATCTAAATATATTTCGGTAATTAAATAATTGACTAAGCCGCCAATCGCTTCTTTTTGAATGTAGTGCTGTTCATTAAAAAGCTTTGCGGTTAAACGTTGACAATAATCTTGTAACCAAGCTTCATCGATTGCTTTAAGTTTAGTGATAACTTCTTGTTCAAAATCCTGTTGGCTAACTACACCGGTAACTATTGCGTCTTCTAGGTCATGAATACCGTAAGCTATATCGTCAGCGAGCTCCATAATTGAACAATCGAGTGATTTAAATATTGTTTTATTATGTTTGTTTTTGGTGTTCTTTATTGACTGAAAAAGAGTGCGGTCAGCGGGTGATAATGGCGATAAAACCCAGGCAAACATTTCAGCGTCATCACTATATAAGCCTTTTGCTGGATGCCAATCAGCCGCTTTTAACTGTCTAAAAGTGTCGGGGGCAATAGGTAAAGGTAATTGTGTTAACTCGGTTAATAGTTGTGGATATTTTATTAAGCCTAATAATGTTCGACGTGATAAATTCATTCCGTAAAATTCACTAAAAGGCTCTAAGTGTGAAACGATACGAAATGTTTGCCCATTGCCTTCAAAGCCGCCATGGTCGCGCATCATATAATTAAGCGCAACCTCACCACCGTGTCCAAACGGCGGGTGACCAATATCGTGGGCCAAACAAATCGATTCAATTAAGTTCTCATCATCAGGAAAAAGCTCAGCAGATAATTGAGCATGCTTATTTCTTAATTGGGCACTGATTCCTGAGCCAATTTGCGCTGCTTCTAATGAATGGGTTAGACGTGTTCGATAGAAATCACTTTGTCCACTACCCATCACTTGGGTTTTAGATTGTAAGCGACGAAAAGCCGCAGAGTGAAGTATGCGCGCGCGATCACGTTGAAAAGGACTGCGATGATCATTTTGACGTTTTGCAACACTGGCTAGTTTTCGCTGCGACCAAAGTTCGTTCATAGACACCCTGTTATCTTGGTTTTATTTAAATTTTTTACCTATCATAATCATATATTTAAATGGTATCAGTCACTAGCTAAATCTACTCGCCAGCTAAGCAACACATTACTTATTGTAACAAACTAAGTATTAGCAATAAAAATAGCGCGTTTTGGCGCCGGGTAACCTTCTATTGTTTTACTATTATCGTCAGGGTCAAGGAAATCAGCCAGTGACTCAGTATCTATCCAGTCAGTTTTTCGTTGCTCATCAAGTGCGGTGATATCGGTATTAACCACCCGTATATTTTTAAATCCACACCGTGACAGCCATGCACACATCGCCTCACAACTGGGTAAAAACCAGATATTACGCATTTTAGCATAACGCTCGCCAGGCACTAAAACGGTATGTTCGTCACCATCAACCACTAAGGTTTCTAGCACTAATTCGCCACCTTTGACTAATTGTGCTTTTAATTGGTAAAGAAAATCAATCGGAGAGCGGCGATGGTATAAAACACCCATGGCAAATACAGTATCAAATGCATTGAGCTCAGGTAATTGTTCTACGCCTAAGGGCAGGAGGTTTACTTTAGGGTCATTAACAAAATGCTGAATAGCATTAAACTGTGTGAAAAATAACTGTGTTGGATCGATACCAACGACAAATTTAGCTCCATCACCGCGCATACGCCATAAATGATAGCCACTACCACAACCAATATCTAAAACGTATTTATTTTTGAGTGGACTAATATGTTCTTTTAAGCGGTCCCATTTAAAGTCGGAGCGCCATTCAGTGTCTATATGTAAACCATGAATATGGTAGGGGCCTTTGCGCCAAGGTTTAAATTTTTTCAGTAAATTTTCTAAACGCTTATATTCACCTTCAGTAATATCTTCTTTTTTACCGACCGTAACACCGTCACTGATATTAACGACAGATGGTGTGGTCTTTGGCAAAGCGGTTAGGGTTTTCTGCCATTGGGCAAACTCGCCATGCAGTTGTTCTTTTTTCCACTGGCTAAGTTGCGCAGGAAGAGTGTTTAACCAATGGCTTAGGCGGTTTTGAGCGATTTCTTGATAAAACTTATTGAATGACATAAATAAAGCTACTTAATGGCGATGAGTGAAAAAAAGTTAAAACATTGGAACCAAGGCGTTTGATGGTTGAAACCAGCATTTTCTAAGCGTGCGATATGTTCAGGCAAGCTATCAATGCGCATAACCTTTTCAATAGCGGTACGTTTTTGGGCTATTTCTAGTTCGCTGTAACCGTTGGCGCGTTTAAAGTCGAGATGCAAATCGACAAGCAGTTCATTACAAACCTTATCATCAGCGGATATTTTTTCTGATAATAATAATAAGCCACCAGGCTTTAACCCCTTGGCTATTTTAGCTATTAAAGTTGAGCGGACTTCAGGCTCAATAAACTGTAAGGTAAAATTAAGTACTACCATCGAAGCGTTTTCAATCACGACATCTAAAATATTACCTTCAATAATTTCTACCGGAGTATCACCTTTGAATGCACTAACGTGCATTTTACAGCGCTCAACCATCGCGGAAGAGTTATCAACACCGATTATCTTACAGTTTTTAGCTGTGATCGCTTTACGCATGGCTATTGTGGCGGCGCCGAGTGAGCATCCTAAATCATAAACATGACTATCGTCAGTGACAAAACGCTGACTTAAACGACCAATCGTATCAATAATGGTGTTGTAACCAGGCACAGAGCGGGAAATCATATCTGGGAAAACTTCGACAACATGTGCGTCAAAGGTAAAATCTTTGATTTGACTTTGCTTTTTTGAAAAAATTAAATCGGGTTCTGATGGTTTCATTAGGTTGAACTTGTCTTGGCATTAAAATATCAATTCTAAAGTTATTTTAACCCAAATTTATTGTCATAGGCTAGTTTTGCGTACTTTTAGTGGCTAAAGCTAAGATTTTTCATGCAATTTATTGCTAATAAGGTCTATAATCGTTGTTATTTCATCCACTTTAACCATTGAGGAATTGCTGTTGCAACTTAATTATTTTATTCGTTGTTTGCTGTTAGTGGTGATGTGTTTTGCTATAAAAGTGCAAGCAAATAATGAACGTTTTGAAATCTCAGCACAACCACTCACGATAGCGATAAATAAAACCACTTATCCTTATATGTTTCTTAATGATAAAGGACAAGCCGATGGCTTAATGCCCGATCTTTGGACGTTATGGGCAGAGCGACAAGGTGTTGAAATTAAGTTCATTACCACGGATTGGTTATCAACATTATCACGGGTTAAATCAGGAGAAATTGATATTCATGGTGGGATGACAAAAACAGTAGAGCGCAGTAAAGAATTCTCACTTACACCGTCTTTTTTCTATCATGATTTTTATTTTTATACCCATAGAGATTTCACCAATTTAACTGAAATTAGCCAGTTATCACCTTATATTATTGGTTCAGTTATCGGCTCAAGTCATGCCGCAATTATTTTAGAGAACTACCCACACCTTAAACTGCGTTTATACGCAAACCGATATGCGTTATATCAAGCGGCATTAGATAACGAAATAATGGTTTATACGGGGGTCGAAAAACCCTCTAAACTTTTTAGCGAATATTTTGAATTAAATAAACAGTACCCACCTTACAAAAGAATTAGTTTTTATCAAGGTGAGTATGTAGCGGCAACGTCATTAAATAATAAGCTGTTGAAAGACTTTATTGTTGAAGGTTTTGATAAAGTTACGGCGGCAGAAAAATCGCTGATAGAAAAAAAATGGTTAGGACGAGAGAAAAATAGCAAAACATTATTATTAAGCTTTTTAACGCAAGCGCCACCTTATATGGCCGTTTCTCCAACAGGCCAGCCTCAAGGATTATTTATTGATTTATGGCGCCTATGGGCGAAAGAAAGTGGCATTGAAATTGAATTTATTGCTCAGTCACCATCACAAGAATTAGCGATGTTACAAGACGGAGATGTTGATATACACATTGGTTATTCTGCTGAAAATTTTGATAATCAATTACAAATCGCCTCACAAATTTATGGTGTTGATGCGGGTGTCTTTGTTTCTACCCGAATTGATAATGTTTATTCATTAAAAGACCTACAAGGTAAAAAAATAGGTATTTTAGCGGGAACTACTTATGAGAACACCCTCATTAATATGTACCCTAATTTAAAAGTTCAGGTTTATCAGACAACTAATGAATTGCTTCATCAGGCTGAATTAGGAAATATTGATGCTATGGTCAGCGCGCAGGAGTACCTGAATGCTCGTTTAATACAAAGTAATTTACAATCTTCATTTTATCAATTAAAAAATGTTACTTTTCCAACCCCTGTTTATTCTTTAGTAAAAAAGGGTAATGATAAATTGGTTGAGCTGATTAAAGAAGGTTTTGCCAATATCCCTATTGAACAACTTATTAGACTTGAGAGAAATTGGCTTATCGATAAACACAATGGCTACTTTGTTCGCTCGGCTGAAAAAGTGAGTTTATCCAATTCCGAACAATCCTGGTTAGAGCAACATCAGAAAATCAGTGTTGGCCTTGTTAAAAATTGGATGCCAATGGAATTTGTTAATGCAAAAGGTCAAGTCACTGGTATCAATCCAGATGTACTTAAGCTGATATCGGATCGTTCTGGTTTAGCGTTTGAATTTACATTTTTTGATAGTTGGAGTGACTTATATCAAGGATTGATCGAACAAAAAATTGATATGCTTGCCAGTGTTTCTGTGACACAAGAGCGCAAGAAGCAGGTAATATTTACTCAGTCTTATTGGAGTATGCCTTGGGTTATTCTACATCAACGTCAGTTAGGCTCTCAACTAACACTTAACAGTTTTCATGGTAAAGAATTAGCGGTTATCAAAGGCTATTATTTATCGTCTACTATTAGAAAAGCACACCCCCTCATATCGTTAAAACTTGTTGATAATCACAATGCCGGTTTACTAGCCGTTCAGCAAGGCAAGGTTGATGGTTTTATTTCTAATATAGCGTCTGCTTCAGAATTAATGAAACGAGAAAGCCTCAGTGTTTTAGACATGTCAGTGTTAGAAGAATTGCAAAGAGACAGCAGTCACTTTGCCATTAGGCCTGATTGGCTTGAATTACAACAAATCATAAATAAAACCTTATTGACTATTTCTGAAAACGAAAAACAGAAAATTTATGATCGTTGGTTTGGGGTAAACATCGAAACAGGGTTTAATAAAGACGTTGTAATGCGAGTTGCTGCTCAAATTGGTGTACTTATTCTCATTGTTATAATTGCGATAATAATGTGGAATAGGCGTCTATACGGTGAAATAAAAACGCGTAAATTGCTTGAAGAAAAAATGAAGCATATGGCAACTCATGATGAATTAACTGGGTTAGCTAACCGGGTATTGCTAAAAGACAGAATTAATACCGCCATTAGCTTTCATCAACGCCAACAACTGCAAATAGCGGTGTTATTTATCGATCTTGATGGTTTTAAAACCATCAATGACACCCATGGCCATGATGTAGGCGATGAGCTACTCGTCAAAGTGGCTAATAAACTGAAAAGCTGTGTTCGACAGTCAGATACGGTTGTCCGTTTTGGTGGTGATGAGTTCGTTTTATTACTAACAGGTTTGCATAAAAAGAGTGAAGCCGCTTACATTGCTGATAAAGTATTAAAGCTGATGCAACAGCCTTTTGAACTGTCGGTTGAACGGGTTAATATCGGTTGTAGTATCGGTATTGCTATGTATCCCGACGATGGAGTGACTGACAATGATCTGCTTAAAATCGCCGATACATTAATGTATAGGGTTAAGGCGAATGGAAAAAATCATTATGTCTTTAGCTCTGAGACATACGCGCCTAAATAAATTAAACCAAGCTATTTTGTCATCCGTAAAATATTTTTTTAAGCATTTTACGGCCACTATTCCCCTTAATGCTTTTTTTGTCGTCATATTCCTTTATAATGTCGGCAATTTTCCATCCTAACGATTGCCATGCTAATACTTGCATGAGCTAGTTAGTATTATCAGGACAACATACATGCGCGATCTTTATTGTGGTGATGTGAACGAATCTCACATCGGCAAAGAAATTACTTTATGCGGCTGGGTTAACCGTCGTCGAGACTTAGGTGCGGTGATCTTTTTAGATCTACGTGATCGTGAAGGTATGGTACAAGTCGTTTACGATCCCGATTTACCTGAAGTTATTGCTAAAGCTAATACCTTACGTAACGAGTTTTGTGTTCAAATTAAAGGCAAAGTACGTGCTCGCCCTGAAGGTCAAATTAATAAAGACATGAAAACTGGCGCAATTGAAATTTTAGGTTTAGAACTTACTATTTTAAATAAATCTGCACCATTACCACTGGATTCAAATCAAAATAATTCAGAAGAACAACGTTTGAAATATCGCTATTTAGACTTACGCCGTAGTGAAATGACAGAACGTATGCGTTTTCGTGCAAAAGTAACATCAGCAGTGCGAACGTCCTTAGAAGGTCAAGGCTTCTTAGATATTGAAACGCCTATTTTAACCGCAGCGACACCTGAAGGTGCGCGTGACTACTTAGTACCAAGTCGCACGCACAAAGGTCAGTTCTTTGCTTTACCGCAGTCTCCTCAGTTATTTAAACAATTGTTAATGATGTCGGGTATGGAACGTTATTATCAAATTGTTAAATGTTTTCGTGATGAAGATTTACGTGCTGACCGTCAGCCTGAATTTACACAAATAGATATTGAAACGTCATTTATGAGCAGCGAGCAAGTGATGAATGTTGCTGAAACAATGATCGTTAAATTATTTAAAGATTTAATGAATGTTGACTTAGGCACATTTCCTCGTATGACTTATTTAGAGGCAATGACACGTTTTGGTTCAGATAAACCTGATTTACGTAACCCATTAGAATTAGTGGACGTTGCTGATATTGTTAAAGATGTAGAATTTAAAGTCTTCTCTGGTCCAGCCAATGACGAAAAAGGCCGTGTATCGGTAATTTGTGTACCAGGTGGTGCTGCAAAATTCTCACGCAAAGGTCTTGACGAATTGACTAAGTATGTTGGCATTTATGGTGCTAAAGGCATGCCTTGGTTAAAAGTTAATGATGTAGATGCAGCCTTAAGTACTGGCATTGACGGCATACAATCGCCGGTTTTGAAGTTCTTAAATGAAGAAGCGGTAAAAGCTTTATTAACACGTACTAATGCTAAAACAGGCGATATTATCTTCTTTGGCGCAGACAAGTACAATGTTGTTACTGAATCGCTTGGTGCCTTGCGTCTTAAATTAGGTGAAGACTTAGAATTATTACAAGGTGATTGGAAACCATTGTGGGTTGTTGACTTCCCGATGTTTGAAGAAGCTGATGGCGGCATGCACGCGATTCATCATCCGTTTACCGCACCTATTAATTTAACGGCTCAAGCATTAGAAGCTAATCCTGTTGGCGCGCTTTCTGATGCCTACGATATGGTGTTGAATGGCTGTGAATTAGGCGGTGGCTCGGTACGTATTCATAACCAAGATATGCAAGCTGCAGTTTTTAGAATTTTGGGTATTAGTGACGAAGAAGCGCAAGAAAAATTTGGCTTTTTACTTGAAGCACTTCAGTATGGTGCTCCACCACACGCAGGTTTAGCGTTTGGTTTAGACCGTTTAGTGATGTTAATGACTGGCGCATCATCAATTCGTGATGTTATGGCTTTTCCAAAAACAACCACAGCGGCTTGTCCCTTAACCAATGCACCGGGCAAAGCAAATCCAGCACAGCTTGTTGAATTGGGTATCGCTTGTTTACCAAAAACCGAAAAGAAAGCAGAGCCTTTAGCTGAATAGTTTATAAATAATCAGCGTTCGATAAAAAGCAGCTAATTAGCTGCTTTTTTTATGTACAGGATGTACGGTATGTCGTGGTGCCATGGATGGCAAGGAACGACGAATGTCAGGATGTACGGTATGTCGTGGTGCCATGGATGGCAAGGAACGACGAATGTCAGAATGTACGGTATGTCGTGGTGCCATGGATGGCAAGGAACGACGAATGTCAGGATGTACGGTCATGACAGCTATTAGGCATCAATGCCTTCGCTGCATTAGTGCTTCCTGCACGTCATTTTAGTTCCAGACAAATCATAAGTACCTTCATCCCTGTAGGCAATGTCGTGGTGCCATGGATGGCAAGGAACGACGAATGGTCAGGATGTACGGTCATGACAGCTCTTAGGCATCAATGCCTTCGCTGCATTAGTGCTTCCTGCACGTCATTTTAGTTCCAGACAAATCATAAGTACCTTCATCACTGTAGGCAATGTCATGGTGCCATGGCAGTTCTTAGGCATTCATGCCATCAACGTGCATTAGTGCATCCATGCACGTTGATGGCAAGGAACGACGAATGCTACAACGGTATGAATGCCTGAGTCGTCGATGTACTAGGGCTCTTGTCGTCATGCTGAATTTATTTCAGTATCTGGATAATTGTTTGGTATTTACATAACGTTCATTGCCAAAATGAACGACGATATTGCCATTTAACAGACTTCAACGCATAATCTCGATACTCTTTTAAGCCATTTCTGCTTTCGTTAACATATTATTAAATAAGAGAACTCAATTTGACCATAATTCTAGGTATTGATCCTGGCTCACGTATTACCGGTTACGGTGTTATAAAAAAAGAAGGTCGCAAAATTTCATATTTGGGCAGTGGCTGTATAAAAGCGTATGCGGGTAACAAAGAAGAAGACGACTTTAGTCTTCGTCTACAAACTATTTTTGCCGGTGTTTCTGAGTTGATCCTACAATTTTCTCCCGAACTTTTTGCTATAGAACAAGTTTTTATGGGGGTTAATCCCGGTGGCGCTTTAAAATTGGGACAAGCGCGAGGAGCTGCTATTGTTGCGGCAACCAATAAAGGCTTACCGGTTGCAGAATACTCAGCCAGACAGATAAAACAATCGGTTGTTGGCACGGGCGCTGCCGATAAAAGCCAAGTACAACACATGGTAAAATCGATTTTGAAGTTGCCTGCTATGCCACAAGCAGATGCTGCTGATGCACTTGCTATTGCGCTTTGTCATGCCCATAGCCATGACACACTTGCAAAAATGGCCGGGCAGGTCAGTAAAATCGTCCGTGGACGATTACGATAAACCACGCAAGCCACTTTACTGTATAAATATATAGTGGTATGGTTGCCAAAAGTTAATGTCGAGAAGGTTTTTGCTGTGATTGGTCGTTTACGTGGAACATTATTAGAAAAATTAGCACCAGAAGTCTTAATAGAGTGTGGTGGTATTGGTTATGAAGTTACTATGCCAATGACCAGTATTTATGCACTACCTGAATTAAACGAACAAGCCATTATTTATACGCACTTTGTGGTTCGTGAAGATGCACAATTATTATATGGCTTTGCTAATAAAATTGAACGTAGATTATTTAGACTGGTTATTAAAGTTAATGGTGTTGGCCCTAAATTAGGCCTTGCGATACTTTCAAGTATGTCAGCCGACCAGTTTGTTAGCTGTGTTGCCCACGACGATTTGACCAGTATTGTAAAAATACCAGGTGTTGGTAAAAAAACAGCCGAGCGTTTACTTATTGAAATGCGCGACCGTTTAAAAGATTGGCAAGTCACTCATACAGCAGCACCACTCGTCTCAGGTACAATACCGATTGAACTTCATCATGAAAACACTTTTGTTACCAATGCAAAAGGTGATGCGATTAACGCTTTAGTTTCTTTAGGCTACAGTCAGCAACAAGCTGAGAAGTCGATACGAAACGTATTTAAAGCAGAATCAAGTAGTGAAGATCTTATTCGTGACGCATTAAAGTCAATGCTTTAATATTCACGCAGGCCTGACAATTTTTATTTAGCTGTATCTAAATAAGCAAAGACACAAGAGAAAATAATGATAGAAGCTGATCGTCTTATTGAACCTACTGCCCAGCCAGAAGAAGAAACCATTGATCGTGCTATTCGTCCTAAATTACTAGCCGATTATACTGGGCAAGATCATGTCAAAATTCAAATGGAAATTTTTATCGCGGCGGCAAAGAAGCGTGATGAACCACTCGATCATCTATTGATATTTGGACCCCCGGGTTTAGGTAAAACCACACTTGCTAATATTGTGGCCAATGAAATGGGGGTAAATATTCGCACAACTTCTGGTCCTGTCTTAGAAAAAGCTGGAGATTTAGCGGCTTTACTGACTAATCTAGAAGAAAACGATGTACTTTTTATTGACGAAATTCATCGGCTAAGTCCAGTGGTTGAAGAAATACTTTATCCTGCCATGGAAGATTACCAGCTAGATATCATGATTGGCGAAGGTCCTGCGGCCCGTTCAATAAAACTAGACTTACCAGCATTTACCTTGATTGGTGCAACGACCCGTGCCGGCGCCTTAACGTCGCCACTAAGAGATCGTTTTGGCATTGTGCAACGACTTGAGTTTTATAACACCAAAGATTTAACTGAAATCGTTAAACGTTCCGCCTACTTTCTCAAGCTACCTATCGATGAAGAGGGCGCATTTGAAGTGGCCAAACGTTCTCGTGGCACACCAAGAATAGCTAATCGATTATTACGCCGAGTTCGTGACTATGCCGATGTAAAAACGCAAGGGATCGTAAGTCAAGCAACCGCAGCTAAAGCACTAAATATGTTAGAGGTCGATGACCAAGGTTTTGATTTAATGGACCGAAAATTATTACAAGCAATTATTGATAAATTTATGGGAGGTCCTGTTGGCCTCGATAATGTCGCCGCAGCCATTGGCGAAGAGCGTGAAACAATTGAAGATGTTATTGAACCTTATCTTATTCAACAAGGTTTCCTTCAAAGAACGCCGCGTGGACGTATAGCAACTGAACGCGCTTACCAGCATTTTGGTTTAGATAAGCCGGTTTAATAACCAATTCACATCGTGATATCAAATTTTAGGTAAAAAAAAGCCCACATCAATTATGTGGGCCAACTTATAAATTAAGTTGATAAGAGGAAATAGGGTTCCAATAAACATGTCAGAGAGAAGAGATAAAATCTATTCAAGTTGTCTGGCTATCAATTACCCCGTTATATCAGTGAAGATAAACTTGAATAACTATTACGCTAGCTCGAACAACAAGCGGATTTTAGAGTAACTGTTCTATTTATACAAGATAAAAAAATTAGATATTTCGCATTAGAAAAACTAATGTTAACTTTTGTGGTGTGTCTTTAACCAGCGCGGTACAAACTGCTAATTTTCTGCTAGAAACTATTTTTCAAAATGTTACATTCGATTACCACTAAACGCTTGTCGTCAGAAGTTATTATCATTAATATAGAAGAAATTATAATTGAGTGCCGCGAATTTTATTTTTAACGATAAAAATACAAATAACGATGCTCTGAGCCTTTTACATCATTCAACTCATGCCAGATATTAAACACGTTTATCCAGTCAGGATATATTATGAAGATACAGATGCCGGTGGTATTGTTTATCATGCAAACTATTTAAAGTTTTGTGAACGTGCCCGTACTGAGTGGTTAAGAGAATTAAACGCTAATCAATCATCTTTTTTAGAACAAAACATTGCTTTAGTGGTCAGAAGAGTGGAAATGGATAATGTGGCTTCAGCCAAATTAGATGATTTACTTATTGTTACCTCATGGATTAGCGAATTGAAACGCGCCAGTCTGGTTTTTACTCAACAAATTAGTGATCAGCAAAATAAGCTTATTTGTGCTGTTGTTGTCCAAATTGCTTGTGTTAACTTATCACTTGCCAAACCCTGTGCTATTCCCGAAAAAATATTAGGAGCGTTAAAACGTGTCAGCTGAAATTTCTATATTTGATTTATTCCTTCAAGCCAGTCTGTTAGTTAAAAGTGTAATGTTAATTCTACTAGGTTTCTCTATTGCTTGTTGGGCGATGATATTTCAACGTCGAAAAGCACTTAACGACGCACAAGCACAAATGAAAATCTTTGAAGATAAGTTTTGGAGTGGAGCTGATTTGAGTAAACTCTACAATGAAGTTTCTTCTAAAGGTCCTGCGACCGGTATTGAGAGTTTATTTGTTTCCGGCTTCAAAGAGTTTGCCCGTTTACGAAAAAGTAATATGGATTCACCACAAGCCATTGTTGATGGAACACATCGAGCAATGCGGGTTGCACTTTCACGTGAAGTTGACCACCTTGAAACTCACCTGCCATTTATGGCGACTGTTGGCTCTATTAGTCCGTACATAGGTTTATTTGGTACTGTCTGGGGCATTATGAATTCGTTTATTGCCCTTGGCGCTGTTGAGCAAGCAACCCTTGCTATGGTTGCTCCGGGGATTGCCGAAGCATTAATTGCCACGGCTATGGGCTTATTTGCTGCAATTCCAGCGGTAATCGCTTTTAATCGCTTTAGTCATCATGTTGAAAAACTAGAGAATGGTTACGGTAATTTTATGGAAGAATTTTCCAGTATTTTACAACGTCAAAGTACCAGTGAACCCTCAGCATAAACGGAGTAATATCTTATGTATAAAAGAGTAAGACGCCGTAAAGTTGCTGAAATCAATGTTGTTCCTTACATTGATGTTATGTTGGTATTGCTGATTATTTTTATGGTTACCGCGCCATTGATCACCCAAGGTGTGAAAGTTAATTTACCTAAAGCCGATGCAGAAGCGCTTGATAAAGAGTCAAAACCCCCTTTAGTTGCTTCCGTTGATGCCGACGGTAATTATTATTTAGCGGTTGGTACCAGCAAGAATGAACCTATGTCGGCAGAACAAGTGGCAACACTGGTTGCTGCCCATTTAAAAGTTGAACCTGATACGCCGGTAGTGGTTAACGGTGACGGTGCTGTTTCTTATGATGCCGTGATCCAACTGATGGTGTTATTACAACAAAAAGCAGGTGTGCCATCGGTTGGTTTAATGACAGACCCTGGAGCTAAATAATTAATGAGCCGAAAATTTGCCATCGCATTATCGCTTAGTTTCTTATTACATATCGTGCTAGCTGCGGTATTATTGATGGGCGATTTTGACAGAGAACCCAAAGTGGCCCCTAAAGTTGTGCAAGTACAGACTATTCAGGCAACTATTGTTGATAAAAGTAAAATTGAAGCACAAGTTAATAAAATTAAACAAAAAAAAATTGATGATGCCAAACAGTTAAAAGACCTTGAACAGCAAGTTGCTTCCGCTAAGGTAAAACGTGCTAAAGAAGAAAAACGTATTAAAGAACTTGAGCGACAAAGAAAGAAAAAATTACTAGAGAAAAAGGCAGCTGACTCAGCAGCAAAAAAAGCGCTAAGCAAAGCTGATGCCGCTGAAAAAATACGTAAACAAAAAGAAACAGAACAAAAAATTGCAGAACAAGCGGCGGCAGATGCAAAAGCTAAACGCCTAAAAGAAGAAGTAGCAGCCAAAAAAGCCGATGATCTACTTAAGAAAAAAGCAGCAGAACGCAAACGTAAAGAACAAGAAGCTAAAGAACGTGCGCGACAACAAAAAATGTTAGAGCAACAAATGGCTGAAGAAATGGCGATTAGGCAACAAGCTCGTCATCAGCAAACAATGACGGAAGCCGGTCGATTTACGGCCCTAATAAAGCAAACTATTCAAGGAAATTTGATCACTGACCGTAGCACTATGGAAGGTAAGTCTTGTAAATTAACCATAAGTCTTGCACCATCAGGTTTTGTAACCAATGTAGTTATTGGCAAAGGGGACCAGGTAGTTTGTAGCGCTTCAAAGACGGCTATCTATAAAGCGGGGACATTACCTGTTTCGAAAGACCCAGAAGTATTTAACAAAATGCGCACGATTAGCCTAACAGTGGTACCTGAATTTTAATGGTTCAGTTTATATTCAATGAAAAATAACCCATGACTGAGAAAATAGTAAAATATATGAATAAATTTAAAGTAGCCTTCATTTTCTTTATTGTACTGATTTCAAATAGTGCCCTTGCAACGCTTGAAATTGTCATTACCGAGGGTATGGATAGTGCTAGACCTATTGCTGTTGTGCCTTTTAAATGGACCGGCTTAGAGCCGCTTCCAGAAAATATTTCATCTATTATCGGTGAAGATTTATTGCGCAGCGGTAAATTTAACCCAATAAAAAACAGTCGGTTTCCTCAAACACCTTTCTCTGATCAAGAAATTGATTATTCAGCCTGGGCAAATGAAGGCGTTGAAGCGGTTGTGGTTGGAGAAATTAATCCAATAGGAATTGGTCGTTACAAGATAAGCTATCAGCTGGTTGATGTTATTCGCGGGCAAATTACCGGTGGACAATCTCAAATGCTAAGTAATGGTGAGTTGGTTCAAACTTCTGATCATATTTATGCTGAAGGTGCTTTTGAAATTAATGCGGACCAATTTCGTCGTTATGGACATCATATCAGTAATGTTATCTATGAAAAGTTAACCGGCAGTAAAGGTGCATTTTTAACAAAAATTGCCTATGTGATTGTGCGAGACCAAGGGGAATTTCCTTTTCAGTTAGTCATGGCTGATTATGACGGCGTTAATGAGCACGTTTTGTTGAGCTCTAAAGAACCGCTAATGTCACCTTCATGGCATCCAAGTGGCAATCAGTTAGCGTATTCAACATTTGAGAATAACCAACAAAAAATATATATTATAGATATCTATACTGGAAAGCGTACGATGATCAGCGATCACCCTGGTATAAATAGTGCGCCACGTTGGTCACCCGACGGTAAACAAATTGCGATGATGTTATCGAAAGATGGTAATTCAGAGCTCTATATTATGGAAGTTGCAACGAGAAAATTACGGCGGATCACCCGTCATCGTGCCATCGATGCAGAGCCAAGTTGGAGCCCTGATGGAAAATCCTTAGTATTTAGTTCAGAACGGGGTGGTAAACCTCAGCTATATCGCGTAAATTTAGTCGATGGTCGTGTTAAACGACTAACCTTTGATGGTGAAATGAACCTTGGTGGTTCAATTACACCTGACGGTCGCCAACTAATTATGGTGAACAGAACACGAGGGAATTATCATTTAGCTAAACAAGAGTTGGCGTCAGGCATTTTTCAAGTTCTGACAAAAACACGTTTAGATGAGTCGCCGAGCATAGCTCCAAATGGTGGCATGATAATCTACAGTACTTTACACAATAATAGGCAAGTGCTTAGTTTAGTATCTGTAGATGGAAGATTTAAAGCGCGCTTACCCGCGGCTGATGGTGAAGTAAAAGCACCTGCTTGGTCACCATTTTTATAAAAAATTAAACATTAATTTAAAACATAACTTTAGAAAAATAAGGACAATTATAATGCGTTTGAATAAAACTGTGAAAGCTCTTGCGATTGCTTTGCCAATTTTGGCTTTATCTGCTTGTAGTTCAAATTCAGAAACTGATGAACAAAGCAACGTAGCGACTAATGCTCAAGAGTCTTCAGTAATAGAAAATAATACTGCTGATGTTCAAGTTAGTGCCGTACAACGTGCTGCTGAAATCGAAGAGCAACAACGTCAAGCATTAGAAAAACTTCGTGCTGAGCACATTGTTTATTTTGATTTTGATACCTCTACAGTTAGCACTGAATTCTCTGCTATTTTAGATGCACATGCTAAATTTTTAAACAAAAGTTCAAGCATAAAGGTTTTAGTTGAAGGTCATGCCGATGAACGTGGTACGCCTGAATACAACATTGCTTTAGGTGAGCGTCGTGCTAAAGCGGTAGTGACTTATTTAGAAAATATGGGTGTTTCATCTGCGCAGCTTAGTGTTGTTAGCTATGGTGAAGAAAAGCCGATGATTAAAGATCGTAGTGAAAATGCATTTGCTAAAAATCGTCGTGCGGTATTAGTTTACTAATCAGGGATATAAATGAAACTGAATAAAGTTTTATTCGGGATGTCCTTTGTTGTTACTACCCTTGCGGTAGTAGCAGCAGAATCTGCTCCCGTTATAGATATAACTAAGACGGGGGCAATTAAAAATAGCCCCTCGCAATATACCTCATCGGTACCACAAACAATTGCCGAGCAGTTGGCCAATCTTGAACGTAAACTTGACGCTCGTAATCGCGCCCAAGTCAATGTGCAGCGACAACTCGATGAACTTCAAAATGAAGTGAATGAATTACGCGGTGTCACTGAATTACATACTCATCAGCTCAGTCAAGTTTTGAATCGACAGCGTGAGTTATATCAAGAGCTTGACCGTAGAGTAACAGAAGCATTAAAACCTGAAAATAACGTTCCTGCGGCGCTTGTAGCCCCAGCAAAAGCTTCTTCAGACGCTTCGGTAAATTATTCAACGAATTTAACTGAAAACCAAGCGTATGACAGTGCGGTAAATTTAGTATTAAAAGATAAACAATACGATAAAGCGATCCCTGAATTTCAAGCGTTTAATCGCCAGTTCCCAAATTCTAGTTATGCACCCAATGCACATTATTGGTTAGGACAGCTATTATTTAATAAAACAGAATACATCAAAGCAAAAAATGAATTTAATTTAGTGGTTGAACAATATATCGACTCAAACAAGCGTAGTGATGCAATGTTGAAGTTGGCGATGGTTGAACAAAAGCTAAATAATGATGCAGCAGCTAAAAGTTGGTATCAAAAAGTTCTTACACAATACCCAGATTCAAGTGCGGCTCAACTAGCAAAACCTAGGTTAGAAAATTTATAACCAATAAAAGCGACGATAACTTAGACTAACTGCCTTCTTTTTATGCAAGTAGTCAATTAATAAGAAATAAGTTCAATTTAAGGTTGCACTAAAAAAAATTATGAGTATTATATGCGTCGCGTTGAGGCACTAGTGCAACGCAGTGTGAATTAGCACTTATGTCGGCCGTTAGCTCAGTTGGTAGAGCAGTTGGCTTTTAACCAATTTGTCGAAGGTTCAAATCCTTCACGGCCGACCACTTCTTTATAATGACTATTTCTTATAAAGAAAAGAAGCACCTTGTAAGATTCGAAATTCATTTCGAAAAAAAGAAATTATGTCGGCCGTTAGCTCAGTTGGTAGAGCAGTTGGCTTTTAACCAATTTGTCGAAGGTTCAAATCCTTCACGGCCGACCACTTTCTTTCTTAACAAGTACAATGCAAGATTAATAGATTAATAATAATTGCATTAGTTGATGATAATCCTCAACACTACAGTTTATATGTCGGCCGTTAGCTCAGTTGGTAGAGCAGTTGGCTTTTAACCAATTTGTCGAAGGTTCAAATCCTTCACGGCCGACCACTTCTTAATTTCTAAGTCAGATAGTAAAAACTAAAGCAAAAGCTTTTAACCGTTAAGCCGATTAATTCGAAGCTTCAAATCCTTCACGGCCGACCACTTTCTTTCTTAACAAGTACAATGCAAGATTAATAATAATTGCATTGGTTGATGATAATCCTCAACACTACAGTTTATATGTCGGCCGTTAGCTCAGTTGGTAGAGCAGTTGGCTTTTAACCAATTTGTCGAAGGTTCAAATCCTTCACGGCCGACCACTTCTTAATTTCTCAAGTCAGATAGTACAAAAACTAAAGCCGAGGCTTTTAACTGTTAAGCCGATTAACTCGAAGGTTCAAATCCTTCACGGCCGACCACTTTCTTTATTAACAAGTACAATGCAAATTTATTACCTTAGTAATTGTTGCATTAGTTGATGATAATCCTCAACACTACAGTTTATATGTCGGCCGTTAGCTCAGTTGGTAGAGCAGTTGGCTTTTAACCAATTTGTCGAAGGTTCAAATCCTTCACGGCCGACCACTTCTTAAATAGTTAATTTCTAAATTTATAAGCCAGATAGTAAACAACAAAAAGCCGAGGCTTTTAACCGTTAAGCCGATTAACTCGAAGGTTCAAATCCTTCACGGCCGACCACCTTTGAATTTCTAAGTCAGGTAGTAAATAACTTTAAAGTCTTAACGACAGCCTATTTCATCATTAATATCTTATTAAAAAGCCACTGCTTCGATAAAATTCCAGCCTGTTATTATCTTGTTTTAATCTTTAATAGTTAAAAGTCTTATACACATCACGATATCTATATCGTATAATTGTGCGGTATTTAAAGAGATCATCAGAGATAAATAATGTCGCAAAGTAATTTAGCTGTAGAATTTGATTTTCAATTTCCAGCGAAACCAGCACCACTTTCAGAAAATGAACGTAGCCAATATAAAGATCGTATTAAAACTTTATTGAAAGAAAAAAATGCGGTACTTATTGCTCATTATTATACCGACCCTGAAATTCAGGCGTTAGCTGAAGAAACCGGTGGCTGTGTTGCCGACTCTTTAGAAATGGCGCGCTTTGGTAACAATCATCCAGCAACGACGCTAATTATTGCTGGTGTTCGTTTTATGGGCGAAACCGCGAAAGTACTGACACCTGAAAAAACAGTGGTTATGCCAACACTTGAAGCAACCTGTTCTTTAGATTTAGGCTGTCCTATCGAAGAGTTCTCTGCTTTTTGTGATCAGCATCCTGACCGAACTGTGGTTGTGTATGCGAATACCTCTACAGCGGTAAAAGCAAGAGCGGATTGGATCGTCACTTCTTCTTGTGCGTTAGAAATTATTGAACATCTTGACGAGCAAGGTGAAAAAATTCTTTGGGGACCTGACCGTCATTTAGGCGCTTATATTCAAAAGCAAACTGGTGCTGAAATGTTAATGTGGCAGGGCGCTTGTATCGTTCATGACGAGTTTAAAAGCAAAGCGTTAATGGATATGAAAGCTTTGCACCCCGATGCCGCTATTTTGGTACACCCAGAGTCTCCTGCAGACATTATTGAGCTTGCTGATGCTGTTGGTTCAACCAGCCAGCTGATTAAAGCTGCTCAAGTGATGGCCAATAAAAAATTTATTGTCGCAACAGACCGTGGTATTTTTTATAAAATGCAACAGTTATGCCCAGATAAAGAATTCTTTGAAGCACCAACAGCGGGTGAAGGCGCAACTTGTAAAAGTTGTGCTCATTGCCCATGGATGGCAATGAACGGTTTAAAAGAGATCGAAGACGCTTTGCTTAATCCTTTAGGTAGAGAAGTGTTTGTCGACATGAAACTTCGCGACGGTGCATTAAAATCATTAGATCGTATGTTAACGTTCAACGCTGCTTTAGCTGATAAATAACCAGCAAGTAGATTTTTTGCTGATAAAATAATCAGTTGGCCATTTTTTATTAAAATTAAGTTGTGTTGGCTATTAAATTTACCTACCATAGCGCAACTTTATTTTATGGCTTGCCTATAAGTTTAAAGTGTTTATATGGTAATTTTACGCAGTTGATTATCCGTATAGCGAGTCCATACTCGTGTGAAAAAAATTTTTAATAGATAAAATTATCATGCTAATCAATTTTTAATAAAATTAGCGTGTTAGTGAACAAAATTGGTGAGCTGGCCGAGTGGCTGAAGGCGCACGCCTGGAAAGCGTGTAAAGGTTTATCCCTTTCGAGAGTTCGAATCTCTCGCTCACCGCCATATAAAAAAACGGGCACTTCATTTGAAGTGCCCGTTTTTTTATGGCTGAAAGAAAAATAACACGGCCCTATTTTCACTTATCCTCAGACAATAACCTCATTGGTCATCATGCTGATATGTGTTATAAATTCTCCATTTTCGTTAGACTTTTTTGTTCAAATTCTTGTAAAGAGGATTGTAGCTAAATCATAACTGTTTAGGTTACTATCGATGCGCATACGTAATTTTCCTTAAAAAAAGAGCAATAAATAATGGAACATGAACAGCACTTAGCGTTACTTGGTGCGTCAGCCCAAGGTGACAAACAGGCGTTTTCGAAACTTTATCATGCGACTAGTAAACAGCTTTATGCAGTCTGTCTGAAAATGTTATCCAGCAAAGAGTTAGCCGAAGAAGCTCTGCAAGAGGCTTATGTTCGCATTTGGCATAACGCGTCTGAATATCGAACGGGTAAGGGCACAGTGTTAACTTGGATGGTTAGTATAGTGCGTTATCGCGCGCTGGACATTTTACGTTATCACAAAATTAGAAAAGAGGATGAACTCGTTGAGAATGAAAGTTTTGATCTCGATACCAGTGAGAAAATAAGTGACTCAGAACAACTCTTACTCGATAAATGTTTACAGCAGTTAGATCTTCAACAACGCCAAGCTATTTATTTAGCCTACTTCAATGGCTGTTCTCATCAAGAGGTGGTTAAACACCTAAATAACCCATTGGGTACAATTAAAAGCTGGATAAGACGTGGTCTTATGAGCTTACAGAGTTGCTTAACACCATGAATTATCAATCTGAAGACCTCAAAAACGCCCTCGCAGCAGAATACGTGCTCGGTACTTTACGTGGACCTGCTCGCCAGCGCTTTCAAAAATTGATGATGCAATTTCCGTTGATCAGTGATGCAACTCAAACATGGGAGCAACACCTCAACGGTTTAGGGCAAAAAATTCCACCAGTTACCCCCGATATAGTTGTTTGGCAGCGTATAGAAGATCAATTAGGTTTTGTTGCTCAGCCTACAAAAACCAATGTTGTGGCGATAACCAAGTCTAAGCCTCGAATTTGGCAAAGCATTGCAGGTTTAGCTTCAGCGGCTGCCATAGTTCTTGCCGTGTTGTTATTTAGCTTTCAACCACCACTTCAACCTGAGGTTCAACAACTTGCTTTGATGAGCAATGAACAAGCTGACTTACTATGGGCGCTAGAAATAGGTGCAGACACTATTAGCGTACAAGCGACCAAAAAATTAATAGCTAAGTCAGATGCTGATTATGAATTATGGATAGTTGCAGTAGATGGACGGCCTCCTATTTCTTTAGGCTTGCTACCTAAAGTCGGTAAGTTGGTTTTAAGTAAACCTCAGTTGTTTGATCAGATTGAGATTGCCGCGTTAGCGGTTAGTTTAGAGCCGTTAGGTGGTTCGCCGAATGGCTCGCCAACAACTGTGCTGTACACTTCAGAACTGGTTATTCTTTAGATATTATCCATCACTTAAACCGAATATTAACAAGCGAAACGAAAGTTTCGCTTTTTTTTAACCCGCTATTTGAGGCTGACACAAGTTAACAGCTTGTATATTTATTACAGATATTTCAATTAAATAACAAATAATCGACATTCTACAGTTTTATGACCTAGGCTTCGGGTAGCTGTTGTTGATTAAGTTGATTAAGGCGATATGACCTTAAAAAAGTGCAACAACGCTATCCAATATAAAAGTAAAAACGAATACGATCTGAACTATGGATCGGCTGAATAATAATTAATTTATAAAAAAGTTATTTTTTTTGCATCCAATTCATAATCTCGATCGTTTAACTTAATGAGCTTTCAAGAAAGTAACCATTAAGAACTATAAATTATAAAGGAAACGTCATGAAAAAATTTAAATTAACACTAATTGTATCGGCAATAATGAGTGCAACTTTGTCTCAAGCTGTATCTGCATCAAGCCATCGTGAAGCACCTAATGTCACGCGTATGCCAACAGTTGATTCAACTGATTTTTATGCATTCAACAGTTATGAAGAAGGTCGTGGCAATTACGTCACACTCATCGCAAATTACATTCCTTTACAGGATGCCTATGGTGGACCTAACTATTTCGCTATGGACCCTGCGGCAACTTATGCAATTCATATCGATAACGATGGTGACGCTGTTGAAGATATAACCTTTACTTTTAATTTTAACCAGATGTTAGGCAATAATAATGCAGGTGTTGCTTTGATGGTTGGCGCTGAAGGTGAACAGAAATCTGTTGGTGTACCACTTAAAAATGTTGGTGGCATCAGTATGGCAGATAAAAGTGCGGCTAATTTCTCTGAAAGCTACATGGTTAACATGATTTCTGGTCCAATGCGTACAGGTACCAGTGCTGCTGTTACTAATAGTACTTCGGGTGGAGCAAGTTTTGCTAAGCCACTCGATTACATCGGTAACAAAACATTTAGTAACGCTGAGCAGTATTCAGCTTATGCTAACAGCCATATATATTCAGCCGCGATACCTGGTTGTGATGCACCAGCAAAAGTATTTGTTGGTCAGCGTAAAGATGCATTTGCGGTTAACTTGGGTAAAGTTTTTGATTTAGTTAACTTTGTTCCTGTTGAAGGTGACAGTGCTCCTGGAGCAGGCGATGGTGAAGGCTTCCCTGGCGGTATTACACAATCAGCAAGTAATGACGATTTGGCTGACAAAAACGTTACGAGTATCGCTATTGAAGTAC
This sequence comes from Colwellia hornerae, assembly GCF_007954355.1. Lineage (GTDB taxonomy): Bacteria > Pseudomonadota > Gammaproteobacteria > Enterobacterales > Alteromonadaceae > Colwellia_A > Colwellia_A hornerae. The sequence goes on from NZ_VOLR01000007.1 coordinate 110,738, forward strand.
CGACAGCTTGTTTAACAGGCACAGGTAATGGCGTTATTGGTAGTTGGACTACGGCAAGTTTGCCTCAGGCCAGAATTTTGAATCCTAATGCTAGCTTTGATAACACCGAAGTAAATGGTGGTGCATTGACGCAAGTATCTCGTCTAGGTTCTCCTTTAGTGAATGAATTAGTTATTGGCTTGGCAGACAAAGATAAGTTCTCAGGTTCTCATCCAAGTGCTGATGGTCAGTTCGCTGATTATGTGACTCATCCAACGCTACCTGAACTTCTGAATATATTGTTTAAAGATGCGGTTAATACCACTTTAGGTGCAAATATCGAAACGTTGGCACCAACTAACTTCCCTAGGGTTGATTTAGTTACCGCATTTTTAACTGGTTTCCCAGGTGTTAATCAGTTATCAACAGTAACCGCCGCTGAAATGTTACGCTTGAATACGGGTATTGCAGCAGTGGCAGCCGATATGCAGTCATCGTTTGGTGTTGCTGGTGACGATTTAGCTGGTTTTCCAAATGGTCGCCGACCAGGAGATGATGTGGTAGATATTGCCCTTCGTGTTGTTATGGGTCGTTTATGTTACCCCATTCCTGTTAATGGCACAGATACAGACTTGGGCTTGTGTACACCAGAAGATGCAAGTGTTGGTAATGTACCCTTTACAGATGGTGCACCAAGTAATGCATCTATGATGGATACTAGCTTCCCATACTTGGCAATGCCGCTACCAGGTTCTAAATAAGGAACACTATTATGTTATATAGTAAAAAAAATACAGCATCACATCTTAGCAGTGCCTTTAAGCTAAAAGGGGTCGCGTTAAGTCTCGCGGCCACTATGCTAGTGTCAGGTTGTAGTGATGATGTAAATGAGCTACCGATTACGCAAAACGCGCCACCGACTACGATATCGGTCGATTTGATCACTCAAACAGAAACGCCTATCACAGATATGTTAAGCGGAAATGATGAGAATGGTGACGCGTTGACCTTTAGCCTAGTGCAAGAACCGACGCTAGGAATGGTTACTATTGATAGTAATGGTGGCTTCACTTATCAGCCTAATGATGAGGTGACTGGCAGCGACAGCTTTACTTTTGCTGTCACTGATGGAATTAACTTTCCTGTCAACGGTACAATTAACATTACTATTGAAGCGCTGGAAGTGTCATTTGCCAGTTATAGTCGTGCAGCCTTTAGTCAGCAATCACATGACGAACCCTTGGCCGTAAATGGTCGCGTGTTTGTTCAAGATGCTGAGGACCCAGCAGCATACGACGACTTATTTCAACAGTAGAACCATCTTGACTGCGCCAAGGAAGGCGCCCTTTTATGGATAATGATATGCCAATACTACGTTTTACTATCTCCTTGTTATTATTGGCTTATATTGCCACTTCCTCGCCGGTATATTCAGAAAGTTACGTACCCAAATCAAATCAAAGTATCGTTGCTAGCTGGACGGTACCTAAACCTGCACAACAGCCAAAGGTTTTTATCGCCCAACTGCTCAATGACGCAAGTAAGCCCGGCCTAGCAAGTCGTTATTATGGCCGTGCTGGCGCTTTACTCAAACCCTTGTTGGTCGCTAATCCTGATGATCTAGAGCTACAATTTTATTCAGCAACAGTCTTGCAGCATTATCATCAATTTAATCAGGCGCAACAATTACTGACTCAGATACTTGAATATCAGCCAGACAACGTCGCTGCTTGGTTAATGAAAGCTAATATACACATGGTACAAGGTGATCTTGCTGCAGCGAAAAGTGCTTGTCTACAGGTCTTGGGGCAGGGCAGTTTATTTATTAGTAGCGCCTGCGTGCTTGAGGTTAGTGCTGAACAAGGCCAAGTTGCCCAAAGTTACCAACAGTTAATAAATATTGTTAAGATTGCCGGTGATATACCTATGGCACAACAGGTGTGGCTTAATCAAATTTTAGCTGACCTTGCCCACCGTCAGCAGCTAACAGAGCAAGCCATTGACCATTTGTCTGGCTATCCATTAAATCAAGCACCGGTTAGTTATTTGGCGCTATGGGCGGATATCTATTTAGCACAACAACAAGGTCAAATTGTCTTAGAGACACTAGGGCCCATTGTCGAAGCGAGCGACAGTTTTGATGACGCTTTATTACTGCGTTTGACCCTTGCAGAGCAAATAACCAAGGCAACTACTGGCGTATGGCAGCAACGACTAACCCAACGTATTGAAATACGTTTACAACGAAATGACACTGCTCACGCTGCAGATATTGCCCAATATTATCTCGACATTGTGCCTAACCCTATTAAAGCTCTACATTGGGCTAAAATTAATTGGCAACAAGCTAAGTTGGGTTCGGATGAACGTCTACTCAAACGTGCTTTAGCGGTACAAGGATCTTAACAATACCACTCAAATCTAAGTAACACGTCAACACAATACATCTTAATAAACAGTAAAAGTAGTGAGATAAAATATGCAGCAGTGGTTAAAAATATGGCTAATAAGCCTGTCGTTATTACTGGCCAATACTGTCGCCGCTCATCAATTGAGCACCAGTTACATTATTGCCGAAATTGACGATACCGGTCGTATCAGTGGGGAATGGCAATTGAGCTTGACTGATTTAGAATTAGCCGTTGGCTTGGATATAAATGCTAACGGTGAGCTGACGTGGGGAGAGGTCAAAAGTCGACAAGCTGAGATCGCTAGCTATTTGGCTGAGCATTTATTATTGAGTCGTGAAAATTTAAGGTGTAACTTACGCTTTGAGGTCATGGAGCGTTTACAAGATCATGCCAATGAAGCTTTCGCAGTCACTGATTTTTCAGGTCAGTGCCCAATCAGTGGTTCATTAGAAGTCGCCTACAGTGCAATATTTTCGTTAGATAGTAGTCATGAGGTGGTTTTAAATATTGGTGATGGTAACCATTTACACAGTTTAGTCTTAGACGACAGCACCCGAAAAATCACCATAGATTTGAGCAAAGGTAGTGCCTGGACAACCTTTACACAATTTGTTTATCAAGGCGTTGTTCATATTTGGATCGGTATAGACCATATCCTGTTTTTGCTCGCCTTGTTATTGCCGGCGGTGCTACAGCGTAAAGATAAAAAATGGCAAGCTATCTCGAGTGTTAAAACTATTTTGACTAACACCGTATGGATCGTCAGTGCATTTACTCTGGCGCATTCGCTAACGTTAACAGCGACTGCCTTAGGCTGGTTAAGCCCTAGTAGTCGTTGGGTCGAGCTGGGCATTGCTCTATCGGTTTTATTTGCAGCACTCAATAATATTTGGCCAGTGGTTTTACGTTTGGCTTGGTTAACCTTTGCCTTTGGTTTATTACACGGTATGGGCTTTGCTGGCGTCTTAGGAGAGTTAGGCTTACCTGCTGATCAACAGTTACTGAGTATACTAGCCTTTAATCTTGGTGTTGAAATCGGCCAGTTAGCGATACTTGTTATTTTACTCCCGGTATTAATTTTACTACGTAATACCACGTTTTATACAAGAGGTGTTCTACCCGTTGGCTCTATATTAATTGCGATTATGGCCGTGCAATGGAGTGTAGAACGTTGGTAAACTTAGAAAAGTATTGCGCATGCAATGGCTTTATGGATCAAGTGATAGACTTGAAGGATACTGGGTCATCCCCGTTATTAGGTTGAAGAGTTTATAGTTAAAAAAAAGTATTGCGAGTGCAATACTTTTAAGTCGCGACTAAGTTAGCTAGATTAATAATTCACGCCGTGGTAAATAGCGGCGTGAAATTTTGCTTAATCATTAGACTAGATCGAAGCGATCAGCGTTCATCACACTCGCCCATGCCGTCACAAAATCAGCAACAAACTTCTCTTGGTTATCATCCTGCGCATAAACTTCAGCATATGAACGAAGAATTGAGTTAGAACCAAAGATAAGATCAACCCGTGTTGCTGTCCATTTTACTTCATTTGATTGACGATGGCGCATCTCATAAAGATTATCACTAACAGGTTCCCACGTATAATTCATGTCGGTTAAATTAACAAAATAATCGTTAGAAAGTACACCTTCACGTTCGGTGAATACACCATGTTTCGTACCATCGTAGTTAGTGCCAAGCATACGCATACCACCAATTAACACGGTCATCTGATGTGCGGTTAGCCCCATTAACTGACTTCGGTCAAGCATCAGTTCTTCTGCGCTGACAACATAGTCAGCTTTTAACCAGTTTCTATAAGCATCATGAGTTGGTTCTAGCACTTCGAAGGAATCAACATCAGTCATTTCATCTGTTGCATCGCCACGCCCTGGTGAAAAGGATACCGTTACTTCAAAACCAGCCGCTTTTGCAGACTGTTCAATGCCGACATTACCAGCTAAAACGATGACATCTGCGATACTTGCACCGCTACTTGTGGCAATACTTTCTAGGACAGAAAGTACTTTGGTCAAGCGTGCAGGCTCGTTACCTTGCCAATCTTTTTGTGGAGCAAGGCGAATGCGTGCGCCGTTGGCACCACCGCGTTTGTCCGAGTTACGGTAAGTTCGCGCACTATCCCAAGCAGTTGCAACCATTTCGCTGACACTTAAACCACTCGCTGCTATTTTTTTCTTCACCGAGTCAATATCGTAACCCGTGTTTCCAGCGGGAACAGGGTCTTGCCAAATAAGGTCTTCTTGAGGGACCTCTTTACCGATATAACGTGCCTTTGGCCCCATATCACGATGAGTGAGTTTGAACCATGCTCGGGCAAAAACATCAGAAAAATATTCAGGGTCGTTAGAGAAACGTTCTGAAATTTCACGGTACGCTGGGTCCATTTTCATCGCCATGTCGGCATCAGTCATAATAGGCGTTTGACGTTTAGTTGCATCTTCGACATCAACAGGCTTGTGTTCTTCTTTAATATTTATTGGTTGCCACTGCCAAGCACCTGCTGGGCTCTTCTTTAATTCCCATTCGTGGTTAAGCAACATCGAAAAATAACCGTTATCCCACTGAGTCGGATGTGTGGTCCATGCGCCTTCAATACCACTAGTGATGGTATCGCGACCAATGCCACGTTTGGTTTTATTGTTCCAGCCTAAACCTTGTTCAGTAATATCGCCGGCTTCTGGCTCTGGTCCTATCTGCGAAGCGTCACCATTGCCGTGACATTTTCCGACGGTGTGACCACCGGCTGTTAGGGCGACGGTTTCTTCATCGTTCATCGCCATACGCTCAAACGTTACTCGAATATCATGCGCTGTCTTAAGGGGATCGGGCTTGCCATCTACACCTTCAGGGTTAACGTATATCAGCCCCATCATTACTGCGGCTAAAGGATTTTCTAAATCACGCTCACCAGAATAACGGCTGCCTTCACTACCACTTGGTGCAAGCCATTCTTTTTCGGCGCCCCAATACGTGTCAATTTCTGGCTGCCAGATATCTTCGCGACCAAAGGCGAAGCCGAAAGTTTTTAACCCCATAGATTGATAAGCAACAGTGCCAGCGTAAGCAATTAAATCAGCCCAGCTAAGTTTGTTACCGTATTTCTTTTTGATAGGCCATAGTAGACGGCGCGCTTTATCTAAATTAGCGTTATCTGGCCAAGAATTTATTGGCGTAAAACGTTGATTGCCAGTTGCTGCACCACCGCGACCATCCGCGATACGATAGGTGCCGGCAGCATGCCAAGTCATGCGGATCATTAGGCCACCATAATGTCCCCAGTCCGCAGGCCACCAGTCTTGACTATCTGTCATGAGGGCATGCATATCTGTTTTAAGAGCAGCCATATCAAGATCTTTCAGGGTTTCACGGTAATTAAAATTCGCTCCCATAGGATTAGTCTTACTGTCATGTTGATGAAGAATGTCAAGATTAAGTGCTTTAGGCCACCATCCCATGTTCGACATACTGCTCTTTGTTGCACCACCGTGCATTACTGGGCATTTGCCAGTTGTCGTTGTTGTTTTGTCATTCATATGCAATTTCCTTTCGTTAATGGGGACTGAGCTGTTATAAATTAGAACGAAATAATACGAGATGATAACGCTAAGTGATCACTTTGAATTACTAATGATTATTAAAATACATCATAGTACATTCTTGATAAATTATGAGTTTTACTCACGTTAACGCATCAATAACGTATATCAATTTGTTCAGCTTTAAAAGCTTAGTTTTGAAAAGTTAACAGATCAGTGAATAAGTTAAACGATATAAGTAAGAGAAATTTATTATGTAACATTCCTGTCATTTTTCTTAAATAAAAATTACATATTACTTCCACATTTCTGTCATTTAACCTCAGTAGCATAGCCGCAACTTTATTCTAATAATTTCTGCGGAGCAGACTAACATGCAAATGAATTCACTCTTTAAAATAAGTACGCTAGCTTGTGCCATTACTTTAGCCAGTTGTGGTGGTGGCGATATTAAACTTTCATCTCAAGTGGATAACTCAGTAGGTGACACGACCATTACTAACCCAGCTCCAACAGACCCAATAGTGACTGAATTACCGGGCAAGTCTAGTTCGGTGTTAGGGCAAGACGTTTCAGCTGCTTTAGGTTTTGATGTTGCTGTGCAAGTGCTTGATGGAAAAATTACTAGCGATATGACTTTAGTCGCCAGTGCTGATAGCAAGCCGGTATTTTATGCAATTAGTGGTGCGTTAGAAGTGATGGCGGGAGCAACGCTAACCGTCGAGCCCGGCGTTGTTCTGTTTGGACAATCAGGTGGTGATTATGTCGTTGTGCACCGCGACGCAAAAATAATGGCAGAAGGTATAAAAACTAAACCTATTATTTTAACCTCACTGCAAGATGTTAAGGGTGAAGAAACAACAGCTGGTCAATGGGGTGGTGTAGTTATTTTAGGTAATGCCCCTTCAAATAAATGTCCTACTGATGGCAGTGCATGTGCACTTCAAATTGAAGGCGCTGAAGAAGGTGCTGTCTTTGGTGGCACAAACTGGGAAGACAATTCAGGTATTTTAAAATACCTTGTTGTTAAATATGCCGGATTTGAAATTGCGCCTGACAACGAACTTAATGGTATAACGTTTGGTGGTGTTGGCTCAGGAACAACGGTTGATTATATTCAAGTACATTCAAATGCCGATGACGGTGTTGAATTTTTTGGTGGCGCGGTCAATGTTAAACACTTGGTTTTAACGGCCAATAAAGATGACAGTATCGATTGGGACAATGGTTATAAAGGTATGTTGCAACATATCTATGTCGAACATGCTAAAAATGCTGGCGAAGCAAACCGCGGTATTGAAGGTGATAACGATGGTTCTTCTCCTGATAAAGTGCCACAGTCAGCGCCAATAATCGCTAACCTAACGATTGTGGGTAATAACTTTGACAGTGCAGATAAAGACTCTGAAGGTATTTATTTACGCGAAGGAACCGCAGCAAAAATATTTAATACGGTGGTAACCGGCACCAGTGAAATGGGTGAATGTTTAGAAATTGAGGGTGGCGCAACGAGCTCTGTAACCGTTAATAATGCTAACAGTGGTAAAATTGTTATGCAAAACAGTGTTATGGCTTGTAATAATGGCGAAAACTTCAAAAATGCTAAAGCGGATGATGGCAGTGTTTTACTTGACCTCGAAGCTTGGTTTAGTGCACAAACATCTAATAGTATCAGTAGTTCTATTTTAATTAATGAAAACGGTATTCCCGATGCTAACTCGCCACTCGTTGCTGATAATGCCGGACAAGATGTTGCCAATACACAAAATGCCTTTTTTGACTCAGTTGACTACATTGGCGCGTTCGACAGTGCTAACAACGCGGGTAACGATTGGCGTGAAGGTTGGGCATTTGGTTACGGTGGTGGTGTCGTTACTGCTCAGGCAGAAACACAAGGTTGTCCAACAGGTACCTCAGCCATTTCTTCAGTCAATGGTTCAAACATAACGTGTCAACTTAGTGGTGTTATTGCTAATAATTTAACCTTAACCGCTAATAATATTTATGCCTTAAATGGCGCCGTTTTTGTTGGTGGCGATAAAGTTAACTCAGCAACACTGACGATTGAAGCCGGTACAACCATTTATGGTCGTTCAGGTAGTGATTACCTAGTGGTTAGTCGTGACTCAGCAATTCAAGCAAATGGTACAGCCTTAAAACCTATCACTTTTACTTCAAGTCAAGATTTGACTGGCGCTGAAACAGGTGCAGGTCAATGGGGTGGAATAGTGTTGCTCGGTAATGCGACCTCAAATAAATGTCCAACGGATGGCAGTGACTGTGCACTTCAAATTGAGGGTGCTCAAGATGGCGCAGTTTTTGGCGGCACAGACGATGCAGACAGCTCGGGTACATTGCGTTATGTCGTTGTTAAGCATGCCGGTTATGAAATAGCTCCAGACAACGAACTGAACGGAATAACGTTCGGTGGTGTTGGCTCTGGTACCAAAGTCGAATATATTCAAGTACATGAAAATGCTGATGATGGTATCGAATTTTTTGGTGGCACGGTTAATCTTAAATACGTGGTCTTAACCTCTAACAAAGATGACAGCGTTGATTGGGATAATGGTTTTCGTGGCAACTTACAATATGTATTAGTTAAGCACGACCCACAAAATGGTGAAGCAAACCGTGGTATCGAAGGTGATAACGATGGTTCAACACCGAACAAACTACCACAATCAAACCCCAGTATTGCCAATATGACCATTATTGGTAATACATTTGATACCGCAGATAAAGACTCTGAAGGTGTTTATCTTCGAGAAGGCTCGAAAGCACAATTGCATAACTTTGTGGTAACAGGTCCAGTTGGCATGGGCGAATGTCTAGAGCTAGAAGCTGGCTTAACCGTAGACCAAGCAAAATCTGCTGATACGTTAATGAGCAACTCAGTTGTGGCTTGTGATGAAGCGTTTAAAAATTCAAAAGATTCCAGTGATGCAACGTTTGATTTAATGAGCTGGTTCATTAACGATAATACCGAAAACAGTACGGCTGCAAATACAAGTGCGGTATTAGAGGGCATTTTCACTATCGATACCACAACACCTAAAGACTTTACCGGTAATAGCTTTTTTGAAAATGCTGACCATGTAGGTGCCGTAACAAAAGCGAAAAACTGGACAGCAGGATGGACAGTAGGTCTTGAAGAATAATTAGACGTTGAAGGCGAACACTGCTTTTTCCAATAATCAGTGTTCGCTTTTCTATTTCAGCATAACTAATAAATACTCAATCAACCTAACTGATGCAAGCGATTAGCAAAGCAGAAAAAGCCTATCTAATGCAAGCACAGAGACTCTATCGAGGTTAACGATGAACAAAAAATCAATGCATAGTGCCAAGAAAATCAAGCTAAATAAACAGAATAATTGTTTACGATTAAGTGGCTTAGCACTGGCGATAATAACAAGCTTAGCAGCGACATCAGCAGTAGCAGAGCAAACATTAGCAGTAGCAGAGCAAACATTAGCAGTAGCAGGGCAAACATTAGCAGTAGCAGAGCAAACATCAGCAGAAGATGAAGCTATTGAAGAAGTGGTTGTTAAGGTCAGTCGATTAAAAGGTACGGCGAGCGCTATTATTGAAGAGCGTCGCAACCAAGCCTTTATCGCCGATATTTTAGGTGCAGAGCAAATTTCACGCACCGGTGACAGCGATGCCGCTGCCGCATTACGACGTGTTACTGGTGTAACCTTAGTCGATGGTAAATTTATTTATGTCCGTGGTTTAGGTGAACGTTACTCAAGCACACAGTTAAATGGTGCCGCTGTACCCAGCCCAGATCCGACCCGCAGTGTTATACCTCTGGATTTATTTCCAGCGTCAATTATCGAGTCTTTATCGGTACAAAAATCTTACTCACCTTCAATGCCGGCGCATTTTGGTGGCGGTAATGTTGATATCCGTTTAAAAAGTATTCCAACAGATTTCCTTTTTAATATCTCTGGCAATTTAGGCGGTAATAGCGAAAATTTTGACGATGGCTACAGCTACAAGGGGGGCAGTGATGACTGGCGCGGCCAAGATGACGGCACTCGCGCAGCACCCAAAACATTACAAAAATTATGGAAAAATCACAGTCCATTAAAAAACCTTAGTCAAGATGAAAACCGTGCCATAGCGGCGCAGCTTAATCGTGATTACGATCCGGTTAGAGAAAATATTGCCCCAGATTTTGGTGTTGATGTTGCGCTCGGTGATAAATTTGAACAGGGTAAATATCGCTGGGGTTATCTAACCTCGTTATCTTATGACAATGAATGGCAAGTGAGCGAATTATACGAAGGTCAAGATTTTCGCAATAATACTGACGATTCATGGAGTTTAGTGCGAGGTTTTGACCAAGTTACTTCAACAGAGCATTCGGTAAAATGGTCAGGTCTGCTGAACTTAGGTGTAGAATATGACCGAGATCATCGTCTTGATTACAGTTTCATTGTGCTACGTGATACCGCCGACGAAATAAAAGACAAACTGGGTAATACTAACAATGTTTTACTCAGTGATGGTTTGCGCATTCGAGACAGTGATGTTAGCTACGAAGAGCGTGAAATGATCGCTAATCAGGTTCGTGGTACGCACAACTTACCATGGCTGTGGAATATAGGTTTTGATTGGAAATATTCAGACGCTCGTTCAAGTCGCTACGCCCCTGGTAATGTTTCTACGCGCTACATACTCAGCGATGAAAACGAAGATGGTACTTTCGATCTTACTAATGAGAGTAGCTTACGTAACGCTTCAACCGCTAGCCGTTATTCTTTTCAGGACTTGGAAGATAAAGTAGAAAACAGCGGTTTCAACCTATCTTTACCCATCACTTTTTCGCAATCAGAAATAGAGCTTAAGTTCGGTGGTGACTTTATTGAAAAAACCCGTGACGCTTTTTCCAGACGTATCGATGTTAATACTTTAGCCTTTGAAGAATTGAGTCTTAGTGGTGACAGAATGAATGATATTTTAACAGACGATATTATTCTCAATCAGCCATTACAAGGCAGTGAAACGGTTATACGAGACACCTCAGTAATGGGCGATGACTATTATTCAGCACAAATGACCGATGCTTACTATGTTGAGGCAGATTGGTTTATTGACAATACTTGGCGTATCAGTGGTGGTTTTCGCTGGGAAGATTACCGTCAAGTCGTCGCACCTTTAGATCCGGCAACCGGTCGTTTTGATTTGCCACCACAACCAACAGAAGAAGATTTATCGAAATTAGCCTTTCAAGAAGATGATATATACTCGGCGTTAGCGCTTACTTACCTAATGAGTGAAGCTGTTCAATTTCGTTTATCTTATGGTGAAACCACAATACGCCCAGATATTCGCGAGGTTGCTCCATCAACATACCTTGACCCGCTAACTGGATATCCTATTCGAGGCACTGCAGGTATAGAAACTACCGATATTAAAAACTACGATCTACGTTGGGAATGGTACTTAGATACGGGAGAAAACTTGTCAGTAGGCTTATTCTACAAAGATATGATAAATCCGATTGAATCAGTACAATCACCAGGCCAAGATGGCCCTCCGCTTATCGTTATTGCTAATGCCGACGACGGTGAAGTTTATGGTATTGAGTTAGAGTTTATGAAAGATTTTGCCTTTTTGGGTGATTTTGCTGGCATGAATGGTAACGACTTTTTCTTGTCAGGTAACATTACCTTAAGTGACTCTGAAATAAACATCAACACGCAACGCGTTGTTGAGCAAACAGGGGTTTCTGCCGCGATTACGAATCCGACGCGTCGAATGACTGGTCACTCGCAATATGTGGTTAATCTCAACTTAGGTTATGATGCGCCCAACGGAAATCATTCAGTGACACTGGCTTATAATGTCTTTGGTGAACGCATTATTATTCCGGGTATCGAAGGGCAAGATGACAAGTATGAGCAACCTTTTCATTCACTTGATATGGTTTATACCTACTACCCAACATACGCAACAACTTTAAAGTTTAAAGTGCAAAATTTGCTTGATGAGAGTAAAGAAATAGCATTTTCAGAGACGCTATTTCGCAGTGAAACCAAAGGCATTGCTTTCGATGTTTCCTTTAAGTGGGATTTTGATTAGCTAGTTGGGTTATGGCTGGCGTTTAACAAGGTTGTAAATAGATGAACTAAGACCACACAATATGATTATTAGTCATTGGTGTGGTCTTTTTATTTTTATCATAATAACGGCGATAAAATTTAACTTTTTCAGAAATATTGATTACTTAGCCGTTTTTGCTTGATAGGTTCTTTAACCTGATCTTTTTTTAGCCAGGGCGCCTAAGGCTGGTGAAGCGAGTGTTAATTCATCAACTAATTCGCCTAGTATTTTTCTTGGCAATTTTTTGATAATCATTTCACCGACATCATTAGCATTACTTGCTGCAGCAAAAAATAATATATTTTTACCGTTACAGGTTATTTCATCAAAAATAGAGCGTATTTTTATACGTTGTGATTTTAATAAAGAGCGGAATCGTCTCTTATCGTCAGCGGCGACGTATTCACAAATGTTTTGAGCCATATTATAGGCGCTTGCCTTAGGTGAGTATAATTGTGTTATTGAAAGTAATATTATTATTGAGGTGATACCTACTGCGTTATATCTCATCATTCATTTATTCCTCAAATGCGTCATTCACTAATTTCACTCGGTATGTCTAAGTGTAGCTATTAATTTTTTTATTTCATTATGATCTTTTTATTTTGTTAAGTTATGAAAGAGAGTTGAATTTTTTTTCCTTGGCTTGTAACTCTAAAGACGAAGCCATCCCCAGTTTAGAAGGCTTTTTTTTAGGTGTTCTATGCGGAAAATAAAGGCTTGGCTGCGGCTAAAAAATAATAGGATTTTCGCCTTTTTAAACATCTAAAAGGAAAAATGACTAAGGTCCGAGTGCAATTATTTTGTCTGCAAATATTGTTAAGTAAATAACACTTTTTAAATTAGAATAATATTCTTTAGTATTCAGTCTCAAATGCTTGCTTTTTGCTCTGAATGGCCAATTGTCTTGGTAAAATATAGGAATAGATCAGTTAAATGTGTTAATTTTGTAAAATAATTATATTTAATAATAAGCGTTGAAAATGACATTATGGTAAGAGTTTTTAATTACAAAATAATTTCTGTTTTAATGATTCTTAGTTCCTTTGCTAGTCAAGCAAGCAATACAAAAATTCTAGTTGTTGATGTCGATAAAAAACCACTGGCTAATATAGTCGTTTTTGCTGAGCCAGAAATAAAATCTACCGCGGCAAAGAGTGCTTTATCGGTTCCTTATGCTGCTATTATGGATCAAGTAAATCGACAGTTTTCCCCTCACATTCTAGTCGTTAATAAAAATACTAATATTGATTTTCCCAATTCAGATAGAATAAAACATCATGTTTATTCTTTTTCACCTGCGAAAACCTTTGAAATACAATTATATCGTGAGAAGGAATTATAATTAACAAGGACAGTCGCTTATAATTGAAATGACAGGTCGCTGTATTAGAGAGGATAAATCAGGATATATTGAACAAAATCAACCTGCACTGCTTAGCCGTTTTAATATTAATCCTGAAAACTGGCTAACGCTAACAAAAGATTTTAGAAGGCTGTTTCATGGTGCAGTAGGTCATAGTGGTGCTTTAGCTGATTACTGTGAGCATAAAGGATTAAAACGGCGAACTAACCTAAGTTGTTGCAATAAACTGCTGGCGTAATAACTTAATACTCTACATATTTTATAACAATACATCAATTTTGATGTATTAAGCATGCCTAAAAAACAGTATTTCTCTATTGATTTGAACATTTAGCAAATATTATTTCAATTCAAAATTTATTAGCACTCATTGAGCATGTTTTGAGTGAAAATTTAGCTTGTGTTACTTTTTTGTTTTAGGGGATTTATAAGAGAGTGTCCTCATTAATTTAATAAGTCCACTTTCATATCCAAATTGCTCGTTAGACAGGATGATTTTAAACGATGTATTAGGTCGGCTTACGCTTTACCCATAAATAAATACCAGATAAAATAAAAAAGCACGGCATTAAGCTAATGAGTAACCAGAGTACTTTAACTGGCCATCCGATAAATTCACCAATGTGAAATTTATACTTAAAGTTCCAAACTTGTGTCGCAACAGAGGTTTCACTGGCATCGAAGCTACTCAGTAATTCCCCCGTGTACGGATTTGCCCAGCTCCAGCTAGAAGCGTGGCTTTCATTTGGCATTTCAATGCGTAACGCTAATGGGGTACCGGCATTGCTGGGTAGGTATATTCGAAACACTTTTCCATCAGCTAGGGCTGCCTTTGCAACATTATAAGCCTTATCTAGTTGAGGGGCTTTATTTGAGAATAATTGATGTTGATAGTTATGTTGTTGGATTTTACTAAAACTAAGCGATTCAATTATTTGTTTAGTCGCATCTTGCCAAAAAAAAGCAATACCCGAAAAAGAAATCAATATCAGTGGAAAACAAAATATCACACCGATAGTACCGTGCAATTGAGTAAAACGTATTTTATTTTTTGCTTTCCACCTAACGTTAAGACGCTTTAACCTATGTTTAGGTTTTACCCATAATGTGAATCCAATAATTAATTCAATGATAAAGACCAAACTAGCAATCGACACCCACAACTGCATAGGTTTTTCATTGGTATCGTTTGTATAGAGTAACCAACGGTGCCAAGACATGGTAAAACCATAAAAAGTATCTGAAAACTCATATGCTAGTAATATTTCAGCTGTGTAAGGGTTAATACTCAGGTAATGTTTATTCTCAAGCCTAACTTGCCATGCAATTTGTCTATTTTCTTCTGGTTGAATAAATTGTATTTTTTGCACTGTTTGTTGTTCAATCTTTGCAGTAAGCTCAGATAATGTGAGTAAGTGCTGTTTTTTGTTGCTGTGATTATCTCCAAGTAACCAATACTGAGGATTAATGATTGTTTGTATCTCTTTGGCATAAATTAACAATGCACCGGTGATACTCAGGTTAATCAAAAATAAACCGCTAGCGAGTGCCAATATTAAATGAATCCGCCTCAGAATAAGTTTTAACAAGATAATACTCTCAATTTTAGACCCTTAACCTAATATAAAAAACAAAGCCACGAAGGTGGCCTTGTTTTTAGTCCTACTGATAAAACTGTTTAGAATTGGTAGTCAACACCCATGTTAACGGTCGTTCCTAAGCCTTTTACGTTGTAACCGCTATAGGTATACGCTTGAGATTTCGCAGGATAGTAATCTTGGTTAAACAAGTTTTCAATGCCAATAAAGGCAGTCCAATCTTGGTTAAAACTATAGTTACCACTCATATTAAAAACATGATAACTATCAATAGGGCCTTTATCTCCAACGTATTTACCATCTACAGGATCAAACTTTTTTCGATCCCCTACATATAAATAGCTCAACGCTAAATTCGTGTTATCAATAGGTTGCCAGTTAATGTTAATGGTGGCTTTAGGTGCACTAATTTGCTTGGCTCCTAAATAGGTATCATTTTCAGTGTTTTTACCTTCAACCCAAGCATAAGTCGCAGTTATATCAATCTCTTTACTGAAGTTATAAAAAGCTACTGCTTCATAGCCATATATTTCTTGGGGGGCTCTAACTGGCATATAAACACCAGTCGCAGGGTCATATTTATTCGTAGTTCCTAGCTCAGAGGTGCTGCGATAGGCTGAAAACTCCAAACGTAATTTATCTATTTCAGAAGTAAAGCCAATTTCATAGTTATCGATAATAGAGGCTTCGGTTTGTATTAGTGCAATATCAGTTACTGTTGATGTGCGAAGTAATCGACCTATATCTGAAATATCAGAGCCTTGAGAGTAACTGGCGAAAGGTTGGAAGTAATCGGCGACATTATATCGAATACCAAAATTGTAGGTGGTTGCACGATAATTAAGTGTATCGCCCGTTACATCAATAGGAATAGAGCATACGGCCACTTTTTTACATAGCTTTAAAGTACGGTAATCACTTACGGCTAAGTCAATTTTTTCACGTCTAATGCCCGCTTTAATAATGAAATTATCTTGAACAACCCACTTACTTTGTAAAAATCCTGCTAGGTTTTCCATATCCATTTCAGGCACCCAAACTCGACCATCAACTAGTGGTTGTGAAGTGACGTCATTTAGCGTATCGATACCATAGATGAATGTTGCTTCAACATTATCCCAGTCAAATTGGCTGTTCAAAGTAACACGAAGTCCTTCTTTATCTGACTTGATCAGTGATTGACCACCCGTGTAACCTTCATCTAAATTAGCTAAGGTAGGGGAGTAAAAAAAGATATTTTCAACTTCTTGTGCATAAGCATCAATAACTAATTGGGTATTTTCAAATAGAGCCACATCGGTATATTTGAGCATCATGTTATGATTATTTGGCCCTTGTGGTTCACCATATGCTGAAGTTCCAGAGGGAGCTTCTATTGCATAAGTCTTTACGCCAGAATTAACACTACCAACCACATCAACTAGGTTGCTGTCTTGTTTTGATTCATAGTAGTTATAAACAAATTGTAATGAGATGTCGTCATTAAACTGGTAACCGAGTTTTGTGAAATAATTTTGCATGGATGCTTCAGATAAACCATATTTGAGGCCGATAACATCACCCTCTGCATCTCGCTGTACGCCGTTATCTTCATAACTGGCACTGGCAACATAGCTGAATTTATCTAGTTGACCGTTAATCATGCCTTCAACGCGTTGACCTACACTATCTCCTGTTTTTACCGCGCTGAATCGGCTAGCCACACTAATTTTACCACTCAACTTGCTGTCACTATTGGCTTTTTTAGTTATATAGTTAATGATACCTCCAGCAGCACCATTACCATAAATAGACGTAGCTCCTTTGATAACTTCTATTCTTTCTAACGCATTGGCATCAATAGTTCTAATGCCTAAAGCGCCATTGCGCAATGGGGTAGATTGCGGCACACCATCAATCATTACTAAGGGAGATCTACCACGTAAAGTTTGGCTAGAATTGCTTGATGTACCGGTGCTAGGTGCTAAACCGGGAACCAAGGTTGCCAATAATGTTTGTAATTCCGTAGATACTTTGAGTTGTGCTTCAATTTGTTGACGATTGATAATAGTTATGGAAGCGGGTACTTCATCGATACTTTCGACAATACGACTGCCTGTAACAACAATGCGTTCCATATTATTTTCATCGATTGCCTCATTCTTTTGCAGCGATTCTGCATTGACATTATGTGCAATTAGTAGAGCGAGCAAACTCAATCTTGTTTTAATCATTTTATTCTGTTTCATCGTTAAATTAATTTTTACATACTAATACGAATGATTATCAATTGCAATAAGGTGTTGTGATTTATTGTTTTAAATCAAACATGATTAGATATTTCTACTATTTTTACTCCTTTTAGATATCTGACATATTTTAATTGAACAATAATCAAGGCGACAGCCGGAAATATTTTACCCAGTTAACTACGCTCAGAAATATTAAATGCTTTTTATATTTCTATGTCAATTTTCGTGTCATTGTGACTGCTTCAGAGGTTGAGATAGAGGTTAATTTTTATTTTGACAAACAATCTTTGACCCCTTTTTGCTCATTATGACTACTAGATATAGTGTTTTGGTTCGCAATTTATGACTGCTTACTAACCCAGATCTGACGTTATAGTTCTAAAATATTAGGTCGGTAAAGTGGCAATAGTGACGGTAAGCTCTAACTCGTTAAGGGGCACAAAACGCCACAGGAATTATGATCATTTTATGCGTATTATAGACACTAGTGGTTGTTATTCTAACGGCTGGTTCACGAATAAAACGGACGTTGATTTTTATCCAGAATCACTCGTTATAATGATCACTTAGCTATGAGGAGAGACCTTTATCAAAACTCTGTTTAAATAATTAATTTGTTCTGATGACTTAGAGGATAAGATGCAATCAGGGGCTGGTTTTTGATCCCGTAGCCGACATTTTACTTCATACTTATAAGGCTGGAGATATAGCCTTTAATGAAACCTATACAATCATATAAAATTTAATATGACTTAGATCATCGGCCAGTTCTATTTTTAATTAGAGCTCACTTTATTTGTTGAGTAAAAACAGCATTTATGCAATCATTAAACTTAGTGTTATATTTTGTAGGTTACTTGTGAATTTAAATTTCTCTAAAACATTAATGGTATTGCTAATATGTGTGGCCTTCGCTGGTCAGGCAATGGCGTCTACTATTATGTCTTATCATATGATGAGTATGAAGGGAATGAATGGGCAAGAGCAATCACAAGATATGTCGATGATGGATCATAGTAACCATAATATGACTAGTGATTCTTCTGATGATTTAGATAAATCAGAAGATGATTGCTGTACTCAAACGTGTAGTTGCTTTACCGGCAGTTGTTCAAGTATTGCCACGTTCACGAAGCACGCATTAGGCAATGTACTGATTATTGAACTATCATCCAAAATATTTTCCTCTTCTAGTTTGGTTTTGAGCCAACAACCTACATCATTATACCGTCCCCCAATATTAAGCTAAATACAGAATAAATGTGTCCAAAATTTGGTTCATTTATAAAACTACTTTCTGTATTAGGCTTTTTTGATGTCGTTTTTTAGAAAACTTTTCTAATCTCATCAAAAATAACCTAATTAATTAAAAATATTAATTGATATCCCTTTTGGGGGGGTTATGTTTTCAAATAAATTTACTTTAAAAGTTATAGCTACTTTTGTCGTAGTCGTTACTCTAGCTAGTTGCTCAGATAAAAAAACGCTTGCCGTTACTGACAAATTGCAAAGTGTTATGTCGCCATCTATTGTCCTAGAGGTATATAAAAGTCCTACCTGTGGCTGTTGTAAAAAGTGGATCAGTCACATCAATGATAATGGTTTTGCATCAAAGGTTCATAGCTATCAAAATTTCTCAGCGGTAAAAGATGAAAAAGGTATAGCACCAAGATATCGCTCTTGTCATACCGCAATTTCAAAAGATGGCTTTGCTTTTGAAGGCCATGTGCCAGCAAAATTTATACAGCAATTCATGAAAGAAACACACTCCGACGATGTTATCGGTTTGTCTGTGCCTGCTATGCCAGTAGGTTCACCAGGCATGGAAGTGGATGACAAGTTTCAACCATACAAAGTTTTACTTTTGAAGTCAGATGGCACGCATAAAATTTATGCTAATGTTCAATCATATGAGGAACAATTCTAATGCAGAGTATAAATATTAGTAGTAAGTTTCGCATGAAATGCGGTGCAGGTATTATAGCTTTTACTTTTTTATCTGCGAGTGCCGCTGATTTGTCAACAATGAAAGATAACGGCTCTTTATCTTTTACTAAGGCAGTCAAGACAGCTCAACAAAATGATCCTTGGATAACGGGAAATATTCATCAACAACGAGCTATTGAATTGATGAGTACTGCGGTAAATACATTACCCGATCCTAAAATGTCAATTGGCCTTGCCAACTTGCCAACCAATGGCTTTGATTTTGGCCAAGAGGGCATGACACAGGCTAAAGTGGGTCTTTCACAAATGTTTCCTCGCGGAGATACTTTAGCGATTAAAAGCCAACAACTAAAAATTCAAAGCGAAGCGTATCCCTTTCAAAGAAAAGATAGAGAATCCAAAGTAGCCGTTACGGTTGGCAGCTTATGGTTAGATGCCTATCGCGTTCAGCAAAGCATTGCCCTCATTGAAAAAAACAGATCGTTGTTTGAACAGTTAGCTGATGTAGCGACAGCAAGCTACTCATCCGCTTTAGGTAAAACCCGTCAGCAAGACATAGTTCGAGCACAATTAGAGTTAACGCGTTTAGAGGATAGGTTAGACAAATTAGCACAACAGAAAAATCACTATGAAGGCATGCTTTCACAATGGCTAACGACATTTTTAACAGATAATAGCTCAATAGATGAATCGTCATTAATCAGTGATTTTTCTTTACATAACTTGCTGCTTAGTAAAGAACTACCTCAAATAGACCTACTTAATAATGACTTGGTTTTTAAACAACGCAAGATTAAGCCAGTGCAATTGGTCCCGTACTTTTCAAATCATCCTTCAGTTATTGCAGTAGACAAAAAAGTGCATGCGACTAAAACAGGGATTAACTTGGCAAAGCAAAAGTACCAACCTGAATGGGGTGTAAACGCAAGCTATGGCTATCGCGGGGATGATCCTGCTGGCAGAAGTCGAGCAGATTTATTTTCTGTTGGTGTAACATTTGACTTACCACTTTTTACCGATAACAGACAAGATAAAGAAGTTCAATCAGCGATATCTCAAACAGAAGCGGTTAAGACTGAAAAGTTACTTTTACTCAGGCAATTGCTTGGTTCTTATTCGAGCGCAAAAGGAAGGTTATTACGCTTAATCGACAGACAGAATTTGTATAAAAATAAATTGTTACCACAAATACATGATCAAGCCGAAGCTTCTTTGACTGCTTATACCAATGATGATGGCGATTTTTCAGAAGTTGTTCGCTCTCGTATTGCGGTACTCAATGCTGAAATAGACGAGCTAGCACTGAACGTTGAAGAACAAAAAATACGGCTAGAGCTTAACTACCTTTTTATAGGCAGTATCAATTCTACAATCTCACAAAACAAAATAAATTTAGCAAATAGTAGCCAATATACTGCTATTTCGGGAGAAAAATAATGAGCAATAATGTTAAACCAATCATTGTTGGCATGATCATCGGCGGTATTATCACTTTTGGTGCAACATATTTTATTGCACCTCCAGTTACAGAACAAGTCATTAACACCGCTTCGAAAGAGAAGAAACCGGTTTATTGGGTGGCACCAATGGATGCAAATTATAAAAAAGATAAGCCGGGTAAATCACCGATGGGTATGGATTTAGTGCCTGTTTATGATGATGGCGGCAAAGGACCTGATGAAGGTCCCGGCACAATCCGTATTTCACCTGATGTTATAAATAATCTAGGCGTGCGCACGACAACGGCAATTTATAAGTCATTGCATACCGAAATAAATACCGTGGGTTATGTTGCTTACAATGAGGATAAACTCGTTCATATTCACCCTCGTGTTCAAGGGTGGATAGAAAAACTCTATGTTAAGGCTGTTGGCGATCCGGTTAAAAAGAACCAGCCATTATACGATATATATTCTCCTGAGTTAGTGAATGCGCAAGAAGAATTGTTATTAGCATTAGATAGAAAAAACAGTCGATTAATTACGGCAGCAGAAAATAGATTGTCAGCACTACAGTTACCTAAAGCGGCTATTGTGAAACTTAAGCAAACTAAAAAAGTTCAGCAAAAAATTACGTTTTATTCCCCACAAAACGGTGTTGTTGAAAACCTTAAAATACGTGAAGGATTTTTTGTTAAGCCGGGTACAACATTGATGTCAATTGGTGATCTCTCTGAAGTTTGGGTCGAGGCGGAAGTTTTTGAAAGACAAGCAGGGCAAGTTAAAACGGCAACCCCCGTTACGATGACACTTGATTATTTACCCGGTAGAACGTGGGAAGGTCAAGTGGATTATATCTACCCAACGCTTGATGCTAAAACACGTACAGTGAAAGTACGTTTGCGTTTTAATAATGAAGAAGGTGATTTTAAGCCTAATATGTTTGCGCAAATTGCTATTCATACCACGGGTGATGAACAAGTACTGCTTATTCCAAAAGAAGCCCTTATTAGAACAGGTAATCAAGACCGAGTTGTACTTGCATTGGGTGAAGGTAGTTTCAAATCTGTTGAAGTTGCTGTGGGTCGGTATGACAGCGAAAGTGTTGAAATACTTGAAGGACTTAGCGTAGGCGAGCGTGTAGTTAGTTCAGCGCAATTCTTACTCGATTCTGAATCAAGTAAATCATCTGACTTTAAACGTATGCACTATGATCCTACCCCAGACGAGTCAACAGGGATGGAAATGAGTGATAACAATGACAGTGTGTCATCTGCAACAGTAAACGGTACCGTTGTTTCGGTAATGGTTGACCATAGAATGGTCACTATCGACAGAGAAGCCATAGAGGAGTGGGGACGTGCAGCCGACAGAGTTGATTTTATTGTTGACGATAATGTTGATATGGATTTATTTTCAACTGATGCTTATGTGATGTTCACCTTTGAAATTAGACAAGGTAATTTTATTATCGTTAGTGCGATGGCAATGTCTTCACCAGACTCTGTAATGAACGATGCAGCTAATGACAAAGGAGAATAATGATGATCACGTCTATTATTCGTTGGTCTGTTGGTAATCGATTTTTCGTACTGCTAGCGACATTATTACTTGTTGGCGCTGGCTTATATTCTGTTAGCAAAACCCCTATTGATGCACTGCCTGATTTATCTGATGTGCAAGTGATCATAAAAACAAGTTACCCCGGTCAAGCACCACAAGTGGTTGAAGATCAGGTCACTTACCCAATGACCACTGCTATGTTGTCAGTGCCTGGGGCCGTTACCGTACGAGGCTATTCATTCTTTGGTGACTCATATGTTTATGTCATTTTTGATGAAGATACCGATCTATATTGGGCACGCTCAAGGGTACTTGAGTATTTAAGTCAAGTTGCCCCCAATTTACCGAGTGCTGCTCGACCGCAACTAGGTCCTGACGCAACAGGTGTTGGCTGGGTCTATTTATATGCGCTAACAGATCCAACAGGTCAACATGATTTAAGCCAATTACGTAGTATACAAGATTGGTTCTTAAAGTTTGAGTTGCAAACCGTACCTGGTGTCTCTGAAGTTTCTGCGCTTGGCGGCATGGTTAAGCAATATCAAGTGAGAATTGATCCAGAGAAATTACGTGCGTTTGATATTCCGCTTTCTCATATACAAATGGCCATTAAACAAGGTAATCAGGAAATAGGGGCATCGGTTGTTGAGATGGCTGAAGCTGAATACATGGTCAGAGCCACAGGCTACATAAAAAGTGTCGATGACTTAGAAAACATTCCATTAGGGGTGAATGAAAATGGCACGCCATTACTGTTAAAAGATGTCGCTGATATTGGTACTGGGCCACAAATGCGCCGTGGGGTCGCAGAGCTTAACGGGGAAGGTGAGACCGTTGGTGGCATAGTGGTGATGCGTTTTGGTGAAAATGCTCAACAAGTCATAGAAAGTGTTAAAGAAAAACTTGAACAATTAAAGAAAGGCTTACCTGAAGGCGTTGAAATAGTCCCGGTTTATGATCGCTCTGCTTTGATTGAACGGGCAGTTGATAATTTGGCTTATAAGCTACTCGAAGAATTTGGTGTCGTAGCGTTAGTTTGTATTATTTTCCTGTTTCATGTTCGCTCTTCATTAGTTGCGATTGTCAGTTTACCGGTCGGTATTTTAACTGCCTTTATTATTATGCATATGCAAGGGCTTAACGCAAATATCATGTCGTTAGGCGGTATTGCTATTGCTATTGGTGCGATGATTGATGGTGCAATTGTCATGATAGAAAATATGCATAAGCATATGGAGAAAACGCCATTAACCAAAGAGAATCGCTGGCAAATCGTCATTGAATCGGCGAGTGAAGTAGGGCCTGCTTTATTCTTTAGTTTATTAATTATTACCGTGAGTTTTGTTCCTGTATTTACCTTAGAAGCACAAGAAGGTCGAATGTTTGCACCACTCGCCTTTACCAAAACCTATGCTATGGCGGCTTCTGCTGCACTGGCTATCACCTTAGTGCCTGTGCTGATGGGCTATTTTATTCGCGGAAAAGTGTTACCTGAGCATAAAAACCCAGTAAATAGATTTTTGACCTTTATCTATGTACCCGCGTTAAAAACCGTTTTACGTTTTCCAAAGATGACCTTAGTAGCGGCCTTAGCTGTGCTTGCGATTGGGATATATCCACTGGATAAAATAGGTAGCGAGTTTATTCCACCACTCGATGAAGGTGATTTGATGTACATGCCCACTACCTATCCAGGTATATCTATTGGTCAGGCACGTCAACTTCTACAACAAACTGACAAGTTGATTAAGACAGTTCCTGAAGTACAAACCGTGTTTGGTAAAGTGGGCCGTGCTGAAACAGCAACAGATCCTGCGCCGCTGACCATGATTGAAACTTTTATTCAGTTAAAGCCGCACGACCAATGGCGAGAAGGCGTAACCACTGAAAGCTTGAAAAAAGAACTCGATGCTTTAGTTAAATTACCAGGTGTTACTAACGCTTGGGTTATGCCTATTAAGACACGTATTGATATGTTAGCAACGGGTATTAAAACGCCAGTAGGCATAAAAATCGCTGGCCCTAAACTAGACGTTATTCAAGATATAGGTAAGCAAATAGAAGTTATTTTGACCGATGTACCTGGCACGGCATCCGTTTACTCAGAGCGTGTTGCGGGAGGTCGTTATATAAAGGTTGATATTCAACGAGCAAAAGCAGCACGTTATGGTTTAAATATTGCCGAAATACAACAAGTGGTGGCGACAGCAATTGGTGGGATGAATGTTACCCAAACGGTTGAAGGTTTAGAGCGTTATCCGGTGAGTTTACGTTATCCGCAAGACTATCGTGATTCACCTGAACAACTATCTTTACTGCCTATTGTTACTCCTAATGGACAACGAATTTCATTGGGCGATGTTGCCAATATCATCGTTGAAGATGGACCTCCGGGCATTAAATCTGAAAATGCACGTTTAAATGGCTGGGCTTTTGTTGATATTGATGGGGTTGATGTAGGCACTTATGTCGAGGCTGCACAGAAAGTAGTGTCAGATAAACTTATACTCCCTGCTGGGTATTCTATCTCTTGGGCGGGACAATATGAATACATGCAACGCGCAAAAGCTAAGTTGACTTATGTTGTGCCATTAACCTTATTTATTATCGTCATCTTACTTTACCTTAACTTTCGTAACGTTATTGAAGTAGCCATGATAATGGGCACTCTGCCATTAGCAATGGTGGGTAGTATATGGTTGATGTATTTAGAGGGTTATAACTTTTCAGTGGCTGTAGGCGTTGGTTTTATTGCGCTAGCAGGTGTTGCGGTAGAAATTGGTGTCATTATGCTGGTGTATCTCAACCAAGCTTACCAAGAAATGCTTAGCGAGCATCGCGAAAAAGATATTGTCACTACCAAAGAAGATGTACTTCAAGCTGTTTTACATGGCGCAGGTATGCGTGTTCGCCCGGTTATGATGACTGCCGCTGCTATTATTGTTGGCTTATTACCTATTTTATATGGCACAGGAACAGGCTCTGAAGTGATGAGTCGAATTGCAGCACCTATGGTTGGCGGCATGATGAGTGCGGTTATCTTAACGTTACTTGTCTTACCCGCATTATTTTATTTATGGCGTTCGTCATCGATAAAAAATATAGAGTCAAAACAAGTTACATAATTTTATAAAAACGAAGTTCATCAAGTGTAAATAACATTGCATTTGATGAATATATATCGAAAACCTTAATAACTAACGTAGGAATACACCATGAAAACAACTTTAATTAAAACAATCAGTAAAATCGCTTTGGTATTAATACCCACCATTACTTTATCAATGGCAGCAACAGCACATGATCCCAGTATGCACGTAAAAAAGGTTAAAAAAGCAGATTGTAGCAAAATGGACCACAGCAAGATGGATATGAATGACCCTGTGACAATTGCCATGATGAAGAAATGTATGAAACAAGCTAAAAAAGCCAATATGGAAATGGACCACAGTAAGATGGCTAAAAAAATGGACCACAGTAAGATGGATAAAAAAATGGAGCACAGCAAAATGCAAAAAGTTGATAAAATAATCAAGAAAAAAGATGAACACGATAATCATTAATTAATTTCAGTATTCACTTAGTACACCGAGTTGTACTAAGTGATTTTGCGAAAAAAGGAATAACAATGAAATTACTCTTACTCCTTATATCTTTAGGCATAGGAACAACTATAGCCGTAATGTATTCAGGTATCGTGAATGTGGCGGCTGATGAACCTCATAGTGATTTTGTTTACTGGCTGCTAGAAGAAACCAGAGAAAACTCAATAAAAAAGGCAGCTAAAAATATAGAAGTACCAAACTTGAAAAATCCTGAGCAGCTATTAACAGGTGGAACTGATTATGAGTTTATGTGCGCCAGTTGTCATTTAGCCCCAGGGCAAACAGAAAGTGATATGAGCTTAGGTTTATACCCAGCTCCACCTAATTTAACCATTGCTGCCCAAAGCCATGAAGGTCATGAGCACGGTGATGAAACACAAAGTGATCGTAAAAACTTTTGGGTGATCAAACATGGGATTAAAGCGTCTGGAATGCCAGCTTGGGGGAAAA
Organism: Colwellia hornerae; assembly: GCF_007954355.1. Lineage (GTDB taxonomy): Bacteria > Pseudomonadota > Gammaproteobacteria > Enterobacterales > Alteromonadaceae > Colwellia_A > Colwellia_A hornerae. The sequence goes on from NZ_VOLR01000007.1 coordinate 136,998, forward strand.
CTCACGACGATGAACGTATCTGGGCAATGGTGGCATTTATTAAGAGGCTACCAACATTGACTCCAGAGCAATATCAAGTACTTACAGCAGTAGAATAAAAAACGGATAAAAGAGAATTATTATATGAAAATTATTCCAATTACATTAGTTGCATTTTCGTTTTTAGCTTGTGTTATTAGCCCAGTGACATTTGCTCACAACAATGCAAGCAGTAAGCATAGAACTTACCTAAAAGGTTCAGGAGCAGAAACGGAGCCTGGAAAAATTGTTACTCAGTTTCATAAAGCAATCAAGTTAGGTAATAAGAATAAAGCTCGATATTTCTTGGACGACAATGTGACCATATTTGAGGGCGGTAAAGTTGAAAGATCTGCTGATGAATACGCAAATCATCATATGCTTTCTGATATGAAATATGCGGCAAAACTTTACACCGAAGTACTTGAACATAAGGTGACACTTGCTGGGGATATGGCTTATTCAGTTTCTCGTACTAGATCAACAGGACAATTCAAAGGCAGTTATATAAACAAAGAAGGAATGGAAACAATGGTCCTTCTAAAAGAAGGTGGAAAATGGAAGATTTCTCATATTCATTGGTCACACTAACCTAAATTAAATAACTATAACAAAGGTTTAATAAATGAATAAATACATTATCGCACTATTAACACTCGTTATTAGCTTTACATCAATTGCACATGATGACAATGATCATAGTAATAAAGATAAAAAAGCAATTACCGATATTATCGCAAGCATTAAATACGGTTGGGAAAATGGCGATGGAATGCCTTTTAAACAAAACTTTCTAGATTTCAAGGGGGCGCGTTATATTGAGTCGGGTGGTCAAAATAAAGGATTAGATTCTTTGGTTACTCATCATGTGGAGCCAGAAAAAGGTGCTATGGGATATATGACGCTAGACTTTTCCGATATTGAAGTTCATTTTGAAGGCGAAAAGAAAAGCTTTGCCTGGGCTATTGCTAATACACGCTTTAAAGCTAAATTGAAAAAAAGTGACCGTGAACTTGATAAAAGTGGTTATCAAACGTTTTTATTTCGAAAAATCGATGGTGAATGGAAAGTTGTTCATAGTCACTCTTCGGGGCATGATTACAAACCTAAGAAAGAGCATCAGCATTAATCGGTATGTATTTCACCTAAAAGAAATTAATGCGGTTAATTATTACTTTTAGTGGTTTATTTTCTTTAAAAATTTAGATAGTGTCAAAGTTTATAGATATGATTTAAATAACAATCATATCTATATTTTTCAGGCGTTTTGATTTAACAATAAAAGAAACTTATGAAAATTGTTTACTTAGGGAATAATTTATTTTCCTCATGCTTAAAATATTTGCTGGAAGAAGGCCATCAAATACTGAGAGTGTATAAAAATAGCTCTACACATGACTCATCTATTATAGATAGGTTATGTGAAAATAATTGCATTCCTTTGTATAGCCACAAGCCTAGCTTAAGTGAACTAAACCAATTGATTTCGAGATGTTCATAGTTGCCGAATATTCTTATTTAGTCCCTGTCACCAAAGTAAAATATGCAATTAATATACACCCAACATTATTACCTGAAGGTAGAGGTCCAACCCCATTACCTTACTTAATAAGAACGCCGGAACTATCTGGTGTGACTATACATAAAATATGTGATGAATTTGACTCAGGAGATATCGTTCTACAGTGTAAAGTACCACAATCAACAGATGAAACTTTAACCACTTTAATGATAAAAATGCACCTTGAGTCAGTAAAGTTACTGAGGATTTTTTTTGAGAATATTGATAAGTATTATAAGTCTGCTAAACCTCAAATTGAGTCTTCATATTGGTCGAAAATTGATGTGTCAGAGAGGGTTTTGGATTGGTATTCACCAATAAATGATATTAAAAACCAAATGAGGTGCTTTGGTCATATAGGGCTAATTGTAAAGTTAGATCAAGACTTATGGGTTACTTCTCATCTAGAAATTATAGATTATAAACATAATTTAATACCTGGACATGTAGCTTTTGAAGATGACAGTTTATTGGCTGTTAATGCTTTAGATGGGATCATATGTATACATAAAAAATCTACATTTGCGATGCGGATGTGATGAAATCATCATCCTAAATGATAGGAACTCCATGATATTTTAAATAGTATATTGTAAGAGGAAAAAGGGACATAAACGAGCAATCAAAATAATGACTTTGTGCTAAAAAGAAAAAGATTTAAAGTTGATTTCAATCAAGGTCTTTTATTTTTGAAACAATATAATATTAGTAGTGGAGTGTTTTAAAGGGTTACTAATTTAATGTTATTTCGGTTGAATTGGCTATTTTTAATTGTCATATATTTGTCTGTTAACGGGCAAGTGTTTGCTACATCTATCCATATATGTACCGAAATGGCGATGACTTCTTCTGCATTATCTACCTCTACTACAAGGGTAAGCATTCATGATCATGATCAAAAAAGTGAACATCATGGCAACAGTGAAAAAATAAATAAAACTCATAATGGACATGATTCAGCAGCAATGGATGATTGCCAGTGTGTAGATTGCGATTGTGTGCAAAATATATCAGGACAAAAAAATTAATCACTTTTGCAAGATTCAAAGATAATAGACTATTTTCCTGTTATCTCAAAAGTACTCGCTAATTTACATCGAAATTTTATATCCCAGCCAAATTCCAATCCATATAGACCACCTACAAAAAACTAATACAGGATGAATGTGTCTTTTTATCGCTCATTTAATCTGTAATTCCCTTAAAAGTTTAGAGCAATAATTTGTGATGTTGATTCACCTCATCTAGGAAACTAGGTGTTATTTTGATGCTCTAAAATCGGTATTAAAAAACATTTCTTTAATTTATTAAGCGTAGAGGAATTCCTCACGCTATAACAAAATACTAAGGTGATACCATGAAAAAGGTACTTCTCCAATCGGCTGTAACAGCAGCCATTTCAATGTCATTGATGACAACTGTTAATGCACAAGATAACTCGTCTTTGGATATTGGTCGTTTAGCGATTGCTGGTTATGGTGATGTTACTTATATCAGTCAACCTAGCATGAAAGATGAAGAAGGAAATGATGTTCAAAATAATGTTGTCGCACGATTTGTCCCTATTTTTTTGTTCCAGATGTCAGAAAAAATTCATATTGAAGCTGAAATCGAATTCAGTACCAATGCTGAAGGTGAAACTGAAACAGAACTTGAATACGCTAACATGCATTACTTTTTTAATAATAATACCATTATAACAGCGGGAAATTTTTTATTACCCTTTGGTCAATTTGGCGCGAATTTACACCCAAGCTGGATCAACAAAGCAGTGAGTAACCCAGGTCTTTATGGTGGTCACGGTGGTAATGGCTCATTAGGTGGTATTACCAGTATTCTAGGTGATACAGGCATTAGTATCGCTAATATATGGGATCTGGGGGATGTGGGGCGAATATTTACCAATTTTTACACAGTAAGCGGACCACGCCAAGAAGAAGGAAATCATGGTGGTGGTGTCGAAATGGAAGCTAAAAAAGGCGATAACAATGGCAGTATGGCATTTGGTGGTCGTGTAGCTTACGCCTTTTTACCAGAATGGGAGATTGGTGTTTCATATTATACTGGCGAGTACAGTGATGATGGTGATTTAAACTATAGTGCTTATAACATTGATTTTAACTGGATTGGCAGTTATGCCAGTGTTCGAGGTGAAATATTTGGCTCTAGCGCAGAAACAGAAGGTGAAACTGAACCAAAAGTAGAAGGCGAACACGGAGAAGAATGGGTTAAAGATTTTGATAAAAATGGCTGGTATATCCAAGGTACTTGGCAAGCACGCCAGCTAGGCAAGGCTTGGTTAAACCCTGTTGAATTTGTCGTGCGTTATTCTGATATAAAATCTGATTTTGATGGCAGTATTGGTCATGATTTTGAAGAAGATGCAGGTAAAATCGGCAGTCGTATGTATTACGGTGTCAACTACTGGCTAGAGCCAAGTGCTGTATTGAAGTTGGGTGCTGAAAGCACCTCAATCGATAATGAAGGTGCAGGTCACGGTGGCATAGTCGATGATCGTGTATTTTTACAATTAGCGTTTGGCTTTTAAGGAGAATCCCATGAAATTAGTTCAGCTGTTATTACCTTTTATCATTGTTACTAGTATAGGTGCGTCAAGCATCAGTGCATTTTCAGTTCAAGCACAACATGTAAGTGATCCCTCGTTAGTTGCTCAAGGAGCAAAAATATTTAGTGAAAACTGTGGCCGGTGTCACAATGCACGCCCAGCTGAGGAATACTCTAAAATGGAATGGTCAGTTGTTATTCCTCATATGAGAGCAAAAGCACACATGACGGGTAAAGAAGCCCTGGCGGTAGAAGCCTTTCTAGGGAGCACATTAACGTCTGATATTCGTAATACAGTAAGTCATGAAAAAAGTGATGCACCTAAAAGAACGGGCGCTGTATTAGTCGCACAATTTGGTTGTCAGGGCTGTCATCAAATTAAAGGAGAAGGTGGGACGTTAGGGCCAGCTTTAGATGACGTGATATCGAATAAAGGAGAAGCGTTTGTACTTAAAAAATTAGCCAATCCAAAATTTAATAATGCAGCATCGGCTATGCCTAAATATCCTATTAACAAGGAAGATATGAAAGCAATTGTTGCTTTTTTAAAGCATTAATATAGCAGTACGTTATTAAATAAATATTAGCGGCAATATATGTACTTTTTTATATTGTCGTTATTTTTCTTAAATTTTATTCATTTAAATTAAACATATGTTTAACTCTTATTCTTTGATCTAAGTCATGACAAATAGTACGTACTAAACTAGTATAAAAGGTGTGAAAATTTATTTATGGTTATTATCATGCATAGTTTCAAAAGTTTTATCGTGGTTGTTATTATTTTGTTGTTCACACAACAAAGTATTGCTGCGTATGCGCCAATGAAATGCGATAACATGAAAAGTGTCACTGTTGCCACTACCGATAAAAGTTCTCACTCAACCTCTCAAATGGCCATGCATGAGCATGGTTCAATGTTAAAAGATAAAATTTCTTCTCATAAAAAATGTAACGCGTGCAACTTTAATGGCTGTATGTGTGGCGATATGGGGAGCTGTTTTGGCTCCACCATTTCAACCTCCACACAAGCTATAACTCAAATTTATACGCTGTTCTTGGACCATGGTAATAAATATTTACATCAAGAAGCATATACAGATTCAGGTGTTTACATGCACCTATTTAGACCCCCTATACATAATTAATCCTAGGATCACTGCGTGTTTAACACGTACATCGATCCAACCCTTTTAAGTTGTTAAGCCCTGTGATGTTAGTCAACTCTACCATCTGTGAGTTATTAAATTGTGCTTAACCGATTTTTATCAAAAAAATAAATCTACAAATGGTTACTTGACCTGTGTCTTAGACACAGGCTTAAGCTAGTTATAGGTTATTAAATGAACATTTATTTACATGTTTTGAAAAAGGATCCTTGTGATGAGAGTAACTGAATTAGCGAACGCTATGGACACAACGCCAGATACGGTGAGGTATTACACCAGAATTGGACTGATTGTGCCTATTAAAAGCCCTAATAATGGTTATAAGACTTATGGTGAAAAAGTTCAGCAAAGACTTAAATTTATTCTGAGTGCTAGACAATTAGATTTTTCAGTAGAAGAGATCAGGGATATTTTATCTGAATCAGATAAGGGAAGTACGGCTTGCCCTTTGGTTAGAAAAATTGTCGAGCATCGTCTTGCTGAAACGGAAAAGCAGTTTCAAGTAACATTGCTATTAAGAGAAAAATTAAAAAGCGCCATTGATGATTGGCAGAGTAAGCCAAATAAAGCCCCCACAGGACACATGGTTTGTCACCTTATTGACTCATTTACAACGACTCAATGGGCAAAAGAAAGAAGATTGAGCAGTGATGCTAATGGAGAAAATTATGAAAGTAAATGAATGTGAATTAATACTTGAAATTAGTGGTATGGGTTGTAAAAGTTGCGTCAGTAAAATAGAAAAAGCGTTTAATGCTCTTAGTATTGTAGAAAAATCTTGCGTTGATTTTGAACTAAAAAAATTAACGTTAATAGGTAATATTGAAAAGCAACAAGCAATTAGTTTAATTGAAGAATTAGGCTACCATGCACAAACTTTTAATAGAGCCAATACTGAAATCTCTATTGCCGAAAAAAGCACGACATCGTTAAAAAAATCAAGTAATTGTTGCTGTAGTAGTGCTTCAAAAGCGGATGAGATAATAATAGCAAAGATATCAGAACCAGAAGGTCAAAAGCTAGCACAAGCATCACCATTAAATCAAAAAAATGAACAGCAAAAAAGTAAAACAACTGAACTAATCATTGAAGGGGCAACTTGTGCTAGTTGCGTTGGTAAAATTGAAACGGCTTTGAGCGAAATTAATGGCGTAAATAGCGCAGAAATGAATTTCGCCTTAAGAACAGTATCTATCAGTGGAGATGTTGAATCTTATGTTCTTATTAAAGCAATTGAAACCATAGGTTACAAGGCTAGAAGTGCAAGTGATATTAGCGATGATGAATTACTGGATGAAAAAGAAGTTGCCGATAAAAAATACTACACCAGCTTAATGAGACAGATGTGGGTTGCTCTTGGTTTGGGTGTTCCATTGATGATCTATAGCCTTTTTGGTGGTCCTATGACTGTTGAAACATCGCTAGAGCGAGGTGTATGGCTATTTATAGGAATATTATGCGTAGCCATTATGTATTTTGCAGGTAAACATTTTTACATAGGCGCTTGGAAATCATTTGCAAATCATACCGCGAATATGGATACCTTAATTGCGTTAGGCACTGGCACTGCTTGGATCTATTCAATGATAGTGGTGTTCTTTCCACTAGCATTGCCTGAAATGGCACGTCATGTTTATTTTGAAGCAACTGCAATGATTATAGGGTTAATCAATCTAGGATTAGCGCTCGAAGTTAAAGCGCGAGGTAGAATAAGTGAAGCAATAAAACGCTTAATTGGTTTACAGGCTAAAACTGCACGGGTTGTGCGTGATCAGCAAGAAATAGATATAGCAATTGATCAGGTCTTACTGAATGACATAGTACGGGTAAGACCCGGAGAAAAAATCCCTGTTGATGGTGTCGTAATCCAAGGACACACATCAATAGATGAATCGATGTTAACGGGCGAACCAATGCCTGTTGAGAAAGTTGAAAATGATGAGATCGTTGCGGGTACACTAAATAAATCAGGTTCAATCCTATTTAAAGCAACGAAAGTCGGTAAAGATACAGCATTAGCTCAAATTATTAATATGGTTAAAAGAGCACAAAACTCTAAGCCACCAATAGGTCGTTTAGCCGACATTATATCAGCGTATTTTGTTCCTGTTGTGATGATTATCTCAATTGTTAGTGCGTTAGTGTGGCTTAACTTCGGTCCATCACCCGCTTTAGCTTATGCCGTTGTTTCTGCAACAACCGTATTAATTATCGCCTGTCCTTGTGCTCTTGGTTTGGCTACACCGATGTCGGTCATGGTTGGCGTCGGTAAAGCGGCCGAAGCGGGAGTCTTAATACGTAATGGTGAAGCATTGCAAACAGCTTCAAAAATAACCGCAATGATCTTAGATAAGACAGGCACAATTACCGAAGGCGCTCCTACAGTAACCGATATTATTATTGCGGATAAAAGCTATACAAAAAAGTATATTTTAATGGTTGCTGCCAGTATAGAAAGTGGCTCTGAACATCCTCTAGCACAAGCGATCGTTGACTCTGCAATTGAACAAAAAATTGTTCCTGAAACGATTAGTGACTTTCAAGCGATTGCAGGGCATGGCGTAGAAGCACAATTTAATGACCATAAATTACTGTTTGGTAATCAAAAGTTGATGTTGAAAAATGGTGTAGTGTTATTTGACTTTGTTGCTAAAGCACAAAAACTTGCCAATGAAGCCAAAACGCCTATGTACTTAGCCATTGATAACAAACTCGCGGCAATTATTGCGGTATCCGATCCGATTAAAAAAGACTCTGTTGAAGCCATTAAAAGGCTCCAAGCTAATGGTATCCGTGTAGTTATGTTGACTGGGGACAATAGAGCAACTGCAAATGCAGTTGCCAAAAAAGTCGGCATTACAGAAGTCTTTGCTGAAGTATTACCTGAAGAAAAATCAAATAAAGTTGCTGAGCTTCAAGCTCAAGGTGAAATTGTAGGCATGACAGGGGACGGTATTAATGATGCCCCAGCATTGGCGTTAGCCAATGTTGGATTTGCTATTGGTACAGGAACCGATGTCGCCATCGAAAGTGCTGATATCACCTTGATGAGAGGCTCATTACATGGGCTTGCTGATGCAATAGCAGTAAGTAAAGCAACACTTCGCAATATCAAACAAAATCTTTTTGGTGCATTTATTTACAACGTCGCAGGCGTTCCTTTTGCTGCGGGGATTTTATACCCATTTTTTGGGTTATTGCTGAGTCCAGTTATTGCGGGTGCTGCAATGGCCTTTTCATCTTTAACGGTGGTCAGCAATGCCAACCGTTTACGTTTTTTCAAACCACAAGAGCACTAATTAAAGGAGATCAGTATGTTAATAATTAATTTAATTGGTTTAGGCTTAATTGCATTAATCGTTTGGTGGTTTTGGTTGTACAAACCGCAATCAACTCAAGTGAGTGATGAACATAATATAAGTGAAATAACCGTAGTGATTGAAGATGGTATCTATCAACCTGCAAATATTTCCTTGCTTGAAAATAAAACACTGAATATTAAATTTATTCGTAAAGATGAGAGTCCTTGTGCGGCAACTGTTCTATTCCCAGATTTAGAAATTAGTGCAGACTTACCACTAAACAAAGAGTTTTCAGTGCAATTACCTGCAATGAAAAAAGGAGAGTATGCCTTTCATTGTCAAATGAAAATGTATAACGGATCGGTTGTTGTTAAATAAAATAATATCATTATAGGAGGTCATTATGTCTGATTTAGATCATAGAGTTGGCGTTAGAGAAAATAACTTAGTCGTTAGAAATCTCAAACTGTCCAATGTAACAGAGAAAAATATTAGTGCATTAATTGAAGAGATAGATCAAATGTTTGGCTTAGACGAAGTGTCATTTAACCCAAAGGACGGGTCTATTCATTTAGCTTACGATGCAGTTAATTTAAACCTTGACGGTATTGAAGAAGTCATCAGAAAACATGAGATAGACATTCATGATGATTGGTGGACCCATACGAAGGAAAGTTATTACAAATTTTGTGATCAAAACACAAAAGACAATTTTACCCATGAACCTTGGAGCTGCCATAAAACACCTCCGAACTCGATAAAAAGAAGACGTTAAATACAACCAATATACCTCAAAAAAGAATTTATTGTGTTAACTCAAATATCTAAAAAAATTGTACTTATAGTTTTTGCAATAGCTTAAAGCAGTCATTAACTCAAGCATCATCTGCAATGATAAAATTCTTATTTATTGATGCAATTTTAATTTCTATGACTTCTTCACAATTCCCCAGATAAATTATCAATCTTAATTTTCACCGTAAGAAAAACGTCACAACCTCGTCATTTAATAAATCGGCAATATTACTGAAACTTAATCGTCACATTTAGCCATTAATATTATCGACATTAATTTTAGGGGTAATCAAATAAGATCTGATTAGCTCAAACAAAGGCAAAAGGTTTTTATGACTCTTTCGAAAATTGCACAAGCTTGTTTATTACTGAGCTTAAGCACAACTAGCTTAATTAGCGATGCAACACCCACACGAGCAGATAATGATAAACAGCTCAGCCAAGTCGTTGATGCAGGGCAAGAAATAAACAAATCGGCCAGTCAGTCTCAACAGCGTGTTAATGTCATTAACGCGCAAATACAAACGAAGTCACAACAGTTTAAAACCATTAACAAGGAGATTGACGGCTTAACGGTTTATAACCAGCAAATGAAAACCCAAGTGGCGAACCAATTGAAAGAGCTTGACCAAATCGCAGTGTCAATGGAACAAGTGAGCATTATAGAACGACAAGTTTCACCATTAATGGCGCGTATGATTGAAACCTTAGCAAACTTTATTACCTTGGATGTGCAATTTTTAACAACTGAGCGTAATAAACGTATTGTTGATTTACACAGTATGATGGAACGCGCTGATGTTGCTATTTCTGAAAAGTTTCGCCGAGTACTCGCCGCTTATCAAATTGAAGTGGATTATGGGCGAACAATAGAGGCGTATTCGGGCTTAATTGATATTGACGGTAGTGAGCAAAATGTTGATTTCCTCAGAATTGGCCGCGTAAGTCTAGTCTATCAAACACGTGACGGTCAAAAGTTAGGTTTGTGGGATAACGCTTCTAGATCATGGCAACCTCTTTCAGCACAATATCGTTTAGATATTAATAAAGGCTTACGCATTGCTCGTAAACAACTTGCCCCCGATTTAATTATTGTCCCCGTAACGCAAAACTCAGCAGAATAAGGAATAACCCATGAAAAAATTACCTCTATTAATATCTGCAATAACCTTGTCAGCTGTTTCAGTATTCAGTGGCAATGCCATCGCGCAACAAGCAACAAGTTTAGATGACTTACTATCACAATTAGCGCAAGGAAAAATTGCACAAAGTAAGCAAAACCTAGACAGAGAAGCAGAATTTAATACAAAAAAAAGCCAACAAATTCAATTGTTAAACCAAGCAAGACAGCAAAGAGATCAAGCGATTAACTTAAGTGCCCAGCTTGAAAAAAACTTTCAAGATAACGATGTAACCTTAGGTAATAATACCGATGCGCTCAATAAACGCATGGGTGAATTAAAAGAATTGTTTGGTGTATTACAACAAGTCGCTGGCGATACGCGCAGTAAATTTCAAACGTCTGTTATTTCTGCACAAATTCCTGGTCGAGGTCAGTTTCTTGATGAATTTGCGCAAAGTATGGGCTCCTCATCAAAATTAGCCTCTATTGAAGAAATCGAACGTTTGTGGTTTGAATTACAACGTGAAATGACGCAAAGCGGAAAAGTACATAAGTTTAGCAGAGAAATCGTGTTAGCGAACGGTGAAAAAAGCCAAGCAGATGTGGTGCGTGTTGGCGGGTTTAATCTAGTTTCACAAGGGAAGTACCTTGAATATATTGATGAAACAGGCTCTGTCGCACAATTAATGAGGCAACCATCGAATCGTTACTTATCAAGTGCTGATGCACTCACTTCAAGTACGGATCAAGTCGTTCCTTTTGCTTTAGACCCAACAGGTGGTTCAATCTTAGGTTTATTAGTACAAGCACCTGACTTACAAGAACGCGTTGAACAAGGTGGTGCAGTTGGTTATGTTATTTTAGCAATTGGTCTCATTGGTTTACTGATTGCGATTGAACGGTTTATCACACTTTTCTTCATTGGCAGTAAAGTTAATCGTCAATTAAAGAGCGAACAAGCATCAAATGACAATCCACTGGGTCGGGTTATGCTAGTTCAAGATAAAAACCCCCTTGATAACGTTGAAACCTTAGAATTAAAGCTCTCTGAAAGTATTTTAAAAGAAGTACCGGTATTAACCACTCGACTCACTTTTATCAAAATCATTTCAGTAGTTGCGCCTTTAATTGGTTTGTTAGGCACAGTGACAGGGATGATCAATACCTTTCAAGCGATTACCTTATTTGGTACAGGTGACCCTAAATTAATGGCAGGTGGTATTTCTCAAGCGCTGGTAACAACGGTACTGGGCTTAGTGGTTGCTATTCCCATGGTCTTTATTTCAACACTTCTTAATACCCGAAGCCGCGGTATTATTAATATTTTACAACAACAAAGCGCAGGGATTTTAGCCGAACGTTCAGAAAACTCTGAAAAACCGCTGACATCAAAGCAAGGAGCATAAACCATGATCCTCTTCATCGAAATGATGAATCGTATCCAAGAATTTTTGGATACGGGGGGGCTAGTGTTAAGCGTTATCGCCGCGGTTATTTGTTTTATGTGGTTACTTATTTTTGAACGATTGTTTTTTTACTTGCACAGTTATAAAACGGTGAAAGAAAACATCATTAAAAGTTGGTTTAACCGCTCAGAAAGACATTCATGGAATGCCCAGCACATAAGAATTGCTTATATTTCAAGAGCCAGCGAAATGCTTAAAACTAACGTTACCTTAATTCAATGTTTAGTTGTCTTGTGTCCACTGCTTGGTTTGATGGGCACGGTAACCGGTATGATTGAAGTGTTTGATGTTATGGCAATTTCGGGCAGCGGTAATGCCCGCTCAATGGCTTCAGGTGTTTCGCGCGCGACTATTCCCACAATGGCAGGCATGGTTGGCTCATTGTCTGGTGTATTTATGGTGACATGGTTACAACGTAAAACGAAACGTAGAACTGAGCAAATGGAAGACAGTCTTCCGATGGCTCACCAATAATTAGTAGTTTAATTAAGGAGCAGCGCTATGCGTTCTCAATTATCAAATATTTTACAAGAACAAGAAGAAGCCGAAGAAATTAACATGACGCCCATGCTGGACGTAGTCTTTATTTTATTGATATTTTTCATTGTTACCGCCTCGTTTGTTAAAGAAGCGGGTATTGAAGTAAATCGACCAGAAGCGGCTACTGCCGTTAAAAAGGAACGTGCCAATATCTTAGTGGCAATTAGTGATAAAGGTGATATTTGGATCAATAAGCGTCGTATTGATATTCGAGCCGTACAAGCCAATATTGAGCGCTTAAAGGCAGAAAATCCACAGGGTACAGTTGTTATTCAAGCCGATAAAGCATCGACAACCGATACCTTAATTAAAGTGATGGACGCTGCTCGTTCAGCGGGTGTCTTTGATGTTTCAATTGCAGCTCAAGAGGGATAAGCCATGGCAACTGTGATGAACACTCCGGCCCGTTACAGCATAGGTTTATTGCTTGCTGTGGTGATGACTTTTTTTCTTTTATCGGGGATGCAAGCGCTTATTTCTGGTGGTAATAATGCCTTAACTGAAGCGCCTCGCGGTAATGTGCTCGATTTTATTAGGTTGAAAAAAGAGCAGCAGCTAACAAAAAAAGAACGTAAACCGCAAAAACCACCAGCGCCTAAAGCACCACCACCGCAAATGCAGCAACCACAAATGCAGCAAGCTAATCCCAATGCATTAATGTCTGCTAGCGGCTTTGGCGCGGATATTGAAACCGATTTAAGTTTAGCCGGGGGCTTGAGTTTAAGTGGCGGTGATGGCGACTATTTGCCGATAGTGAAAGTGTCGCCTATTTATCCTCGCCGTGCTCAATCTCGTGGCATTGAAGGGTATGTTATTGTTGAATTTATTGTCACTAAAAATGGCTCAGTGCGCGACGCAATTGTTGTTGAGGCTAAACCTGAAGGTATTTTTGATCAAGCGGCAATGGCGGCGGCATTAAAATTTAAGTACAAACCACGCGTAGTTGATGGTGTCGCTATGGAAGTTGCTGGTGTGCAGAATAAAATTTCTTTCCAAATAGAAGGTTAAGGAGTCGGTGATGACTAAAATAACAACATTAAAAAGAAAAGCGCTATCGTGTTTTGCAATCGCGTTGCTTTTTAACGCTCCCGTAATACTCAATCAAAATATTGGCGGCAATATTGCGTATGCGCAATCATCAGCAAAGTCCGGTAAAAAAATAACCTCAGTGAAAGTACCTGCGATGCGCAACCGTGTTTACACACAACTAGCAAGGGCACAAAAACTCGCTGATGAAGGTAACGGATTAGAAGGTTTTGATGTACTTGATGAAGTACAAGACCGTATTGAAAGTTTAAATAGCTACGAACGTGCCATGCTATGGAATTTTTATGGTTTTATGTATTATGGCAATGACGATGTTGCTTCTGCTATTGACAGCTTCGAACAAGTCATTAAAGAAAAAGCTATCCCTGAAACTTTAAGACTATCAACCCTATATTCATTAGCGCAACTATCTATGCAAATGCAAAACTTTCCACAATCTTTAAAGTTTTTAGCCTTGTGGCAAGCAACTAACGACAAAGTAATTACCGATACTCAAAAAGTATTATTTGCGCAAGTTCATTATCAGAATAAAGATTATCAACAGTCTCTTAACTATGTTTCACAGGCTATTGAACAAAGCATCGCGGCCAATGAAGTCCCTAAAGAAAGTTGGTTAGTCTTGCAACGTGCTAACTACTTTGAATTAAAGCGACCGATTGAAGTAACTGGTGTGATAGAAAACCTGGTTCGTTATTACAATAAACCTAAATATTGGTTACAGCTTTCAGCGATGTATGGTGAAACCGGCCAGGAAGATAAGCAGCTTGCGGTAATGGAAAGTGCCTGGCAAGCCGGTTATGTTACTCAGTCAACTGACATTGTCACGCTAGTTCAGCTTTATCGCTTTCATAACGTGCCGATTAAAGCGGCAAACTTACTCGCTGAAGCAATAGACAGTGGTCAAGTTATTGCCCAAGAAAAATATTTAGAGATGCTGGCTAATGCATACATAGCTGCAAAAGACGATGAAAAATCAATTCCAGTATTAATTAAAGCAGCAGAAATTTCTGAAACAGGTAAATTTGATGCTGCTTTAGCACAAACTTATTTAAACTTAGAAAAATGGCAACTTGCTATTAACTCAGCCAATGAAGCGCTGAGCCGTGGTGGCTTAGATTCAGAGGTTAGTCTGGGGCATATGCATTTAGCCAAAGGCATGGCGGAATTTAATTTACAAAATTTTGACCAGTCTTTATCTGCCTTTAAGCAAGCGAAAAAAATTAAAAGTTCAGCTAAAACAGCAAAGCAATGGTTCTTGTACGTTGAAAAAGAGCAAAGGGCCAAGCAAAATTTGGCGATGTTAAATTAGTTACTCCATGGTTTCGCTACATTCTTCTCAACTAATTTCCCCCTCACGGATAAAAAGTTAGCTTGGGGGGAGCTGGCTATATTTATTATGAAAATAGCCGTTATTCTTTTTAGGTGTATGAAATTCATTCAATTGATGGTAAAACATTAACTATAAAACCGATAAGAAAAATAATATGTTACAGCTTTATCTTAATTTACGTTGAAGTTGTGATCTTTTAAAAAAGGTGGCTTATGAATATTGGAATACCTAAGGAAACATTAACAGGGGAAAACCGAGTAGCAGCATCGCCAAGCTCGGTAGTTGCTCTACTCAAGCTTGGCTTTAGTGTCCAAGTACAAAAAGGAGCTGGCACAAAAGCCAGTTTTACCGATGAAGAGTTTGCCGACGCAGAAGCTTCATTAGTCACTAAAAAAATATGCTGGCAGTCAGATATTATTTTTAAAGTCAATGCACCTTCACTTGATGAAGTGGCGCAAATGAAAGATGGCGCACATTTAGTCAGCTTTATCGCGCCGGCGCAAAGTCCTGAGTTACTCGAAGCACTACGCGCAAAATCAATTACGACCTTTGCCATGGAAATGGTGCCACGTATGACTCGCTCTCAGTCAATGGATGCATTAAGTTCAATGGCGAATATTGCTGGTTATCGCGCAGTTATTGAAGCAACTCATCTTTTTGGACGTTTCTTAACAGGACAAATAACTGCGGCGGGTAAAATGCCTCCTGCGAAAGTGATGATAATAGGTGCGGGTGTTGCAGGTCTTGCTGCTATTGGTACCGCTGGAAGTTTAGGCGCCGTGGTTCGCGCTTTTGATACGCGTCCCGAAGTAAAAGAACAAATTGAAAGTATGGGCGCAGAGTTTCTTGAGCTTGACTACGAAGAACCCGAAGATACTGGCTCCGGCGACGGTTACGCAAAAGAAATGAGTAAAGCATTTATTGATGCTGAAATGGCACTCTTTGCAGAGCAAGCCAAAGATGTTGATATTATTATTACCACTGCGATGATCCCAGGCAAACCAGCGCCTAAGTTAATTACCGAAGCCATGGTTCATTCAATGAAGCCTGGTTCAATTATTGTTGATTTAGCGGCAGCGGGCGGTGGTAATTGTGCCTTAACCGTTCCGGGTAAAGTGACTAATGTTGATGGTGTTAAAATTATTGGTTACACAGATTTAGTTTCTCGTTTACCCAATCAAGCATCGCAGCTCTATTCGAATAATTTGGTTAATTTAACTAAACTAGTGTGTCCAAATAAAGACGGCACCATTACGGTTGACTTTGAAGATCAAGTGGTTCGAAACATGACCGTCGTTAATCATGATGAAATTACCTTCCCGCCACCACCGATTCAAGTGAGTGCGGCACCCGCTAAGCCTGCTCAGGTAAAAATTAAAGCAGCAGTAGAGAAAAAAGAGCCCGCATCACAAACTAAAAAACATCTGTTTATGGCTATAGGCGCGGCATTGTTTGCTTGGGTGGCCAGTGTTGCTCCTGCAGATTTTCTCTCTCATTTTACTGTTTTTGTGCTTGCCTGTGTTATTGGTTACAACGTGGTGTGGAATGTCAGTCATTCGCTGCATACACCTTTAATGAGTGTTACTAATGCCATTTCGGGCATTATTATTGTTGGCGCTTTGTTACAAATAGGGCAAGACAATGTATTAATACAAATACTTGCGGGGATTGCGGTGCTCATTGCCACAATCAATATTGTTGGTGGCTTTGTAGTGACCAAGCGTATGTTAAAAATGTTTAGAAGATAAGGGGCGCATTGATGGAATTTTCTCAAGGGTTAATTAGCGCAGCTTATATTGTTGCCGCATTATTATTTATTTTCAGTCTTTCAGGGTTAAGTAAGCAAGAAACGGCAGAAACAGGTAATTGGTATGGCATCACGGGTATGGCAGTTGCTTTAATAGCAACGATTGCCGACCCACGGGTTGAAAATTATTTAGTGATACTTATTGCCATGTCAGTCGGCGCTTTTATTGGTTTACATTTAGCCAAAAAAGTTGAAATGACACAGATGCCAGAGTTGGTTGCTATTTTACATAGTTTTGTTGGCTTAGCTGCGGTACTCGTTGGCTTTAACAGTTATTTTGAAATGGACCATTCATTACTATTGAATTTGACTGATACTCAACAGATGGCGACCAATATTCATTTAGTTGAAGTCTTTTTAGGAGTATTTATTGGCGCGGTGACTTTTACGGGTTCAATTGTCGCTTTTGCTAAGTTACGTGGTGTTATCAGTTCTTCGGCTTTAATGTTACCGCATCGTCATAAGTTAAACTTAGTGGCAGGTATTATTACATTTGTTTTACTTGTTAGCTTTGTGCAAAGTGGTGGCGATGTTAACGCCCTGTACTTTATGACCTTTATTGCGCTTGTTTTTGGTTGGCATTTAGTCGCCTCTATTGGCGGAGCAGATATGCCCGTGGTGGTCTCTATGCTCAATTCTTATTCGGGGTGGGCAGCAGCAGCGGCTGGTTTTATGCTTAACAATGACTTATTAATTGTAACCGGCGCTTTGGTTGGTTCATCAGGAGCGATATTGTCATACATTATGTGTAAGGCGATGAATCGTTCCTTTATAAGTGTTATTGCTGGTGGTTTTGGTACTGACGTTGTTATTGACAATGATACCGATTATGGCGATCACGTTGAAGTGAATGTCGACGCGGTTGCTGATCTGTTATCAGCGGCTAAATCAGTGATTATTACGCCAGGTTATGGCATGGCTGTCGCTCAAGCACAGTACCCTGTTTATGAATTGACTCGAGTATTAAAAGAGAAGGGTATCGATGTCCGATTTGCTATACATCCTGTTGCAGGGCGTTTACCTGGTCATATGAATGTTTTATTAGCCGAAGCAAAAGTGCCATACGATATCGTCCTTAGCATGGATGAAATTAATGAAGACTTCCCTAAAACCGATGTGGTTTTAGTGATTGGCGCCAACGATACGGTTAACCCAGCGGCAGCGGAAGACCCAACGAGTCCTATTGCCGGTATGCCAGTGTTAGAAGTGTGGAATGCCAAACAAGTTATTGTTTTTAAACGCTCAATGAGCACAGGATATGCGGGCGTACAAAATCCACTATTCTTTAAAGATAATACCCAAATGTTATTTGGCGATGCTAAAGACTCGGTAGATAAAATACTAAAAGCGTTGTAAGTTAAGTTTATCAAATGAAAAAACCAGTGACTTGTCACTGGTTTTTTTGCTTAGTACTATTTTATTTCTTAACACTAATAGGGTCTAACACTGGTAGTACTTTGTTTGTTATGATAATTAGTAATAATATTAAAAGGTGAGAGAGATATTTTGATAGAACAATGGATAGGTACAATTAATGGTTATTTATGGGGCAGTGTCCTTATCTATTTACTCACTGGTTGCGGCATTTGGTTTACTTGGCGATTAAAGTGCCTGCAAATAACCCATTTTACTCACATGTTTACTTTACTTAAATTAAGTCGAAAAACAGACAGCCAGGGCATCTCTTCTTTTCAAGCTTTATGTACTTCGCTCGCTGCTCGTGTTGGCACCGGGAATTTAATGGGGGTTGCGGTCGCTATTACCTTAGGTGGTGCTGGTGCTGTTTTTTGGATGTGGCTTATTGCCCTAGTGGGTATGGCAACGGCGTTTGCTGAAAGTGCATTAGGTCAGCTTTATAAAGAAAAAGACGCCAATGGAAATTTTCGTGGTGGTCCTGCTTATTACATGAGCAAAGGTCTAAAAAGCAAAAAACTTGCGGTGACTTTTTCGCTGTGTTTGTTTTTTGGTTATGGCTTTGTTTTTAGCTCTGTTCAAGCCCATTCAATTACCAGTGCCTTTGATGGCTCGTTTGGTATTAATCCGTTATTTACCGGTATTGTTATTACTATCGCGACCGCTTTTATTGTTTTTGGTGGTTTGAAAAACATTGCGCGTTTTGCTGAAATAACGGTACCTTTTATGGGGCTTGCTTATTTATTGGTTTGTCTGTCAGTGATATTTTTAAATATTGAAAAAATTCCTGCCATTATTAGTGATATATTTGCTTCTGCTTTTGGTTTAAAAGAAGCCGGCAGTGGTTTAGTCGGTGCAGCAATTGTGCAAGGGATAAAACGTGGTCTCTATTCCAATGAAGCTGGAATGGGCAGTTCTCCCAATGCCGCGGCTGCCGCTGTGCCATATCCTCCACATCCTGTTTCACAGGGTTATATACAAATGCTAGCTGTGTTTTTTGATACCATTATTATTTGTTCTTGTACCGCCTTTCTTATTTTATTGTTTAAAGAAACGGGCAGCGATGCTCAGGGGATCCAGTTAACCCAGCAAGCGTTATCTTATCAAGTGGGTGCATGGGGTAGCGACTTTATTACTATTGCCATTTTGCTGTTTGGCTTTACCTCAATTGTTGCCAATTTTGCTTATGCTGAAAATAATTTGAAATATTTAAATATGGATAATCGTCTTGGTCATTGGTTTCTACGTTGTGGTTTTTTAACGATGTTGATCTTTGGCTCTGTAGCAAGTTTGCCGCAAGTCATTGCTTTAGCAGATTTATCAACAGGACTGATGACAGTTGTCAATGTTACGGCTTTATTATTATTGTCTAAAGTAGTCGTTAGCATTACCCAAGATTATCATCAGCAACATAAGCAAGGAAAATTGCCAAGCTATAAGCCAAGTGAAAGCGAGCATAATCGTTTTAATTTAACGAAAGGGATCTGGCAAAAATAGTCTGATGAATAATGTTTAAACTATGCTAGAATGCGCGCCTTAATTTTGGGTTTCGTTTTTTTTGATAAGTGGTGATATATGAGTGTTGATGCAATAGGGTTGTCGGCTGAACTATTAAAGGCAGTTAAAGCCTGTGGTTATAAAACGTTGACGCCTGTTCAGCAGCAAGCTATACCGCTTATTCGGTCTGGGGTTGATCTACTGGCTAGTGCGCAAACAGGTACCGGTAAAACAGCCGCTTTTAGTTTACCTATACTAGAGGCTTTAGCTAAAATCCCGAGTGATAATAATTCATCAAAAACCATTCGCGCACTTATTTTAACGCCAACGCGTGAGCTTACTCAGCAAGTCGCTCGTAATATCGAAAGTTATAGTGAGTTTTTACCACTGAGCTGTGGCGCTGTTTATGGGGGTGTAAATATGCCACCACAAACTAAAATGTTAAAGCAAGGTGTTGATGTACTTGTTGCTACTCCAGGGCGTTTACTTGAACATTTAGTGGCGAGAAATGTTGATTTATCACAAGTTAAATTTCTTGTTTTAGATGAAGCCGACCGTATGTTAGATATGGGCTTTTTAAATGACATTCAGCAATTAATCAGTGTTATAAAGCAAAAGCATCAAACATTGATGTTTTCAGCAACATTTTCAAATAAAGTGAAAACGTTGGCTAAACAAGTGTTACATACGCCAAAAACCTTAGAAGTTTCACGTCAAAATTCAACATCAGGCAAGGTTAAACAGTCGGTTTATTGGGTATCAGAAACGCGTAAATGTGAATTGTTATCAGAATTGATTGGTATTAATAATTGGCAGCAAGTACTTGTTTTTGCAGGTACCAAAGAAAGTGCAAATATACTCGCCAAAGAACTTAAGCTCGATGGAATTAAGTCGGCGTTGTGTCATGGTGATAAAACCCAAGGCGCAAGAAATAAAGCCCTTGAACAATTTACGCAAGGCAAAGTACGTGTGCTTGTTGCTACCGATGTGGCAGCGCGAGGATTAGATATTCCTGATTTACCTTACGTTGTTAACTTTCACTTGCCTTATCTTGCCGAAGATTATGTGCACCGTATTGGCCGTACAGGCCGTGCAGGAAAGTCAGGTACGGCAATTTCATTAGTTAGCCCTAAAGATGAACAGTTTTTAGAAAATATTGAAGCATTAATTGGTCGAACTTTTGAACGAACAATTGTCCCTGGATATGAACTAGAACGCGCTTTACCCGCACAATATGCTGAAAAAGAAGATAAACCTTTAAAGAAAAGCCGTTACAAAGCGACACAAGAGAAAAATCAATTGATTGCCCGTAAAAAAGCGGACAGTACGCCAGCGGCTAAACGACGTGCAAAAGTGGCAAAAAAAGCCAAACCAGCACCTACCGGTAAACGTAGATAATTTATTGTTGAACAGTACTTATGGCACACACTTTAATTGATATACCTTTCGAACAACGCCATCAGTGCTGGTTTTGTGGCGAGCCATCTGAATTAACATTTGGCTTTCCGCATCAATATTTTCTGGTTTTTGATTGCTCTCATCCACCATTATCTGTGCCCAGTTGCCGTGAATGTACTGCTTTTGCGAGAAAAGCAAAGCAACATTCTATTTGGGCCGTTGCCAATAATGTTAAGCATTTTCTCGCCCAAACCTATCAAAAAGATTTAGCGATTGGTATCAACTGGACAAAAGAAGAGCTTGCCAATAGTGAATTTGAAAGCGGAAATTTTGTTGGCTTTCAAAAAAGTGCTTGGATGATGTATGAGATTGCAAAACAACGCTTGAATTATCAAGGGTGGGTATTGTCACTTGAAGGTGTTGAACTCGATGTTGATTACATTGGCACTGAGTTTACTTTTGATGGGGTAACTTACCCAAGTGTCGATCTTGCTATTGAGCACTTTATTGAAACCTATGATTTGTCTGCTGAAAACTTTAAAAAAGCACTAGCAATTGTCGGCATTGACAAATTTGGTAAAGCGGTAAGATTTTGCCGCTTGCTTATCGGCAGAACGCCGGAACAACAAAAGCTGGCGCTTCGCTACTTTGCAGAAGACGAAAAGTTAGGCTAAGTGAGTTTATAAGCGCTAAACCAAACTGAGTTTACGGTCTTTAAATATTTTTCTTTGATAGAGCGACTTGTCGGCGCGTTTAAAGAAGCTTGTTTGTGTATCCATCCTATTCATAAAAGTATGCCCTAAGCTACAACTCACCTGATATTTTGATAATAAAGCATCACGTGTCATCGCGCTATATATCCGCTGTTCGATGACTATTAACGACTCAAACGTCGCATTTTCTACGATAATTGAAAACTCATCGCCACCAAAACGAAATAAACTATCAGAATCACGGACGCTTTCTTTAAGTGCTTGAGAAAATTGTATTAATACTTCGTCACCAATATTGTGACCATAACTGTCGTTAATTAGTTTAAACTTATCGAGATCGCAGACAATTAGGCCGACTTTACTGCTTTGGCGGTTTGCATTATGCATGGCTCTTTTTAGTTGTTCATCAAAACAACGGCGATTATTTAAGGAGGTTAGGCCATCTTGCATCGCTAACTGCAATGCCTGTTGATATTGCAGGGCATTGTTTAACGGATGAATTAAATACTGATGTAATTCGTTAAGTATTTTATAATTTGTCAGGCTGATCGGCGAATTAATGGCATAAGTTAAGATACCAACAAACTTCTGATTTAATTTTAATTCAAAGAGTCGTTCATTTTTTCCTTGCCTACTGCCCCTTATCGAAGCGCTAATATCACCTTTTTTGAAGTATAAACCTGAAAAGTCGACATACTTAGCGGCTTCCATAGCAAAAATATTGAGTAAACGATCAAGCTCCAGCGACGTTTGGAGTTGTTCCATTAACGCTAGTTTTCTATTAGATTTTTCATGGTCAGGGCTATCGTACACTTTAAAAGCGTTAAATTGAAAAGCCTGATTATCTACTAAATTTAATGTCTGCATATCATCACCTAATTATTTTATCAGATATGATTAAGCAATTTTTATACCTAGTTTTATTTTATATTGTTTTTTTTATAATGTTGATATTAAAAGAATTTATATTAAGAAAATCTTTGTTGATTTTTTGACAAATCATTACTGGCAAAGCGTTGCCGCTGTCAAACTATCGATAATTGCTTTAAACTCAGTAGAGAACATTATACTTTTATAAATTTTTACCGATGCGAATTATAAAATAAGGATTTTTTGTGGCAGGTCATTTTGAACTCTTAGCTATTCTATCAAGTGCCGTACTTATTGTTTGGTTATTTCGCCGTTTACACTTACCGGCAATTTTAGCCTACTTAGTGGCGGGTATGCTGGTTGGCGATCATGGCTTATCTTTGGTCCAAGACCAAGTTGACTATGATCACTTTGCTGAGTTAGGTATCGTCTTCTTACTTTTTACCTTAGGCCTGGAGTTTTCATTACCTAAATTAATCGCCATGCGCCATCTGGTCTTAGCGGTTGGTAGTCTACAAGTCGGTATATCGTTAGCTTTCTTTATGGGCATAGCTTTATTATTTGGTCAGACATTGGCGAGCTCTTTGATTATTGGCGGCATTATAGCACTTTCATCAACGGCTATTGTAATTCGGCAATTGAGTGAAACGGGCGCAATGAAAAGAAAGTCTGGGCAGCTCTCTGTTGCTATCTTACTTTTTCAGGATGTTGCCGTTGTTCCCCTATTAATTATTATCCCTATGTTCGCCCAAGAATCTGATAGCTCAATGGTTGTTGAGCTATTGATTGCTTTAGTCAAAGGTGTTTTTGTCGTTACCTTATTAATGTTTGCCGGTAAATGGCTGCTGCCGCGTCTATTTAATTTAGTGGCACAAGTCAGAACCGATGAATTATTTGTTTTGACAACCTTATTAGTCACCTTAGTCGCTTCATCACTGACACAATGGTTTGGTCTATCAATGGCTTTAGGGGCTTTTCTCGCTGGTATGATGCTAGGTGAAAGCCAGTATAAATATCAACTTGAAGCCGATATTCGGCCTTATCGAGATATCTTGCTAGGTTTATTTTTTGTAACGGTTGGTATGAAACTCGACATTGGCATCGTTTATTCTTCACCATTGGTTATTATCGGCGTTATGGTCAGCTTTATGGTGGTTAAAATACTAGTTATCGCCTTCTTAGCAAAACGCGCTGGAGAAGCGGCTAAAGATGCTTGGGCCGCAGGTATTATGTTGGCTCAGATGGGGGAATTTGGTTTTGTGCTTATCGCTTTAGCCAATCAGGTTAAATTGTTACCCGTTGAAACTGCTTCTATCTTGTTAGGCGCAGGTGTCTTGAGTATGGCGATAACACCTTATATGATCAATAATGCTCGTCGTTGGTCGTTGCTGTTGAGTAATGATAAACCTATAGACACTGACCACTTAGCTGAACTACCTGAGCAAACAGAATTAAGTGACCATGTCATTATTTGTGGTTTTGGTCGCATTGGCCAAACCGTGAGCCGTTTTTTAAAGCAAGAGTCGATTAAATTTGTTGCTATTGATATCGACCCACTCAGAGCAACAAAAGCCCGTGAAGCAGGAGAGAATGTGCTCTTTGGTTCATCAAGACAAACTGAATTGTTACAAGCCGCTCATTTGTCGCAGGCTAAGCTTGTTGTTATTGCTTTTGGTGAAGACAAGCAGTCACTTGAGGTCATTCAAAAGGTCAGATCATTATCGCCTGATGTTCCTATTCTTGTGCGCACTCGAAATGATGATCAACTCAAAGCATTGCAAGAAGCAGGCGCTAATCAAGTGGTGCCAGAAAGCTTAGAGGGGAGTTTAATGCTGGTATCACAAGTGTTATCGTTAACAGGTGTGCCTTTTTCTCGTATCATCCGCCGGGTACAAAAGGAGCGTAAAGACCATTACAGCCATTTACATGGATTTTTTCAAGGTGAACATACCGACATGAGCCCTGATGCTATGGATCGCATTGAATTCGCTAATGGGATTATACTGACGGAGAATTCTTTTGCTAATGGTCACTCAATAGCATCACTGAGTTTATCGGCAAAACGGGTTACGGTTGTTGCCCTTCGCCGTAACAACATTGAAACAGAACAACCCGATGAAAGCACTATTCTTCAAGCTCAAGATACCCTGATTGTACGTGGTAAGCCTAGACGAGTAGAACGAGCAGAACGCTTTGTTCAAGAGGGGGTTTAACGTTTCCCTGATTGCACGCAGTGTTGTTAGGTCGAGATGAATAGAACGAGTGTTTAATCCAAGAGAGTGTGTTTAATTGTCCACTTGCTTGCACGCAGTGTTGTTAAGCTAGTAAACACCTATTCAATAAGGCGTTTACTTTAGCAATGGAGCGCTATTCTAGAGATAAAAATTTTCTAATCGCAGTCTCTTGCTCCATAGCGTCTTCAAATCCCAGTTTAATTAACTGCCGACAATAATTTTTTTCAAATAATAAATAACTGACAATACTCGATTCAGAGTCATTAGAAATGCCAACGCTGCGTAATAATAAACGTATCGATAGTGGTAAGTCTGAAAAGTACTCTACCGCCATGGCATTAAAGTCATGACTCGGGTTAAGAAGAAATGAGGATATTGGTTTTAAGCCATCTTTTTCTTTTCTAAGCTCTGGGGGAATAAGTTTAATAGTTTCATTTATTCGCTCTAGACGTTCAATATCGCTGTGTAATGTGTCTGAGAAAATAGTATCAAGTAAATGACCGGCAACAGTAGAGGTTGTTGGCGGGTGAGGATTGTTTACTTTACTATGAAGTGGCGCTTTAGGTTGATCTACACCAACAATAAAGAGGTTCTCTCCACCTAAATGTATTGCCGGACTTAACGGCGAAAGTTGATGTATAGAGCCGTCACCATAATGCTCTTGGCGAATTTTGATTGACGGAAAAACTAAAGGAATAGCAGCAGAAGCCATTAAATGTTCACTATTAATTTGGCAGGGCTCACCACGACGTTTAGCACGAAACCAAGGTGAAATAGACTCATCTGATTGATAAAAACTGATTGAATCGCCATTACTGTAACTCGATGCAGTAATAGAAACTGCAGATAAGTAACCGCGTAAAATATTGGTGTCGATACGCTTAAAGTCGACTACCATATTAAGCATGTCACGAAGCGGCGCGTTGTTTAGCAAACTACGGGCACTTTTATTGGCATAGTCAGCTTGAAAGCTGGCCAACATACCTTTTGCTAAATGTGAAAAAACCCGTATACCATCACTATGATATATCCGACTGGTATTAATGTTCTTCCACACCCATTCTAATTTTTTTACCCCCAAATGAAAGCATGAAGAGTAACAGGCTAACGCTGTGGTATTTATTGCACCAGCAGAGGTGCCACATATAATGGGAAAGGGTATGCCGTGGTTTCTCGGGACAAATTTTGATATGGCAGAAAGTACGCCGACTTGATATGCCGCTCGAGCGCCACCACCAGTAAGCACTAAAGCATTCTTACTGTCTTTATAACTTCTTTTATTCAACATGTATATCGCAGTTTTCTTGGTATGACTTAAGTGTAATCAGTTTTTTAACGTGGTGCTAGCTTAACGAGTTAAAAAATAGATTGAAATGATAAAAGTCAAAGCAAAAAAAAGCCTACATAAGCAGGCTTTTTTAAAATGACATAGAATTATTATCTAGTAAAACTGTACACTTGATTGAACAAATAACATCTACTAAAAAATAAGTTTAGCTGCTAACGCGTTCGTTAGCTGCGTCTATCAATGGTTGCGATCCGGTTTGCAATATAGCTAGATTTTCAGAAACAACTTTCTTTGGCAATTTTGAAATCATCAAAGAACCTGTTTTAACTGAACCCTGAGCCGACGCAAACGCCAACAGATTCTGTCCATTACACTCAATACCTTTAAAGATAGTGCGAATTTTTAATCTATTCGTTTTTAAGAACGAACGCATGCGTTTCTTGTCGTCTGCAGCTACATACTGGCAAACGCTTTGAGCGATGTCAGCAGCTTGTGCTTTCGGCGCCGATACAACAGACGTTAATGTTAAAATAGTGATGGTAGAAGCTAGTAATAATTTTTTCATTTTAGTAACCTTGTAATTAATTTAGTTAGTAAAGGAAAAAACCACGGGATGTACCTTGTATAACGAGGTGACTCCGCTGTCATAGAATTTACATTTAAAAATATAAATTCCTTAGACCGGTGGTTTTGCGTAACACGATTTCGCGTGTTTTGCCTTTTCTTTGTCCCTTTTAGTATTGCGAATTGAGCCTTTAAATGCAAGGAAAATGTGTAATACTGCAGAGATGGTGACAAGCTACTTTAATAAAAATCATTTGTTTTATACTATTTTTTTTAAAGAGAACAGAAGCTTAATAAAATATTTGATTTTTTGATAAGTTAGATAAGTTTTTATGCGATTAAAAAAAACAAGGTAAAAAAAAAGAGCTTAGGCTCTCTTTTTTGTTAGACATTGCATGAGTCGTTTAGCTGTATTATTAAAACTTCATTTCAGGGACATTGTCTGGAACAACTAGTTCACCTTCAGTAAGCTTTATTATTTCCTCAATACTTACCCCAGGTGCTCGCTCTAATAAATGAAACTTACCGTCTTTAATTTCGATAAAGGCTAAATCGGTTAGTACTCTTTTAATACAACCTTTACCGGTTAATGGCAAAGTGCAATTGGATAAAAGTTTTGAAACACCATGTTTAGAAGCGTGCGTCATAGTGACAATAATATTGTCAGCGCCAGCAACTAAATCCATAGCACCGCCCATACCTTTAATAAGCTTACCAGGGATCATATATGAAGCAATATTGCCGTTTACATCGACTTCAAAGGCGCCTAGTACGGTTAAGTCGACATGTCCGCCACGTATCATTGCGAATGACTCGGCACTATCAAAGATAGAGGCACCTTTTGCCATCGTTACCGTTTGCTTACCGGCATTAATTAAATCTGCATCAATTTCGTCTTCGGTGGGGAATTGCCCCATGCCAAGTAAACCATTTTCAGATTGAAGCATCACTTCTATTCCCGCAGGAATATAGTTAGCGACTAACGTTGGAATACCTATACCTAAGTTAACGTAATAACCGTCTTGTAATTCTTGTGCTACACGTTGTGCTAGCTGTTCTCTTGTTAAAGCCATTGTTTAGTCTCCAATATTATTTTATGACTGAGCAGTACGAACAGTTCGTTGTTCAATGCGTTTTTCAAATGACCCTAAAATAAGGCGATTAACATAGATACCTGGTGTATGTATTTGGTCGGGGTCTAGCTCGCCAGGTTCAACTATCTCTTCAACTTCAACGACAGTAATTTTACCTGCTGTTGCCGCCATAGGATTAAAGTTACGTGCTGTTTTTCTAAAAACCAAATTACCGTAACGGTCGGCTTTCCAGGCTTTAACAATGGCAAAGTCACCTTTAATTGCGGGCTCAAGGATATACATTCTACCGTCTATTTCACGCTCTTCTTTACCTATGGCTACCGGTGTTCCATAACCTGTTGCCGTAAAGAAAGCGGGTATACCCGCGCCACCCGCGCGCATTTTTTCAGCGAGTGTGCCTTGTGGCGTTAGCTCTACTTCTAATTCGCCACTCATCATCTGGCGCTCAAACTCTGCATTTTCACCAACATAAGACGCGACAATTTTCTTGATTTGACGGTCTTGTAGTAATACCCCTAAACCGAAATCATCAACACCACAGTTATTTGAAACCAAGGTTAATGCTTTAGTGCCTTTGCGCTTTATTTCACTAATTAAGTTTTCTGGGATACCACATAAACCAAAGCCACCTGAGATAACGGTCATGCCGTCTTCAAGCCCTGCCATCGCTTCTTCGTAGCTTGCTACTACTTTGTCAAATCCGGCCATTATTCAATCCTCATTACATTTATATCTGTGAAGTATTTATCATACACGGTTATATTTATTGTTGTGCACGGTAAGCATTAGATACTTTAGATGCAGGCGTTTTACCTAATTTATCACTGATAAACCAACCGGCGTGGACCAATTTATCTAAATCTATACCACTGTTAATCGCTAAACCATTGAGTAAATAAACCACATCTTCAGTGGCAACATTACCCGAAGCGCCTTTAGCATAAGGGCAACCACCCGAACCAGCAATGGCACTGTCAATAACCGCAATACCATTTTGTAAAGCAGTGTAAATGTTAGTTAACGCCTGACCATAGGTATCATGAAAATGAACGGCTAGCTTAGCCTTAGGTACGCGGGCACTGACTGCTTGTAACATCTTCTGTACACTGACAGGAGTACCTACGCCAACCGTATCGCCCAGCGATATCTCGTAACAGCCCATTTGGTAAAGTTTTTCAGCCACTTCA
This sequence comes from Colwellia hornerae, assembly GCF_007954355.1. Taxonomy (GTDB): domain Bacteria; phylum Pseudomonadota; class Gammaproteobacteria; order Enterobacterales; family Alteromonadaceae; genus Colwellia_A; species Colwellia_A hornerae. The sequence continues at coordinate 165,979 of NZ_VOLR01000007.1, forward strand.
GCCACTTTTTCTGGTGACACCTCACCTTCGTAAGGACAACCGACTACGCAAGAAACATAGCCTCGCACTGGAATGTTTAACTTTTTGGCTGCGGCCATTATCGGTTCAAATCGCTCTAGACTCTCAGCAATTGAACAATTGATATTTTTCTGGCTAAAGGCTTCAGAAGCGGCGCCAAAAATGGCGACTTCGTTGGCATTCACCGCTACAGCCGCTTCAAAACCTTTCATATTTGGCGTAAGTGCAGCGTAAGTCACCCCTTTTTTACGGGCTATGCCATTGAAAACATCGGTCGATGTTGCCATTTGAGGCACCCATTTAGGTGACACAAAGCTGCCACTCTCAATGTAACTGACTCCAGCATCACTGAGCAGATTAATTAAGGCAATTTTATCTTCGGCGCTAATTTGTTGTTTTTCATTTTGTAAGCCATCACGTGGGCCAACTTCAACAATTTTTACTTGTTTAGGTAAGGTATTATTAGCAAGTGAGCTCATTATGACTCCTGTGGCGTAAAAGCAAGTAATTCACTGCCACCATCAACCATGTCACCTTCGGCGTAAAATAAGGTATCAATGGTACCGTCTTCGGGGGCTCGAATGGTGTGCTCCATTTTCATCGCTTCCATGATCATTAAGGGTTGATTCTTAGTCACACTATCGCCCGCTTTGACTAACACGCTGACCATAGTGCCGTTCATGGGAGCTAAAAGGCCGCCATGATTATCATCAGCATTATTGTCACCGCAATCAGGTTTGATATGAATAAAATTAAAAACGCCATTTTGACGATATAAGCTAATTTGATCACCTGAACTGGCAATGTTATGGGCGATAGTGGCTTGACTGCGATAGCCATCAATACTGACATGGAGCGTGTCACCGGCAATTCGACCTTGGCAATCAACCGTTCGTCCGGCAACTGAAATTAAATAGTAGCTACGATTACCTTGACGTTTCTGTTCAACCGTAATTGGATATTCAATGTCATTATGGGCAAGAACGACTTGATGATTATGCGCTTCGTTTGAGCGCCACGCCGAGGTATTATTCCAAGGAGAAAAAGGATCTGTAGTTGTTGCTGCTTTTTGTTTTGCTTGTTCAGCCAGTGCAAGCACTAAATACAAGGCTGCCATCGGTAATTCGTCTGCTAATGCTTGTTTATTATCATGAAATATTTCACTGTCGTATTTCTCGATAAAGCTGGTATCTATTTCTTCATTTATAAAGGGTTTTGATGTTGCTAAGTTATAAAGAAAATCAATGTTGGTGGTAACACCTTTAATACGATATTCCGACAAGGCTTTTGTTAAGCGTTGCAGTGCTTTTTCACGATTTTCATCCCAGACAATTAGCTTAGCTATCATAGGATCGTAAAATACACTCACCTCATCGCCTTGGCGAACGCCGGTATCAACACGAACGTGTGCACTTTCTGCTGGCGGTTGTAAAAAATCTAACGTGCCCGTTGCCGGTAAAAAATCATTATTTGGGTCTTCAGCGTATATACGCGCTTCAAAAGAGTGACCATTAATGACTAACTGCGCTTGTGTTTTTGGTAAAACTTCACCAGCAGCAACTCTTAATTGCCATTCTACTAAATCTTGGCCACTGATCATTTCAGTTACCGGGTGCTCTACTTGTAAGCGCGTGTTCATTTCCATAAAGTAGAATGAACCGTCAACATCCAGTAAAAACTCTACGGTACCTGCGCCTTGATAACCAATAGCCTGGGCAGATTTTATTGCGGACTCACCCATCGCTTTACGTAATTTTTCACTCATTTTAAAGGCCGGCGCTTCTTCAATCACTTTTTGATGACGACGTTGCACTGAACAATCACGTTCAAATAAGTAAACGGCATGTTGATGATTATCACAAAATACTTGAATTTCAACATGGCGAGGCTGTGTTAAATACTTTTCAACTAGCATTCTATCATCACCAAACGATGACATTGCTTCGCGTTTAGCCGCAGCAAAACCTTCACTAAATTCAGCTTCGCTCCATACTTGTCGCATGCCTTTACCACCGCCACCGGCGGTAGCTTTTAACAATACCGGGTAACCCATATCGTCAGCCGCTTTTTTAATAATGGCCATCGATTGGTCATCACCATGATAACCAGGGACTAAGGGAACATTGGCTTTTTCCATAATGTTTTTCGCGGCAGACTTTGACCCCATCGCTTCAATGGCAGCAACTGGCGGGCCAATAAAAACGATGTTTTCATCGCTACAGCGCCGACAAAAATCAGCATTTTCTGAGAGAAAACCATAACCTGGGTGAATCGCTTGAGCGCCAGTACGTTTTGCCGCTTCAATGACTTTTTCTGATAATAAGTAGCTTTCGCGAGAGGGCGATGGACCAAGGTAAATGGCTTCATCAGCCATGTTGACATGAAGCGAGTCAGCATCAGCATCAGAGTATACGGCAACGGTTAAAATACCCATTTTACGAGCGGTTTTAATTACGCGACAGGCGATTTCACCACGGTTGGCAATAAGAATTTTAGTAAACATTTTAGCTGTTTTAGTTGTTAGTTGAGACATGTTTTTATCCTTTACTCGTCGGTTCTTTTTGCCAGCTTGCTGGTCGTTTTTCAAAAAAAGCAGTTAAGCCTTCTTGGCCTTCTGCAGAAACGCGAATTGATGCGATGCGTTCACTGGTCATGCTAAGTAATTCAAGACTAATTTCTTGATAAGCGACATCTAAAGCCAGTTGTTTTGCTTGTCGAACGGCTTGCGGGCCGTTGCTTAATATTGTGCTTACCATATTAATAACGGTGCTTTCTAAAGCTTCTAACGAAACAATCTCATCTACTAAGCCTAACTGTTGCGCTTTGTCTGCAAAGAAACGTTCTGCCGTTTGAAAATATCGACGGCTGGCTTTTTGACCAATAGCATTGACTACATAAGGGCTGATGGTCGCAGGAATTAAACCTAATTTAACTTCACTGAGACAAAAGCTGGCTTTATTGCTGGCGATAACAATGTCACAACAACTGGCTAAGCCCACTGCGCCGCCAAAAGCAGCACCTTGAATTTGTGCAATAGTGGTTTGTGGGAGAAAATTAAGGGCATGTAACATTTGGGCAAGCGCATTAGCATCATGTAAATTTTCTTCATATGAGTAACTGGCCATGCGCTTCATCCAGGCTAAGTCAGCCCCTGCAGAAAAACTTTTGCCGGTCGATGCGAGTATCATCAGATGAATATCATCGCGTTTGGCTATTTCGATAAATATTACTGTTAATTGGGCGATAATTTTATCGTCAAATGCATTGTGTTTGTCAGGGTTATTTAAGGTAACTGTTGCTACCCCATAACGGTCTACGTTAAATAATACCTGACCGGTATTGATATCTTTTAATGGTGTCATTTTATTCAGCCCTACATTCTAAAGATACCAAATTTGGTATCCTCAATAGGTTTGTTCAATGAAGCAGAAAGGGCTAAACCTAATATTTGACGAGTATCGGCAGGGTCAATAATACCATCATCCCATAAGCGAGCTGAAGCATAGTAGGGATGGCCTTGATGCTCATAAGTATCAATAATGGGTTGTTTAAAATCAGCTTCTTCTTGCTCACTCCACTGTTCACCGAGTTTGTCTTTTTGGTCTCGTTTAACTTGTGCTAAAACGCCAGCCGCTTGTTCGCCGCCCATTACTGAAATACGAGCATTTGGCCACATAAATAAGAAACGTGGATCGTAGGCACGACCACACATGCCATAGTTACCTGCGCCGAAACTACCACCAATGAGTACGGTGAATTTGGGGACTTGCGCCGTGGCAACAGCGGTGACCATCTTGGCACCATGCTTAGCAATACCGCCGGCTTCATATTGCTTACCAACCATAAATCCAGTGATGTTTTGTAAGAAGACTAAAGGAATTTTTCGTTGTGCACATAATTCAATAAAATGAGCACCTTTTTGAGCGGATTCGCCAAAGAGGATGCCGTTATTGGCGACAATACCAACTGGGTAGCCAAATATACGTGCGAAACCACACACTAAAGTAGTGCCATAAAGCGCTTTAAATTCATCAAAATTACTACCATCAACGACACGGGCGATAATTTCTCGAATATCAAAAGGTTGGCGGGCATCTTTGGGTACCACACCGTATATTTCTTGCGCGTCGTAAGCGGGCTCAACAATAGGTTGAATATTCATGGTGACCGGTTTAACACGATTTAAATTACCGACGATACTGCGGGCGATTTCTAAGGCATGATGATCATTTTGTGCGTAATGATCGGCAACACCAGAAGTGCGACAATGTATATCTGCGCCGCCTAAGTCTTCAGCACTAACGACCTCGCCTGTTGCGGCTTTAACTAACGGCGGTCCAGCTAAAAATATAGTGCCTTGCTCTTTAACAATAATAGATTCATCGGCCATTGCCGGTACATAAGCGCCACCGGCAGTACAAGAGCCCATAACAACAGCAATTTGCGGAATGGCTTGTGCTGACATATTTGCTTGATTAAAGAATATGCGACCAAAGTGCTCTCTATCAGGGAAAACTTCGTCTTGGTTAGGCAAATTAGCGCCACCAGAGTCGACTAAATAAATACAGGGTAGGTTGTTTTCTTGGGCAATCGTTTGTGCGCGCAGATGTTTTTTTACCGTGAGCGGGAAATAGGTTCCGCCTTTTACGGTAGCGTCGTTAGCGACAATAACACACTCTTGTCCACCAACTCGGCCAATGCCGGTGATAATACCAGCAGCGGGAACATCTGCGTCATAAACTTCATAAGCGGCTAGTTGAGATAATTCTAAAAATGGTGAGCCAGCATCGAGTAGGGCATTAACGCGATCGCGTGGTAATAATTTACCGCGCGATAAATGACGTTCACGGCTGCGCTGCCCGCCACCTAATTTTATTTGTTCAAGCTTTACTTTTAAATCGTCTACTTGAACTTGCATATGAGCAGCGTTTTCGATGAATTCTGGGCTGCGTACATTGATTTTTGAAATTATTTTAGCCACGATATTTGCCTTTATTATGAAATTTTATCAGTAAGAACATTAGCTTTAATGTTACGAGCTAGACAAGAGCAGTGTGGCTCTCATCAGCCTCTCTTTAAAAAGAGAGGCTGCAGCAAGTTATAAGCTATACAGATTCAGCGAATAACTCTCGACCTATTAGCATACGACGAATTTCTGAAGTACCTGCGCCAATTTCATATAATTTAGCATCACGTAACAAACGACCTGCTGGAAATTCATTAATGTAACCATTACCGCCAAGTAATTGAATAGCATCTAAGGCCATTTTTGTTGCAAGTTCTGCAGCAACTAAGATAACACCGGCCGCATCTTTACGTGTAGTTTCACCCCGGTCGGCCGCTTGTGCACATAAATAAGCATAAGATTTAGCCGCGTTCATTTGGGTGTACATATCGGCAATTTTACCTTGGATCAATTGGAACTCACCAATGGATTGACCAAACTGCTTGCGGTCATGAATATAAGGAACAACTAAGTCCATACACGCATCCATAATACCTAATGGTCCACCTGTTAATACAATACGCTCGTAATCAAGGCCAGACATTAAGACTCGAACGCCTTTGCCTTCTTCACCTAAAATGTTTTCTGCAGGCACTTCACAATCTTGGAAAACTAATTCACAGGTGTTTGAACCGCGCATACCTAACTTGTCTAGTTTTTGATGACGCGAAAACCCCGGGTAGTCACGCTCAACGATAAAAGCGGTAATGCCTTTTGAACCGGCTGCGGTATCAGTTTTTGCGTAAATAACATAAACGTTGGCATCAGGACCATTGGTGATCCACATTTTGTTGCCGTTTAAAATATACTTGTCGCCTTTTTTATCAGCACGCAATTTCATGCTTACTACATCAGAACCGGCATTAGGCTCACTCATTGCTAATGCGCCAATATGTTCGCCGCTGCAAAGTTTTGGTAAATATTTAGCTTTTTGTTCATGTGAGCCGTTTTTGTTTAATTGGTTTAAACAAAGGTTAGACATAGCGCCGTAACTTAAACCGACAGAAGCAGAGGCACGTGAAATTTCTTGCATTGCTACCATGTGTTCTAAATAGCCTAAGCCTGAACCGCCATATTCTTCGTCAACGGTCATGCCTAATAAGCCTAAATCACCAAATTTACGCCATAAATCATTGGGAAATTCGTTATCAATATCTATTTGTGCGGCACGTGGCGCAATTTCGTCACGAGAGAAAGCGTTAACCGAGTCGCGGATCATCTCGACGGTTTCGCCTAGATTAAAATTTAATGATGAAAAGGTAGAAATCATGTTATTTCCTTAGCTGAGTTAGCTAGATAAAGTTATGCGTTAGGTTTTTGTATTGTCGATAGCTGATAAGGTAGCTAGGCAGCTTTCTTCTAAATTTGTTAATTCCATCAACACCACTTTTATATCGTCAAGTTGTTGATGTAAATCTGATTTTTTTTGTTCTATAATGTCCATCATCAGTTTTAACTGGCTGGCACTGGTATTATCTAAATCGTATAACTCAAAGATACGACCGGTTTCGGCTAATGAAAAACCTAAGCGTTTACCGCGTAGAATTAACTTTAGTCGAACTTTATCTCTTTGGTTATAAATTCGAGTTTGTCCTTTGCGAGTCGGGGCAAGCAAGCCTTGGTCTTCGTAAAAACGAATACTGCGAGTCGTTATATCGAACTCTTTAGAAAGATCGCTGATTGAAAAAGTCGGTGCTTTTAATTCTGCCATGAAAAACTCTACATTTATGTTATACACTTACCTTACAGGAAGTTTACGTTAACGTAAAGAAAGAGCTTTTTTCATCAAGATTTTAATCAATATTGATTTAATAATTTACCGGTTAAGTTAACAGGGTTAATATATTAACCCGCTATAACTGTAACCTTACTATTAAAGTTTACGTTGGCGTAAACGTCAAATATAAGTTATGGTGTTGCTCATTAATCTATCCCTTTTTACTTTTATGTCGGAGAGCTTTCATGTCTACTACAGATCCTATTGTTATTGTTTCAGCGTCTAGAACCCCTATGGGTGGTTTTATGGGCGGTCTATCTGCTGTTACCTCACCTGATTTAGGCGCAACGGCTATACGTGGCGCACTTGCTGCGGCCAATATTGCTAACGATCAAGTAGATGAAGTGATCATGGGTTGTGTACTGCCTGCCGGTTTAAAGCAAGCGCCTGCTCGTCAAGCAGCATTAGCGGCTGACTTAGCCTTATCAACGGTTTGTACCACCATTAATAAAGTCTGTGGTTCTGGCATGAAAGCGGCAATGCAAGCACATGATTCATTGATGGCTGGCTCTATTAATGTTGCTGTTGCCGGTGGCATGGAAAGTATGACTAACGCACCGCACCTTTTACCTAAAGGTCGCAGTGGTATAAAAATGGGCCATGGCCAAATACTTGACCATATGATGACTGACGGTTTAGAAAATGCTTACGACGGTATTGCTATGGGTTGTTTCGCACAAGAAACTGCTGATGACGCTGGTTTCACCCGTGAAGATATGGATGAATACGCAATTCGTTCATTAGCCCGTGCCAATGCAGCGATTGCTGCTGGCGCTTTTGAAAATGAAATATCGCCAGTAACGATTAAATCTCGTCGCGGCGACTCTGTCTTTGCAATCGATGAGCAGCCGGGTAATGCCCGCCCTGATAAGATACCTTCATTACGTGCCGCTTTTAAAAGAGACGGTACTATAACGGCTGCTAACTCTAGTTCTATTTCAGATGGTGCTGCAGCGTTAGTGATGATGAAACAGTCAGAAGCTAAAAAGCGTGGTTTAAGCCCTTTATGTAAAATTGTTGCTCATGCAACGCATGCGCAAAAACCTGAAGAGTTTACCGTAGCACCCGTTGGCGCAATGAATAAAGTCTTAGCAAAAGCAAACTGGACGGCTGCAGATGTTGATCTTTGGGAAATCAATGAAGCATTTGCCATGGTTACCATGTTGGCGATTAAAGAATTAGCCCTAGATGTTGAAAAAGTTAATGTAAATGGTGGCGCTTGTGCTTTGGGTCATCCTTTAGGTGCTAGTGGTGCTCGTATTATGGTGACCTTAATCCATGCATTGAAAAACAAAGGTTTATCAAAAGGTTTAGCCTCACTTTGTATTGGTGGTGGTGAAGCTACAGCGATTGCGGTTGAAATGTTTTAATCCATTAAGCCCTTTGTTATTTTCAGGTAATGCTGATAAATATTAAATTTGAAAAGCCGCTATGTTAAGTCATCGCGGCTTTTTTATTTATGCTCAATGGGTAGCACGGGTTATTTTCAATTAGGACAAGCGTTTCAGCTAATGCAGTAATGCGATAATTTTTTCGCCATAAAGCTCAAGTTTTGTTTGACCTATACCATTAACATTTAACAGTTGCGCTGCGTTTTTGGGATTCACTCTAGCAATATCCATCAAGGTAGCATCATGAAAAATAACAAATGATGGTACATTTCTTTCTTTTGCCCATAATGCTCTTTGTTGCTTGAGCTTTTCAAATATGACTTCTTCTTGTGCTGATAAATTACTGGCACTAGTTTGTTTTGATTTACGCGCAGGCTTTGCCTTACTATATTCTTTTACCTTGAGCTGTATGGTAATTTCACCTTTTAATAAAGGTCGAGATTTTTCAGTGAGTTTTAAAGCGCCATAGTCCATTTCTACCGCTAAATAACCCATAGAAATGAGTTGTCTAAAAACAGTTTGCCATTCCTCGGCTTTGTGTTCTTTGCCAATACCGTAGGTAGAAAGTTGTTGGTGATTGACCTGGATAATCTTAGGCGTTTGTTTACCTAGCAAAACATCAATTTGGTGGCCTACGCCAAACCTTTGGCCCGTTCGATAAACGGTTGAAAGCGCTTTTCTCGCGGCAGCAGTGCCATCCCATGTTATCGGAGGATCCAAACAATTATCGCAATTCCCACAAGGCTCAGCCAACGTTTCACCAAAATAATTGAGTAACACTTGCCGGCGGCAAGAGCACACTTCGCAATAACCTAGCAGAGCATCAATTTTACGTTGGGTTATAAACTTGAACTGTTCATTGCCATTACTTTGGCTTGTCATTTGTTTAAGTTTAATAACATCTTGCATGCCATACGCCAACCAAGTATTTGCGGGCATACCATCACGGCCTGCTCGGCCAGTTTCTTGGTAGTAAGCTTCGATACTTTTAGGTAAATTTAAATGGGCAACAAACCTAACGTCGGGTTTATCAATACCCATACCAAAGGCTATGGTGGCAACGATGATAATGCCGTCTTCTCTGAGAAAGCGTTGTTGGTTGTTATCTTTAATATTATTGGCTAAACCCGCATGATAAGGCAAAGCGACTTTGCCTTGTTCACTCAGCCATTGAGCCGTAGCTTCAACAGACTTTCTTGAAAGACAATAGACGATTCCGGCGTCATTGTTATGTTCGGTATTGATAAATTTTAGTAGCTGTTCTTTGCTATTTTTTTGTTCACTGATCCGATATTGAAGATTGGGCCGGTCGAAACTATGGACAAAAATTTTAGCCGCCGTTAAATGTAACACCTCAACAATTTCATCTCGGGTTTTCATATCTGCTGTCGCTGTTAAGGCAATTTTAGGCGTGTCAGGATATCGCTGGCTGATGATAGAAAGTTGTTGGTATTCAGGTCTGAAATCGTGGCCCCACTGTGAAACACAATGTGCTTCATCAAAGGCAAAGAGTGCAATGGTAATATTATCAATAAGGTTTAGAAAATAATCACTCAATAGTCGCTCTGGTGCAACGTACAATAAGTCGACATTGCCAGATCTTATCAGCTGCTCGACACGATTTTGTTCTTCACGGTCCTGCGATGAATTTAAAAACTCCGCTTTTACACCTTGCAGTTTTAGTGCATCAACTTGATCTTTCATTAACGCGATTAGTGGCGAGACCACTATACCTAAGCCATCACGCACTATTGCCGGTATTTGATAGCATAATGACTTTCCGCCACCGGTTGGCATTAGCGTAAAAACATCTGCGCCATTGATTAATTCACTAATTATTTTCGCTTGTTGATGTCGAAAGTCAGCGTAACCAAAGGTATTTTGTAAAACTGATTTTGCCGTGTTGATATCCATATTGAGATCCTTTTTAGCGCTAGACAAGTCAGTGAAACTACATAGCATAAATTAACATAAGTTAAGTGGTGAGCAGTAAATAGCTGGTTAAAAGTTAAGTATAGATGACGTTATAGCGTAACCTTGAGTATAGCAGTCAGCCATTTTTTACCTTTAGCGAGCAGGTATTTGACAAAGATATCATTAACGCCGTTATAAATGAAGATGAGGTAAGCTAGTGTCATATCACTAACTGTTTGTTATTAGTGTTTATAGCTAAAAACTATTAGCTAAAAGTTGTTGATACCAGTTTGACTAAAGACTATTTAAGAACTGTGACGAGAGTCACGATATTGTTTTGGTGACATTCCTAGCGACTTTTTAAAAAGGCGTGAAAAATAGTAGGGGTCGCTATATCCTAAACTTTCGCTAATATCTTTAATGGTTTGTGAACTGTTATCAAGCGCAAAGCAGGCGCGTTGAATTTTCATATTAATAAAGTGCTGTATTGGCGATGTATCAGTGAGTTCTTTAAACTTCTTTGAAAAATGAAATTTAGACAGTTGACTATAATGCGCTAACGTATCCAAACTCAATTCTTGATGAAGATTATTGCGCATTAAACGTTCGACCGCATCAATATCAAAAGCAGAGCTGTTATTAAAATCAGTCAAGCGTAACTGCAAAGCCAAAAAGCTTAAGGTTTGCTGTAATACATGTACCGCGTGAATAACATTAGTGGCAGTATAGCCACGGCGCCCCAGCGCTAATAAATTGTCAAAATCTTCGATCACTTCATCGACATTTCCGACGTGTGCGAGGCCATCATCCATTTTCATCAATAAACGTTCGGCAAAATTACTGGCAAGATCGCCTGTAAAGTTTAACCAGTAGATTTTTCCTGACTTGTTTTTAAGCTCATTTTTAGTATCTGTGTCTATAGCGGTAAATTTAAAACTCGTATTAGCAGGCATAATAACAAGATCGCCCGATTTAACTTCTCTCGATTTGCTTTTATAGTCTAAAATTGCGCTAGTTGATTGACAATAAAGTAAGCTGTGATGGTCACTGTTATTTTTATTTATTTGATAGCCAATGCCTGAATGCTTTCCAAGTGATACCGGATAAAGACTGGAGGTTAGCGGGTGTACTTGCAGTTTCTTTAATAAAAAAACAGGAATTAGCAAACGAATGTCATCAATGATAGTTGCTGTTTTAATCGGCTTTACTGACTTTGATTGTTGAAGCATAATTATTAAGTAACGGGTTTTGTTTTTGTAGCAAGATAGTCCATCAAATTAGCAATAAAATCAATGTTAATAGCATTTTCTTTATGATTTAATGTTATTAATAGAAAGTTTAAATAACAATTTAGCACAAAACTTATACCTATAATGGTGAGTAAGTTAATAAAAGAGAATTCAACATGACAACTGAAAGATACCAACTCAAGAATAAAATTAGAATTGTCACTGCCGCATCACTTTTCGATGGGCATGACGCGGCGATTAATATTATGCGCCGAATTTTACAATCAAGTGGTGCTGAAGTTATTCATTTAGGCCATGACCGCAGTGTTGAAGAAGTGGTTAACACCGCTATTCAAGAAGATGCTAATGCCATTGCAATGACCTCTTACCAAGGCGGGCATAACGAATATTTTAAATATATGTATGACCTACTTAAAGAACGAGGTTGTGAACATATTCGTATCGTTGGCGGTGGTGGTGGCGTTATTTTGCCTGACGAAATTAAAATGTTGCAAGATTATGGTATTACCCGTATTTATTCTCCTGATGACGGTCGTGCACTCGGTTTATTAGGTATGATTGATGACATGCTAGAGCGTTGTGATTTTAAAACTGGCGTCAATGTTAAAAAAGACGATGTTGCTAATTTAAAGAAAAATGACAAACAAGCCATTGCACGTTTAATTTCCGCCGCTGAAAATGCGCCAAAAGAAAATAAAGCCGATTTAGAGAAAATTCGTAAAATTGCCTCAGCAAGTAAAACACCGGTATTAGGTATTACCGGAACCGGTGGTGCGGGTAAATCTTCGCTGGTTGATGAATTAATTCGTCGCTTTTTAATGGCGACAGCTGACAGTAAAATTGCCATTGTTTCGGTTGATCCATCTAAGCGTAAAACCGGCGGTGCATTACTCGGTGACAGAATTCGTATGAATGCGGTCAACAATGACCGCGTTTACATGCGTTCTCTAGCCACGCGTCAGTCAAACTTGGCGTTGTCTGTTTATGTTAATGACACCTTAGAAATTTTAAAAGCGACTGATTTCGACTTAATTATTCTAGAAACCTCAGGTATTGGTCAATCAGATACCGAAATCGAAGAACATTCAGATGTTTCTTTATATGTGATGACGCCAGAGTACGGCGCGGCAACACAATTAGAAAAAATCGACATGCTTGATTTTGCTGATATTATTGCGCTCAATAAATTTGATAAACGTGGCGCTTTAGATGCCCTGCGTGACGTGAAAAAACAATACAAACGTAACCGTGGTATGTTTGAAGCCGGTGATGATGAGGTACCCGTATACGGCACGATAGCTTCACAATTTAACGACCGTGGTATGACTGAATTATATAATGCGGTGATCACAGCATTAAACACTAAAGCGGGCTTAATTGTTGGTGATATTCTTTCTACCGAAGGCACATTAGCCAATAAAAGTAGCGTGATCCCAGGTAATCGTATTCGTTATTTATCTGAAATATCAGAAAGTAATCGCGGTTATGATGCTTGGGTTGAAAAACAAACAATGGTTGCACAAAAGCTTTATGGTATTCATCAGGCGATTGAAACGGCAAAAGACACTGAAACGCTAGTTTCTGCTGATTTAGTGACGCAACTTGAAGCGCTGTATAGCCAAGTCGAATTAGACTTAGACCCTAAAAACAAATTATTACTCGAGCAATGGGCGGATAAAGTTCAGCGTTATAAAGACCCTGAATTTAAATTTAAAGTACGTGATAAAGAACTGTCGATAGCCACTCATTCAAAATCACTTTCTGGTAGCGATATCCCTAAAATTAGTATGCCTAAATATCAAGGGTGGGGCGATATCTTAAAGTGGAATTTACAAGAAAACGTGCCGGGTGAATTTCCGTATACCGCCGGTTTATTCCCCTTCAAACGTGAAGGTGAAGACCCAACACGGATGTTCGCTGGTGAAGGCGGCCCGGAAAGAACCAACCGTCGTTTTCATTATGTTTCTAAAGGTATGCCGGCTAAACGCCTATCAACAGCATTTGACTCAGTGACCTTATACGGTAACGATCCAGCTATTCGTCCTGATATTTATGGAAAAATAGGTAATGCTGGCGTTTCTATTTGTTGTTTAGATGATGCCAAGAAACTTTACTCTGGTTTTGACTTAGCCCATGCGATGACCTCGGTTTCCATGACCATTAATGGTCCTGCGCCGATGTTGTTAGGTTTTTTCCTCAATACCGCTATCGATCAGCAATGTGAGCGTTTCATTACTGAAAATGGTCTGGAAAAAGAAGTTGCCGCAACCATAGCTAAAATTTATAAAGACAAAGGCTGTGAACGTCCAAGTTATCAAGGTGAATTACCCGATGGCAACGATGGTTTAGGTTTGATGTTAATTGGTGTTACTGGCGATCAAGTTTTACCTCCAGCGGTATATCAAGCAATAAAAGCTAAAACTTTAACGTTAGTGCGTGGCACGGTACAAGCCGATATTTTAAAAGAAGATCAAGCGCAAAATACTTGTATTTTCTCCACAGAATTTGCCCTGCGTTTAATGGGTGATGTGCAAGAATACTTTATTGAAAAAGGTGTGCGTAATTTCTATTCAGTGTCTATTTCTGGCTATCATATAGCAGAAGCTGGCGCGAACCCTATTACCCAGTTGGCGTTAACGTTGGCAAACGGTTTTACTTTTGTTGAATATTACCTAAGCCGCGGTATGGACATTAATGAATTTGGTCCTAACTTATCGTTTTTCTTCTCAAATGGTATTGACCCAGAATACGCAGTTATTGGCCGAGTGGCTCGTCGTATTTGGTCAAAAGCGATGAAGAATAAATATGGCGCTAATGCTCGTGCACAAATGTTGAAATACCATATTCAAACATCGGGTCGTTCATTGCATGCTCAAGAAATTGATTTCAATGATATTCGGACCACATTACAAGCACTTTATGCGATAAACGATAACTGTAACTCTTTGCATACTAATGCTTATGATGAAGCTATTACCACACCTACCGAAGACAGTGTTCGACGCGCGATGGCGATTCAATTAATCATCAACCGTGAATTAGGACTTTCTAAAAATGAAAACCCTATTCAAGGCGCATTTATTATAGAAGAGTTAACTGACTTAGTTGAAGATGCTGTATTAACTGAATTTGATCGTATTAACGAACGTGGTGGTGTACTTGGTGCCATGGAAACTATGTATCAGCGTGGTAAAATTCAAGAAGAAAGTATGTACTATGAGCATTTAAAGCACTCAGGTGAATATCCTATTATAGGTGTAAATACGTTCCTTAGTTCAACGGGCTCACCAACAATTGTGCCTGAAGAAGTTATTCGCGCTACCGAAGAAGAAAAAACTTATCAAATTGATATGTTAGCCAGTTTAAACAAAGCTAATGCAGCGGAAGTAGAAGTCTTACTTAAGCGTTTACAAACAGCCGCCATTAATCATGAAAATATTTTTGAATTAATGATGGATGCTTGTAAAGTTTGTTCTTTAGGGCAAATTGTCAGTTCATTATTTGAAGCCGGCGGGCAGTATCGTCGTAATATGTAACACTCCTAGACAGTCAGTTTGTTAGATTAAAGTATAGTAGTGACTGTTCACTACTTATGCTTTGATGTTAATTCTTTATACACCTTTATTTAGATCATTGAATAGGAATAATTATGTCAACGTTGATAACAGAGTTAACGCAAGTACCCGAAAAATTTACGGCTTTTCGTATTCATCAAATACAAGAGGGTGATAAGAAAAAAATCACCAGTGGGTTTGAGCAAATTGGTATTGATGATCTAACGGCTGGCGAAGTAGTGATTAAAGTTGCCTATTCAGACATTAATTATAAAGATGCCCTAGCTGCCACCGGTAAAGGACGAATTTTACGCACTTATCCGCTAGTGGGCGGGATTGATTTGTCGGGTGTTGTGGTTAGCTCTGTTGATAATAGGTTTAAAACAGGCGATAAAGTACTGGTTTGTGGCGCGCAATTATCTGAACTCTATGATGGTGGTTACAGTGAGTATGCGCGGGTAAAAGCCGATTCAGTTGTGGCATTGCCAACAGGGATGAGTTTACGTGATGTAATGGCACTCGGTACAGCAGGATATACTGCCGCGCTTGCTATTCAGCGTATGGAAGATAATGGTCAAATTCCAGAGCGAGGTCCGATTGTGGTCACTGGCGCTACCGGTGGTGTTGGTAGTTTTGCTATTAACATGCTGTCAAATATTGGTTATGAAGTGATTGCTTTTACTGGCAAGACAGAGCAAGAAGATTATCTAAAAACGCTTGGCGCGGCTAAGCTTATTAGTCGCCATGATATTGAAATGGGCAGTAAACCGCTAGAAAATGCCCAGTGGGGTGGGGCAGTCGACAGTGTTGGCGGTGAAACGTTAGCTTGGCTAACACGCACCACTAATGTCTGGGGGAATATTGCTTCAATTGGTTTAGCCGGTGGCTTCAAATTAGAAACTACGGTGATGCCCTTTATACTAAGAGGCGTAAGCTTACTTGGCATTAATTCGGTAGAGATGCCAATTTCAGTGCGCACGCAAGGCTGGAAGCGATTAGCAACAGATTTAAAACCAACAAAACTTTCGCTAATTTCTCCTACGACCATCGAATTTCGAGACTTACCTAAGGCCTTTGACGCTTATGTCAATGGCACGGTTACTGGACGAACTGTCGTAGCGATTGATGACAGCCTTTAAAGAGCCATCGAAGAGCACATTAACCCGTTAAGAATCGGAGCCAAATTAAATGACAGATGTGATATTTAAAGAGTTAAGCTGTAAGAATAATAAACGAATAGCCATAGCAGAACTTAATGCGCCTAAATCGCTTAATGCATTAAATCTTTCAATGATTAGGCTGTTAACCAAAAAACTGACGTCTTGGCAACAAGATGACAATATAGCCGTGGTTATTTTACAGGGCGCCGGTGAAAAAGCGTTTTGCGCCGGAGGTGATGTTGTTAGTCTATATCGCTATCTACACGAACTAAACACACCTATAGATGATGATGTTATTACATCGGGTTTCGCTAATGAATTTTTTAGTGAAGAATATGTGCTTGACCAATTAATTCATAATTTTAGTAAACCCATTATGATCTGGGGTGATGGTTACATCATGGGCGGCGGCATAGGTTTGTTTGCCGGTGCCAGCCATCGCATTACCACTGAGCGCACTTTGATGGCAATGCCAGAAGTTTCAATTGGGCTATACCCTGATGTAGGTTCAAGTTGGTTTTTAAATAAAACCCCAGAAGATCTTGGTTTGTTTTTAGGGATCACCGGTGCAGTGTTTAATGCCGCAGATGCTAATTATCTTGGCTTGTCCGATTATACTATCGATAGTTCATCCAAAAACGGTGTTTTTGATCACTTATTAATAGTCAACTGGCAAGACAATGATCAAAATCACTGCCTGCTAGATCAAGCATTAAAAGATTTTTCAAAGCGTTTTGAGCATACTTTACCTGCTGAAGTAAAAAATAATAAAGCAGCTATAGCAAAATTATTGGCTTTCGATAATATTGTTGATATACACACAGCGATTTTAAATGTACAAACAGACAATAAGTGGCTAAATAAGGCAAAAAACAAATTGCTGTCAGGTAGCCCATTGAGTGCTTGTATCATATATAGGCAACTACAAACGACTAAAGCACTTAGTTTAAGCGAGTGTTTTACCTCAGAGTTAAATTTAATCCTGCGTTGTTGTCAGTATACTGAAGCTTGCGAAGGTATTAGGGCATTATTAGTCGATAAAGACAAAAGTCCAAATTGGTCTTTTTCAAATATTAGTGATGTTGACCATAAATTAGTTGATTGGTTTTTTAGCCCTATCGACAAAAAAATATAATAAAGATAAAGGAAAAGTAATGGATTTGAATGATAAAGTTATCGTCATCACCGGTGGTGGACAAGGTCTAGGCCGTTCTATGGCTATTAGCTTAGCAACGAATGGTGCCAAATTAGCGTTGATCGATTTAAACGAAACGTTATTACAAGAAACAGTAAAACTTATTGAAGCAGCAGGTTCATCGGCAAAGTATTATTTAGCCAATGTGACCAATGAAAGTGAAGTAGAAGCGATATTTAGCCAGATAAATAATGATTTTTCTGGTATCGATGGTTTGATTAACAATGCTGGCATCTTACGTGACGGTATGTTTGTTAAAGCTAAAGACGGTGTTGTGGCTAAAAAAATGTCATTAGATCAGTTTCAATCAGTCATCGATGTTAATCTAACTGGTGTTTTCTTATGTGGTCGCGAAGCTGCAGTTCACATGATTGAAGGCAAACGCAAAGGTGTTATTATTAATATGTCGTCTATCGCAAGAGCCGGTAATATGGGACAAACTAATTACGCTGCATCTAAAGCGGGTGTTGTTGCGATGACAGTTACTTGGGCACGCGAGTTAGGACGTCATGGTATTCGTGTTGGCGCTATTGCTCCAGGTGTTATTCGCACCGCTATGACTGATGCAATGAAACCAGAAATGCGTGACCGTTTAGAAAAAATGAAACCGGTTGGCCGTTTAGGTGAAGCAGATGAAATTGCTCACACGGTAAAGTATATTTTTGAAAATGAGTTCTTTACTGGTCGTGTCGTCGAAATTGATGGTGGTCTTTGCATGTAAGATTTATCTACCTTTGATAAACGGCAGATACTGAACACAATGTCGTTCTTATACACATATATGCTATACAGTATTCGTTATTTAGTTAGCGAGATGTTTAAGAACGATGACTTACCCAACTAATCTTACCAATAACCTATCATTACTCACAAATCAAAAAAAATTTACTATGAAAAAAGCACTGTTTTTAGACAGAGACGGCATTATCAATGTTGACCATGGTTACGTTTATAAAAAAGAAGCATTTGAATTTGTCGAAGATATTTTTACGGTTTGTTTAGATGCGCATAATAAAGGTTATGAAATATTTGTTATTACTAACCAATCAGGTATTGCTAGAGGTAAATATACCGTTGAGCAATTTAATCAACTGACGCTGTGGATGGTAAAGCAATTTAAATTAAAAGGTATTGTAATTACTGATGTCTATTATTGCCCCCATCATCCAGATAAAGGCGTTGGTGAATACAAGATGGTCTGTGATTGTAGAAAACCCGAACCCGGTATGATTTTATCTGCGGCTAAAAAATATGACATTGATTTAGCAAAGAGTGTTTTTATTGGTGATAAAGGATCAGATATGCAGGCCGCAGAGCGTGCTGGTATAAAAAGTAGGATATTGCTTGTTGATCAATATAGCGATAATCAGGCGATTAAAGCACACCGTATCAATAAAATTATTGAAGCTAGTGTGTATATTAGCTAAATTGTTCGATAAATAAGCGAACAAAGGTTTATTTCAAAGTTATTACAAAAAAGGGTTGACGCCCAGCGAGAAATGTCTAGAATGCGCTCCAGTTCCAAGGGGTAACCCAAACGGACGTTTTGATAAGTTAACTACTCTGTATAAGAGCTAAACAGTTAACTTAACGTTTTAAAAGTTAGGTTTGAATCTTCGAAAAGAAACTTCAAATTAAATTAAATAAAACGTTGACATCAAAACTGAGACGCGTATCATGCGCATCTCGCTTCAGGCAAGGCCTGCAGCAACGAAGCAAAGCGAATGAGATTTTGTTTCGGTTAACTCTTAGAGTTAACGTTCTTTAACAATTAGTTATCATGCAATTTGTGTGGACACTCACATTACATTGATTTTACATAGTCGGTTCTTAATTCTCTCACGAGAGGCAAGGAAAGACGTAAAACAGTTTAATAATGATGTCACACAGATTAAGTATTAATCATACTCTTTTATTAGAGAGTGATTAGTACGTTTTATGTAGTTACTAGCTTCGGTTGGTAACACGACAGAATTCATTGAGCAGATGTCTTAGCTTAGGTTAAGCATCACAAACGATTTTTTAATTGAAGAGTTTGATCATGGCTCAG
>NZ_VOLR01000080.1 GCF_007954355.1 Colwellia hornerae
AATTTAGTACTTGAACGATCTTTTGAGTGTGGCATATTCATTTCCTTTTACAGGAAATAAAATATGTTGAGTGATGAGTTAGCTTACTTTTTTGATGAGTGTGGTGATTTAAAAGATAAGGTTGATATTTTTAATGCTCAACTCCCAAAAGAGTGGATAAGTGAAGCGCTTAACGCAACCGGAAGCGTAACCGTGAGGCGGAGAAAAATGCCGGCGGAGGATATTATTAGACTGACTATTGGCATGTCATTGATGAGGCAAGAGCCGATTCAAGAAGTAGCTGCAAGGTTAAGCTTTCAAAGTAAACAAATTGATAATCAGTTACTTGCACGCAGCTCTATCAGTAATGCTAGACAACGTCTAGGCTCAGCGCCTGTCGAATGGTTATTTAACCGCAGTGCAGATAAATGGTCGGCACAGTCACATTGTGATGATAAATGGAATGAACTGAATTTATTTAGCATTGATGGCACAACATTTAGAACAGAAGATAGTGAAGAGAACAGAGAGCATTTTGGCTCAGCACCGAGCAAAGGAGCGTTAGTTTCATCTTTCCCTGCGTTTCGTTTAGCCTGTTTAATGAATGTGCGAAGCCATATTATTAGTCGAGCTGCAATAGGACCTTTTAAGACCGGAGAGCTAACCGTTGCTTCACAGTTATTAGACAATGTACCGCCTAAAAGTGTGTTGCTGTTAGATAGGTTATATCACTCAGCAGAATTATTGCATCACTTTGAAAGCCTAGGTGAAGAGCGATATTGGGTAACGCGATTAAAAAGTACGATTAACTATCGAAAGATTAAAACGTATGGCGAAAATGACTTTTTAGTTGAGCGTGATTTAAGTAGTCACGCAAGAAAAAAGTCACCGTCTTTGCCAGATAAGTGGCAAATGAGGGTCGTAAGGTATCAGCTCGATGGGTATGAGCCTCAAGAGATAGCGACGTCCTTGCCCATTGAACACTATAGTGCCGCCCAAATTATTGCGCTTTATCATGAACGATGGGAAATAGAATTGGGCTATCGAGAAATAAAGACAACGTTACTTAAAAACGCAATAACATTAAGAAGTAAAAAGCCTGATTTAGTCATCCAAGAATTATATGGGATGTTATTAGCGTACAACCTTATTAGGCATGAAGCCGCTTTAGCCGGAGATGTTGTTAAACTAAGGCCAACAAGGATAAGTTTTAAAACGGCAATGCGTGTTGTTCTTTATGATTATTATGGGATGGCAACTGCGTCAAACTTACAAAGTATACCGGCGAGATTAAAAGAATTAACGGACACGATTAAAGACTTTATTCTGCCAAAACAAAAACGGCCTAATTA
>NZ_VOLR01000081.1 GCF_007954355.1 Colwellia hornerae
ATCGATATCTGGTTAATGACAAAGTAGAAGTAAATGATAATAAAGGTAATGTTACCACAACCACTTATTTGTCGTATGCATCTCCTAGTCAGTCAATGCCTATTTTAATTAATTCTCCCGCTAATGTTAGTACAAGTATGGCCTACAATATCTACGGTAATGTTAGTAGCGTTAGCCAAGGTGGCGAGCATGAATACCGTGTTTATGATGGTTATCAAAAGCTTTGTAAAGTTGTTCGAGAGGATGTTGGCCCGAGAGCTTATTCATTTGATAGTGTTGGGCAGTTAAGCTGGAAAGGTTATGGAACGTCAATTAGTACTAGCACAACCTCTTGTGATAGTTCAGTAAGTAGTTCAAATAAAACGAACTACGCCTATGGATACCGAGGGAATATTATTTCTGAGACATATGAGGATAGTAGAGCAAACAAAAGCTTTTATTATGATATGAATGGTCAGTTAATTATCCTTAATGCGGGCAGTGTTGCTAGCCATTATTCATACAATAGTTTGGGGGGATTGGCTTCTGAAACATTATCTGTAGACGGGAATACCTTCACCTTAACTTATCAAACGGATAATTTAGGTAATCAAAGTTCAATCACTTATCCCAGCGGGCAAGTGATGAATGTCAAGCATAATGCGTTAAGTCAACAATTGCGAGTAGGTAATTACGCAACGAATGCTAAGTATCATGCATTAGGTGCTATTAAGTCTCATAATTATAGCAATGGTTTTGTGTATTCTGCTACGCTAAACAGTGCTGGCTTACTTGCTTCAACCTATGATGTAAGAAGTGGCACTTATGCGATAAAACAAGCCATGACCTACGACTCAAATAATAATTTGACGTTCTGGGATGACCAAAAAAATAATGCCTATGACATAAAAGCAACCTATGACGGGCTTGATAGATTAAACCTGATCACCGATAGTTACTCGGGTACAGGAGATGTTAATTACGACACCAAAGGTAATATTACCTACTATAAAATAGGTTCTAAATCGATTGGGTATGCTTATAACAGCTTAAACCGTTTAAATTACACCACAGGAAGTAAATCATATAACTTTCTTTACGACAGTAGAGGAAATGTCACTTCAAATGGTCATGATAGCTTTTCGTATAATGTTGCCGGTCAAATGGACGAAGCAAGTGGCAATACTTATGTTTATGATGGCCATAACCGAAGAGTGAAAACAAACGATGGTTCAGGCCTAAGTTATTCGATGTACAGCTTATCTGGTCAGCTAATGTTTAGAAAAGTTGGTGGTGTTAACAAAGATTACTATCGTTTAGG
>NZ_VOLR01000082.1 GCF_007954355.1 Colwellia hornerae
CTGATCCTCCCCCGATAAAACGGACACCAAAATCTAACTAAAGATGAGGTGTCTTATGCCCAAGTACAACAATCCAAGACGAACTTGGAAGTATTCAAACGACTTTAAAGTCAACGCTATTCAATTAAGTTATGTTGTTGGTGTCTCAATCAAATCAGTCGCCGAAAAACTCGACATACACCCATTTATGCTGTCACGATGGAGAAAAGAATATCGTGAAGGGATCATTGTGGTGGATAAACGAAAAAAAGTGGCTGGCCAATCAAAAGCCAAAAAAATACTGACCAAAGAACAACAACTAGAACGTGAAAATAAAGTGCTTAAGGAGGAGCTATTTATCTTAAAAAAGTGGCAACGGTTTCTTGCCGAGGAACATCAGGCCGATATAGATTCATCGAAAAACTCAGAGCCGACATAAAAGTTAAACGATTACTGAAGTTTTTTGATGTGTCTAAAAGTGGTTACTACGATTGGCGAAAGCGCCAACCAAGTGCTAGAGCGATAGAAGATGTTGAACTTAAGAATAAAATCCAAAAAATCTTTACAGAAAATAAAGGACGATATGGGAGTCCTCGAATATTTAAGGCCTTACAAAAGCAAGGATACAATATCGGTAAAAAACGTGTCGAACGCTTGTATCGTGCGCTTGGTTTGGTGGCTAGAGTGATGCGCGTGACCACACGCTCTGCGTTTTATAAACGCTTTCTTACAACAGGTAAAAACTTACGGCCAGATGGTGAAGTGCCATTGGCTAAAGATACAGTATGGGTAGCGGATGTCACGTATTTGAAAGTGAAAGGTGTATGGCGTTATTTATCGGTAATAATGGATCTATATTCACGGCGTATTATTAGCTGGAGTTTGGATAAAAGTAGAACAATGGAAGTGACCAAAAGGACATTACAAAATGCGGTCAAGAAACGAAAACCGACCGGTGATTTAATGCTTCACACTGATAGAGGCGTAGAATATCGCGGTCAAGTTTATCAAAAAGTATTAAAACAACAGGGGATAATTCATAGCTTAAGCCGAGCGGGCAAATGCACTGATAATGCGCATATGGAGTCATTTTTCCATTCAATGAAGACGGAAGTTATTCGCGGTAATGTATTTAAAAGCGATAAAGAACTGCGGGGAACACTTGGCAGTTACATTAACAAATACTACAATGTTTCGAGGATGCATTCAGGGATAAGTTATTGCTCACCAATAGAATATGAAGCCCTGGCAGCGTGAAAAAAAATGTGTCCGTTTTATCGGGGGAAGATCAC
>NZ_VOLR01000083.1 GCF_007954355.1 Colwellia hornerae
CAGTTAACTATGCCACCCATAATAACGACAAGTGATAACCATGAGCCAATTTTCTCTTTCTAGCTTATCAAAATACCGATTGATACAGTAAAGCGAGTTTATATCGTCCTTTATCTCAACAGTTTACTCATAACATCAAATGTCAGCCGTGGTAAACCTACCACTTTAAAATAGTAACAAGGGGAGTCTTATTCATAAAGCCCGTTATGCGCTATTCAAGCAAACTTGAGCATTCGCTATACCATGTGTGCGCTGCAAACCAACATGCTCACTAAATTCATATAAATGCTCAGCAGTACCAACAGCCCCTGTGAAGATAGTTTCAAAATTTGTCGTTAACTTTAGCCAACTTTCATCACTGATGTGTAACCTAGCAAGAATATTTACCGTCTGAGTGTCGATAGCACCATGTTTATCATCACGCAGAATGCGTCCTGTTTCATCAACCAGTGTTAAGTAATCTTGTAGGCTAAAAGAAATACCCGCTCCCGTTGAGCTCTGATGCGTTTCATTGCCTGTAAAGGCTAGTAAGCAGGTCGGTTGCTCACCGGTTATAGCCGTTTTAATGCGCAGTTGAATACTGGTGAAGTCAGACTCCTCGGGAGTAACCGCAATACCGGCTCGTATCGGGTTTAAATCAACATATGCCATGCACGACAGTAATGCGCCTTCATCAAGCAGTGCTTGTGATTTAAAGCGCCCTTCCCAGAAATGTCCACTACATTGGTCTTCTCGGTTAGCTTGTCGCGCTATCGGCTCGTTCAATGAGCGCATAAACCAACTGATATCAAGTAGACGCTGCTTATATATCTCAGCCGTACTTTTAACCATCGCTAATTGGAACTTATCAAGCGGTTGTTTGTTCGAATATTTTTGAGTTAATAAGGTCCCTTTGAATAATTGATGCCAACGTTGTAATACCTCTTCAGTTGACCAGCTTTTTATCTGCTCACTATCAACATGCAATACGAGATGTAAATGATTATGCATAACAGCATGAGCACAGATATCTATCGAAAATACCTGAGATAATTTAAATAATCGCTTTTCAATCCATATGCGTCGATGCTCAAAACTCACCCCCGTCTCCTTATCTACGCCACACAAAAAAGCCTTGCGTACCGTACGACTGCAAATGTGATAATAAGGGGTGTCCAATAAACTGATTTGTTGTGAGCGAGGCTTAGGCATAATAGTCACCTGACTGAATA
>NZ_VOLR01000084.1 GCF_007954355.1 Colwellia hornerae
AATGGCTAAAGCAAAATTTGAACGTTTAAAACCGCATGTAAACGTTGGTACTATCGGACACGTTGATCACGGTAAAACTACTTTAACAGCTGCTATCTCTGCAGTATTAACTAAAGTACACGGTGGTGAAGTTAAAGATTTCGCACAAATCGATAATGCTCCTGAAGAGCGTGAACGTGGTATTACTATCAATACTTCTCACATCGAGTACGATACAGAAGTTCGTCACTACGCACACGTAGATTGTCCTGGTCACGCCGATTATATCAAAAACATGATCACTGGTGCTGCACAAATGGATGGCGCTATCTTAGTAGTTGCTGCTACAGATGGTCCTATGCCACAAACACGTGAGCACATCTTGTTATCACGTCAGGTTGGTGTTCCATATATCATCGTATTCATGAACAAATGTGATGTTGTAGACGATGAAGAACTACTAGAATTAGTAGAAATGGAAATTCGTGAACTTCTTTCTGAATATGACTTCCCAGGTGATGATTTACCGGTAATTCAAGGTTCAGCTTTAGGCGCTCTACAAGGCGACGAAAAGTGGGAAGCAAAAATCATCGAACTTGCTGATCAATTAGATAACTACATTCCAGAGCCAGAGCGTGCAATCGACGGAGCATTCATCATGCCTATCGAAGATGTATTCTCAATTGCTGGTCGTGGTACTGTTGTTACTGGTCGTGTTGAGCGCGGTATCATCAAAATTGGTGAAGAAGTAGAAGTTGTTGGTATCCGTGATACTCAAAAATCTACTTGTACTGGTGTTGAAATGTTCCGTAAGCTTCTAGACGAAGGTCGTGCTGGCGAGAACTGTGGTGTACTTTTACGTGGTCTTAAGCGTGAAGATGTTGAACGTGGTCAAGTATTATGTAAGCCTGGTTCAATTTCACCTCATACAAAATTCGAATCAGAAGTATACGTGTTAAGTAAAGATGAAGGTGGTCGTCATACGCCATTCTTTAAAGGATACCGTCCACAGTTTTACTTCCGTACAACAGATATCACAGGTGCTGTAGAGCTTCCTGAAGGTGTTGAAATGGTAATGCCTGGCGACAACTTGAAATTTGTTGTTGAGCTAATCAACCCAGTAGCGATGGATGAAGGTTTACGCTTCGCTATCCGTGAAGGTGGTCGTACTGTTGGTGCTGGTGTTGT
>NZ_VOLR01000085.1 GCF_007954355.1 Colwellia hornerae
CTTATAGTTCGACCAAGCCACTTAATCTCATAAAGTAACTTACTATTAGATTAGGTGGAACATGCTCCTGTTGGTTACGAATATTGAATGGTAAACATCCAATGTTTCTAACAAGACGTTCGAACCAACAGAGCAACTCGATTTCTAAACGCATACTCAGGGATTGACGACCACGACTATCTATAAGACCTGCGAGAAACGAGATTTAAGCATATTCCACCGTTAACTTTACGCGCAGGAGCTGCAAAATGAAAGCATATAACGTTAATGATTTCGCTGCCTTAATCGGCATTGATTGGGCAGATACTAAACATGATATCTGTGAACACCCTAACCACACAGAAAAATATCAATACTCCATTATAAAAAGTAAACCCGAAGCGCTTCACGAATGGGCTATGAGCCTTAAAAAGCGTTACCCAAGCCAACAAATTGCCGTGGCCTGCGAACTAAAAAAAGGTCCCCTTATTTATGCGCTATCCAAATATAACCACCTCACCTTATTTACGATTAACCCTTCAGCTGTGGCTAATTATCGTAAAGCCTTTACGCCAAGTAACGCTAAAGATGATCCTTCTGATGCATTTATACAAGTTGAAATACTTATCCTACACATGGGTAAGTTAACCGTTATTGAACCCGAATCAGCCGCTATACGCTCACTAGCACAGCTAGTAGAATACCGAAGGAGCTTGGTACAAGATAGCGTGGATTTATCAAATAAAATAACCGCCGCATTAAAGAATTACTACCCGCAAGTACTTGAATGGTTTAAAGAAAAAGGCACGTACATTTTTTGCGACTTCATCAGTAAATGGCCGTCACTCGCTCACGCCAAAAGAGCAAAGAAACAAACACTCTTAGACTTTTTTAATAGCCACAATTCACATTACGCCCATGTTAATGATGCGCGTGTTTTGAGTATTAAGAGTGCTATGGCATTAACCGATGACACAGGAGTGATAGAGCCAAATCAACTTTTAGTTGGTGTGCTTATTGCGCAATTCAAAGTGTTGCTAAAGGGAATTGAATCGCTAGATAAAGTGATAAAAAAGGCTTACAAAGCGCAAGATGACAAAGTTATTTTTGATAGCCTTCCTGGTGCAGGACCGCAATTGTCACCACGATTATTAGTCGCCTTTGGCAG
>NZ_VOLR01000086.1 GCF_007954355.1 Colwellia hornerae
AGGCGGCTTTATTACTGAGTATTTTACCTAGATGAGTTGATTTAGCGCCACGTTGGTCTTCAATATAAGCGACTTCAGTAAATGTTTTATGGGTATCTAAGCCAATGAAAAGTATGTTATGTTTTATTATGCTAGCCTCTGTTTGATAATGTTGACACATATATTAGCTCTGGTTTGTAAAACTAACCCACATTTAGAGGCTAGCACCTTGTGGGGAGTCATTGTGTCTAGGTATTTCTCTAGTTTAGAGTTGTAATCAAGTAGGATATAAATGAAAAATATTATTACAGGGATAGCTTTATGTTCATTCCCTTATTTTGCTTTCGCAGAATTAAATATAGCATCAGAAATTTTAATTGGTAAAACACAAAACAAGGTTCACTCCTCCATACAAACAGAAGTGTCAGAAGATCTTTATTCATCAGCACTAAAATCCGATTCACTTGGCCTTAGGCTTGGTATTGATATTACGGACAATTTTACAATTGAACTATCTAAACATGACCATGGAGATGTTGTTAATAACTTCATAATATCTATTCCTACTATGGCATCACCTAGCCCTTCAGGACCAATTTTTTTACCCCCAGAATTCGATACTATTGTTGAAGCTAGAATACCTATTGATCTTGAGTCGTTAAGGGTTGGCGTTAAAGGGCAAATGGAGATATTCGAAAAAGCATCTGTTAATGCTCGTTTAGGTCTTGCTCATTGGAGTTATGGTGAGTTTACTCCACAACAACTTACAAATTTAGGTGCGTCACCTAGCAGTGGAGAAAGTGGAAATGATTTTTACTATTCTTTTGGTGCCGAATATAAATTTACCAAAAATTTTTATCTTGGCTTTGAATACTCTTTATTTACTATAAATGAAAGTTCAGGTGATAAAGATTCAGTAAGTGGTTATTATAAACATGAAGTAAAAGATTTAACATTGGTATTAGGCTGGGCGTTCTAAATGCCTAACAACACGCCCTGAGGTGGACCGCAAGTATTAAAACTTGCTTTCCACCGCATATTTCAATAGAGGCGAACCTTTACTTTTTAATGCCTCTAAGTACGTTGACTCATCATACGCTGTCTTTGTTTT
>NZ_VOLR01000087.1 GCF_007954355.1 Colwellia hornerae
TAACGAGCCTGTAGAATTACTCGTTTTTAAAATTATTTTTAATCAAAATACTCTAACTGGATTGTTTTCTTTTAACAATCAAAAACGTTTACGTTTTTGGCGATTTCTATTTTTACATCGTTGAGCATTGAGTGATGAAGGACTTTCTACCTTCTTTCGTCTTCTGAGGCGTTTTTCGAGGGGGAATTCGAGGATTATAGCCTAATGTAGGCTATTTCTTAACTTTTCTATGTTATGAACAAGGCAATACATTTGCCATTGGCTATTCACTTTTTCTTGCCCGCGCAAGGTGAATTGGTTCATGCTTTTATTAACCGTTATATTACCAAAAACAGGTTCAATGGCACCTAATCTTTTACTGTATTGCCTTCGACCTACAGGGCTGTCTATTTTTACTTTCATTTTATCGCTATAGCTCACTACCCGATTAGTTTCATCTGGAAATTGCACTTGTCGCCCTGTTTCTTTAGGTGGGTTTCGCATGCATTGTTGTTGCAAAGGACAAACGCGGCAGTGTTTTAAAAAACCAGAGAACCGTGTATAAGCTTTACCTTGAGTTATTATCTGCTTACTCTGTAACCACATGCTTTTACCTGCGGGACAACGACAGGTTATGGCCTCTTTATCAAAGTAAAAATCATCTCTAGTAAACTGTTTAGGTTTGCCTTTACTGCGTTTTAATCGTCGCTTTTCTTTTTCTGTTTGATACGTTTCGCTCATTTTAAATAAGGGATTACGGCTTCTAAAAGCATTATCAGCCATGTAACTATCTAGCCCTGTTGATGCCATGAACTTAAGATTAGCCTCACTATGAAAACCACTGTCGGCAGTAAACTTGGCTGTTGAGAATGTTTCTGGTGTGCCTAAATTGGTTAGTTGTTTTTTGAGTTGCTCAATGGAAGGTTTTAAGGTCTGTTGTTCCGCAACACTACCCCATGCTTGGGCTTGCAGAATGATTTGATGCTTGTCGTCATTAATAGCAATACCATTGTAACCTTGAATGGTGCCTTTACTGGTGGTCATTTTGGCGCT
>NZ_VOLR01000088.1 GCF_007954355.1 Colwellia hornerae
TAACCTGAGATCTGCTTAAGAGCAGCGTTTTCTAAACTTCCATCAATCCAAATTCACTGGCTGATAATTTAATACGTGGCTTTTTCTTCTTCAAGCAATAAGCCACTATTCCTGAAATTACATTTAGCATGAAACCTGTCCCACTTCGGTGACGACTATGCTCAACTTGTGAAATGTTTTTCAGTTGGTCATTTATTGTTTCAATAATGTATCTCTTTGATAACATTGCTCTATCAAATATGGATATTGCCTTAGCCTTCATGTTTTTACGAACAGTAGTTACTAAATCAATATCACCTTCAGCTAATTTCTCACTGAGCTTTTTACCAATATATCCTTTATCCGCATAAAGCTTTCCGTAAAGGTTTTTGCATAGCTCAGGGATTGGCGTTCTATCATTTGTATTACCAGGTGTTATCTTCAGAGAAATAATTTCACCTATGTGATTAATCAATAAATGTAGCTTAAAACCGTAAAACCAACCCATGGTTCCTTTTCCTCGTTTGGCTACACCATCAAATACCCGGTTACGTGGGATACGAATATTGTGACATACTTTCAGGCTTGTAGAGTCGACAAAGGCAATACCTGTGGGCTTTCCTTTAACCGTTTGAAAATAAGCACACATAGGAATAATTAACGCGGACATTTTATGTAAGAAACGCGTATAGCTTAACAAGGTAGGGAAGTCTTCTAGCCAATATCGTTGAACCAATCCAATATAGAAGTTCTTGAAATCCCTATGGTTTGATTGATGAAAAGCAATAACAATCGTCATGCATTCACTCGTCGTCATCTTTGATTGGCGCCTTCGCTTTTTAGTCCCATTGGCGATTAACTCGGCTTCCCATACAGGTAAAAATTTATGACAAAAATCATCGACATCACAAAATATATCTATTAACTTATTCATCTGCCCACCTCTGTTGCTTTCAAATCGTTTTTAGTCGAAAGATCTGATCGCGAGGTGGGCAATTAGTTCAATCCTTATCCAGTTCTCAGGTTA
>NZ_VOLR01000089.1 GCF_007954355.1 Colwellia hornerae
ATAGATATCTGTGCCTACGCTGTTATGCATAATCATTTACATCTCGTATTGCATGTTGATAGTGAGCAGATGAAAAGCTGGTCAACCGAAGAGGTATTACAACGTTGGCATCAATTATTCAAAGGGACCTTATTAACTCAAAAATATACTAATAAACAACCGCTTGATAAGTTCCAATTAGCGATGGTTGAAAGTACGGCTGAGATATATAAGCAGCGTCTACTTGATATCAGTTGGTTTATGCGCTCATTGAACGAGCCGATAGCGCGACAAGCTAACCGAGAAGACCAATGTAGTGGACATTTTTGGGAAGGGCGCTTTAAATCACAAGCACTGCTTGATGAAGGCGCATTACTGTCGTGCATGGCATATGTTGATTTAAACCCGATACGAGCCGGTATTGCGGTTACCCCGGAGCAGTCTGACTTCACCAGTATTCAACTGCGCATTAAAGCGGCTATAACCGGTGAGCAACCGACCTGCTTACTAGCCTTTACGGGCAATGAAACGCATCAGAGCTCAACGGGAGCGGGTATTTCTTTTAGCCTACAAGATTACTTAACACTGGTTGATGAAACAGGACGCATTCTGCGTGATGATAAACATGGTGCTATCGACACTCAGACGGTAAATATTCTTGCTAGGTTACACATCAATGATAAAAGTTGGCTAAAGTTAACAACAAATTTTGAAACTATCTTCACAGGGGCTGTTGGTACTGCTGAGCATTTATATGAATTTAGTGAGCATGTTGGTTTGCAGCGCACACATGGTATAGCGAATGCTCAGGTTTGCTTGAATAGCGCATAACGGGCTTTATGAATAAGACGTCCCTTGTTACTGTTTTAAAGTGGTAGTTTTACCACGGCTGACATTTGATGTTATGAGTAAACTGTTGAGATAAAGGACGATATAAACTCGCTTTACT
>NZ_VOLR01000008.1 GCF_007954355.1 Colwellia hornerae
GTGTTGTTCTTTATGATTATTATGGGATGGCAACTGCGTCAAACTTACAAAGTATACCGGCGAGATTAAAAGAATTAACGGACACGATTAAAGACTTTATTCTGCCAAAACAAAAACGGCCTAATTATCCTAGGGCAGTAAAAATGAGAATGGGTAAATTTCCAGTAAAACGTTCGCAAAAGCACAAAGAAAATCCTTAAGCGAACAGCATTGGAACTTGTTTCAGTATCCGGGCTTTGCCCATTCCGTCCCCTTGCCGTCATGCTGAATTTATTTCAGTATCCGGGCTTTTAGAGCAAGTACAGATCCTGAAATAAATTCAGGATGACGGAGGTAGTTCCTTCAGGATAACGGAGTGCGTGGTTTATTATTCCCTTTTTCACATCCCCTTGCCGTCATGCTGAATTTATTTCAGTATCCGGGCTTTGCTCATTCCGTCCCCTTCCCGTCATGCTGAACTTGTTTCAGTATCCGGGCTTTGCTCATTCCGTCCCCTTCCCGTCATGCTGAATTTATTTCAGTATCCGGGCTTTGCACGTCCCCTCCAGTCATGCTGAATTTATTTCAGTATCCGGGCTTTTAGAGCAAGTACAGATCCTGAAATAAATTCAGGATGACGGAGGTAGTTCCTTCAGGATAACGGAGTGCGTGGTTTATTATTCCCTTTTTCACATCCCCTTCCCGTCATGCTGAACTTGTTTCAGTATCCGGGCTTTAGAGCAAGTACAGATCCTGAAATAAATTCAGGATGACGGGGTTTAATTCAGGATGACGGAGTTTAATTCAGGATTACGGAGGTAGTTCAAGGTAACGGAGGTAGTTCGTTCAGGATGACGGAGTGTGTGGTTTATTATTCCCTTTTTCACATCCCCTTCCCGTCATGCTGAACTTGTTTCAGTATCCGGGCTTTTAGAGCAAGTACAGATCCTGAAATAAATTCAGGATGACGGAGTTTAATTCAGGATGACGGAGGTAGTTCAAGGTGACGGAGTTTAATTCAGGATGACAGGGTTAATTCAGGATGACGGGGTTAATTCAAAATAACGGAGTTTAATTCAAAATAACGGAGTTCGTTCAGGATCACTGATTAATTCATGATAACGGTGCTGATAAAGGATGACAGTGTTCGTTCAGAATAAACGGCTTAGAGCTCAAAATCACCGAAATCGAGATCTGTTGAGGTGTCTGGTTTTGCTTTTGATTGGGGCTCTAGTAGCGAAGGTTGCTTTGTTTCTAAGTGAGTTGGAATCACTTTAACTTTAGGCTTGGCATTTTTTCGTTTTTTACGCTGTAAGCAACGTTTAACAACTTTTTGCTTGTTATCAGAGGTTAAGTTTATCCACGTTTGGCGTTCTTCGCGCGTACGGTAGCAGCCAAGGCAATTGCCTTTTTCATCAGACTGGCACACACCAACACAAGGGCTGGGAACATCAAAAAACTCTAATTGCATAAAAACCTTCAGCAAAACTTAAAAAGCCTATATACCCGTTACCATTCAATATACTTTAATTTAGTGTGAATTCAAAATTACGGTTACAAAACGCTCATTGAAACAATAGGATGCTATTGCAACAATGAGTAACGTCGTAAATGTCGTTTTGAAACACAATAAACCGGCACCTTAAATGGTGATGGGTATTAATGAAAACCTACAGGCTTGTATCCTATTAATCTAATTTATCAGTCGCAATATGATAGTCGGGATCTTCAATCACGTTGATTTCAACTAAACTGCCTGCTTTAGTTAATAACTCGGTACATTCACTGCTTAAATGTCTTAAGTGCATGGTTTTACCGCGCGACAAATAACGGTCAGCTAAAGTATCAATCGCTTCGATAGCAGAATGGTCAACGACGCGTGAATTTTTAAATTCAACAATAATGTCGCTACTCTCTTCATCCATATCGAACTGCTCTAAAAAGTTTGCAATTGAACCAAAAAATAACGGTCCTTTGACATCGTAAACGGTTGAGCCATGTTCATTGGTTGAGCGATGTACGGTAACGTGTTTTGCGTGTTCCCAAGCAAATACTAGTGCTGAAACAATAACACCCACCACAACGGCAATAGCAAGATCTGAATACACGGTTACGCCTGACACCAGAATAATCACAAAGGCATCAGCCTTAGGCACTTTGCCTAAAATGCGAAAACTTGACCATTCAAAGGTACCAATAACAACAATAAACATAACGCCCACTAAGGCCGCTAATGGAATTTGTTCAATTAAACCTGAGGCGAATAAAATAAAGCCAAGTAGTGCTAATGCGGCAGTAATACCTGATGCTCGACCTCGACCACCGGAATTTACGTTGATCATAGATTGACCAATCATCGCACAACCACCCATACCACCGAAGAAACCGGTAACGGTATTTGCTGCACCCTGCGCGATACATTCTTGGTTGCCACGGCCACGAGTACCGGTTAATTCATCGATAAGGGTTAACGTTAATAATGATTCAATTAAACCAATCGCAGCTAACACGATAGCGAATGGGAAGATGATTTGTAACATTTCTAAATTAAACGGAACGCTAGGTATGCTAAATGACGGTAAACCGCCGGCAATAGAAGCAACATCACCCACTAACTTAGTATCAAGGTTAAGACCGAAAACTAAGAATGACACAGCCACAATCGCAACAAGCGTAGACGGTACCGCTTTTGTTAACTTAGGGAAAAAATGAATAATGGCCATCGTTAACAGAATCAACCCTGCCATAGTATAAAGGGGAGCGCCTTGCATCCACTCTAATTGACCCGCTTCATTGGTTATTTTAAATTGACCAAGCTGAGCTAAAAATATAACAATGGCTAAACCATTAACAAAGCCAAGCATAACCGGATGTGGCACTAAACGGATAAACTTACCCAGTTTAAAGATACCCGCAAGAATTTGCAGTAAACCTGTTAATACCACAGTAGCAAATAAATACTCAACGCCATGAATAGCCACCAAACTTACCATGACTACAGCCATAGCGCCGGTTGCACCAGAAATCATACCAGGGCGTCCACCGAAAACAGAGGTAATTAAACCCACCATAAAAGCAGCATATAAACCAACGAGAGGGTCGACTCCGGCAACAAATGCAAAAGCAACAGCTTCAGGCACTAACGCTAAGGCGACGGTAAGTCCTGAAAGAACATCGTTCTTCAGGTTAGAAACTTTACTGGCATGTAATTCGAACATTGCACTCTCATTTTGTGGATAGTGGGGTGTAACCTGACGACATCCTAATAATAGGAAAACTTAACAAGAAGCGTTAATTGACTTATTTGAGGGTACATCAAGGTAAAAGCGCGGGAATACTATAGATTTGTAGTGAAAAAGTCAATAACTAGCCACTTTTATGGCTAGTTATTGTGCAGACTAAAATGCTATTTATGAGTAGAAGTATTAAAACGTTTGATTAGGTTTTGGCTTGAAGCTGACAGCATTGTAGTTTCTCCGCCCTTCATAGCTGCTAAAATACTGTTTCCTAATTGCTTACCTAACTCAACACCCCATTGGTCAAAAGAATTTAACTGCCAAATTACACCTTGCACAAAAATTTTATGCTCGTAAAGCGCAAGTAAAGCCCCTAAATTCTCGGGTGTCATTTTATCAAGTAATAAGGTATTGCTAGGTGTATTACCTTTCATGGTTTTATGTGGTGCGAGCATTGCGATATCTTCAGCAGTTAAACCTGCCACTGTAAGCTCATCTTCAACTTCAGCTAAGGTTTTACCACGCATTAACGCTTCACTTTGTGCAAAACAATTAGCCACTAACACTTGGTGATGTTCGGGTAACTTGCTCGCGCCTTTCAAGCAAACGATAAAGTCAGTCGGAATAATTTCATCACTTTGATGCATTAATTGCATAAAAGCATGTTGACCATTAGTGCCTTCTTGACCAAAAACGGTTGGCGCAGTTTGCCAAGCGAGCTTTTCGCCAGCGTTAGACACTGACTTACCATTACTTTCCATATCAGTTTGTTGTAAGTAACCGGGTAAAGCTCGAAGAGAATGATCATAAGGTAAAATAGCGAGGCTTGAATACTGCAAGGCATTGCGATTCCAAATACCAAGCAAAGCCATCAAAACCGGCATATTTTGCTCAAACGGAGTATTTTGAAAATGCTGGTCCATTTGATAAGCGCCTTGCTTGAGCTTATTAAAATTTTCATTACCAATGACTAGCGCTAGCGGTAAACCAACGGCAGACCAAAGCGAAAAGCGTCCACCAACCCAATCCCACATCGGAAGAATATTTTTTGCTAACACACCAAACTCAGTCGCTTTGCTGATATTAGTACTAACTGCAAACCACTGCTTTTCAATAATGTCTGCATCAGCAGAATGTTTAAGCATCCAGTTTTTAACCGCAAGGGCATTAAGCAAGGTTTCTTGAGTGGTAAAGGTTTTAGAAATAACAACAACCAGCGTGGTAGCAACATTAAGCTTAGCTAATTTTTCTTCAACCGCTGCGCCGTCAACATTAGCGATAACGTGTGCATTCAAGCCAGTGGTATGAAAAGTGTTTAATGCTGAGAGACTAACTTTAATACCGTAATAAGAGCCGCCAATACCAATAGCAATAACGTCAGTAAACTTCTCACCCGAGGCCGACAATAACTTACCGGTACTTATATCATCAACAATTTCTGCCATGTGTTGTTCAGTGGCAATAACTTCGTCAGCTGAAGCCGCTAATATTTTTTGTTTTATGACATCAGGAGCACGAAGCACGGAGTGAAGCACTGCACGCTTCTCAGTGTTGTTAATAACCTCACCGGAGAACTGCGCTTTAATTTTTTCAGCTAAATTAGACTTTTCTGCTAATTCAAAAAGCTGATTAAGTTCTGATGACGTAATATTTTGTTTAGAGAAGTCAAGATACAAACCGGCACTAGCGGTGGAGTAATTTTCAACGCGACTTTCACTATCAGCGAATAACGAAACAATTGAACGTGATTTTGCAGCTTTTGAAAGCTGTAATAAAGAAGATATATCCATATTTATACTTTTATTATAGTAAATTTAAAATAGCTGAAAACGAGAACACCTTCATCCTGATACCAACACCGTCACCCTACGAGACAACCGTCATCCTGATTCCATCACCGTCATCCTGAACTCGTTTCAGGATCTGTACTTAGAACCAAAAAAACCAGATACTGAAATAAATTCAGCATGACGAAAAAAGGGCTAAACGATCACCGACTTCCTGATACCAACACCGTAATCCTACGAGACAACCGTCATTCTGATACCATCACCGTCACTCTACGAAATAACCGTCATCCTGAACTCGTTTCAGGATCTGTACTTAGAACCAAAAAAAACAGATACTGAAATAAATTCAGCATGACGACAAAAGGGCTAAACGATCACCGTCACGCGGTGAGACAACCGACTCCCTGAGACCAACACCGTCATTCTGATACCACCACCGTCATCCTGATACCACAACCGTCACTCTGCGAGACAACCGTCATTCTGATACCACCACCGACTTCCTGATTCCATCACCGTCACTCTGCGAGACAACCGTCATTCTGATACCACCAACGTCATCCTGAACTCGTTTCAGGATCTGTACTTAGAACCCAAAAGACCAGATACTGAAATAAATTCAGCATGACGACAAGAGGGAAAAAGTACAAAAGTACAAGAGGGCAAAAGTACAAAAGTACAAAAATAGTTGTTATTTCATTAATTCAGACAAGTATGCTCTGAATTCATCAGCTAATTCTGGGTGGCGTAAGCCGTATTCAACGTTTGCTTTCATGTAACCTAGTTTAGAACCACAGTCGTGTGATTTGCCTGTCATATGGAAAGCTTCAACTGTTTCTTTTTCCATTAACATTGCAATAGCGTCGGTTAACTGAATTTCATCGCCAGCACCTGGAGGTGTTAACTTTAATAAATCCCAAATTTTTTCTGACAATACATAACGACCAACAACCGCTAAGTTTGATGGAGCGTCTTCCATTGCTGGTTTTTCAACAATTGCGGTCATTGTTTTTGACTCGCCTGGCGCTAAATCGTGTCCACCACAATCAACAACACCATAACTACTAACTTTGTCCATCGGAACTGGTTCAACCATGATCTGGCTATAACCACCAACTTCATCGTAGCGCGTTAACATCGCCGCAAGATTTTCAGTTTTTAAATCCGCAGAAACATCATCCAAAAGCACATCAGGCAATACCACAACAAAAGGTTCGTTGCCAATAATAGGACGAGCTTTTAAGACAGCATGGCCCAAGCCTTTTGCTTCACCTTGGCGAACATGTAATATAGTAACGTCTTTTGGACAAATCGCTTGAATCTCTGCTAGTAACTGTCGCTTAACACGGTTTTCAAGCGTCGTTTCAAGTTCAAAAGATTTATCAAAATGGTTTTCAATGGCATTTTTTGAAGAATGAGTAACTAGCACAATTTCTTTAATACCCGCAGCAACACATTCATTAACTATGTATTGGATCATCGGCTTATCGACAATAGGAAGCATTTCTTTTGGTATAGCTTTAGTTGCTGGCAACATACGTGTACCTAACCCAGCAACAGGAATTACTGCTTTTGTTATCTTATTTGTCATTTTTTGTCCTTAAATTTTTAGATAAATAATAATAAAGAGTCTTTTATCAATTGTCACGGTGAAATAGCTTGTTCACTCATGAATAAAAAAAATGACACCCTATTAGGTGCCATATTTAGCGGTAAATAATGTAATAAAGTATATACGTTACTTTTGGTAGAATTCTCGATACCAGTTAATAAACTCCGCCACACCTTGCTGCACTGTTACTTGAGATTTATATCCTGTCGCAGCGAATAAATCATTAACTTCTGCATACGTTTGATAAACATCACCCGCTTGCATTTCACGAAAGTTTTTCTCCGCCTCAACGCCAAGTTCATCTTCAATAGCCTTAACAAAGCCCATCAAATTAATCGGTGAGCCATGCCCTATATTATAAATAGCATAGGGTGCTGAACTAGCAGCAGCAGAGCCACTTTCTACTTTCCATAAAGGGTCTCGAACAGGAAGTACATCGGCAATACGCACAATGCCTTCAACAATATCGTCTACATGAGTAAAATCACGCCACATATCACCATTATTGTTAATATCAATAGTATCGCCGTCTAAGATCTTTTTCGTGAAAATATAGGGCGCCATATCTGGTCGCCCCCATGATCCATAAACAGTAAAAAATCGTAAACCCGTTGTCGGAATATCATAAAGATGAGAGTAGCTATGAGCCATCAATTCATTAGATTTTTTTGTTGCTGCATAAAGTGAAACCGGATGATCGACCGAGTCACTGGTTGAAAATGGCGTTTTGTTATTCAAACCATAAACAGAACTCGAAGAAGCATAGATTAAATGTTCAACATTATTATTTCTACAGCCTTCAAGAATGGTTAAATGGCCAATCAAGTTAGAATCAGCATAAGCCATAGGATTCTCGATTGAATACCTAACACCCGCTTGCGCTGCTAAATGAATAACGCGATCAAATTTTTCATCCGCGAACAATGTAGCAATACCTTCACGTTCGGTCAGGTCTAACTTTATAAACCGAAAAACACCTTTATCATTGGTAGTATTTTTAACAGTAAACTTATCTAATTCCGCCAAACGGGCGAGCTTAAGATTTACATCGTAATAATCATTTAAATTATCAATACCAACAACATCATGACCTTGGGTGCATAATCGTTTTGTTAGGTGAAAACCTATAAATCCAGCGGCGCCGGTAACTAAATACTTCATAATTTTCCCTTAATCAAAACCAAACTAATCAGAACCAAAAAGGTCACGTGTGTAAACTTTGTCAGCAACAAAGTCTAACTCTTTGCACATTCTGTTAGAAACAATAACGTCAGATATTGCAGCAAACTCATTTAAGTCCGTGATAACTTTTGAATGAAAAAATTCAGCTTCTGTTAATTCAGGTTCGAAAATAACAACTTCAATACCCTTAGCTTTTATCCGTTTCATAATCCCTTGAATAGAAGAAGACCTAAAATTATCAGAGCCACTCTTCATAATAAGGCGATATACACCCACTACCTTCGGATTGCGCTTGATAATAGAGTCAGCAATAAAATCTTTGCGGGTACTATTTGAATCAACAATAGCGCTGATAATACAGTTAGGCACATCTTTATAATTAGCACGAAGTTGCTTGGTATCTTTCGGTAGACAATAACCACCGTAACCAAAAGAAGGATTATTGTAATGGTTACCAATACGAGGATCTAAACTCACACCTTCAATAACTTGTTTCGAATCTAAGCCATGTGCCTCTGCGTAGCTATCTAACTCATTAAAATAAGCGACACGCATAGCGAGGTAGGTATTTGAAAACAATTTAACGGCTTCAGCTTCTGTCGAATCCGTGAATAAAATATCAATATTTTCTTTAATAGCACCTTGTGCTAACAAATGAGCAAACGTTGTTGCACGCTCGCTTTTTTCACCAACAATAATTCTTGACGGGTGCAGGTTGTCGTACAGGGCTTTACCTTCACGTAAAAATTCAGGGGAAAATATAATATTTTCACACTTAAACTTTTCTCTTACACTTTGTGTATAGCCAACCGGAACCGTAGACTTTATAACCATCACCGCATTGGGGTTAATGGCTAAAACATCTTTAATAACCGCTTCAACTGATGAAGTATTAAAATAATTAGTTTCAACGTCATAATCTGTTGGTGTTGCTATGACAACAAAATCAGCATTTTTATAGCCTAATTCTTTATCTAAAGTCGCGGTGAAGTTTAAGTCTTTATTTAATAAAAAGTCTTCAATTTCAATATCAGAAATCGGTGATTTCTTGTCATTTAACAGCTTAATTTTTTCTTCAATAATATCAACCGCAACCACTTCATTGTGTTGTGCTAATAACATAGCATTTGATAATCCTACGTAACCTGTTCCTGCAATTGCTATTTTCATTTAATTCATCTCAATTTTTTATAAGCAATATTTGCAATTGATGGCGGTACAACTCTCAAGCCCCATATTGCAAATGAATAAAATATATTTTCTAAAGACATACAGTCTAATTGGTTCATTGCATTCCATCTAGCAGAAAACTCTGAATTTGCTTTTTTTAATCCTCGACGACGTGCTAATACGTCACTTTCGAATCTAAACTTTATCAAAGCTTCTTGAACATTACCAAATTCATAGCCTTTGACCGCTAGAAGCACCCAAAATGCATAATCCTCAGTAAATTTAGTATCCGTAGGGTACCTAACTCCGTCACGAAACAAATTAATTCGAAACATAACTGATGGATGGACAAAAGGGCACCGTTTAATCAATTCTTTTTTTAGGGTTTTATTTTTTTCTGGCAATATTTTTGTATAAATACTTTCGTTAGTTGAAGAAAACTCTACGCAACCGGTCCCTAGTACATCAACTACTTGATGAACTAAAAAGTAGTCAACTTGCTTTTGTAAACGTTCTGGATAACAAATGTCATCAGCATCCATTCTTGCAATATATAAGTATTTATTTTCACTTTGTAACACATAATCAATTAATTCATTAAGTGAAGGTGCCAATCCCAGGTTAGTTGCTCGCGGAAAATAATATACAGAAAATAAACAATTATTCTTACCGGCTATAGTTAAAAAGTAATCATGTACATCAGGACAAACAGGCCCGTCTGCAACTACAAACAAATGGCAATGTAGTGTTTGCAGCATAATGCTGTCAACAGCTTCTTTTATTTGAGAAAAATTATCATTTTTATAAACTGACATGATAACAGCAACATTTACATCATTCATTATTTAGTAGTTCTCGATATAATTCTTGGTATTGATTAGACATAGACTGTGCAGAAAAATTTTTTATCGTATATTTTCGAAGATCAAAACTTTGACTCCTATCAAGCCAACCAGCTAAGTTTTCAGTTAAAAATGACGCGACTAAATTGGGTTTATCCATGGAGAACAACATAATAGGCACATTTTTATCTATAATTAACTCTGCATGTGGTGCAATATCACTTGCTATTACAGGTAGACCCATCATCATCGCTTCTATCATAGAGTTAGGTAACCCCTCGGCAGATGAAAGAGAAATAAAAGCATCAGAAATAGCTAGAAACGGCCTAACGTCATCAACAGAACCAAGCATGATAACTTTTTGATTTTTAACCGCATCATGTATCTCAAGGCTTTCTTTAAGTTCCCCATCACCAACAACTAACAATTTAATATTATTGGAGGTGTCGATCAGGTCATATAACAAGTCTAATTTTTTTCTAGCTTCAAGTATACCCGTATAAACAAGCACCTTATTTTCATTACTAATACCAAGTTTATTCTTTAAACTTTCTAATGAAGTAAACTCAGATATAACTGGTGTAAAAAAATGATGATCAGCACCATTTTGCACCACTTTTAAATTTTTTGTAAGTTTCCCTATAAGTTCTTCTTGTACACCATAAGAAACTGTTACTGCTTGATCTAGCTTGCTAAGAGCCTTTAAATGAACATAAGACATTATTCTCCCTAATAGCCAACCATACGCCATTGGGTAATCTTTATAAGGTATATTTCTTAATGTTGCTATTTTCTTTATAGGGTAATTTAGAGTTGATATTAATTTATCTGAACGTATCCCTTGACTATGAATAACATCGGGAGAAAATTCATCAAGAAAGGGCATTAAAGCCAAACGAAGTTCTTTCATTGAAGCCCTATGTGATAATTCAAGGGATTTTACTGAAATTCCTTTTTCAACAAACTTACTTAAAAAACTTTTATCGCTTTCTGTCGATAAGGTAATGACTAAAGAACTAAATGTAGAAGTATCTAGATTAGATACTATATTAAAAAGCTGATTAGTAGGACCTGTTCGCTCTAAAGAAGAGCAAAGATAAATTATTTTCATTTAATATTACCCAAAATTATAAAACACAAAACCATCAAACAACCCTTTTGAAAAGACATTTAAACTCGCCATCATACAACAATAGCCAATAATAATAGAGAATAAAAAACGCCTATTTTTTTTACTGACAACAACTAAAGCCGCTAATAAAAAAAACTCAGATACAGCAAAAAACGAACCAAATCTGGCGGCGAATACAGAGAAGTCAGCAAATATTAATAATATACACACTGATAAAAAATATGTTTTAAAGTATATATCGCTACTTAATTCATATTTCAATTTTTCTCGGTAATAAAAAAATACAAAAAACCAGATACATTGTTTTAAGGTCGTTGGATTTAGAAGCCCTAAAGGTTTATTAAATTCATTTCTTGATAGTATATAAGTTTTAATTGGAGCGGTGAGTGGCCCCAGATTAACATTATTTAAAAGAAAACTAATGGGTGTATATAGCCCTATTGCACCAAAAACAAGAGAAAATAAGAAAGAATAAATTACAAATTTAGATGAAAATTTCATTTTATTTATAATTGGTACTACTACACCTAAGAATGAAGAAAAATGAATAAGTGTGGAACTTAACCAAAGAGCTATAGAAGCTTTGTAATTTTTTTTTGCAAAACACACCAACGCCAGCATAAAAATAGCGTATGACAAACCGGCTCTTATTTGAATCATATCCCTATATAAGTAAACATGAGAAAAATAAACTAATACAGAGATAGTAATAAATGGGCTTGCTTTAA
Source organism: Colwellia hornerae (assembly GCF_007954355.1). GTDB lineage: Bacteria > Pseudomonadota > Gammaproteobacteria > Enterobacterales > Alteromonadaceae > Colwellia_A > Colwellia_A hornerae. The sequence goes on from NZ_VOLR01000008.1 coordinate 11,672, forward strand.
CAAAAGAAAATATTGTAAAAAAAGCAGTTAATAAAGCAAATAAAAGGAATAAATAGAAAACATCATCTGTAATAAATGAAATAAGTTGATTGATAATTACAAATACATATTCATTTGTTGATGACGTTAGACCCCCTCCCCCTTTTACAAACTGGTTAAATATGGAAATATACACCTGATCATCTGAAGATACCCCCGGTGATCGTAAGCCTGAAAATATTATTAGAAGTGTAAAAAAAAATAATATAAATGGCAGAATTGATCTTTTTCGACTTCTTTTACTACTTTCGATGCAAATCAATTCGTAACACGAAAGTAAAACTAAAATACACCAGAAAATAAAATATAACGAAACAGCAAACAATTTATTTTACCTGTTGTATTAAAGACGAAACTAATTCTTCTTCAAATCGAGTTTCTGATTTGACTTCTAATAGAACTTTCCTCCCACATTTATCATAATAACAATCTGACCCTAGTAATGTATATGGACCAAAATGTACGGTTTGAAACTCTATTAGGCCAATTTCTCCTTGACCATATTCAATTAAATCTAAAGAGCAATAGGGTACATTCAATTTATCTTTACAATCGAAAGCAAATTGGATGAGTTTAGGGTTAATATTACCTTCAAATTCAAATTGACCACTACCGCTAGCCCTAAAGTCGTCTTTACGAACATAGCGTTTTAAAAAGTATACATGTTCACCGAGGACTAAAACTTTATAATCAAATAATAGTTCTTTAACGAAAAGCTGACTAACAAACCTTGCTTTTTTCCTTAAGTAATTAGCTTGTGAATTACGTCTTAATAAACGCCGCAGCACATTTTTACTCATTTCTTTAATATTCAAAAATGTGGTATTTAACAATAAATTCATTCGAATTTTTCGTTGATACTGTTTTTTATTTTTCGCAAGTGATACCCCAATACTTCCAGCACCACCTAAGCTTTTAAAAACCACGGTATCGGATAAATAATCTTTAGGCACTGTTGTTGTGCAATGATAGTCTTGAGAAATCAAATTTATGCCTAATTCGCCAGCAAGAATACCTTGCATACCTTTATTTTCATGTGAAATGACTGTTTCTAATTTAGGGACTAAGTTTTCACGCCCAATAAAGCGGGCAAGTAATACATCATTAATATATTGTTTAACATCAACGTTTTGGTGACTACCGGTCCAGTAAATAGTGTCATTCTCTACAGTATAATTCTGTTTTGCCAACGCTGAATACTCCACAACTTCAACATTAAAGTCTTCGTTAACAAGTTCATTAATAATAAAATCTAGGTTAATATTCTGATACTCAAATAGATGTGAAGTAAAGAAGCCTTCGTGAACTAAAATAATTATTTTTTTATTCATTGTGTTACACCAAAAATACGTTTGTTAAGTACATAATATAAAGTAAGAAAAAATTTAACTCCCATTCCAGCAAGAGTTCCTATACCAACACCAATAAGACCATAAGATTTCACCAGAAGCATACTCACTATAAAATTGATAACTAGTGAGATAAGAGTCATCATGGATAATATATGTGTTTTTTTATCATAAGAGATTTGAACAGTCAGAATCATATAAAAGCAATGAAATAATTGGGAGGCTATGAGCAATTGAACAACTTCATTATTAATAATGAAAGCACCACCTATAAATAATCCATAAAAAATATCTTTACATAAGTACAAAACAATCGATAAAGTGGCTATGCTGAGAAATAAATTTCCAGCTTTTTTATTAATGGTCTTATCATATGGGTTCGACATAAAAAATCTAGTCCACTCCTTAGATAGACCTTGAGCAACAATCATCAATATAGAAGTGTATTGAACTGCAATAACATAAGTCGACAAATCATCCATGCTCATATACTTAGCTATAATAAATTTATCTAAGGATGAAAGTAAAATTGAAGCAATAATATGCGGAACTAAACCGAAGCCATACTTTAAATAATCAGATTCGACATTTTCTTTATTTGGTAAGGATTTATCAAGAATTTTGTAAATAAGTACCATCGATACAATCGAAAATATAATATCGGCAAATATTATACCATATATCCGACTGAGTTCTGCGAGATTAAGAACGAATAATAAAAATAGAGTAGTTACAAATATAACTGAGGTATAAAGTAGTTGATATTTAATAAAACAAATTGCCTTGTCCTGTGCATTGTATAATGAAAGCCTAATCATAAACACAGAATTAAAGGCCGCAGAAAGTACAAGTAATGGAACAATAAAAGCATACGCATTAAACATAGAGTCTACGAATATACCTACTACTATAAAAGTAAGTGCACATAAAAATAATGCCCAAATACAAAAAACTTTAATACATTTTAAAAAGGTACTATGCGACAAAGAATTATTATCAAAATACACTCGGTGTAAATAATTAGATAAACCGATCGAAACTAATGGAACGCATATTGAGTATATAGTGAATAACAGGTTCATAACGCCATATTCTTCAGGCGTAAGAACTCTAGTTAGTATAGGCAAAAAGAGAAATGGTATACCCGCGCCAACAACACTCCCAAAGAGATAGATAATATTATTTTTCATTTAAATATAAACCAAACTTAAGACATTTCCCGCATCTACTACCATATTATTATCACTAGCTACTTTGTTAACTTTACTTTTGAGTGGGACAATACTGTCTCTTTCAAGTTTTGAATTGATTCATTCATGCTAACATCGTTTTTCCCTATAAATGATTTATAGTGTGTCGCTTTTATGAAGCTATCTTCTAATAGCTTGTGAAAATGTAAAATTTCATTGTGAAGATCTTTCCTTTTCAAGTCTGCTAATTGCGGTAGAACCTTTTTTAAATCGACTTTATTTTTAACCCTAAAAGCTCTTGGCATACCTTCATACCAAGCTCGACCAAAATTGATTGTAGGCGTACCTCTTATTGCACTTTCCCAACCAATTGTTCCACTGACGGTAACTGTAGCAATAGCATTATCTATTATACTAAAAGGGTCACTATCAACACTATCAAAGAATATACGAGGTGATATTGTTGATACTCTCTTATAAAAAAGGAGATTTCTTCCAGCAGAGCCTTCTTGATCACGATAAAACTGTGATTTGTGCTCTTTAATAATTATATTAATATTACTTGGAAGTACTTCATTAAGAAGCTGAATCATTAAGATCTGGTCGGCGTAAGAACCACCAGTTGGGCAAGTGGTTTCTTCTGGTTGATAGTGCAACGCAACAAAAATATAAGGTTTAGACTTATCCCAGCTACAGTCAACAATTTTTTCATAAGCAACTTCAAGTTTTTTAACCTTTAAAGCATGCGAAATTTTAATATAACTATATTCCCACCAACCCATTTTACTTTCATAAGGCATATAGCCAAATTGGGTCCAATAAGTATTTGGGTGTTTGAATTTATAAAAGTTACCTTCTATAAAATTCCGAATTAAAGAACTAAAGCGTTTTATAACTGGTTTGAGAAAAGACTTATTGTTTTTTGCATGGGCTTTCATATAATCAGGAATAGCAGCCTTATAATCACCTAATATTTTATTGACCCTATTTGATACATGTTCAGTAGGGACTTTAAGCTCACCTTCATAATCTGTAATAATTTCAGGCATTTTGTCTATATCATAAATAGCTATGCTATTTGAACCAAAAGGTGTTAGCTGAAAAGATAAATAATCTATTGATTTTATTTTACAGGCAACATATAAAGCATAGTCAAAAACACGATGAGGTATTGATGGGGAAACAACAAGTTCTATGTTTTTATCATTGATAACTGACAGCCAATGACCAACTAAGTCCCTAAAGTAGTACTGTCTAACACCTGTAGTCATTCTGCTTTCTGTTGGATCTAACCTATTCATCATCGTAATGGCTTGCGATTCATACCAAGCTATAGATTTTAATTGCTCTTCATCTAGCACGACCGGAATACTATTAGCGGGAAAGCCCTTACCAGCCCATGCATCTTCTACTGTCTGAAAATGGCATGCGTTTAGTGTGGAGTTTACGTATGTTTCTTTTTCATCCATCCAGTGAACAACATAGCTAGCATTTAAACCATGAGGCTTTAATGATTCCATCACTTTGACCCAAGGTTCAGCTATACAACAAATAAATATAATATTTTTTTCAGACATAATTATTTTTTCAGACATAATATTTTTAATCTTTTAACGAGTTCTCAAAGGTAAACCAGGACTTAGTAAAACAGAGAGAAAGAATTGAACCTACTAAGCAATACAATACAAAATTTACACTCTCATCGCTCATTCCAATTAAGTCGTAAACAATAAACTGCTTGTATGGCTATAGATTTTTTAATTATCAAGCTCATTAGTCTATAAAACATAATAAGGGCTCATAATTACAGAATATAAAAACGAGAGTATTAATAAAAACCATAATAAGTAATTATATTCCAACAAAATTAACTTATCGATCCACTCAAATGCGAAATGAACAAATATTCCTATTAATAATAGCCACACCACCATTAATCAAAACAGAAAATGTACTCTTTAAAATTACTTGTATATTCAGAAAACTCATCTTTATTATAACTACTGAATAGTTTTGGATAAAATAAAGATAATACAGTGAATATAAGAACACTATTTTATGCAATCACTATATAAACAACATTAATAGCTAACATAATTTTACCGCCGTCAAACTCAATCACATATAGGTCTGCTGCCATAATTCATCTATAGCATAACCTTACAAAAAAAACTTAAAGATGATTCAGCAGCATTTCCTAATCCATACTTTATATGCTTTTGAAAGAAACAAGCTTGTTATTTCACTGATTACAAAAAAAACCGATAAGTAATAACTACAAAATAATATCAATTTCTCTGAATTATTCATTCGATAAAAAAGTGCAGTAACACCGAAAAAAGACGCTTAACCTAAAAAAAGGCTCAAACTAGCAATCAGTTATTTGCATTGATATAACAATGTAATTAATTTGCTTGGGCTATATTGTTAATTACAAACAGTAATGTGTATACAGGCTATAATACTATATAACCATTCATTGTAAGTTACTTTCAAGATAATTAATCAATTAACTCGTGACTTAAAGGGGTTCCCTTACTAATATCTTTTGATGAAGGTTTACCCAGCACTGAAGATAAATACTTAGGTGCTAAGCCATAGCCAGGTCTGATACTTCTAACATTATCAGCTGTAAATAGTTCACCTGCCTTTATATCTTTTACAACATATAAAGAACGTCTAAAAACCAGGTTTCCCTTTTCACTTTCTTTTCGTTTATAGTTAACTTTACCAAGCGCTTCCCATGCAATTTTACTATCTTTACAAAGCTGAGCTAATTCTGATTTTTCTAATGAAAAACTATCATCAGGACCACCACCATTACGGTCAAGAGTGACATGTTTTTCTATTAAACAAGCACCCAAAACAACAGAAGAAATAGCGGTTGTATTGTCAATAGTGTGGTCTGACAACCCAGTAAGAACATCAAAACGTTTCGCCATATCAGGTATCGTTGCTAAGTTATAATCTCCAGAGGGTGCTGGATATCCGCTTACGCAATGAAGTACCACTAGCTCTTTACAGCCAGCATTCTTTGCCGTGTCAACAGCTTCTTGGATCTCTTCTTCATTCGCCATACCCGTAGATATGATCATGGGTTTACCTGTTTTAGCTACATATTCAATAAGAGGTAAATCAATAGCTTCAAACGACGCTATTTTATAAGCCGGTGCGCCAAGCGCTTCGAGCAAATCAACAGCAGAATTATCAAAAGGAGAGCTAAAAATAGTAATACCTAGTTCTTTTGCTTTTTCAAATAAAGGCTTGTGCCAATCCCAAGGCATATGTGCCTCTGTATATAAGTCATACAGTGTTCGACCGTCCCATAAGCCGCCTGTAATCTTAAAGTCAGGTTTGTCACAATCTATAGTAAGCGTATCTTGAGTGTAGGTTTGTAATTTTATTGCATCAGCACCACAATCCTTTGCCATTTCTAAGATTTTAAATGCTCGATTAATATCACCGTTATGATTTGCTGATAACTCGGCTATGATATAAGGAGGAAAATCAGGGCCTATTTTTCGATTATCAATTTCAACAAATTTATTTTCATTTTTCATCTTTTTCTATCCTAATTGTATATTTTTGCCCATCTTTATAAAAGAAAGCAGGAAAGCGACTCGGATCACAAACCCTTAACAAGTTAAATTGACTTTCAAGTGAATCATTCATATTGAGTTCACTGTCACTGGGTGTTCTTTTACGAAGGTAAGCTGCGCTATTTAAGCTAAGTTGTTGTGTTGGACAGCAGCTATTATAATTCAAACACGCCCATTCAATAAGATTTAACTCAGCTTTAAAAAGCAGTTCATTAATCTCATTAAACAACTCACGACCATTCAGTGGGATAACATGCTTCTTCCAAATATCGCCACTATCAACAGGCTCTTCAGCTTCGAGTAATGAAAGGGTAATCGACTGTTTTCCCGCTAAAACATCCCAAATATGAGGACTCCAGCCACGTCCATCGGGTAGGTCGCTAGCATGAAGTACTAATACGTGTGAGAAAAGTGATTTGGTGGCCACTTTTATTATTTCTGAGCATGAGACTAAAAATAAAATATCTCCCCCAACAGCGACTTCATTCACCCTATTTAACAGGGTGATTTCATATTTAATATCATTTTCAACCTTCCACTGCGTTAAAAATGCATAGATTGGGTGATTAGGATCAGTACAAAGTAATGTAATTTTTGTCATAGTATCAGTTAAATAATTGCTCTATTTTGTTTACCACCCGATTGCCGCCAAGGCCATCTGTAAGCTTTAGACTAGCTTCATGATATTCATTCCACTTGAATACTATCTCACTTAGCGCAGCTTCAAAGCCACTATCTATAGTATTTATCTCTAATAGTATTGCCGCCCCAGAATTAGCAACATTGCGTGCTATATCTACTTGATTCTCTGCGATTGGTATAATAATACTTGGCAAACCCAGACATGCTCTCTCCCATGATGTACTACCCGGTGCACCTATGGCGATGTGGTGTTCACTCATCAACTGAGCCATATTTGAAGAAAAATTTATATGCTCGAAGTTTTTGTGGTCACAACAAAAAGCGTTAACACGCTTATAGCTAGGCGACCGTTCACTCAGTAACACAGTAACCTTAAAGTCTATATTATTAATACATTGGAGTTTCTCTAATACTTTCAGTGTTATATTAGGTTTATCAATGGCTCCCATAGATACTAAAATTTTATAACTCGCCTGCGGCTTTTTGCAATACCTTTGATTTGCTCTTAACATGGCAAATTTTGGGGCTAGTAATGCAAAATCACTACCCGCTAAAATTGGGCAGTGGTTATTGTTGCTGATATAATCAAAAGAATCTCTACCAAAAGTTTGATCTAAGAGTAAATCTGCAAAGTGCTCTCTAACTAAATCGTCAATAGCCAAAACTTTTGCGTTTAAAGCATTAGAAACATTTATTTCCCACGCTTTGTTTAAACCATAATGATCAACAACAATGAGATCAGCAGTCGTTACCTGTTGCACAAAGTCTTTTGCATCGTCTTGCCATTCAACTTGTAACCAAGCAGCATAATCAGTGTCATATTTAGGCGTTTTTAACGTATTAGCTTGTGCAAGTTCGACAACTTCAATGCCTTCATTTTTCAAATAAGCAACAAAATCACCTTTTTGTGGCCGTGTAGCGAATAAAACATCGTACCCTTTTGCTAAAAGTAGATTAGCAAGGACCAAGCAACGCATAATATGCCCACTGCCGATATGAATTGACGCGTCTGCTCTAAAGACTATTTTCATTGCTTATTATTTATAACTGCGTATAAAAGTTCGGCTAAATCCCAATCTTCTGGTGTATCAATGTCTTGAACTCTTTTACGTGGTAATTTTATCGCAATCGAATGTTTATCAAAAAATGAAGCACCTTCTAAAAAAGACGATGCTTTGCCCCAATAAAATTGTCCTGCGTCATGGTAAGCTTCTTCTAAATCCTGTGAGCGTGTATTTAAGTGCTCAGGTTGAAACATACCCACTTGATTATTGCAGCCTAATTTAATTGCTCGTTGAATTGGAAACGGAAAACTTGTGGCACTAAAAGTATATTTAACTGAATTATCAGTTAAACTTTTTAGTCCTTGCTCTATGTATTTTGGCAGTAAAAATGGAGCCGTTGCATAAATACAGCAAACGTTATTGATATTCATCCCGCTTTTATTACACCAGTGAATAGCATGCTGCATAACATCCAATGTTGTAGCAAAATCATCAGAGATTTTTGAAGGTCTTATAAAGGGCACTTCTGCACCATATTTTTTAGCCACTTCTGCTATTTCATTATCATCCGTTGATACGATGATTCGGTCAAAACATTTTGATGCTTTTGCCGCTTCAATAGAATAGGCAATTAAAGGTTTACCATGAAACTCTTTAATATTTTTTCTTGGTATCCGCTTACTACCACCACGGGCTGGAATTATTGCAATATTCATTACGCTTTAACTAATATGGTAGATAACACTTTTACCACTTCATCTTGCTGCTCATTTGTCATCACATGGAATAAAGGAATACTAATAGCATCGGTGTAATAACGTTCCGCAATTGGAAATTGACCTTGTTTAAAACCTAAACCTTTGTAATACGGCTGTGTATGAACAGGGATATAATGTAAGTTAACACCGATACCATTTTCTCGCAGCTGTTCAAAGACTTCCTGGTGAGATAATGAAATCTCATCTAGCTTTAATCGAATGACATAGAGATGACGACCAGAATATGAATCATCAATTTGAAATGGTGTAATTAATGGTAAGTTTTTTAATAAGTCATCATAGCCTGTAGCTAGCTCATTTCGTTTGGCAACAAAATCATGCAAACGTGACATTTGGCTTACACCCAATGCGGCTTGCATTTCCGTCATTCGATAATTAAAGCCTAAATCAACTTGCTCATAATACCAACCCCCATGGCTACGCTCTGTCATAAGCTTTTCATCGCGGGTAATACCATGACTGCGAAGTAAATCCATCTTTTGCGCTAAAGCTACACTATTAGTTGTTGCTACACCACCTTCAGCCGTTGTAATGATTTTGACTGGATGAAAACTAAATACCGTAATATCACTATACTCACAACTTCCAATAGGATTGTGCTTATACTTCCCACCAATAGCATGCGATGCATCTTCAATAATGGCAAAACCATATTCAAGACTTAATGCATGAATTTTATCCATTTCACAAGGTTGGCCACATAAATGAACAGGGATAACCACTTTAGGTAAAGATAAATTATTTTGTTGTGCATGCTGTAGTTTTTGTTCAAGTAACCTAGGGCTCAAATTATACGTTTCTGGGTCGATATCGACAAAATCGACATCAGCACCACAGTATAAAGCACAATTTGCAGAAGCGACGAAAGTTATAGGCGTTGTCCAAACAACATCACCTTTGCCAACCCCTAATGCTAAACAAGCGATGTGTAGTGCTGACGTTGCTGAGTTTACAGCAAGTACATATTCAGCATTAACCGCCTCTTTAATCGCATTTTCAAATAGAGGCACTTGTGGGCCTTGCGTCAAAAAATCAGACTTCAGAACATTCACAACAGCATCAATATCTTGTTGTGTTATTTCTTGTTTACCGTATGGGATCATAAAATTATCTTCGCAAAATTATACTGAAAAACTGGCATCTACGTGTTCAATTATTAAGTCTCTCAAAGACTGCACAGTTTCCCATTCAGTGTTTGTTCCAGAGTTATATTTAAAACCAAAAGGCACTTTAACGGCATTATGATGCTTAATAAAATCTTCTTCGGTATGCATAAATGAAACCGAAGGTAATATTGCGTAATAACGACCTAAATCAATGGTGTTGAGTGAGTCCGTATCCGTTATCATTTCTTCATGCAGTTTTTCACCTGGACGAATACCAACAACTCGCGTATCACATTCTGGCGCAATAGCTGTTGCGATATCAGTGATTTTGTAAGATGGAATTTTTGGAACAAAAATCTCACCGCCAATATGATTTCCAATAGCGTACATCACCATATTCACACCATCTTGCAATGATATATTAAATCGTGTCATGTCTGCATGAGTGATCGGTAACATGCCTTCTTTCTTTTTATCGATGAAAAAAGGAATAACAGAGCCACGTGACCCCATTACATTACCGTAACGTACAACACTAAACTTAATATCTTTAGAGCCGCGAATATTATTAGCCGCAGCAAACAACTTATCTGAAACTAACTTTGTCGCTCCATACAGGTTAATAGGTGCACATGCTTTGTCTGTTGATAATGCGACAACATCTTTAACACCACAGGCCAATGCAGCATGAATTACATTTTCAGCCCCATCAACATTGGTACGTATACATTCCGTTGGGTTATATTCAGCTGTATCGACTTGTTTAATCGCTGCAGCATGAATAATTACATCTACTCCTTCACAAGCTTGTGTCATTCTGTCTTTATCACGCACATCACCAATAAAGAAACGTAACTGCGGAAAATCAAACGACGGATATTTTTGTTTGATGACAGATTGCTTTAATTCATCGCGTGAGTAGATGATGATTTTCTTTACTTCTGGGTATCTATCTAAGATAGTTTCAATGAATTTCTTACCAAAAGAGCCTGTACCGCCAGTGATCAAAACAACTTTATTATTTAACATTTATGCACCTGATATTAATTATTTTATCTGTTACCTTGAATCATATAATTTCAAGATAAGTCATTACTAAATTAGTTAAGTTACTGCGCTTATTACGCAAGTAACACTTTTGATGTAGAATAAATTCAACATCAAAACCCAGGTATTTTTTACCCTGAGGAAAACCCGTAATAATTGAGACAATACCTTTGTACTCAATTATCGTTAAGTCATCAAAAAACATTAATGACTTAACCACTCAATTATTCTTTTCCAATAGGTGTAATATTAATACAATAAACTAAGATTACACTTTATTTATTATTAGTTGACGCTAGATACTGAAATAAATTCAGCATGACAACAATAAGTGCTAAAAAAAAGCAGCATAACGACATAAGTTCCTACTAAGAAACCCCATCCTGAATAAAAACCGTCACCCAGATATACCAATCGTCATCCTGATACACCAACCGTCATCCTGATACACCAACCGTCATCCTGAATTTATTTCAGGATCTGTACTTAAAGCCACAAAACCCAGATGCGCCAACCGTCATCCTGAACTCGTTTCAGGATCTGTACTTAAACAACAAACCTAGATACGCCAACCGTCATCCTGATACTGAAACAAGTTCAGCATGACGGTTTCAGGACCGGTGCTTAAACCACAAACCCAGATACTGAAACAAGTTCAGCATGACGACAATAAGTGCTAAACAAAAGTAGCATGACGACAATAAGTGCTAAACAAAAGCAGCATGACGACAATAATTGCTAAACAAAAGTAGCATCACGACATAAGTACTAAACAAAAACATGACAACATAAATTACGATTTAACAGCAGACAATTTTTATTCTTTATTACTTACCTGGTCAACTCTTTCAAATTTTGTTATTTTTCTGATCACTACAACATAACAAACAAACATGAAAAGAAAGCCTAAAAGCATAATTACATCTGGTACTGTGAAATACTCACCCACTAAACCAAAAACAGACATCGTGGCTGCAAATAATGAAATTATCACTAACGTTTGGCGTGAGCTATAACCAACGCGCTGTAATATATGATGAAGGTGATCTCTGTCAGGTTTGAAAGGTGACTTACCGTTTTTATAACGTCTTACCACTATTGCTAACATATCCATTAATGGCACCGCACAAATCCATAAAGCTGTAACGGGGCGGAATGATGCTTGTTCGTTTTGTGTGCCCATGGTCAACAACCAAATAACACTTAAACCAATGAACATACTGCCCGCATCACCCATAAATATTTTCTTAGACTTTTTGGTTAAACCTAAATTAAAAATCAAATAGGGAATAGTTGCTGTTGCCAATATTAATGGATAACTTAAGTAATTATTTTGACCACTCATAATAAACAAGATAGCAATAGAGGCGAACGTGTTGATACTCAAACTACCAATTAAACCATCAATACCATCAACCATATTAAAAGCGTTAATTACCACAATAATACCGATGTAAGTAAAAATAATGCCAGCAGGGCCTAAGGTTACATCGCCAAGACCAAACAAATCACCAAGATTTGATATATAACCACCAACACCGTATATCATCAAACTCGCAACAATAAGTTGGCCTATTACTCGAATACGTACTTTTAAATCGAATTTGTCATCAACTGCGCCAATAAACACCATCATCGCAGAGGCTATAAGGTACATCCGTAATTCTAGCGTATTAGGCAACCATAAAAGGCTTGCCATAAGCACAGCAATAAAAATAGATATTCCACCAATAAGTGGAATATGACCGGCATGTAATTTGCGCTCGTTAGGTTTATCGACGAGCCCAACCTCTATAGCAACGGGTTTAAAAAACTTAATGGCTAAAAAGGCAAAAAGAAAGGCAGTAAACGCTGAAATTAATACTTCCATAAAATGTTCCTAATTAGCATTACGCTAATTTTTCTTCCTTAACTTTAGTCGAATAGTTACTATTAGAAAAGTATCTAATTAACACAATGATTACCGATAAAATACCACCGAGTATTGTACCTAGCACTACAATTAATGCACGTTTAGGCTGGTCTTTTCTGTCAGGCACCTGTGCAGGGTCAATGGTTTTTAATACATACTCTTTATTCACTTGTGTTAACATCATATTTTTTGTTTGTTCTTCGATCAATTGATAAAAAACCGTTTCCATATTGGTTACTTGGGTTTTTTCTAACTGCTTGGTTAAATAATCAATTGAATTTTGCGAGTTTTGTTGGTCTTGCTCACGTACAAAATTGTTCAAGTCTTCCACTAACCAAATAAGCCATTGCTTAGCGACGTTAGGTGAAAAGAAAGATAACTCTATAGTAACCATAGACGTGGCTTTGTCCTGGCTTACACTGAGTAACTTAGAAAAAGCTTTGAAAGACTCCCATGGCGAAGGTTCAACTTTTTTTGGAGCCTTAACTTCTCTTAACCATTTATTTTTATCGATATCATACAAATCTTTATCATAAATAAGTTCATCATTACTAATATTCCATTTCTTAGCAGCCATTAAAGGGACAAGTAAATTGTGTTTGCTAATGAATGTTTCAATAAATGAACGGGATTTAATAATCTCTAAGGCTAAGGTCGTTTTATCCCCGCCACTACCGCCTAAATTAATACCTGCTAAACTGGCTAAACCACCAAACTGCCCAGAAAGTCCAGCTAAACCTCCACCACCTTCACTGGCTGTCGGCGATAGTAAAACTGATGCCTTATATATATCAGGTTTTGACAATGCATAAGTGACCGATGCCACAGCAAAAATAAAGCTGATAACCATAATAACAATTTTTCCTGCCCAAATAGCTCGCCACAGTTGACCAAGGTCGATTTCATCATCGTCTTGGCTTTCAAAGTGTTCTTTATAATTTACATCATTGGGCATGGTAGAGCTCATTTTCATTGACTATATTATGGGTAACTAATTTAATTTAATAAATATGAATGACTAAACTTCTTACTCATTGATACTACTTGAATTATTATTTAGAAGGCACAGGGTAACACCTAAATTAAGCGGCGTATTATACCAGTATTATAAAGCGTATTAATAGGCTAACAACAATTTAATTTTAACAGTTCTCCCGCTTCAATAACTGGTATATACCACATTAAAACCTTCAACAAGCCGATAAAACGATGGTAATAATGGATAAAAACATCTAATGATATAGCCATTTAAGCTATTGAGGATCAGCAAGGTTTGTTTCAGTTTAAAGAAATTATATAGGGTATTCAGAACAAGCATGAAATAGAACAATGATAATTTTAATTATCGACGGGCAAAAAAAAACGGCTAGATAGCCGTTTATTTATCAGTGCATGCAAGCTTAACTTACATCCCAGCAACTAAAATCATCACTGGGTTTTATTCATAATGGCAAACATATTAACGCGCTTGATAATACGCTTCTTTTAAGCGATTCGAATTTTCATAAATATATTCACTGCCTAAACGGTCATGATTATAAAAGGCACTATCAAGGTTATAAAACTGCTTAGTGTTATCACCACTGCCCGGTGTTAGTCTATTATGGCTTTTGCCAACGAGCGTGCTCACTGAGTAATTCCACTTAGGCTTACCTCTCACTTGAAAGTATTTATTATTGTAATCTTTACGTGGTGTTAACGGTATTGAAAAGCCAAGACCGATAAATTGATTAGCTTCTTCATTATCAACTTTGGTATTTTTATAGGTTAAGTTAAGCGTCACATCACCAAACATCCGTTCTACTTTTAACACAATACCTTTGTCACGTTGCCAGTACTTTCCTACCTGTAATTCTGCAGTGGTATTAAGGTGGGCGTTATAATATTTGTACGTGCCAATAACAACCTCTCTTGGTTCAGGTTCTTTTGGCGACCTGCAACGCAAGGCTAAAATATTACAACCAGCATAAGCCCTGCCGGTAGGTATTAATTGGTTTTCATACCTTGCCGTTAATAGGTTGAATTTATGACTACCAGCAACACTTTGCCAACGAACATCATTCGCTACATAGTTATAAGTATCACGATAGCGACCAAAAAAGGTCATGTTCTTTACCGAATACGGTAATGAAAAGGTCTGATGAAAGCTATATTCTTTTAGCCCTGTTGTTTGCTTATCATCACCAAAATACTCGCCATCTTCAAAGTTTTTGGTTTCAGCAAACTGTGCAACATGTGCAGCAGTTAATGCAGCACCTCGCCATAAGGGTAATTCAACATGGCTAATCAAGGCTACAGACGCATCAAAGACGCCAAGTTCGGTACCGACTCTAGAAGCAATGCCAGGCCAGAAGGTAAAGCGCGGCTTTAGCCAAAAGTTATTGGTATTATCAGCGTCAGTCGATGTCAATCGCTCAGTTGCAAAAGTATCTGTTGATATATCAATTTTTAAAGACTTATCATCTCTTAAAAAAGCATCATATTCAGCGATACTGCCTTTTACCGCTAAGGTAGAAATTTCTCGCTCTTTCAGCATTAAGGTAAAGTGCGAGTAATTATGATGTATATTTTTGCTAATAATCCCTAAAATAACGCCAAGCCCATCTATTTTGTTACGGTTATAAATGTGATCTTCGAGTTCTACATAGACCGTGTTTTTATCAGCTTCAGCGACTCTGATTGATTCAAAACCTTCTTTAACCAGTAATTTTCTTAAGCGTAATCGCTCAAGAGCACCTGAACGGTAAGCATCATCTAACACGACATCACTTATAGCTAATTCTACATATTCATCCGCTTGTTCTAATTGCTTATCACTTTTGGTATGGTTTACTTGGTTATTTTTTTGATACGATGAATGAGTACCAGCGTCATAATCAAGAGGTATAGTTAACCCTACGGCATAATAAAAATCGTCTTTTAACGCTTCGTTGCTACTAGAAATAAGTACATCTGTCGTTAATTGAATACCACTACTAAGCCAGTTTTTAGGTGAAGATAAATGCATACCTAACTGAGTATCGGCTGCATCATATTCGGCTGATAGTTTTATCCACTGATAAGGTTGCCATTCAATACCAGCAAAAATACCATCAAGACGTCCCTGGTTTGAGTCGCTTTGCCCTATGCCGAGCGAAATATTAACGTCTTCCAGGATATTTTTTGTTGCTACAGCATACTTAGCATCAAAATAGTTAGCCGCTCCACCTAAGTCTTGAATACCTATCGCTAAACTAAACCAGTCCTCTGGTATGAAAGGAATACCTATTTTAATGTTGGCTGATAAATCTGTCGGACCACTACCACTAGGGTCCTTGTATTCAGCTAAGCGTGCTGAAACTTCAACATACTTCCATAAACCAACACCAAAATGATAATTATCACCATTGCGATAGCCAACCTTGGTTTCAATCTGGTTACTGTATTGTAAGTAAAGCTTACCTTCATTAAATAATGTTGCTGTGGGGGTATTTATTAAGCCGCTATACCCTTGAAAAGACATTGTTGCCTCGGGCTCAGCAGCAGTAATAAAACAAGGCAACAAAGCCAAAGCGAACAAAATACGGTACTTCATTTTAATAAATCCTAACAAGGTGAATTTTAACAATTGATAATAAAAGTGTGTAGGGTAAAAGCAACGTCTGGGCTATGCCGTATAGAAAGTAAAGAGCGGCACAGGTACTAAATAAAAGTAATTTTAAGCATAGAATCCCAAATACCCCTAGTGAATACTCTCGAACAAGCCACGAAATTTCAGTGAACAACTAAATAGCTAGCCATTGAGTTGAATCCTGTTCACGTATTAAGTCGCTTTTTTCAATTTAATAATTTCAGCTGTTTTTGCAGAACCTTTCTCTTTCTGTAACCAGACTAAATCACATATTCCATCAGTGGGATTAAACCCTGTTGGCGCCTTAAGTAATATCTCACGAATTAACTCATGGTCGAACTCATGGCAGGCATCATCAAGCTTATTTAACAAAGGCTCTAGATCATGCCAATCAAGCATAGCTTCTTGTGCACTCATAATACGCTCATGGGTAGTCCCCGAAACGTTATCACCTATCAGAAGTTCTTCATAAAGCTTCTCTCCAGGCCTTAACCCTGTGCATTTAATAACAATATCACCGTTAGGTTTGTTATCAGATTTAACCGAAAAACCACTCAAGTGAATGATTTTACAGGCTAAGTCATAAATTTTTACCGGCTCACCCATATCAAGTACAAATACATCACCACCCGTACCCATAGCGCCCGCTTGAATAACAAGTTGAGAAGCTTCAGGTATCGTCATAAAGTATCGGGTAATATCTGGGTGCGTTAAGGTTACCGGACCACCGCTCTTAATTTGTTTTCTAAACAAAGGAACAACAGAACCCGACGAGCCTAAAACATTACCAAAGCGAACCATACAAAAACGCGTTGTATTTTGTGTTTTAGACAACGCTTGCAGTACTAATTCAGCCACACGCTTAGTGGTACCCATGATATTGGTGGGTCTAACGGCTTTATCGGTAGAGATTAATACAAAAGTCTCAACTTTGGCATTTATAGCAGCACGTGCCGCATGATAAGTACCAAAAATATTATTTCTAACACCTTCCACAACATTGTGTTCAACTAAGGGCACATGCTTGTATGCTGCAGCATGGTAAACCGTTTGAACAGCAAAGCTTTTCATCACAGTTTCAATGCGGTTAACTCTTTGCACTGAGCCCATAATCGGTAATATTTCTACCGTTAAGTCGTGCGCTAATTTATATTCGTTAAGCTCTTTGTCAATGGTATATAAGCCGAACTCTGATGACTCAAACAACACAAGTTTGGCGGGCTTTAACCGAATAATTTGACGACATAATTCAGAGCCGATAGAGCCACCAGCGCCAGTAACCATAACAACTTTACCGGCGACATTTGCATTCATTAACTCTGGTTTAGGCTCTACTGGGTCACGACCTAATAAATCTTCAACACCAACATCTTTAAACTCTTCAAGCTTAGCCTTACCTTCAACAACATCAGCCATGCCAGGAATAGTTAACACCTGAACACCTAAAAAATCAATTTTGGTCAGCACTTCTTTACGTCGTTCCCTTGAAGCACTTGGCATTGCCAGTAATATTTTCTTTATATTCTTATTGGTGACTATATTTTCTATTTCTTCAGGGGAATAAACACGAATACCGTGAATAACTTGGCCTTGTAATGCTTTATTGTCATCAACAAAAGCTACCGCATGATACTCAGGTCCTTGTGACAAAGCTGTTGATAACTGCCGCCCTGCAGAGCCAGCGCCATAAATTAACACTGACATTTTTTTATGCCAACGCGGATGACTAATTATTGCTCTGACTCCAATTCTTGAGCCACCAATAAATATCAAGCATAAACTCATAAAAATAAAAGGTACGGTACGAGGAATGCCAGCATGAAAGATAAACGAAAAGCCCATAACAACAATAGCAGCAAAAACACTACCAAGTGCAACAGCCCAAATTGCTTGCATATTCATATAGCGTAATACAGCCCTATAAAGACCAAGCCTTATAAAAAACAATATACTGAGCGGTAAAGAACAGGCGAAGACGAGCCAATAACTTTGGTCGGATAGAGGTGAAAAACTTTCAAGGCGCATAAGTAATGCAAGCCAAAAAGCACAGAATAAAAACACTGAATCTACCAGCAACGAAATAGCACGTTTATACGGGCGAGGTAAACTCAAAACAGACTGAATAAAAGACACTTATTAATTCCTTTTTACGTCAAAGTACATTTTCCTTAAACGAACCGTACTTTATAACCTGTAATAACTATTGTAAATTAAAACAATTAAACATATTCCCAGAAGGATACCATAACTATCAGTTTTATTTGATAAGTTTAATCTAAGCAATATTAAGTGGTTAAAAAATAATTAAACTGGGTATACAGCCTAATACCGATCAGTTGGCAATTTATTGACATGGTCTAATTGATCCGACTACCCCAGATTGAGCAGATAAACTAACATGTACCTTACCCACGTTAACTATTATGGGAGTTTTCTGCTCAACGAATTCGACCTTCTGCGTTATTTTGGCGCGAACAAAGTTATCTGCCAACAAGCTGAATTTCTTTCGAACAGCATAAAAGCTAGAGGTTGTTAATTGCTGTTGTTGGCAATAGTCAATAATGGTTAAGCCACTGGTTTGCTGATCTTCAATGATGGTTTGCCATTGCTCTTGGCTACGTGTAATTTTCATGGTTATCTCCGAAATTAAGTTAGGAGATAAGATATCGGTGGTCGAGTATTAGATACAGGTGTACTAATAATTTAGGCGACAACTGTCTTGAAAAACATCGCTCACGATAGAATCACTAAACAGTGTTATTCGAAAAGCGATTAAGAAACGTAAGCTATATCCGTCTGATGATTCAGCGATAAAAGTAGTTTATCTTGCGATAGATGCGGCATCCAAGAAATCGACGATGCCGATAAGAAACCGGAAAACGGCCTTGAATCGATTTATGATTGAATTCGAAGACCGCTTAAATGACTTTATCTAAAACTGGCAGTTACACAAAATCTGTTACAGGGTCCAACCCTTTGGTAATAAGTTTGCCTAATCTTTGTCAGGTATTACACTCGCGATTCAAAAGAAAGTCTGATATTTAAATATCTACAATAGGCTACTCGCACGATTTAACATTTCAATTTTTTCAGGGATAATATCAACTGCAACACAGCATTTGATAAATCTACGTAACCTTTACCAGCAATAGCAATTTTCATAAAATCTATCTCTGATTATTTTTGTGCTTTATCTAATACTATAGAAATCGCATTTGTCATGCGTTCAATTTCATCAATGGCCAAAGTAGGATGCACTAAAAACATTAAACTGGTATTACCTAACTCTCGTGCAACCAATAATCTTTTTTCAGGTCTAAATCCAGTATTATCAAATGCTTTTTCTAAATACACTTCGGAACAAGATCCTTGCATACAAGGCACATCTAAAGCATTTATCTCAGCAATAATACGATCCCTATCCCAACCATACGCTAAAAACTCAGGCTTAACAAATACATAGTATTTATAGTTAGCATGTTCCATATGTTCAGGAACAATTGGAACACGGATACAATCAAACAAAGAACAAGTATCAGCTATAATAGCTGCATACTTACCACGTAATCTGAACCACTCGGGCATTCTACCTAATTGAATACGCCCTATAGCTGATTGCATCTCTGTCATACGCCAGTTAGTACCAAATGATTCATGTAACCACCTAAAGCCTGGAGCATGTTCACGTTCATATACGGCTTCATAAGATTTACCATGATCTTTATAAGACCACATTTTACGCCATAATGACTCATCGTCTGTTGTTACCATGCCACCTTCACCTCCAGTAGTCATGATTTTATCTTGGCAAAAAGACCAGCAACCAATATGGCCAATAGAACCGACTGAACGTCCGTGATATTTAGCACCATGAGCTTGTGCGCAATCTTCAATAACATACAGCCCACTAGAATCTGCTAGAGCCATTAGCTCCTCCATTTCACATGGAAGACCAGCTAAATGTACAGCAATTATAGCTTTAGTATTTGACGTTAAAACATCATCTACGGTTTCTTTAGTAATATTTTGGGTATTAGCATCAACGTCAGCAAAAATAGGACGAGCACCGGCAGTAACAATTACACTTGCTGAAGCTAAGAATGTGCGAGAAGTTACAATCACTTCATCAGTCTCTAAACCGCCATTTCTTGCACCTATACCTAAGGCAACTAAAGCTAAATCTAAAGCAAGTGTGCCGTTTGATAGGGCTATGGCATATTTACTGTCAGTATATGTAGCAAACTCACGTTCAAACTCACGACCTTCTTGGCCAGTCCAATAGTTAACTTTATTTGATAATAAAATTGAAGATACTTTGTCGGCTTCTTCTTGCGTAAAAGAAGGCCATGGAGATAAAGGGCTACTTAACATGTTACCTTCTTAATGTCTTAATTATATATTTAATATCACCAAATAAAGTGTTGGTGTCAAAATATTGTCTATTTATTTTTACTTTATCAGGCCAAATTATACGATCGTTATATTCTTTAGGGTTATTTTGTCGAATCAATATATCCTCTTCATTTTTATACTTTATAGATGCAGGTCCTGTTATACCAGGCCTTATTGAAAGAATTAAACGATCATTACCAGTCAATAAATCAGCATAACCCGGAACGTCGGGCCTAGGTCCAACAAAGCTCATATCACCAAAAAGTACATTAAACAATTGAGGTAACTCATCTATCTTATACTTTCTTAAAAATAGCCCCCCCTTAGTAATGCGGTTAGAATTTAATGCCGTAATTGGTGATTCAATAGCTTTACCGCGAATCATCGTTTGCAGTTTATAAACTTTGAATAAGCGCCCAAACTGGCCGACTCTAATTTGAATAAAAACTCCATATGAATGTGTACTAATTATTGAAACTAGCAAGCCAAATATTAAAATAGGCCAACACAATAACAACCCTATAATTGATATAACTATATCAAAAAATCTTTTCTTCATTTTAAAGCCTTTTCTTTATCGCGTTAAATGCATACCATATAAAATAGTAGGTTGATGAAATTATATTTAGCTTTAAATAATCCCTATAAACAGACCATACATCTTTAGCCGCTTTACTTTTTTGAGCCGTATTAGAAGATGAAACGATACGATAATATCCTAAAACATCATTAATTCCATATGCATTAATTGAATTCACTCGCATAATATCAAGCCAAAGAGCCATATCATGACTAGATCTCAAATTAGGCATTTTAAAAGTGCTTACTTTATCTTTATCAATCATTACAGTTAAACAACCGATTATTGTATTTTTTAAATAATCGCTGCGGGTTATAACTGCTGGGACACTTATAATATTACCTGCTAACTCACCATTTTCACTTATCGGTTGATAGCTAGAATAAGAAAAAGCTATGTTATTATTCATCATAAAATCAATTTGTAATTCTAATTTATTTTCAACCCATAAGTCATCAGAATCTAAAAATGCTATAAATCGCCCCTTAGCTATATTAAGAGCAACATTACGAGCCTCCGCAGCCCCTACATTATCATTTAGACGTATAAGCTTAAAACGATTATCTGGAAGTAAGCTTTCAATAAAATCAGCGCTTCCATCTGGTGAGGAGTCATCTACGATAAGCATTTCAAAGTCAACAAGCGATTGATTTAAAACGGATTGAATGGTTGATGATATAAACCGTTTAGATTTATAGCTAGGAGTTATGATTGTTACCAATGGTTTGTCCATTAAAATATGTACCTTACTTAACTTTTGGTAAATAATATGTTTATATTAAAAATTAAACATTTATTACCGATATCATCAAAAAATAAAAACCAACGATTTTTATAGAGGAAAAACCTAAAGTTCACTTTTAACATTACTTATTAGATACTTATAAACATTAAACATAGTTTCCCTATTTTTTCTTATGTCACCGATATTAGCAATATGTTCAGCATTACTATAGAAATCACCCGCAAATGATTTCGACTTAATTATATCTAAGCAATTTGATAGTGCAGTTTTTTGAATAGGTGTAGAAATAAAAAAATAAGGCTCATTTAAAATTAACTCTTTATTGGCCGGTATATCACTAATAATTGGAAATAATTTTAAAAATAAACACTCCATAACGGATAATGGCATTCCATCAATAAGAGGTACCGAAATAAATGCTACCGATTCAGATAACTTAGAATAAAAAAGTTCTCCGGAAAGAAAGCCAATTAACTCAATATCTGACTTTGAATTAATGATAAGATTTTTAATTTTATTCTCTTTAATTTTATCATTAGTTTTCCCAAATATTCTTAACTTAATTCCTGAAGGGGATATATCATCCCACAAAGTAATTAGCTCTTCAATTTGATATAAATCATCCCAATTCCTAATTGAAGATATAATTATATTATTATTTTTCTTTTCTTGATACTTAGATAGAAAATCCAAATCGATCCCATATTGAAGGGTTAATATATTTTCCTTTTTAATACCCAAGCATATTAGCTTTCGAGTTATATTCTCAGATGGTGAGTTTATTATGGTAAACCTTCTCAACATAAATATATAAAGATGTTTAAAATATCTTCTTTCTATACTTCGATTGAAATCGGTCCCCCAAATTGAAACTATTTTTTTTATCGGCATAAAAAATGATAAAAAACCGTAAGAAGCTGAATAATGAACGTGTAAAATATCAGGTTTAAACCTTAATGTGTGATAGATAAGAAAAAGAGGAAATATAAAAAAACTTAAAAAGCTATTTATCAAAAAACCTCCTCTAACGTCATAGCCGCTTTTTGTTAAGAATTTATGACAAGTTAAAATTCTAACATCGAATTCATTACAATTACCAAGCCATTTTTGAATATGGCCACTAGACCAAGGGCCTATAACTAAAACTCTATTTTTCATATTTTCTCCGGGGCAGAATAAATATCTAAATCTGAAATAACTCTATAAAATAGCGAAAATGCAATAACACCTTGAATTGTGGCCCAACCATAAGCTGTTAATGAAAAAGTAACTAAAAGCACAGAAATCATCAAAGTTAAACCAAATTTGAATTTAATTGAGTTTGATGCCTTAAATACAGAAATAGACTTAAAATAAAGACTCAAGATAAAAATCAAATATAATAACATAGCAATAACTCCACCACTTAAACCGACCTGCAAAAATAAGCTCGTCATAGATGTTTGACCACTCCCTCCAAAAGGCATATTTTTTATGGTAGATATAGCGTCCCAAAAAGAAGTAAGTCTAGTTAGAGTAGAATTCCTTTTTTCCGACATAAGAGTAAAATTATATTCAGCACCCGTCCCAGTAATTAACTGAACCACATTATCCATCTCGGAAATTAGAGTTGTAAAGAATATAGTGGCTATAATAGTGATTATGAATATAACTATTTTATCTTTAAGTTTAAATAAAATAGTTATCACAAAAGATAATAAAAAGATAAGTATGCCTAATAATGAAAATATAAAAAACAATATAAACACTGATAACGCCAATACTTTGTAGTTACTCTCTTTTAGTACAGAGTACTTTAATAGGATTAATATAAGTGCAGGATAAAATAAAGAGAGCGCTGCAGAAGGTTCACTACTAAATGATTTTACCTTTTGTAAAGTAAATCCAAAAAGATTTAAGCCACCCTGCGAAGGTAAGCCTAAGTAATCCAAAATGGATAAAGTTGCAACGTAGTTATTACTTGTTTCAGATGATACTAAGTAAACACTATTCTGATTATATAAAGTAGGGATAAAACTATATATCAAAGAAACAAAAATGGCCCCTAATGCAAATAATAAACTTATCTTGATAATATAATTAATTATTTTATCAAGATGATATTCATTCACATATAAGATAAATACACTAATAGTAAACATAATTATAATTTCTATAGAATATAAATATGTAAAACTAGGGGACAAAATTAAAGAAAAACCATATACGCTAAAGAAAAGTAAACAAAAAATAAACTTATTAGGTTTTTTAAATAATTCGTCATTGAATAAAATAAAAGTAAAACCTAATATAGTAGAGACACTTATTATTGTTTTTACTACTAATGATAATCCAAAAAAATTAAAAAAATAGAATTGTCCAAATGAAAAGTATGCTAATACAATCATAAAAGAAAAAACTTTATCAATACTAATATTCAAGTTAATTAACCAGGCTAGGGTGAGAGTTCAAGATTCAATTGTTATCTACGTGACATTAATTAATATAAAAGGTTATCTCTTAGTATCAAATCCGTACACGGTAATTATAGTTATAAAACACAAAACGATTTTACATATTAAGCTATAGAGGTTTGTTCAATCTTTATTAACTTTAAAAATTGAAAGTATCCTACCTATACTATATAAAATGAAATTGAAAAATAATGCACCAATCAGATCTGTACGATTATTGGCAATTATGTAATCACAACGCGCCAATATTTTTTTAATAAACATCATTTTTTTTCCATCAGATGAGCTTAGGCTATTATTCATAAGTCTATATTTAACCAATGCTTCCTCTATTTTATATGCATGACAATCATTTTCTGATAAAACATTTAACCATAAAGCCAAATCTTCAACACATTTGAAGCTGTCAGTCTCATTAAAACGTAAGTTTTTTAACAGCTCTTTCTTTAACAACACTGTTGAAGTAGATACCTGATTAATAAAAAATAAATTTCTAAACTCCAGCTCCCCATATTTTATAAAAAGCTGGGTATATATTTTTTTTGTAATTTCATTACTATCACTATCTATATGCGATACATTAGTGCAAATAAAATTATATTTCTGCAACAAATCGACCTGTATTTTCAATTTTTCAGGTTCCCAAACATCATCGGCATCAAGAAAAGCGACATACTCCCCAGAAGCTCTATCAATACCTAAGTTTCTAGGTTTTGCTGGTCCTCCAGAGTTTTCTGGACATTCAATGATAATTAAAGAATTGAAGTAATGACTATATTTTTTAACAATTTTCAAGCTATTATCTATTGAACAATTGTCAATAATAATAACTTCAAACATATTATAGGTTTGAATCTTTAAAGAGTTCAATGTTTCCTGTATGTATTCTTCTGCGTTATACATTGGGATAACAATACTAATTAATGGCATTTTATTCATGGTGACTTATTAACATCCTGATTGTTTTTTTTGCTTCTGAAAAAAAATTATTTTCTACTTTATAATCAATTACATTCAACAACTTTTCATTTGAAACTATCAGATTATTATATTCTGATAAGTCATTCCTATTTACTGAAATAACTAGTTTATCCTTATAAATTGATGAGAAAGCATCATTAACAATATTAGCTAGAGTTAAAACATCAAAAGTGTTTCCTGAAGAAAGGTTAAATACCGTAGACATACATTGATCGCTATAAATACTTTTATCTATAACTTTAACCACATCCCCCATCCAGATGAAGTCTCTTAATGCTTTTCCATTACTATTCAAAACAATCGATTTATTCTCATATGCTTGTTGACATAAATCATTAAGCACTAAATACCACTTATCTGTATAAAAGTCCCTTGGGCAACCGTAGCTATTTGTCAATCGAAAAATAACATATTTCAAACCATGGATTTTTGCATTTTTTTCTATGTATTTTTCTGCAAAATAATGGGTCAATCCATAATCATTGTTTGGAGATATACTACTTTTTTCAGTTACAACTCCCTCAGCTTGACCATAAACATGAAATGTACTTAAATACACCAACTTCCCTACGCCATATTTTTTTAATGCTATGCATAACAACTCTGTACCTAATGAGTTTATTAATACCGCTTTCTTGGAGTAATCTTTTTGGAAGTGCTCATTATAACTAGCCGTATGAATACATGTGTCATAATAACAATCAATTGCATTAGATAAAGTTTCGGAGCATGTTATATCCGCTTGAATATACCGATAATTTTCATGCTCAACTTTTACTTTTTCATTGCGGCCTAATACGCTGACTTGATGACCCCCATCCAAAAAATAAGATGTTAGCCACAACCCAATATTACCTAGTCCGCCGGTAATTAAAATATTCATATTCAATCCCAAGTATAATCAAATTCATCTAAATCATAATTCACACTCTCTGTTGGATCATGTTCAATACTCGCAATATTCAAAAGCATATTAACTCCATCACCTACACCTTGAAAAGCCAGCCAGACTTTTGAGGGAATAGTCAACCGTACATAGTTCTCAGGAGAGATTACAACTTCTTGAAATATACCTTTAGATGCTGATAAATCTCTATCATCATAAATAACAAACTTAATAGCCCCCGTAGGTACAATAAGGTTTAAAATCATTTCCGAATGCTTCTTCCATCCCTTAACATCATCCATATTGACAGTTGAAAAATATGCCTCACCGAAATGACTAAAACTTTCCTCCGAGTATTTCAATGCATGGAGTATGTCTCCTTTTTCATTGAAAATACGTTTTAGTGGAGTGACAATTACACCATCAATCATTATTTACACCAGACCAGATCTTTTTCAACGGCTTTGTGTTCATATTCTCGAATTTGCTTACGCGTAAATTCCATCATATTGTTATCTTTTTGATAAAACAAATAATACCACTCGCTTACAAACTTGATGCACTCTTTGTAATTTAAGTTCGCTTCCCATTTCAAATTAAATAAAGCTTTATCACAATTTAATTTTAATAAGCCGGCCTCATGAAATGGGATATTGTCTGTAATACGATATGCTTCATTAATATCTTTAAACTGCCAATGCTCACTTAAATCAGAAAGTAAATCTTTCACTGTATGATTCTGCTCAGAACGCGGGCCAAAGTTGTATTGTTCACCATGATTACTCTCATTCTCTACCAGTCCTTGGCCTAAAGCTAAATAACCGCTAAGTGGCTCTAAAACGTGCTGCCAAGGTCTAGTAGCCTCAGGACAACGGATCTCTACACTGGTAGATTCACTCCATGCGCGCATACAATCAGCTACAATTCTATCTGCCGCCCAATCGCCACCGCCAATGACATTACCAGCCCTACCAGTTGCAAGTTTTACATTACCATTTGAGCTAGCAAAAAAACTTTGTTGATAAGCATGAAATATAACTTCAGCTGCACCTTTAGAGCCACTATATATATCTCGTCCTCCAACAGCATCAGTTTCTTTGTAGCCCCATACCCATTCAACATTTTCATAACACTTATCACTAGTTATGATGACTGCATTACACTTATGGTCTAATGTCCGAAGTATATCTAAAATGTTTGCCGTTCCCATAACATTTGTCGAAATAGTATCAAGAGGATCACTATAAGAAAGAGAGACAATTGGCTGGGCTGCTAAATGGAATAGAAAGTCAGGTTTAAATTTATTAACAATGCCTTTGATTTTACCCAAGTCTCTGACATCAGCAAAGTGATGCTCAATTTTATTTTCTAGTTGAAGTTCTTCAAACATTGAAGGTTGTGTGGGTATATCTTTAGAAATACCACAAACTTCAGCACCAAGCTCTAATAACCATGTTGTAAGCCACGTACCTTTAAACCCTGTGTGCCCTGTGACTAAAACTCTTTTTCCTTTATATATATTTGAAAACATACTAATCCCAATTTTTCCATTTAGCGTTATCAGACTCTAACATCTCATTTAGTTTATGCTTGTCATTAAGCGAGTCCATACACTTCCAAAAACCATGGTGTTTGTATGACATTAACTCACCATCATTGGCTAAATGCTGCAGAGGTAATTGTTCGAAAACAGTAGAATCACCTTCTTTGATATAATCAAAAACAGTGGGTTGGCAAACAAAAAAACCTCCATTAATCCATGAACCATCACCTTTAGGCTTCTCCAAGAAACTGGTTATTTTATCACCATCAATTTCAAGCGCGCCGAAGCGACCTTCGGGCTGTACTGAGGTCATAGTTATAGCTTTACCATGAGATTTATGAAAATCAACAAGTTCATTCACATTGACATCAGAAACACCATCGCCATAAGTAAGCATAAATGGTTCGTCGCCAACTATCTCTTGTGCTCGTTTTACACGCCCCCCTGTCATAGTGTGAAGACCAGTATCAAGTAAAGTAACAGTCCAAGGCTCAGATGTATTTTTATGAATTTTCATTTCATTTGTAGATAAGTCAATCGTTACATCACTTTGGTGTAAGAAATAATTCGCAAAGTATTCTTTTATAAAATATCCTTTATAGCCAAGTAAAATGACGAAGTCATTGTACCCATGTTGTGAATACATTTTCATAATATGCCAAAGAATTGGCTTGCCACCGATCTCAACCATAGGCTTAGGGCGTAACCCTGTTTCTTCGCTCAAGCGTGTACCAAAACCACCCGCTAATAGTAATACCTTCATAAAAATAAATGCCTTTTAAAATTAAACTCATGTTTTAGTTGATAATAATTATTTTTAATCAACGTTCAAGGATGTCAGTCTCGCTATAAATCAAACATAGCAAGTATATCCTCGTCAGTTGCGTCAATAAATAATAAACTTTTATACTTCTCAGAGAGCTGTGATACTATCTCTTCGTTACTAACCCTATATTCTAACAATTTTTTAGCTACATTCGTGACTTCTTCAGATGTTTCAGCAATATCCCAGATCTTACCTTTACCTAAGTTTAGTAAAGGGTTGGTTGTGATACCGTTAGGATCTCCTATTACAATTACGGATTTCCCTATTACAACTGCTTCTGCAGCAGTACCAGATGCTGTTACGATAACAATATTAGCATCCTCTAATCGATCATATAAATCGCCTTCCACTATAATCCAATGGTTGCTAATATATGGCTTCAACGAAGCTAAATTTAATGTTGGATGTGCTTTTACATACACCTTTTTATTTTTATATCCAGAATCACCTATGAGCTGTAATAACCTTTTAGACTCCCCCTCGAGATAAGAGAGTAGCAAAATGGGGAATAATTCAGATTTATTATTATTATTATTGGCTATACCGAACATTGGTTTATTTCTCAAAGAAGCCCCTAGTTTATGGGGTACTTTCGAATCATTAACCATAGCTGCCCTGCCATTAACTAAAATGAGATCAGGTGCGATCCCTGAATCTACCTCACTATTCGGAATATCAATATTTACCCAATCACCAAATCGAAGAAAAAATTGACAACCAAATATTTTAATAGATTTATTCTTATCCCGTAAGCCTTTATATAAATTCTTTTGAATAGATTGATACTCACACCACGAAATTAATTTTGAATCTTTTACTTTTTCACCTACTCTACGACCTACTAGATAACGAGCATAACTACCCCAAGTAATTTGGTCGATTGTTAATAATAATTCATCTTTAACTAATGCCACATCTTTATCTGATGTTTCAAGGTTTTTTGCTAATCGTAAAACAACAAATGGATAGGTAAGAATAAACCAGGTGATTTTACAAATATCAGCTAAGTTTAACAACTCATATTCAGTAATATAATCAACATTGTTTTTTTTAAAAGCATTAAAAATAGAAATATATTTAAACGGATTTTTTTCTCCATAGAATATAGGTAAATATGAATATTCCTTACCGTGCTTTTCAAGGATTAAATCTAAATTTCTTAAATAAGCTCTATCTCTATAATCATTTCGCTTCAGGTTTGGTACAACAAAGTATGTGTCGATTAAAACTAAGCCCTCAGTATGTTTATTTAAGTTTGAGCTTTTATAGCCCGATAACGAGAAAAAAAATTTTTGGAGTAACCACACGAAAAATTTAGCAAAGCTTTTCATATAATAACTAAGTAACTTAGCTAATAATAAAATATAGCTTTGATCAACTGAAGAGGTAAAACTATCTTCATAAAATCGACCCAATAATTTATTTATGTATGGATTGCGACTTAAAACCCCATTAGAAAGTAAATATACTTGTCTATACGCAAAAACATTTATCTTGTTAATAGCATTTGAAAACCTATTTAAGGCACTTTTTAACTTTTCGGATGTATATATTTTTGATTCCTCTTCGCACACTATAGAATCCACTTAATTACATCATCACTTAACTTTGTATGATCAGATTCAGTAAAGTGCACACCATCAAATGTACATAATGATAGAGGTTCCATTTTTAAAATTTTTCCATTTGATAATAAATTTATTTTGTGGATAAACTCATTAGTTACTTTTAATTGTTTATAAAAACAATCTGGTCTTTTACGCTTAAACATTAGTGAACTATCTATTATAGGTGTTGTAATAAAATAGCTTTCAATAAAGCTTAAATTTAGATGTTTAACCACTTCCATCAAATAGTCATCACTGTATTGCAAGTTATATAAATTTATCATCTCTTCTTCTGAATCTAAATACTGGGGAAAAATGTGCACTTCAAGATCTTCATTAAAGAACTCTTTAGTTTGCTCATTGATGTCCTTTATAAAAATATGTTTTTTAGGTGTACAATCAACAAAACCAAGGTTCGTCAGCAATTTATTAAAATGAATATTATTTAAATTGAGGAAGTTAACTAATGTAGCAAAAACTGTAATGTTTTTTGGTCTTGAAACTGCTAAATAAGAGATTCCACGTAGGTCAAGACTTTTGCAAAGTTTATAAAGCCAAGTTTCTTCAACAGAACATTCTCGCTCTAAACCTCTACTATCCACAAAGACAAGCCACTCATATTTTCTAAGTAAACCTTTTGATGAAGAAAAGCATATGTTATTTTCAGATGTACTACTTTCTCCAACACCAAAATTCAATAATTTTGTAACGTCAAACATTTAAGCACACCTGATTAAAGTCATTAAACACATCAAAACCTTGCTCTAAGCCACACAATGTTCCATCAATCCACTCAGAAACACCAGAAATATAGACAAAATCCAAACTATACTTGTTAGCTGCCTCCATATCACTACGGGCATCTCCAAAAAATATGCCTGGTGAAATAAGTTTTTCATCAACTTTTAATTGGGCTAAGTTATCAATTTTTGAAAGTGGGCTACCAAAAACACCATGAAAATAAATGGATAGATTTCGGCTTTTAAATACTTCTCTAATTTCTTGTTGATCACCTCCAGAAGCCACATAACAAGGTGTTTTCATGGAGTTTAGATACTCAAGAATATCTCTAACCCCTGGGATTTCAGAACATTCTAAAAGACCTTTTTTACTTAATGCTGCATATCGTGTCAATGCAGACTCTAGTGCCTTACTATAATTCGTTTGTTTTTTTATATGTTTAAAAAAATATTCAAACTTTATATAACGAGAAATTCCACCGTGTTGCTGATGATATTCAACAAACTCTTTAACTAAAGCAGGATCTTCATCTGGAAGCGCTAACCCGAAGGCCTCCGATTTGATCTTATTTGAATCTAAAATCACACCATCACAATCAAATATAGCGACTGAATAAGAGCTAAGACATTTCATTTAAGGCTGCCTCTACACGTAATACATCTTCAGGGATATCAACAGCTATAGAAGCAGATGAAACCTCAATCATACTTACTTCATAACCAAGCTCTAAAAAACGCAATATTTCTATATCTTCTATTTCCTCGAGAGATGTTTTCTTTTCAACTGAAGCAAAGTCTTTTAAGCTGTTTTTCGGAAGCGCATATATACACACTTGTTTATAGGCTGCTTTAAACTCAAAGGTCTTTGATGTTGGGATAGCTCCTCTACTCATATACAATAATCGCCCATCTGGTCTGGTAACTACCTTGGGGATAGTTGAGCTTCTAAAGTCAGTCTCAGAATTAATCTTGCACATAGCATTAACTATATTATTGGGCTCACGTTTAGACATTTCAATGACATCAATTATATCTTGAGGATCAAGTAAAGGCTCATCTCCTTGAACATTGATATATGTAATAGCATCTATTTTTTTAGAAGCATCAAATAAACGATCTGTCCCTGTCATACAATCCTTCGATGTCATTATTATTTGGATACCAAGCTCTTTACAATGTTCAGCGATTCGCTCATCGTCCGTAGCAACAAAAATAATATCGCTTGTAACTGCAAGGCAGCAACGTTCCCATACTCTTTGAATCATACTCTTCCCCTTAATTTGAGCCAATGGCTTACCAGGAAATCTAGATGATTTATATCGAGCTGGGATGATAATTACATGATCATATTTTTTCATTAACTACCTACTTAGGTGCATAAATTGATTTTTGTGTGATTGGATACGTTGTTGGAGTCAATGCTGTTAACTCTGGTATTGATTGCGAAGTCATATACATATTTAGCATGTCAATCATATCCATCTGTCTATGATCACCTGATGAATATCCATCTACTCCAACCATTGTAATGGCATTCGCGTTAGCAACCTTGGCTATTGCAAGTGCATAAGCCACTGTAATCTCATAAGGGACTTGGCAAAAATCATCTACTACATTGAATTGATCACTTACAACTTCAAAACCAAAATCAAGTACGTCATTCGATCTTAGTAATAAACTTCTTTCGTTAGACGAAAATCTATGCAATGGCGCAATAATAGGTTTATTCAAATTTGAATATAACTTACCTTGTGATATAAATTTAGCGTTATGAGAGACACAGTAATAATCTATTAAACTACTATCAATTTCTGTAACAATATTAAGTGATAAGACAACAGGCTTTCGGCTTGATATATACGCTTCAATCTCTTTTGCATATTTTCTTGTACTAGGACCATTTGCTAAAACAAGTACCTCTTTATCAGCAAAGAGATCTACTAAGACATCTGTACCGGCTGCAATGCAATTTGTTCCCGAAAATGAAATAGCAGACTTTAAAACATCACCATTATACGATGTTGTCCCTTCCAACTTACTCAGATAGTCAATTGCCGCTACTATTTCATCATCACCGTATTCTCCACCTGTTAGTAAGTTTTGAATATATGTGGGGTGAATATCATTTTGAGCTCCCAAAAAATATGGCAGATTAGAACCCCAGCCACACTCTTTTTGCATTGGTGCAAAGTGCTTAATAACGAGTTCATAAATTGTAGCTGGTTGATAAAGATCTGATTCTTTACTTAAAACAGCTAATAAACTTTCAGTTTGTGCATTACCCGCGCCTCTTCCCATTCCCGTAATTGTGACATCAAGCCATGTAGCTCCTGCTGTTCTAGCTGTCAGCGTATTATCTAACGCTTTACCCATGTTATTATGAGTATGAATACCAATATCGCCCTGCCATACAGATTGAATAGCTTTAATAATCCGGCAAACT
This sequence comes from Colwellia hornerae, assembly GCF_007954355.1. GTDB lineage: Bacteria > Pseudomonadota > Gammaproteobacteria > Enterobacterales > Alteromonadaceae > Colwellia_A > Colwellia_A hornerae. Next base: position 45,145 of record NZ_VOLR01000008.1, read on the forward strand.
TCATCGTGTTCCATATTACCCAAAGAATCTGCAAAGTATAAAGCATCAATGCAATTCCAAGACTTTATGAACATAGCCTTTTCTGTGATTAAAGCACTAGATTTACCTCCTGCTTGCATCAAATTAAAGCCGACTAAGTAGCCTTTCTCTTTTAATTTACAAGCTATGGCACCACACGCTTCAACCTCATGAAAGTGTGCAGCAATTCTCACTAAATTTAATTTACTGGCTGAAGCATTAACAAACAGCTCATCAATTGCATCATCAACACTTTTTCCTGATTGTAAGATAGTTTTTGCATCTACCATTACACCGTATGATGGCCCTTCAGGAAGCCCAAGACGATTTAAATAGTCTTCCGTTGTATAATGAAATGCACCAAAAAAACCTAGCTTTGTAAAATTTCTTAGGCCGAGTTCAACAAAGTCAATTTGCGACTCAGCAACTGCATGTAGATAAGATGAAACAACTTCTTCATCAAAATCCCAATTATTGTAATAGCCGCCATCGCGGAGCGTACAATCTAATATTTTGATTGATTTTTGCATATGAGTATCCTTAAAATTTATAAAACGCAACTATGAGTTACTCTCAATGACATTAAAACGGTAAAAAACCTTTAGTTTTTACTATGCCGTATTGAATTTCTTTTTCTGTCACAGAAAATAACTTAGGGTAAATAAGTAAGCCTATAATTACTAAACTAGTATATATAAAGCCTGAAACAATAAAACTTACTAATGGCGACGAAAACTCAACAAACATCGATGACAAACCAGCGGCAATTGTAAAAAAAACAACTGCATATATTTGATGCCATAAAAATCTGTACATACTTAGCTTTAAAAATTTAACATTGAAATATAACTGGATATTGACTCCAATAATTTGAGATATAATCATTTTAAATGCTAAACCTAATGCGTTTAATTCGAGTATATATACCAAAAATAATGTTAATAGAAAACCCAGTAACATGGAAATCAAGCCTATATTTCTGTATAGCGCAGTTTGCCCTGTTGCATAAAATATTGAACCGCTCAGCTGCCCATAAGTTTGATGAATGGGGTAAAAAGCCATGACAACAAGTACTAAATACGCATCTTTAAATTCTGCATCTGTAAAAATGGCTAGGACATTATCACTCTGGAATGCAATAAATATGGCAAAGTATGCTGCTAAACTATAAAGCATAGGGATATAACGATTGAAAAGTTCACCCATGGTTAGTAAATCATTTTTTTCAAATGACTTACTAAATTCACGAGTTATTATCGGGGTCATAGCCCCTGTAAAGATGAAACACATGGTGGCAAGTGAATATGCTAAGCCATAAAACCCCGTTTCTACTGAACCGCTAATACTCTGCAACAACCATATATCAAACAACCCTACAGACAGGCCAGCAAGGCTATATATCAATAGTGGTGAACAGTAACTTACAAACTCTGAAAATATCGATTTAAACTTTGAAAATTCAAAGCTCATACTTTGCACTGTGATTATACTATTTGAAATAAACAAATACATTACCCAAACTATAAAAATAGACAGTGTAATAATATGGAAATAAAAATACTTCATTAAATCAAAATGTAAGAAGTAAATAAAGTAGATCAATAAGCAGAGAGATAGTACTTTATGTAGAATTTTAATTAATTCTACCGTTACCGTTAAAGCATAAGCATCCGATACTTTTATACACAATTGAGTAAACCAAGTTAAAAAACCAAAACCAATTCCCCAGTATATAAATCCCTTATCTATGTCAGGAAACCAGGCTTGAATATCACCAAATTGATCAACAGCATAGAAAAAAACAGTTAAGATTAAACCAACAAATAATGAATAATAAAAGTAAAAAGAAATTAACTCTTTACGTTCTGGTTTCGCAGACAATTTGGTAAAAAAAGCAATAGAGCTTCCTGCATCAAGAAAGCCAATAATTTTTGTAAAAAACTGCTGAAGGTAGACAAACTGGCCATAAGCAATAGGACCCATTGCTTTTGGCACAATTGCAATGATTATCACACCTATGACGCCACTGATAATACTTGCAAATAATTTTGTAGCATAACGTTTCTTTAAACTTGATTCTTTCATTAGTTATTGACTAGTAATTCATTAATAATAATTTGACCATTAGTTATATCGTCACACCTCTGGGTTATATATTTTTTCTTATATTCTTTATATTTATTATTGTTGTTGTTGTTGTTACCTTGATAAAAACCATCAGTAATATCAATATTTACAATCTCGCTATCCGTTTCAAAAGCCATCAATTCTAGCTGATTTTTCATTCCTATCGAGATCAATTCACTAGATAATAAATATACAATTTTTTTATTATTAATCACACTGTAGTTAATTGCAGTAGAATAATGAGTGATTGTGAATAGAGCTTCTGAAATTAATTGATTAGTCATACCAATGATCACATCTCTGCCCTGAAAGAGCTCACTATAGTTTTCAACTCCAATACTTCTAGGGTGAGCAGCAATAACGACTCTCACTTTTAATTTATTCTCTACGAAGGAGAAGTAATCATTTAACTTTTGATAATAACTTCGACTATTGATAGTATTCTTTATCCCTGAAAGAGAAAAGTCTGGGTGATAGGGAAGCATTTGATCTAAAAACACAACAGAGCTATTTGAATTAGATTGGTTTTTAACATTATTAGCGTCTAAAAGGTGGAGATAATAATCATAACTATGACAAAGTATGTTTTGTTTATTTTTTACTTCATCTACAGATAAATAATAATCGTATTCTATGTTTCCATATTTTACTTGTTCATAAAGTTTAGTCATTATTTTTTTTGTTATTACTATCGGTTTTTTTATTCGACTAATGAATCGATGAGTTCCAACATGTGCCAAAGGTATTGGACCCCACATTTGTACTGCAACTTTTGATCCTTTTTTCATTAATTTAAATAAAATACGTTTAGGTAAAAAACCAATCGTTATATATACATGATCAACTCTACGTTGATTAATAAACAAATCCAAATCTTGTACTTTACTTACATAAGAAACATTACAAAAATCACAACTTCGTACATTATTTCCCTTGTATTTATCCGGATAAATTAGCGAAGAAATATCAACTATGTCAACATCAACATTCTTATTTTGTAATTCTTCAATGCCATAACGTCTATAATCTCTTAATGATAGAGGTGTACTTATAATATAAATAACAGGTTTCAATTCATATACCTTTCGATAAGTTTCTATTTTCATTATTGTCTAGAATAACTTCTGCTAATCTAAAATCTAATTCATGATCAATATCAATAGAGCGTGAACCTGGCATTATAAAGCTGAACACTGAATCCGTATAACTTATCCCTTGCATATTGACAAACGAATTAGAGGTAAAAACGTACACTGCGCCATTTAATCTATAACAGGGTGGTAGATCTTGGCTCCTTTTACCCTTAATATCATTTTTAATAAATGTTCCCATGTTAAGGTCTGCTGGCAGAATGTTGCTCCAAAATGGACTGTGCTCGCATTCGCACACGGATACAATCCCTTCAGCTTCCTTTTGAATGAGCAAGCTTAAAGCTTGATCAATATCCTGCTCTGTGCGCAGAGGAGATGTAGGTTGTAAAATAACCACTATATCTGGATAATTAGCGACTGATAATGTAGATAAAAAGTGTAAGATGACACTATCTGTTGAGGCGGTATCAGTAGCTATTTCTGAAGGGCGCATAAAAGGAACATCAGCACCAAAATCTATCGCTACCTTCGCTATATCCTCACAGTCTGTACTTACTACAACGCGATCAATGTATTGAGAGTTAAGTCCTGCTTCTATTGTCCAAGCAATCAAAGGTTTTCCATGTAAAGGTAAAACATTCTTTCCTGGCAAGCGCTTACTTCCTCCACGAGATGGTATGATAGCACATACTTTCTTACCATTAATCATTCACTTACAAACCCCAAAGTATATATATCTGACTGCGCTCTTTTAAAGTCATCCATACGCCCAATATCCAACCAATACTCATGAAATGGAAACATAAGAACTTTGTTATCTAAATACCTTTCCAAAAGTGTAGGCATATCTACCACTTCGTTATTATTTACTTCTTCTATAATCTTTCGACTAACGACGTATATACCGGCATTAACATGAAATCGTTGTATGGGTTTCTCGACCATGCTTTTAATGGTTTTACCCTCACTTTCGATTACACCAAACGGCACTTGATATTCATATTCACGAACACACATGGTTGCGTCAGCATTATTTTCATTATGGAAAACAAGTAAAGCTTCCAAATCTACTTTTGTCAGTACATCTCCATTCATCATAATAACAGGTAGCTCAGGTAAGTTATTAGGCAATAAGCCTAAAGCGCCTCCGGTACCTAGTGGCTGTTCTTCATGTACATAATTTATTGATATCCCCCACTTACTGCCGTCACCAAAATACTCTTGGATCATTTCGGGTAGGTAATGAGTAGAAATATAAAAATTATGAAACCCTGATTTTATAAAGCTTAACAGTACTGTCTCTAATATTGGCTTATCACCTACTTTCAATAATGGTTTAGGGCAATTATCCGTTAAAGGTTTTAACCTAGTTCCAAAACCACCAGCCATTAAAAATACAGGATTATCGTATTTGTTTTTTTGTGTAACATGATGAATAGTCTCTAAACCAACCACGATACCATCATCTAATATTGGAATAGAATGAAGCTGCTTAACATTCATCAACTCTAAGATTTTCTCTTTAGAAGTATCAACGTTTACAACGGTAGGGGTTGTAAACATTATCTCAGAGATTTGGTGCGATAAAGGAACAGCATTAATTAATGCTCTACGAATATCACCATCGGTTACAGTGCCTAATAGTCGGTTGTCTGTATCTACAACTAGGGCAAGTTGAAGCGCCTCACTGTCAATAACTTTAAGAACTTCTTGTATCGTTGCAGTCGATGAAACGAGAATATTTTTCCAATTATGACTCATGTTCTATCCATTTACTCTGAAACGAGTACCAATTCTAAAAGATGGAATAAACTTTTCAGTTTCTTTATGAGTATCTATTTTTTTCATAGTTTTAAGTAGTAAGGTGCTATCACCAACTTTAATTACAACCCCTTTATCATTTCGTCCCACAACTTCACCTATAGTTGCTATATACTTAGGTGCGCCGTGAATCAACTCAGAAACTATAATGGAATACTCTTGCTCTGCGATAAAACATCGTGCATTTGGCCCTGGTGTACAAATAGCTCTGATAAAATTATGAATTCTTTCTGCTGGCCAATTAAAGTTAATTAATTCATCACCAAAAGTTCTTATTCCGAAGTATGTCCCAACTGGGTGAATATCAGACTGGGCCTGTTTGACCAACTTACCACGGTTGATTTTTATAATTGCTGAATGAAGTACATTTGCACATTCAACTACCGCTTTTTCGAGTAGAGTTGCATAATTATCTGTTAGTGCAATTGGGAATAACCTCTGTTCAACAATATCACCTGTATCAATTCCTTCATCAACATAATGAACTGTTATACCAAATTGCTTTTCGCCATTAATGATTGCCCAATTAAGAGGATTTCTTCCTCGATAAAAAGGGAGTGCGCCCGCATGACAGTTAATGAAGCCATTTTTTGCTAGACTTATGATCTCTTTTTTCAATATTTGATTAAAAGACATTGAGACTAATAAATCAGCATCAAAAGCATTAATTTTTTCAATAAAAGTAGCCGAATTTACATTTTCACAAGGTATAAATGGAATGCCTAGTTTTGATGCCCATTCTTTAAGTACTGGATCTTGGGTATCAAACCTTGGCACTATATAGGAAATCTCTAAACCTTTGCTTTCTATAATTAATTGAATTGCTTCATGTGACCATGGTCCATCTGCAAAATAACCTATTTTCATACTATTAACTCATCCTTATTAAAATCTTTATTTGCCAATGTGCCAATAACATCCCAATAATTAATGGGGCTAATACCATTTCCAGGCCGTTTAATAGCAATATCGTCTGCTTTAATAATGTCGTTTTTATTTATTTTTCTAGCAGCCACAATGCTCTTTCTAGCAATCGGTTTATTTTTAATTTCTGATGGACGTGGGCCTTTAATACCATCACCTTCCACTAGCTCAACTTTTCTAATTAAAGAAATCATTTCAGTAAGCTCTTTAGGCTCTAATGAGGCTTTATGGTCAGGTCCTTCCATATTACGATCAAGTGTAAAGTGTTTCTCTATTATTGTTGCCCCTTTTGATGCTGCAACAGTAGGAACAAGAACTCCTTCACTATGATCTGAATAGCCCACGCGTAACTTAAATGCCTGTTCGATTGTTGCCATTGCATTTAAGTTAATATCAGATAGAGGTGCTGGGTATTCTGTTGTGCAATGCAGTATTGTCACTTTTTCTTTTAAATAAGCTTTTCCTTCGTCAGAAAAGTAAGCTTTTCCAAAGCTATCCATAGATGGCGCTTCTGTACAATGGCAATATCCAAAAGCTATAATACTTAAAGCGGTTTCAATTTCAGAAAGTGTAGCCATACCAGTGGAAAGAATAATATCTAAACCAGTTTTAGCATGTGCCAAGAGTAATGGCGCATTGGTTATTTCACCAGAAGGTATTTTCAATAGTTTTTGACCTAGATCATTAACTAAGAAATCAAGACTTTCTTCATCAAATGCAGTTGATAAAAATTCAATGTTTTTATTTTTACAATATTCGACAAGTAAAAAATGGTCTTCATATTTAAGCTCAAGTTTTTTTAACATTTCTAACTGAGATTCTGACTTACCTGTGTTTTTCACTTGATATTCAGCTTGTACCGCACTTGCTGCTGCTAATTTACTTGCTTTGAATGTTTGAAACTTTACAATATCAGCCCCGGCTTCAGCGGCTACATCAATCAGCTGCTTTGCTAATTCCAAGTCTCCATTATGATTAACACCTGCTTCTGCAATGATCAAAATCTTACCCTTTTTCATATTAATTCCTATCAATGAATTTTTTAAAACCAAATGATGCTAAATCAAGTAATGCAAGAGTGCTTACTATTCTATTCGCAGTATCTCCTTCACCATATGGATTGACAATGTCGTTAGCTCTTTCTTTAAACTCTTTAGAGCAACACTCAGTGATTGCTTGCTTGATTGCCTCTTCATCCATATCAACATCTAAAATCAGTTCTGATCTTGGTCTACCCGCTTGTCTAGAGCCAATGTTTATAGTACCTACTTTGTAACTCGGGGCTTCAATAATACCACTAGATGAATTGCCAATAACACAATCTACATGTTCCATAACTGAAAGGTACCTCAAAAAACCAAGTGATGGAACAATATGAACATTAGTTAAATGCTCAATTTCTTTCCACTGTTCAATAATTTGTTTCCCACAGCCATCTGCATTAGGATATGTAATAATATAATCAAGTTCAGACCTTGCCTTTATTGCATTAACTAAGCTTGTTATATCATTTTCACCTTCATTCTTAGCTTTTGTTACAGGGTGGTAGGTGACTAGCGCGCACCGTTTTTCTAATGAAAAACCTAAACTTTCTTCTAATTCAGGCAATGTTAGCCTTGGTTCATTTACAATATTATCCACACCTGGGGAACCAACTACGTGTATCGAGTTATCTTCTTCACCAAGTTGTTTTATACGATCTGCGAATTGTTCCGCAACTGGAAAATGTATATTTGCCATTTTTGTAAGGGAGTGGCGGATACAATCATCAAATGCACCTTCAGTAACTTCGCCACCATGGATATGAGCAATAGGGATATTTAAAAACATTGCACTTTGTGCCGCAGCTAAAATTTCATATCGGTCCCCCAATATAAGCAAACAATCTAAGTTTGCATGCGAAAAAGCATCTGCAAATGAAATTGTGGCTAAACCAACCGACTTAGCAATTCCCACACCACTTGATGTGGATAATAGCATTTCCACAGCTATAACATTGCTTATCCCCTTAGACTCTAGCTCTGAAATTGTCATTCCATACTCAGGTGACAAGTGAGTGCCGCAAGCAAAAACATTAGTTTCAAAACGTTCATCTTTTTGTAATAAATCTATTGTTCTATACAACAAGCCAAAGTCAGCTCTTGTACCAGTTACAATACCTATTTTTTTTATCATTTTATAATTTATCCAAGTTTATTGAGGGAGAGCTAGGTATATTAATCAGCCTAGCTTCAATAAATTCAGAGTTTTCGAGAGAGCCGCGTTTGGCATTTTCAAACATAGGCAACCGATGCATTAATTTCCATATTGGACGTGTCATAACACCGTTTTTATTCGTTTTTTTTATTAATATTTCACGGCTAGCTACATCAGGACAAATTATCGCATTTAACCAGTAATTTGATTGAGCATATTCAGGTTCTTCAATAAATTTAAAGTCTGAGTCCTTAAATAAATTCTTATATTGCAGCGCTAAAGTTCTTTTTTGCTTTAGAAAGGTAGGTAACACTTCCATTTGTGCACAGCCTAACGCAGCATTTAAATTGGGTAAACGGTAGTTAAAACCTGGTTCATCATGAAAGAATTCATAAGGGTGAGGTACTTTTGCTGTAGTAGTTACATGCTTAGTATGCATGCCTTCGTCATAGTTTTTGCATAAAACCATGCCGCCACCACCAGTGGTAATAACTTTATTACCATTAAAACTGACTGCACTAAAAGAACCAAAGGTTCCAGTGTGTTGTCCTTTATAAAAAGAACCTAAACTCTCAGCGGCATCTTCCACTAAAGCAATATTCCACTTAGCACAAACAGTCATTAGTTCATCAAGCTCGACAGGATGACCAAAAGTATGCATTGGGACTACTGCACGAAATACCTGTTGAGTAACCTTGTGCTGACTGAAACCATCATTATTGATATAAGCATACTCTTCTAGGTAACACGCTAACGCTTTAGGGCATAATCCTAGGCTGACCTTGGACACATCAACAAAGACAGGCTCTGCACCCATGTAATACAAAGCATTACAAGTGGCAACAAAAGTTAATGCTTGAGTTATAACAAGATCACCTGATTTCACACCTGCCATATATAGCGCTGTATGCAAAGCTGCAGTGCCATTAACGGTTGCTATCGCTTTGGCTGTTCCCGTATAGGCTTCTATTTGTTGTTCAAATTGATCGACATACTGACCAACGCTGGAAACAAATGTGCTATCAAGCGTGTTATTCACATACTTTTTTTCATTACCACCAAAAGTTGGCGCATGAAGAGGAACAAACTCTTGTGTTTGGTATATGTCTCGAACAAAATCAACTAATTTTTTATGCATAGTATTATCTTACGTACTCTTATATTTATCACATTTTACTGTCTAGGTATTTTCCTGTTTCTTTATGACCAAAGGCAGGGATCATTTTAAAGAACAGTTCAACAATTTTATCTTTAGTCCAAGCTTGATCTTGCTTTAACTTTGCGATGGTTTGTTCAAATTCGTTGACTAATTCAGGATCAAATAAAGCTTCATTTTTGATTACGCCTAAGTTTTCAAATCGTTCCATATCGAGCGTTTCATTGTCAGTAAAAAATTCTTCAAAATCTTTTTCACCCGTTGTGTCACTATCAGTGAATAAACAAGGCCATTGCCCTTTATCGGGTAATGTTTTAACCAGCTCTCTTGCTTCATCTTCTGATTCACACAAATAAGGTTTATAACCTAAATTGGCCAAATACTTTACTGCAATATCCGCAAAAGTAATTAGGTGCAGTGACTCACTAAGTTTAGGGAAAAATATATCTCTATTTTCGCCAAAGATACATGACATTAAACAAAGCTCACCCGATTCTTGAGGGGTAACAAAGTAACGCTTAATATCTTTAGGGGCAACAATAGGCTGACGTTTTTGAATGCGTTGATTAAAGCCATGTAATAATGAACCATCTGAGAAGGCAACGTTAGCAAAGCGAGCTGTTGATATAGCAATATCGGCACTACGTCGCATTAAAAACATTTCCATAATACGTTTTGATGCACCCATCATATTAACAGGGTTAGCCGCTTTATCAGTAGACACACAAAAATATTTTTTGCTGCCTTTTTCTGCTGCTTGCTTCATTGTTTTTTCAGTATTAAAAATATTTACATCAATCATACGCATTAATGTATAAGGATCTTTTTCACTACGAACATGTTTTAATGCTGAAAGGTTCAATACGTAATCATATTTACCGTCCGCTTTTATGAAAGTATCATACTCTATCGAGCCAATATCTAAGGCAAACGTTTGAAAGTCACCGTTGATATAACCAAAAGAACTACGGATATCACGTACTAATTCAACCATGTTGTTTTCACTAATATCAACAACATGTAGCTTTTTTGGGTTACGTTTGAATATTTCTTTTGTGACTGCTTGCCCGATTGACCCTGCACCACCAAGTACTAAAAAAGTTGAATTAGCAACAACCTCAGCCAAAACCATTTCATTACTATTAATATCAGCAGTAAAAAGTTCTTTATCACGTCCAATAAGAGACAGAATTGATGTCATAATTATCCCCAAGTTCCTTTTATATCTATTAAATATTTAGTTTCTACTATGCACTTTTTCATTATATTATACTTAAATTGTTATTTTAAATTGATTAACTAAGATATTTCTTTAGTTCTCAGTTGCCACTAAAAATGTTTTGTGTTTTATTTCAAAGTATACTCTTCGAATAATTTCAGACTCTACAAGATAGCTAACTTTGATTTAAATACTGACTCTAGTCATCACTCAGGCTCTGGTTGATTTTAGGTCTTAGACCCTTCCCATCATAGTCAGACGGATTTAAAGCACAGTCTTTTGCCAGTATCACCTTCATGGGTTTTTAGATTGCGGCCTGTGCCGCAATTACGGAAGGTTTTAATTAGTAGAGTCACCTTTTGATACTCATCAATTAATAACAACTATTTTACCTGTGTGTTTTTGACACGCTTCCGCCCTTTGGTTTAGCTCCAATAGGCATTTTAAATCTCAGCATTTTGGGGAAATAATTATTATTTTTTATACATTCAGCCATAACGTAAGGCTAAATATCATAAAATATACAAACATCTAAAGATTTACTTATGCAACGTGCTTTATTAATCGAGTTTTTCTATTGCTTGATTTTCTATTGCTACTTCACTTTCTTGACCGAGCATTTTAATTAATATAATGCATCGCTCTAGGCCATCTTTGGTTTTATAAATGGCTTCTAGACCCTTAAACGGGCCTTGGGTGACTTGTACTTTTTCACCTTGTTGGTAAGTGAGTAAATCATCTAATGATTTATGGTCACTGCCCTCAATGTTTTGTTTTATTTCTTTGATTAAATTCTCGTTCAGTGTCGCATAATTTAAGCCAAAGCGAACAAAACTACCAACACCTCGCGTTGAGCGAATAGCATTAAAATTTGCCTCGCTTAGATCAAGGTTAATAAATAGATAATTTGGGAATAGTGGCTGCAATGATACCGACTTAACTCCTTGTCTATTTGTTACCTTGGCTATTTTAGGTAAAAAAACTTCATAGCCTTGGTTACTTAAGTTGTCAAAAGCACGCTGTTCTTCGCGTGGTTTACTGGTTAATAAAAACCAATTATGTTTCTTTATGTTTGACATACTTATACTTCATGTTCTTTTAGTTATGGATTCCAGCTTAAGTTATAACTGGAATGACGTCACTACTTTCTAGATTCTAGCTTAATGCACTACTGTAATGACGATACTATACACTGAAGCAATGGCGCAGCTGCTTTCTAGATTCCAGCCTAAGTAATAACTGGAATGACGTGATTGTGTACACTACTGGAATGACGTAACTGCTGGGTTACTTATCTGATTTATACTCGTAGTTTGAGTATCCGTAATATCCGTAAGCGTTACTGGCTTTTTTTAGCACACCGTTGAATACCACCCCTTTTACATCGATACCGTTTTGTTCAAAACGTTGGCGAGCATAATCTATTTCTTTAATACCATTTTGACCAAAGCGCGTCACTAGCAACATACTTCCGGCATGGCCGCCAACAATGGCTGGATCGGTTACTGCTAAAATAGGCGGTGTATCGATAATGATAATATCGTATTGTGTTTTTATTTCTGCAATTAACTTACTGAAATTAGCATGCATCAGTAACTCAGAAGGGTTGGGCGGTACTTGACCACGGGTAATGATGTCGAACCCTGCTACATCAGTCGACTTAGTCACTTGCTCTAGGGTTTGTTGTCCTGATAAATATTCAGACAAGCCATTTTTCCATGCGAAGTCAAAATGCTTATGGATATAACCTTTACGCATATCCGCATCTATCAATAACACTTTCTGACCACTCTGCGCGAGCACTACACCTAAGTTCGTTGATATGAAAGACTTACCGACCCCTGGAGAAGGACCAGAAATAGCAATAACATTATTTTTTGCTTCCATCATGGCAAAGTGCAGGCTAGTACGTAAGCTACGCAATGCCTCTATCGATAAATCTGCCGGGTTATCTACCGCTAATACCTTTTTTCCTGTTTGTTTTTTTCTTTTCTTGCCAATCATTAAATCTGACAATTTGTCTTGATAGGCTGAAAAAGGCACACTGGCATATACTGGCATGCCAATCGCTTCTATTTCGCTTGGGTCTTCAACCCCTTTATGTAGTGCTTTTTGTATCAGTACTATCGCTATCGCTAGCATACCGCCTAGCATGGTTGCCATAACCGCAATTAATGATTTTTTAGGTTTTACTGGTTTAGTAGTATTCACTTCAGCGACATCAATGATACGGACATTACCGACAGTACCGGCACGGACAATATCTAACTCTTGCACTTTGCCTAACAGCATCATGTAAATTTCGTTACCTACTTCAACATCGCGCTTTAAGCCCAAGAGTTTTTGTTGCATCTCAGGTAAATTCGCTATTTTTTTAGCTAAGCCATCGCGTTGTTTTTGTACTGCGGATATTTGTTCAACAATACCTTGATAATTAGGGTGGTTACGTTTGAATTTTCGTGACATCGCTAAACGTTCTAAGTCTAATTCTTGTAACTTAGTGTCAAGCTCAACGATTTGCTCTAATACGCCTTGTGTTTCTAAAGTGATATTGACCGATTTTTGATTTTTCTGGTAATCATTAAATAAGGCTTCTGAGCGTTCTAATTCTTTTTTAATTTCAGGTAATTGTACTTCTAAAAAATCGAGTGATTTTTTAGCTTCAGCAGAGTTACGTTCAACATTGCGGCGTACATATATTTGGGCTATTTCATCTAACACCCTTCGGCTATATTCTGGGTTTTGATGTTGAAAGCTTAAATTAACTATGCCTGAATCTTTGCCTTTTTCACTGGCGCCAATAGCCGCTTGTAAATCAAGAATGGTATTTAATCGGTCTTTACGAGAAACAATAAATTCTGTACCCGCTCGGGCTATTAATGTTTTAATGGTTAGCGTATAAACACCATTGGTGACTTCTTCGCCGACTTTACCGGTTAGAATTTTTTCGCCCGCTCCTGAGTAAAGCGTAAAAGTATTATTTTGACCTGCTTGCACAACAAATGCTTTATTGATGGCATATTTAGGGATGTCAAAACGAAACACGTTAATCTTCTCACCACCCCATGCATAACTTGTCGCGCCAAACTTAGCTTCTGCGACATCATTAGGGTTAATAGGATTGAATTTTCGAAAGCTACGACCACCAATAATAGGAAATAAATTGGGCTGTGTGACTATGTCTAACTGCAGTTTATCTACTGCTTCACCAATAACAGAGCGTGATTTTAATAGCTCAATTTCGGTTATTGATTTAGAGCTACTTTCAAACATGCCCGCCATGTCGTCTAAGCCGGGGACTGAACCGCCACTTTCTTCGACTTGGATCATTGCCGTTGCTTTATAGATAGGCGTTGAAAACATGGCGACAGCAACACCGACCAGCATAAAGATAGCCGTAGTGATACAGATAAAAAACTTACGATCGACTAACGCGCCAAAAAGTGACATTAAGTCAATTTCGTTGGCTGCTGCATTGATACTTTGCTGATTTTTGACTGTTGGCTGAGCTATATTTTCATTGATTGACATATTAAGTGTACTTTTAATAAATGTAACTGACTTTAAACTTTTTGTTTTACGTTAAGTTTAAGTTCTGGTTTAAAGGTATTTGGTCCAAGCAGAACAGGCTTTATCAACTAATTGATAAACATGCTCGAACGCTTCTTGACTTTGACGGTAAGGATCAGGGATTTCAGTATTATCAATCCATTTTCCTAACAAGAAGGTTTTTCCCCTGGCCTGTGGATATTTACCTAACAAATCGCTTAAGTGACGTTCTTCCATCACTAAAATCAGATCATTTTCGGCAATTAATGCTGAACTGAGTTGTCTGCCTTTATGGCCACTCATATCAATATTATTACTTAAGGCAATACTGGTTGCCGTTGCTTCTGCGCTATTACCGACCAATGCAGTTAGGCCTGCTGAAGAAATTTTTATATGGCTTTCGCCGCCCAACTTCTCTTTTAATTTGTCTTTTAAAAGGTATTCACCCGTAGGGCTTCGACAAATATTACCAGCACAAACAACTAAAATATTATTAAACATCGCCATTAGAAGAAATTGCCATCTGTTTTAACATTGGAAATCTTTTCAAGTGCTGTAATAGTAGGTACAAGTTGACTGATTAAACGATTCCAACGGGCAATAGGCGCTGTGGTAACGTATACGATGTCGCGAGGCTGTAATTTAAATTGATCGGCTAATACCAGTGCAATTACGTTTTGTGCATGTAATTGATAAACATCAGCAATAATGCCTTCTTGGTTGTCTGGGCGTTTACGTAATACGAATACACCGTTGGCATTGGCCGTTTGTTCGTTTAAACCGCCTACGTCACTTAACGCTTCAGCAAGGCTTAAACCATAACGATTAATTTCAATGCTACCGGCTTTGTTTACATCGCCAAGAACAAATACTTTTTGATTGTCGGTGCGACTTACATGGAGGATATCACCGTGTTTTAGTAAACGGTTTTGAGTGATATCGCCTTTGGTATAAAAGTCGTCTAGCTTAATGATTTCAGTTTCATTGTTTCGTGTAAAAGTGACTGTACGCCAATCAGCTCTTGCACTTAAACCGCCCGCTTGGTTAAGTGCGTCGATTATGGTCAGGGGAATTTCGGTAACTGGGTATACGCCTGGTTTGTTTACTTCGCCAGTAACATAAGCTCTTTGGCTATTAAAACCGACTATTTTTATATCTAGTTGTGGTTTTTCAATCACTCGGCTTAGTTTTGATACTAATATCGCGTGTAATTGTCGAATGGTTTTACCAGCAGCGGGTACATTAGCGGCATAAGCATAGGTAATGGTGCCATCGGCTTGAATTCTAAAACCGTCAAACGCAGCGGTTCTTTGAACAGCTGCTGGGATAGTCAATTCGGGATGATCCCAGACGCCAATAGATAAAACATCACCAATACCTAGCACATAATCATAACCTTCGATGGCCATTGGGCTATGCTTTTTAGCTTTAGTGTAAGCTTGTTGGTTGTCTTTTAATTGAGAGATAAGTGCCGAGTCAATAATGGAGATATTAACATTCGATAAGTCTTGCGCTAGCGTAGAAGTCTCAGGTTCAACATCAACCCCTTCCATATGACTGCCAGGGATCATACTACAACTACTCAGCATCAATAATGACAATGAGACAACTAGTTTTTTAGAGTATTTTAACATCGTGTAAGTTTATTCAATCCTTCGCTAAGTAAGTCAACTGCCGTGTTGTTTTGAAATTTTTGATGTTTATTGTAAAAACATCTTAACAATGCGTACAGTTCTCGCTTTATTATTATAGTCTTCTTAAACACCATATTAATTAGCATACAAGTGTAATTGCGTGCTTTCATCTAAACGACATATACATTTCAATATATGAAGGTATGGAGCCTAGAGAGTTAAAGCTGTATTGCGCAGAATAATACGCAAGTTAATAAGTCTTGTCTAGTCAGAAAAAGAGGAAAGTTCAGGATACAGAGTTCTGATGTTGTCATGGTTAGTATATTTCAGTCTCTGTATGACATGTTATCCCTTATCGTCATGCTGAATTTGTTTCAGTGTATGTATAACCTGTTATCCCTTGTCGTCATGCTGAACTTGTTTCAGTATCTGGTTTTTGTTGGTTAAGTACAGATCCTGAAACCGTCATGCTGAACTTGTTTCAGTATCAGGATGACGGGTCGGCTTTAGGGTGACGGTGTCGGTTTTAGGTTGATGCTGCCCTATTCTCGTCATGCTGAATTTATTTCAGTATCTGGTTTTTGTTGGTTAAGTACAGATCCTGAAACGAGTTCAGGATGACGGTGGAGGTATCAGGATGTCGATGGAGGCTTAAGATAACGGGTCGGCTTCAGGATGACGGTTGGGGCTTTAGGGTGACGGTGTCGGCTTCAGGTTGTTGCTCCCCTATTCTCGTCATGCTGAACTTGTTTCAGTATCTGGTCTTTGTTGGTCAAGTACAGATCCTGAAACGAGTTCAGGATGACGGTGGAGGTATCAAGATGACGCTGGAGGCTTTAGGGTGACGGTGTCGGTTTCAGGTTGATGTTCTCCTATTCTCGTCATGCTGAACTTGTTTCAGTATCTGGTTTTTGTTGGTTAAGTACAGATCCTGAAACAAGTTCAGGATGACGGTTGGGGTGTCAGGATGACGGTTGGGGTATCAGGATGACGGTTGGTGTGTCAGGGTGTCGGTGTCAGGATGACTAAGTACATGCGCAGGATGAATGTGGTTACTTTAGGATCACTTAGGGATCTTTCGTGTTAGCTTTGCTTTTTATAGGTCTTTACTGAGATCTTGCCAATTGGGGTTTATTTGTTCTATTAAGTTTTTCTTCCAGGCTCTTCGCCAGTTTTTAAGTTGCTTTTCTCTTGTTATCGCATCATACATAGTTTCGAATGACTCAAAATATACTAATTTATTTAGGTTATATTTATGGGTGAAGCCTAAGGTCAGTTTGGATTTATGTTGATAGACTCTTTGGGCTAATTGACTCGTTACACCTATGTATAGTGTGGTGTTTTTTACATTTGTCATTATATAGATATGTGGCTGTTTCATCTTGACGACCTTGTCAGTAGATAAATTTTTTTGCTAGTTTTGATATTTCTGGCCAGTCGTTATTAATCAGGAATTGTTTTTGCTTTTTAGTCCATCTTCTAATTTCATTTTCTATCAGTCTTGCTTCTTGTTCAGTTTTAAATTTTTGTTGGTGGACAAGTTTTACCGGGGGCTTTATTTCGGTACCTACTAACAGTTGGTGATATTTATCGTATTTTGCTAACACTATTGCAAGCTCATCACAGCAGCCGGTGTGGTAGCTACCATCGACCGACTGTAATATATAAATATAAACTAATGTATTCATACTAAGCCCCATTTATTAACATTATTTTTACATATGGTTAATATTGTAGTAGAGCTTTATTGTTTTGTCAGTGTCAGGTTAAATTTAAAATATATGCCATACATCATTAAAAATTATCAGGGCAATGTTTATCGTGAGGTATTGTTGAGGAGTAAGTAAAAACAGCATTGTATTAACAATGCCGTTGATTTTTTAAATATAGCTTGAAACTTTACAGTCCACTAATTGCCGCTATTGCAACCGCTGTGTTATACATAATCGTTGTGGCTGTTGTCCACAAGGTTAAATTGTTCATGTACTCTGAATCAAGTGGTACAACAATTGAGTCACCTGGTTTTAAAGCTGAGTCAGCACCACCGCTAAACCAATTGCTTTCTTCAAACATTTTGATACTGCCATTTGATGAAATAATATAAATTCTCTCATCATCAGCACGTTTTTTTAAGCCGCCGCTTTGTGTTATGTAGTCTTCAACACTGCTTGATGAATCAAACATATGCGAGCTGTTCACTTGCACTTGTCCCATAACATTAATTGAGCGGTTCTGCGTTGGGATGTAAAGTACATCGCCGCCTTCTATTGCAATATCATAATCATTTTTGGCAATAACTTGCGGTAAGTTAATAACTAAACGCCCTAGTGGCTCTACCTTAGAGAGGTCTGCTAGTAACGATTGAATTTCACTATATGAAGTTATACCACTGTTACTTGATAAAGACTTAGTTGCCATTTCAATACGTAAGTCGGCACTTACTTTAATTAAATTTTGTTTTTCAAGTTGTTTTAACTTTGTTCTTGAAAAGACAGAGCCATTAGGGTCTGCAAAAGCCGTTAATCCTCCGGCTTTATTGATAATGCTTGATAAGCTATCACCACGACTTACTGTATATTTACCCGGAAAAAGGACTTCGCCGCGCAACTCAATAACATGATTCGCACTCCATGAAGGGATACGGTGAATATTAAGGCGGTCTTTGCTTCTTAGTAAAATATTGTCTTGTTCGATATTGTTTAGGGCATTAACTAAATGAATATTTTTAGAAGTTTTTACCGAGTTAATACCGCTCATTTCGTTACGTGTTAACTCAGCTCTTGATAAATACGCTGACTCTTTAACGCCACCGGCCGCTAAAATTAAATCGATTACGCGAGCCCCTTTTCCTAATGGATAAACGCCCGGAAATTTAACTTCGCCATCAATTTCAATTAACTTTACCGCTTCACCCACACCAGCTTGGTAACGGAGTTTGTTAACAATAGGCACAAGTAAACGTTGACGAGAAAATAATGCCATTTCACGAATGGTTACATTGTCATGCTCTGCGCCGCTATTAATATTATCGATAGAGGTATAGATTTTTTCATCTTTAGTCTCGGCCATAACATCGTTTTGTTCATGGATTTCCCAAAACTCTTTTTGCTTACTGGTTTCAATCGCTAAGTTTCTTTCTTTCGCTAAAAGCTCTTCTTGGGTGTAGGCCAGTTCATCTAATAAAAATTGTTCTTCAGAAAACTTAAAGGCTTTAGAGAAGATGATAATTTTATCATTACTGCTCAGTTGAATATTGCTCTTAGAACTTTTATCAGCAAAAACCTTAACTAAATTAAACTGTAAAATTTCAATATTACGCGCGCTATCAACTTCTCTAACAATAATGCCGTAATTTAAATCGGCGTAAGGTAATAGGTGAGAGTCGGCATTGGTAATAACGTCAGATAACAACATGTTATTTTGTAACTGGTATTTACCTGGACGCGCTACAGCGCCTATTAAGGTAATTGAATCAACATATAAGTCTGAGCTTTTTAATACTCGGATAAAGTCGCCTGCTTGTACTTTTTCAGCTTTTTGGCTTTTATCAGATAAATCAATATTTAAAATACTGCGTAAATCGCTTTTGTTATAACGCTCAACGATAGTAGATTTTGGGTAAGCCGCCGGTAAAAGTCCGCCAGCCATTTTGATAACACTGGCAAAATCGTCTGCTTGGCTTAATTCATAAATAGCAGGGCGTCTAACTTCGCCGGCAATTGACACTGACTTGCCTTGTGGTGGAATAAAAACGACATCGCCAGATTGTAATAAAATATCACTTGATGAATCACCTTCAATCAATAAGTCATATAAATCGACTTGTTGAATCAGCTTACCTGAACGTTTTACTTGAATATTTCTTAATGAGCCAATATCACTAACACCACCGGCAGCAAAAATAGCATGGGTAACGGAAGATAGTGAACTTAAGGTGTAGGGTCCGGGTTTGTATGCTTCACCTAAAACAAAGATACGCATCGAGCGTAATTCAGCCAGGCTAACCACTACATTTACACCGATGATTTTTTGTTGGATTTTGCTGACAACAAAAGATTTTAATTCTGAGAAAGTGAGTCCTGCTACGCTAATAGGTCCCAAGGTAGGGAAAACCAACTCCCCTTCACGTGTTACCGTTAATTGCATTTCGCGGTTTTCTTTACCAAAAACCTGTATTGATACTGAGTCTCCGGTACCTAAAATATACCCTTCTGGTATGGCAATATCCATTACCGGAGAAAAAGTTGCTGGGGCATTAGCAAATACATCTAAGCCGAAACGCGGTAATGTTTTAAAAATCGCTTCAGCTTTCTCAGTTTCCTCGGCATCTTTAACTTTAAGGTTGTCATTGTTAAAGCTATTAATATCACGTGGCGTTATTAATGTATTAATAGGAGAATTTTGTACATTACTGCCGGATAACTGTGCTTCAATGGCATTTAAATCGATGCCCATACTTTTAGCTAATGCTTGTTGCTGAGTTTTAGGTAACTTTTTAAATTGCTCTATTTGCTGAGCAGACACTTGCTGGGCATGTAAATTTAAAGAAAGCGCAAAAAGTAAAAAGGTTGCTATAAGATAGCGAGTAATGTTCATCATTGGGGCAATAAATTTCCTATAAATGCGAGGCGTAACATTAGCTAAATATTTACAAACCATATATCTGAATAATGGTTCAATATATCGACTAAATAAGTTCTGAAATTAACGGGTAGAGTTTATCAGTAACGAGCTATTGAATAAAGTAACTTGCTTACCTTTTATAACGCCAAATAATTCATTTTAGCGCTGTCAGTTTATTATTTTCTTTCTGAGAAATCACAAAGGTAACTAAAACATTACATCTGCTTAATCAAATCTCGCTGCCGAACTATTGCCTTTCATGGCAAGCACAGGTATAACACACGCTGACTTTCGCAAATAAATTTGACAATAATTACAGCGCAAAGAACTTTTTTCAATATTTCAAAATGTTTTTAGCGAATTAAAATAATAATATTTAACTGTAATTTTCACTTATCTTAGAGGATTTTTTTATGAGTAAACCTGATACAGGTTCTTTTTTTGGCCATCCGGCAGGGTTACAAACACTGTTTGTTACAGAAATGTGGGAGCGCATGAGTTATTACGGTATGCGTATGCTACTTGTTTTATTTATGACTGCTACATTACAAGAAGGAGGCTTAGGGTTAACCGTTGCTTCTGCAGCGGCTATATATGGTTTATATACCGGTAGTGTTTATTTTATGGGCTTGCCAGGCGGTTGGATAGCTGACCGATTAATTGGTGGCCAAAAAGCGGTTTGGTACGGCGCAATCATTATTATGATTGGCCATATTATTTTAGCCATTCCTAACGACACAACATTTTTTATTGGTTTAATCGTCGTTATTTTAGGTACCGGTTTATTAAAGCCTAATATTGGCGCTATGGTTGGTCAATTATACTCAGATGAAGATGTACGCCGTGACAGTGGCTATGCTATTTATTACATGGGTATTAATTTAGGCTCAGTTATTGGTTATGCAGTTTGTGGCTACTTAATGGAAAATGTTGGTTGGCATTGGGCGTTTGGCGCCGCGGCTGTTGGTATGGCATTAGGTTTAATTCAATACAAAATCACTACACCTAAGCTTCAAGGTATTGGAGAAAAGCCGGTATATCCTATGTCAGATAAAGCACAAAAGACCAGCTGGGCGATTATTGGTATTGTTTTAGCGTTTGTTACCTATGCTACTTTTCAAGGACTTATAACTATTGTCCCTGTTACTGTCGCTCAATACGTTGCCGTAGCATTTTCTACAATTTTCGTTATTTATTATGCGGTGATATATTTTGGTAGTAACCTAACGCAAAATGAAAAGAAAAAACTCTGGGCATTATTGCTGATTTGTATTGCATCAGCTTGTTTTTGGTCGGGCTTTGAGCAAGCCGGTTCATCGATGAATTTATTCGCACGTGATTATACTGACCGTGTTATTGGGTCATTTGAAATACCTACGGGCTGGTTTCAATCTGCAAACTCCTTTTTTATCGTTTTACTATCACCCTTTTTTGCGGCTTTATGGATTAACTTAGGTAAAAGACTGGTGAGTCCTTCTTATGGCATTAAGTGTGCTGTTGGATTAATCATCATGGCGAGTGGTTTTATCGTGATGTTTTTTGCTGCACAATACGCTGCTTCAGGTATGAAAGTTGCCCCTTACTGGTTAGTAGCAACTTACTTCCTACATACAGTTGGTGAGCTTTGTTTAAGCCCTGTAGCATTAAGTGCGGTAAGTAAATTGTCACCTAAACGCTTTGCAGGACAAATGATGGGTGTTTTTGTTTTAACCTACTCAATTGGTAATATTATTTCTGGTTTATTAGCAGGTAATTACGATCCAAATAACGTGGCACAAATACCTTCACTCTATATTCAAATTAGCTTATTTAGCATTGGTATTGGTTTAATCATTTTATTAATCGGTTTCAAATCTAGATTTTGGGAAAATTTGCCTGATGATTCAAAAGCATCAACGGCAACAACTAACGCTTAGTTAACTGTTTGTAATCGTTAAATGACTCTAAAAGCCAACATTTATTGTTGGCTTTTTTATCGCTGGCTTTTACTGCAACTTATTCCATGTCTTTAAGCCTTATTCTTTATAGGTTGATTAAATATGATGAAAACAAGAGATACTCTTCGCCAAGAAATTCGCTATCAACGCAGCTTATTAAACACTGCTCAGCAAGCAGAACAATCACTTTTATTGTCTAAAAAACTGATTAAAGATAAAGTAGTTAAAGGCGTTAAACACATCGCTATTTATTTAGCGAATGATGGTGAGTTAAATACTCAGCCTTTTATTAACTGGTGTTGGCAAAATAGCATCGCGGTATATTTACCGGTAATACACCCTTTTAGTAAAGGTAATTTACTGTTTTTAAAATATACTGAAAACTCTATTCTCGTCAAAAACAAATATGGCATTTTAGAGCCTAGGCTTGACGTTCGAAACATAATAACGCTCGCTCAGCTTGATATAATTTTTACTCCTCTAGTTGCCTTTGACCCACAGGGTAATCGCCTAGGTATGGGGGGCGGTTTTTATGACCGAACACTTGCTGCTTGGCATGCTCAATATCAACAAAACAAAGAAGCTACACCCTTGCCAGTTGGTTTAGCTCACGATTGCCAAAAAGTTACCGCTATTCCCTTTGAAAGTTGGGATATTCCACTGCCTAAAATTATCACGCCAACCACCAGCTATAACTTCGACATTTAAAGATCTGCTGATATACTTCTGCCTAATTTCCCGCTCGCTAATTAGGATTCACATGACACAAGATGAAATGAAGAAGGCCGCAGCCCTTAAAGCCCTCGAATTTATTAAAAATGACACGATTGTTGGTGTTGGTACGGGTTCTACGGTAAATCACTTTATTGACGCCCTAGCGACAATCAAAGACAAGATCCAAGGCGCAGTGTCTAGCTCAGAAGCGTCAACTCAAAAATTAAAAGCCTATGGTATTGAAGTATTTGAGTTGAACGATGTTGACGGCATTGATGTTTACGTTGATGGCGCTGATGAAATTACCCAACATATGTCGATGATAAAAGGTGGCGGTGCTGCACTTACTCGTGAAAAAATTGTTGCCGCGGTTGCCAAAACATTTGTTTGTATTGCCGATGAAAGTAAACAAGTAAGAGTGCTAGGAAAGTTTCCTTTACCGGTTGAAGTTATTCCAATGGCACGAAGCTATGTGGCGCGTGAATTAGTTAAACTCGGTGGTGATCCGGTTTATCGCCAAGGCGTTATTACTGATAACGGTTGTGTAATTCTTGATGTGTATAACTTAGAGATAATTGATCCTAAGAAACTTGAAAATGATATCAACGCCATTGTAGGTGTTGTTACTAATGGTTTGTTTGCGTTACGCGGTGCCGATGTTTTAATTTTAGGCACTCAAGATGGCGCTAAACTGGTAAAATAAAACTTTAGAGTTTATACACTATATGCTAGTTTAGAAATCTAGCCATCTAAATGCTTTATATTTGGTTAAGGCAATGACCACTATAGTCCTACATGAGATATTAGAAAATGAGCAATAATTCATTAGCAAAAGAAAAAATTAAGATTTTATTACTTGAAGGTGTTCACCCGAGCGCTGTTGAAGAGTTAAAAATGAAAGGCTACAGCAATATTGAATGTATTAGTACATCGCTTGCTGAAGAAGATTTGATCAAAAAAATTGCTAATGTTCACTTTATTGGTATTCGCTCTCGTACTCAGTTAACTGACTATGTATTAAGCCATGCTAAAAAATTAGCGGCTATTGGTTGTTTTTGTATTGGTACTAACCAAGTTGAAATTAAAGCGGCACAAAAACGTGGCATTCCAGTATTTAATGCCCCGTTTTCAAATACCCGCTCGGTTGCGGAATTAGTATTAGGTGAAACCTTATTATTATTACGTGGCATTCCTGAAAAAAGCGCCAAAGCACATCGTGGTGAATGGCATAAGTCTGCCGCTGGTTCAGTAGAAGCTCGTGGTAAAACCTTAGGTATTATTGGTTATGGCCATATTGGTATGCAATTAGGTATTTTGGCTGAAACCTTAGGTATGCGAGTACGCTTTTATGATATCGAAACCAAACTTCCCTTAGGTAATGCGAGCCAAGCGTCAAGTTTAAAAGCTTTATTAAAAGAAGCTGATGTTGTTAGCTTACACGTACCTGAAACGCTTCAGACGCAAAACATGATGGCAGCAAAAGAATTTGCAATCATGAAAGACGGCGTTATTTTTATCAATGCCTCTCGTGGCACAGTAGTTGATATTGATGCATTAGCTGATGCGCTTAAAAGTAAAAAAGTTGCTGGCGCCGCGATTGACGTTTTCCCTGTTGAACCTAAAGGTAATGATGAAGAGTTTATTTCACCGTTACGTGCATTCGACAACGTTATATTAACGCCACATATTGGTGGTAGCACCAAAGAAGCCCAATCTAATATCGGCTTAGAAGTAGCCAGTAAAATGGCAAAATACTCTGACAACGGCTCAACACTTTCAGCCGTTAACTTTCCAGAGGTTTCTTTGCCAGGTCATACGGGTACAAGCCGCTTATTGCATATACACCGCAATCAACCGGGTGTGTTAACCCAAATTAACCAAGCCTTTGCTAAGCACAATATTAATATCGCCGCACAGTACTTACAGACAGACGATCAAATTGGTTATGTAGTTATTGATATCGAAGCCCAAGATAGTGCCCTAGCATTACGTGAATTAAAACAAATTGACGGCACAATCCGCGCACGTATTCTTCATTAGTTTTTCTGAGTATTTAGCGTAAACAATAAAAACGAGACTTAATAAGTCTCGTTTTTTTTGCCAAGTATAAAATAAAACTGAAATCCCTTCTCCTTGTAGCCATACTGAATGTATTCAGCCTCCCATGTAGTCATACTGAATTTATTTCAGTATCCCAGGTCGTCATGCTGCATTTATTTCAGTATCTGGGCTTCGGGCTGTTAACAACGAGATCCTGAAACGAGTTCAGGATGACGGAGTTTGGGCTCATGTAGGTGGAGGTTTTGTTTAGGATGACGGCGGTTTTGACCCATGTTTATGGAGTCTTCGTCCATACTGACGGAGTTCTCATTCATCTGACGTGGACTCACTCAGGGCGACGTTCTCTCTTCTCGTCATGCTGAATTTATTTCAGTATCTGAGCTTTGGGCTGTTAACAACGAGATCCTGAAACGAGTTCAGGATGACGGAGTTTGGGCTCATTGTAGGTGGAGGTTTTGTTCAGGATGACGGAGTTATTCTTCAGTATCCCTTTTCGTCATGCTGAATTTATTTCAGTATCTGGGCTTCGGGCTGTTAACAACGAGATCCTGAAACGAGTTCAGGATGACGGAGTTTGGGCTCATGTTGATGGTATTCTCTCTTCTCGTCATGCTGAATTTATTTCAGTATCTGAGCTTTGGGTTGTTAACAACGAGATCCTGAAACAAGTTCAGGATGACGGAGTTTGGGCTCATGTAGGTGGAGGTTTTGTTCAGGATGACGGCTGTTTTGGCCCATGTTGATGGTATTCTCTCTTCTCGTCATGCTGAATTTATTTCAGTATCTGAGCTTTGGGTTGTTAACAACGAGATCCTGAAACGAGTTCAGGATGACGGTGTTTTGTTTAGGATGACGGCGGTTTTGGCCCATGTAGGTGGTATTCTCTCTTCTCGTCATGCTGAATTTATTTCAGTATCTGAGCTTTGGGTTGTTAACAACGAGATCCTGAAACGAGTTCAGGATGACGGAGTTTGGGCTCATGTAGGTGGAGGTTTTGTTCATGTTGACGGAAGGTTTCTTCATGTTGACGGAAGGTTTGTTCATGTTGACGGAAGGTTTCTTCATGTTGACGGAAGGTTTGTTCATGTTGACGGAAGGTTTCTTCATGTTGACGGAAGGTTTCTTCATATTGACGGAAGGTTTCTTCATGTTGACGTGGTTTTGTTCGGGATCTCTGGGCAAGGTATTTGAGCTGTTAATATCACCCTTACATTAATTTAATGATATAACTACACCTTTTGGATTATTTAGTAGTAAATTTACTTTTTTTAACATTTCATCATCGTTGCCAATAAAGTTTTTTATGGCATTTGTCATCACTAATTTAACTTCGCTGCCGTCATCTGGGGTTAATGGGCGATGAAGTTCTATTTTCTTGCCGTTTTCTTCATAGGACATTTTAATGGGCTGTTCGAATATGCGAATAGGTGTGCCTACGGGAATATTATTATATAGCCATTCTATGTCGTTATCGTACATACGAATACAGCCTGAGCTTGCTCGCATACCAATACCAAAGCGCTTATTGGTGCCATGAAGTAGGTACTCACTTGTGCCAATACGCAAGGCATATTTACCAAAGGGATTATTAGGCCCTGCGGGGACTTCTCTGACCATTTCTTTACCATGCTCGGCAAAGTAACGTGCGCGCATCTCTGCTGTTGGACGCCAAGTTGGGTCTTTTCGCTTTTCGCCAATGGTATCGGTTAAGTGCGGTGTTTCTAGTCCTTCTCTGCCAATACCTACAGGGAAAACATACACTAACTTCTCTCCTTTGGGGTAATAATATAAGCGTAGCTCAGCTAGGTTAATGACAAGACCTTCACGCTTACCAAAGGGTAAGAGCATCTGTTTTGGAATAACTATTTCATGGCCTGAAGCCAGTAAAAAAGGATCTACCCCGGGGTTAGCCGCGAGTAAGGCAAAAAAACCTACATTATAACTTTCAGCTAAAGCTTGAAAGTAGTCGCCCTTTACTGCTTTATGGATTGTTTGCTCGCCCACTAATCGGGAGTCGGCGGCAGGAAGGTTATAAACACTCGCCAAACTTGCACAGGTAATAAAACCACTTAACAGTAAACTTAATTTAGCAAGCCACTTCATTAATTTATGACCCTACGGATTATTATCAACATTATCTCAAACCTTTATCTATTCGAACGGATTAACTCTACGACTCATCTAACCAGTACGATTTCGTTAACAACGCCATATTTCTAGAGCTGTCTAACGCGATTAATAACCCTTCTACTTTACTGCCTTGCCATAAAACGAGTTTTTTTGGTTTTTCGTCTAAGGTTTGTAGTTGTTGGTGAATAATCCACAAGGTTTGTAGTTCGCTGATCCCTTGCTGAATGTCCAACCAAGGTGTTCGATATTGTTTACGCTCTTCTTCATCAAATAATAAGCCAAACCAAGTCCCTGTTAATAAGCTTCGGTTTAACAGTTTTGCTTGCGATAAGTATTGTTCACGGGTCAGCGACTGCCCTGGGGTACTATCAGCAAATAACACCGACATACTATTTGTTAGACTTTGCTGCGCAAAAGGTAACAACAAGTCACTAAAATGGCTATCTTCTGTTAAGAGCATGGCCAGTAAATCAGCCTGTAGGGTATTAAAACGCTGACCATGCAATAATTCGATAACATTTTCGCTAGTCGGAAGACGACGTTTTTCAATTTTTAATTGTGCTACCAATTGTTCACTGTAATTTAACTTACCTCGATAGTTGCCCGTTTTATTAGTCAGCTCTTGTAAATTAACCGCATTATCAACCCACGAGAGCAGATGGACAAAATAGCTGAGTTCATCACGAATTTTTACGGCTCCTTCAGGTAGATAGTCAGCAAATAGCCAAAAACCGTGACGAATTAACGCTAAGGTTTCTGTTATTTTTTCTAACTCGACTAAGCTTGGCGCCGTTATGTAGTGTTCAATATGATCATGCAGATTTACTAGGCAATGATTAATACCGGTAGAAAAGGCATTAGAAATAGAGTGACTGCGGTCAATGGGAAGAATATCGGTAATATTTCTTTTATAATTAACTGGGGTGTTTTTCCATAAACCGTAACCTCGAGCCGCTTTACTTTGGCTACTTGGCCTAACAAGCACCACAGAAAATAATAGCTTAGCGAGCAAGAGTAAATCTGAGGTTGTGCCACTGACAAGCTCTAGTTCGAGCTCACAAATTTTAACACTGCGACCATCACTGCTAATATCACCTTGATCGAAGGCAACTTCGACTACTGAACCCGAGACTAAAGTGACTAACCAAATAACGCGGCTAAAATCTGTTGAGAACAGCGGGATTAACGATTCTTGTAGCTGCTCTACCTGTTGAGTTGGCTGCCAAATTTCATTTGGAAATAAGGACAATTCTGGGAAATTATTCGTGATATCAACGTTATACTCTGGGCGCTGATGTAAACCAGCAATTACCACCCCGGCTGTTTTTATGGTTTGCTCTAATTTTCCGTCACAACCACGAATTCTTAGCCCCATATCATGATGGCGAAAATCTAAATGTGTTGTATCGTAATAGCAGTTCGATAATTGCTTTGTTACACAGCTAAATGAAAGCTGTTCTGTGGTGAATAACTGGGTGATTTTTTCTTGAGTATTATCACTTGTAACAAAATACTTAAGCTCAATTTCGGTAACCATATTCTTCCAATAATTTGTTTTATTATGTCAACATGCTGAGTTTACAACAGCAACATATGAAAACAAATAGCGAATGCCAATTCCGATAAGTTTCTTTTATATAGCATAGCGATATACAAAAATTTTACTGACGGTTAATCTGCTAACAAACTCTACATAAGCACTATCTTAATGAATGCGCTATATATAATATCTTGTTTACAAAATATCAAAAATAAAACCTTTTTTTTACCCATAAAACCATAATGTTCGTAAACTTAACTTGCTATCAATCCGCCAAACCCCTAGTATTTTGCTATGAATAATTTTACAAACGTTAATGGTAGTTTCATGAAAATAATAAAAGCTTTATTGGTTGGTTTAGTACTAAGTTCATCTTTTCCTCTTCTTGCAGAAGACAGCCCATCCAACCTTCCTTCTGGCTATATTTCAGATGATTTATTTATTTATATGCATTCAGGAGCGGGTAATAATTATCGAATTCTAGGCAGTATAAATTCAGGTACTGAAGTTAAAGTAACAGGCGAAAGTGAAAATGATTACACCGAGATCATTGATGATAAGAATAGAAATGTCTGGGTTGAAAGTAAGTATCTGTCATTAAAGCCAGGTTTGCGCTTTGTTATTGCCGAGCTTAATGAAAAATTAGCCAATACCACCAGTAATACTGACAGCATGTCGGAAGAGCTTTCCCAAACGAGAAGTACCATTCAAAACCTTAGCAGCGAAAAAGCACAACTTAACAACGAAATAAGTCAGCTTAATAAAACGCTGATAACGATACGTGCCAAGTTAAAAGACCAAGACACAAATATCAAAAAAGAATGGTTTTATAATGGTGCTATTGTATTAGTCATTGGCTTACTTTTAGGTTTGATTTTGCCAAGACTGACTTCTCGCCGCAAAGGCTCGATGGATAATTGGAAGTAAGTCCTACTATGTTGGAAAAACTCGCGTATAATCGCTGCGATTTTTAGATTATATGATGGCTTTTTTTGTGCACAAAACTAAATACTTATTTTTTATCACTTTATTGATATTATTTTCGATAAAACAGGCTAATGCCGATGGTGTTAGCCCTTACTTACCTTTAAAAACCGATGCCCTTATTGAACTTGAAATAGCACGTCTAGCGACAATTTCTCGTATGCCAGTGTTGAGTAAACCTTATCATATTGTCACAGTTGTTGATTATCTAGACAAAATTAAAGATAGTCATCCTGCGCTTTTTTATCGAATTTCTGCCTATATAAAACGTTATAAAAAGCAGAGTGCGCTTACTCATTTATCAACCACGCTTTCAACATCTAACAATAAAAATTTCAGCATAGCTAATAATCGTGGTATCGCCATGGACAGCAATGCCCAAGCGAGTGCAGTTGGCTTTTATCAGTTCAATCAATATGCCATCGCCAATGTAGGGGGGACCATCGTTGATGGTAAGAAGATTATTCCCCATAACAGCTACTTTTCATTGGGTTATGAATATGCTCAATTTGATATTGGCTACCGCGAACATTGGCTGTCACCTTCACAAGAAAGTGCATCCTTACTGTCCACAAATGCTGCCCCGGCCTTCTCTATTACCATGAGTAATGTAAAGCCCATCACGTCTTGGCATATTAAATATGAATTTTCATTAGCACAGTTAGAGGAAATGGCTGAGATAAAATATAAGGGTTCTACATCATCAGGAAAGCCATTATTAATGACGATGCAGATGAGTTTTCAACCCTTTAGCTGGTGGACGATAGGCGCTAATAGAGCCTTTCAATTTGGTGGTGGCGAAAGAAGTACTGGCCTAAATGATATTTGGAATGCGATTATTGACCCCGTTAATTCAGATAACTGTGGCTCAGGTTTAACAGGTTGTGCCAATTTCGATGAAGAAGTGGGTAATCAAATTGCTTCGTTAACCAATAAATTTGACTTGTCTTACCGAGGTTTCCCTTTTACCTTTTATATGGAATATGCCGGTGAGGATACCAAAGAACACAAGAACACTGAATTAGGTAACATTAGTCAAACCTACGGATTATTCTTTCCATATATTAACAAAGACTTTTCATTGTATGCTGAGCACTCTAAATTTCACAATGCATGGTATGTTCACAATCTTTACGGTGAAGGTTACCGTAATGATAAAGTTGTAATGGGTCATTGGTGGGGTAATACCAAAGAGTTGAGAGATGGTTCAGCCGGGAATGCTTCATTAATTAGACTAAACTGGGACTTTTCAGCCAAGTATCATTTACAAACACTCTTTCGAACGGCCGCTATAGATTCTTTGACGCAAGATAAGTACTCTAGAGCAAAACAAATAGAATTAAGTTTAAAACAAGTATATAAAAATGGATTTCTTAATTATTCGTTAACCGCTGGTAGTGATATTTATGGAGAGTCTTTCTACCGTGCGACTTTGGGTTATAACTGGTAATTTATGAATGTTTTTTTTGATATTCAACATCTTTATTATTTACCACAATATTTACCGGTAAAAAATGCGCTTGAAAAAAATGGCGTAAATTGTCATTTCTTTTTATACAATCAAAAAGAACTGCAAAAGGTGCTGATAAAGAGTGTTGAACAAGAAAAATTAAGTTACACCCTTGTTGAAGATTGCGATGAGGCGAGAGAACTTTATCTGCACAAAAAACCTCATTGGATTATTTTTGGCAATGCCTTCAACGGCTTAAAAAAAATTAATGCCTTTACAAAAACGGCACTAATGCAGCATGGTATAGGTCCTAAGTCTTGCTATTACGATGTTTCAAAATCAGATATAACGTATCGTTTTGTCGAAGGTCAACATAGGTTAAAGCGCTTACAAAACCTCTTTCCCAATAAGGTATTTGTAGATACCGGTTATGCGAAGTTAGACCCTCTTATTAAGCAAACTTCACGTTGTATCAACTTATTAGACTTAGGGTTAGACCCGACAAAGAAAACTATTCTTTATGCCCCAACTTACTATCCCAGCAGTATAGAATGCTTACCTGACAACTTCCCCTCTTTAGTCGCCCAGTATAATTTAATTTTAAAACCTCACTTTTTTTCGCTGATAAAAAATAAATATAAAAAGCATCAAAAGGTGTTTAAGCACTGGAATACTTATAATAATGTTTATGTTTGCTCCATTGAAGAAACATCTATTATTCCTTTTATGGGCGTTGCTGACTTGTTATTTAGTGATGCATCATCAACACTCTTTGAGTTTACCGCCTTAAATAAACCCGCTATTTGGTGTGACTTTTATAAGGTTCGCTGGTCTTATCGTGGGATTTTTAAATGGCGATTAAACAATCGCTTGGATGATGATTTAAAGTATTTTGGTAAAGTGGCCTGTAAAACGACCAACGTAAAGCAATTAATTCATGAAATTAGCAATCAACTTACGCATCCTGATTTAAAGGAAGCTGAACGTATAGCCATGACAGAGCTACTTACGGGCACTGTTGATGGTAAATGCAGTGAAAGAATTGCTAATTTTATAACCTCAGAGATTTAACTATGCGCGTAATTACTTTTGGTACATTTGATGTTTTTCATGTTGGACATGTCAATATTTTAGAGCGTGCCCGTCTTCATGGCTCCCATTTAATTGTTGGAGTTTCATCGGATCAATTAAATATGTCAAAAAAAGGCCGTGCGCCAATATATTGTGATGAAGATAGAAAGCATATTATCCGTTCATTAAGATGCGTCGATGAAGTTTTTCTGGAAGAGTCCTTAGAGCTAAAAGCTGAATATATTAAATACTACAATGCCGATATATTAATTATGGGTGATGATTGGCAAGGTAAATTTGATCATTTAAAAGGCCTTTGTCAGGTGATATATTTACCGAGAACACCTTCAGTTTCTACTACAGAAATTATCGAAATAGTTAAAACTAAGCGCAGTTAATGAAAGATAACCAACAATACCTCTTTTATATTTCACAAAATTATTCTTTTGAAATTTTGCGACCTTTACAGCGAGAAATACAAAGCCAAGGCGGTCAAGTTGCTTGGTTTGTTGCTGGTAATGACGTTGATTTGAAAAACTTTACTGCCGATGAAGTGGTACTTAGCCGTGTTGATGATGTGATAAATTTTAACCCTGTCGCTAGCTTTGTGCCGGGTAATATTATTCCAAGATTTATTCCTGGTATTAAAGTGCAAGTTTTTCATGGCCTAGAGTGGAAGAAAAAAGGTCACTTTGTTATTAGAGACTGCTTTGATCTCTATTGTACTCATGGCGCCGCGACCACCACCCGCTTTAATGAATTAGCCAACCAGCATCAGTTTTTTGATGTTAAAGAAACTGGCTGGCCAAAATTAGATAATTTATTTAATACCCCCAAAGAGCAATATTTTAGTAACAAGCTGCCAACAGTTCTCTTTGCGCCAACTTTTTCACCCGCGTTAACTTCTGCTCCTTTTTTATATGAAGAAATTGCCGCCTTAGTGAATGATAAAAAATATAATTGGCTGGTTAAGTTTCACCCTAAAATGGAGGTGAAATGGCTCAAGATTTATGATCAACTAGCTTGTGACAACCTAAAGATATTAACGTCGTCAAATATAAATAGCTTATTACAATCAGCAGATATTATGGTGTCAGATACTTCATCGGTAATTGGTGAGTTTGCTTTACTGGGTAAACCGGTTATCGCGTTCAATAATAGCCAACCCGGCGACTATTTAATTAACATTACCGATGCAAAAGAATTATCCCAAGCATTAACCGTCGCATTATCGCCTTCAGAAACACTTATATTGGCGATAAACCGTTATGCAAAGGAGTTACATCCTTATAGTGATGGGAAGTCGTCATTGCGTATACTAGCAGCTGTAGAAGATATTCGACAAAATGGCAAGCAAGCAATAAAAGCATTACCTCGCAATATCATCAGAAACTTAAAGCAACGCAAAATCCTTAATTATTGGCAGTTTTGAAGGCCTTATATTCATTAGCTTCACCATTATACTTTTTAAATATTAATAATTAATTGACAATATTTGAGTAAATACGCTATTAATAGATGACTGTTTGCTCTAACGAGTTAAACCAACCAGATATGACGACTTTAATGACAACAATTATGAGTAGTAAAAATATTTTTCGCATTAACCTCCTCCTCACATTATCAATGCGCGGATAGGTTTTTTATTGTTGTAAATTAAAGATAAACATTAAAACCCGCGCATATTACCGCGGGTTTTTTTATACCCGCATTTTACGTAAGCAGCCAATACCCAAGCACTATAAATATTAAGGAATAAAACATGGACAGCAAGGTCATTATTTTCGACACCACCTTACGTGATGGCGAGCAGGCACTAAATGCAAGTCTTTCAGTGCATGAGAAGTTACAAATTGCGCTAGCCATTGAACGCTTGGGTGTTGATGTAATGGAAGTTGGTTTTCCTGTTTCTTCACCTGGTGATTTTAAATCAGTGCAACAAATTGCCCGCACCATAAAAAATTCCCGCGTTTGTGC
The DNA here is from genome assembly GCF_007954355.1 of Colwellia hornerae. Lineage (GTDB taxonomy): Bacteria > Pseudomonadota > Gammaproteobacteria > Enterobacterales > Alteromonadaceae > Colwellia_A > Colwellia_A hornerae. The sequence goes on from NZ_VOLR01000008.1 coordinate 79,367, forward strand.
TTTAGCGCGTGCTGTCGAAGGCGATATTCAAGCCTGTGCCGATGCGTTAAAAGTCGCTGACCAATTCCGTATTCATACCTTTATCTCAACCTCTGATGTTCATGTTCAACAAAAATTGAAGAAAGATTTTGCTGATGTTGAAGCAATGGCAATTCATGCGATTAAATTTGCTCGAAAATTTACCGATGATGTAGAGTTTTCTTGTGAAGATGCTGGCCGCACGCCAATCGACAATTTATGTCGTATGGTTGAAAATGCGATAAAGGCCGGTGCCACTACCATTAATATTCCTGATACGGTTGGCTATACGCTACCCAACGAATTTGGCGGCATTATTACCCAATTATTTAATCGTGTACCTAATATTGACCAAGCGGTAATTTCGGTACATTGCCATAACGATTTAGGGTTAGCCGTAGCAAACTCTATGACGGCTGTGCAAGCAGGCGCCAGACAAATTGAATGTACCATTAACGGTATTGGTGAGCGCGCCGGTAATTGTTCATTAGAAGAAGTCGCGATGATCATGAAAACCCGGCATGACTTCTTAAATGTACACACCAATATTAATCATCAAGAAATTGCCCGTACCTCAAAATTAGTCAGCCAATTATGTAATATGCCGGTGCAATTAAATAAAGCGATTGTTGGCGGTAATGCTTTTAGTCATTCGTCAGGTATCCACCAAGATGGCATGTTAAAAGCCAGCAATACCTATGAAATCATGACCCCAGAAAGTGTCGGTATCAGTAAAACAAAATTAAACTTAACCTCACGCAGTGGCCGTCACGTTATTAAGCATCGCATGGCAAGTTTAGGCTATACCGAAACTGAGTTTGATTTAGAAGAGTTATACAGTGACTTTTTGGCCTTAGCCGACAAGAAAGGCCAAGTCTTTGATGATGACTTAGAAGCGTTGCACTTTAATATTCAACAACAAGGTGAAGAGCAAGAGTTCTATCATTTAGAAACCTTAAACGTGCAGTGTGGCGGTGGCGAGTTTTCCACGTCAAGTATTAAGTTGTTAGCGGGTAAAGAAAGCCATATTGTTTCTGAAACCGGTAATGGCCCGGTTGATTCATTATATCGCGCGATTAAGAAAGCGGTTGATATTGACTTTGAGGTTGCCGATTACAAAATATCAAACAAAGGTGAAGGTGAAGACGGTTTAGGTAAAGCTGACTTAGTGGTTGCTTGGCAAGGCAGAAAATTTCACGGCTATGGATTAGCCACCGATGTTATTGATGCCTCTGCAAAAGCCTTGATCCATGCCCTAAATAGTATTCATCGCGCCATCACCATTAATGAAATAAAAAGCGAACTGAAAAACGACGTTCAAGCTTCATTATAAAACATTCAATCATTATAAGATTTATATAAAGGTATAAAAGACATGTCGCACATAGCAATATTAGCCGGAGATGGCATCGGACCAGAAGTGATGGTTGAAGCTAAAAAAGTATTAACGACCATAGCAACACTATTTGATATTACAATATCGACACAAGATTATGCTATAGGTGGCGCGGCTATTGATAGCCATGGCCATGCCCTGCCCGATGAAACCATGAAAGGTTGCGAGCAAGCCGATGCCATTTTATTTGGCTCGGTTGGTGGTCCAAAATGGGCTAGTTTACCTCCTACCGAGCAACCTGAACGTTGTGCCTTATTAGGCTTACGTAGTCGTTTTGATTTATTTTGTAATATGCGACCGGCGACCTTACAACCGGCGTTATCATCATTGTCGACATTGCGTAGTGATATTTCAGAGCAAGGCTTCGACGTACTGGTTATTCGCGAGTTAACCGGCGACATCTACTTCGGTGAGCCCAAAGGACGCCGCGGTGAAGGTGAAGAAGAAACTGGCTTTGACTCGATGTTTTATTCTCGTCGTGAAGTTAAACGTATTGCTCATTTGGCGTTTCAAGCGGCACAAAAACGTAACAACAAGGTTACTTCTGTTGATAAGGCTAATGTTTTAGCGACCAGTCAATTGTGGCGCCAAGTGGTTGAAGAAGTTGCCAGTGAATACCCAGATGTTGCCTTAGAGCATTTATATGTAGACAACGCCGCCATGCAACTTGTTCGTGACCCTAATCAATTTGACGTTTTGTTATGCCCTAACTTATTTGGCGATATTCTTTCGGATATCTGCGCAATGATCACCGGCTCGATGGGTTTATTACCTTCGGCAAGTTTAAATAGCGACGGCTTTGGGATGTATGAACCAGCCGGTGGTAGTGCCCCTGACATTGCCGGCAAAGGTATCGCTAACCCGATTGCACAAATTTTATCAGCCGCATTAATGCTACGTTACAGCTTAAATGAAAGTGCAGCGGCCCAAGCGATTGAAGATGCCGTAGCAAGCGCATTAGACAATGGTGTGCTAACCGCTGATTTACTACCAGCAAACCAAAGACATCAGGCTAAAAACACCACTGAAGTCGGTGATTATATTTGCCAACAAATTATTGCGCGACACAGTAGTGCGCAAGATAGTGCACAAAATAGTGCTAATCAAAAAATAACAGAGGCATAACCGATGAGTGCTAAAAATTCAGCCACGACCTTATATGAAAAATTATGGCAACAACATGTTGTTGAAGAAAAAGCCGGTGAAACACCTTTGCTTTATGTTGACCGTCATTTGATCCACGAAGTTACCTCACCCCAAGCGTTTGCTAACTTAAAGTTTCATAACCGCCCAGTTCGACATCCAGAACGCACCATTGCCACGATGGATCACAACATTTCAACTCGCTCGATTGAAATTGATGCCGCGGGTGAAGGCGCAGCTAATCAATTAAGAACCTTAGAAAAAAACTGTAAAGAGTTTGGTATTGAATTATTTGGTATGGGTCATAAAAACCAAGGCATTGTTCATGTTATTGGGCCAGAACTTGGCTTGACCTTACCGGGTACAACAATCGTCTGTGGTGACTCTCATACTGCAACCCATGGCGCATTTGGCGCATTAGCCTTTGGCATTGGTACTTCAGAAGTTGAACATGTTTTTGCCACGCAAACCTTGCGCCAAACAAAAGCAAAAACCATGAAAATTGAAGTTAATGGTCAAGTAGGGGCGGGAATTAGCGCAAAAGATATTATTTTAGCGATTATCGGCAAAACGGGTAGTGCTGGCGCGACCGGTTATGTGGTTGAATATTGCGGTAGTGCTATCGAAGCACTGAGCATGGAAGAACGGATGACCGTTTGTAACATGAGCATTGAATTTGGCGCAAAAGCTGGCTTAATCGCACCTGATAAAACCACCTTCGATTATTTAGAAGGTAAAGAATATGCGCCAAAGGGCGATGTATGGCTTGAAGCACTAAGTGATTGGAAAACCTTCAAAACTGATGAAGGCGCCGAGTTTGACACGATATTAACGCTTAAAGCCGAAGAGATTAAAGCGCAAATAACTTGGGGAACCACGCCAGGACAAGTGACCTCGGTTGACAGTGTAGTGCCATCGCCCGATGACTTTACCGAGCAAGTAGAAAAAGACTCTTGCGCCGCGGCCTTAACCTACATGGGCTTAACTGCCGGTACCAAAATCACAGATATTACCATTAATAAAGTCTTTATTGGCTCGTGTACTAATTCACGTATCGAAGATTTACGCGCCGCTGCGGGTGTTGTTGCCAGCTATCAAGCACAGGGAAAATCAGTATCAGCAAATGTCGACGCCATTGTTGTGCCGGGTTCGTATCGGGTAAAAGCACAAGCCGAGGCTGAAGGTTTAGACAAAATATTTAGTAATGCTGGCTTTGAATGGCGTTTACCCGGTTGTTCGATGTGTTTAGGCATGAATGACGATGTACTTACAGAAGGTGACCGTTGTGCTTCAACCAGTAATCGTAACTTTGAAGGCCGACAGGGCCGTGGTAGCCGAACGCACTTAGTGAGCCCCGAGCTTGCTGCTGCGTCGGCAATTACCGGTCATTTTGTTGACTTGAATTCACAAGGAATATCATAATGGAAAAATTTACCACACATACCGGCTTAGTTGTTCCGTTAGATGCAGCCAATGTAGATACCGATCAGATAATCCCAAAACAGTTTTTACAAAAAACAGAGCGCGTCGGCTTTGGACAGCATTTATTTCATGATTGGCGTTATTTAGATATATCAGGCAAGGTAAACAACCCTGAATTTATTTTGAATAAAGCTCAGTACCAAGGTGCCAGTATTTTATTAACCCGTGAAAATTTTGGTTGTGGTTCAAGTCGAGAGCATGCGCCATGGGCATTAGAGGAATACGGTTTCAAAGCCATTATTTCACCGAGTTTTGCCGATATCTTTTATGGTAACTGTATTAATATTGGTTTATTGCCGATAAAACTCAGTGATGAAGAAATTGACACTTTATTTAAAAAGAGCAGTCAAGAAAACCTTGAGTTAACTGTCGATTTAATCAATAACACAATCACTTGTGGCGAATTAACTTTCACCTTTAGTTTAGATAAATTTCATCAATATTGTTTAGAGCAAGGCATCGACAGTGTGGGCTGGACATTAAACAAGCTAGACACGATAAAAGCTTTTGAAGCAAAAATGCCAAGTTGGCAATAATTACAGCCTAACGGCCTAAAACTTCATCTACTCTTTACTCATAAATTGTAGATGAAGCTTCATTGCCCAACAGGTGAACTACCTCGCGACTTTCGCTCCGCTCGTATCATGGGGTTTTCTCGACTATTTCGATAAATGGCACTGAACACTAAAATTAATCTAAAGTATTCTTAACTAATAAGCTATTATCAAGCATAGCTTATTAACTCGCTGACCCACAATATGTCCAAAATAATACCGAGCGAAATCACCGAAACTATTTCTATCGATCAACTCAAACCTGGCATGTATGTAAAATCGTTTTCCGATAATAAAAACCTTAAGATTAAATCTGAAGGATATATTTCGTGTCATGAAAGTATTACCCAGTTGCGTAACGCCGATATTGTTCAGCTCGTTATTGTCCCTGACAAAGAAAAACAAACGGTAAACGTTGTCAGCGCCTTTGCGAACATAAAAACTAAACAGCCTTTAGTACCCAAAAATAAGTCACCCGAAAAAACCGGTATATCACTCGACAGTGAAATGAAAAAAGCCAATGACTTATATAAAAATGCCAAGTTACTGCAAGAAAAAATTATTTCGCAAATTAGACATGAAAAATCAATAAAAATAACAGAAGTTGAAGAAACGACGAATGCCATGGTTGACTCGATTTTTCGTAATCAGGACGCCCTAACCTGCATGTCTCGTTTTCAATCTAAAGACTCTTACCTTGTTGAACACTCGTTAAATGTTTCAATTTTGATGTCGGTATTTGCTAAGCATTTAGGCTTTGATAAACGTTTAATTCAAGAACTAGCACTCGGTGCCTTTTTACACGATATTGGCAAAATATTATTGCCCAGTGATATTTTAAATAAGCTTCGCCCTTTAGAGCCTAAAGAGCAGAACATTATTCGCAGCCATGTTGCTCTTGGCTTAAAGATCCTCGAAGACAGCCCTAGCATTTCTCATAGTGCGATGACCATGATACAAGAACACCATGAACGTTTAGATGGCTCAGGTTATCCAAAACAGCTTAAAGGCGATGCAATATCCAAATATGGCAAAATGATAGCTATTATCGACAGTTACGATGCCATGACTTGCGATCGCGCTTATAAAAAGAGTATTCCTCCGATTAATGCTTTTAAAACGTTAATTGCAGCACCTGAGTGTTATGACGAAGAATTAGTAGAGAGTTTTATTCAGTGTATGGGGGTTTATCCGGTAGGTACTTTGGTCAAACTTAACAGTGGTAAATTAGGCTTAATTAGCCGCTTGAATAAGCAAAAACCCTTACATCCTTATGTACGCGTTTTTTATAATATACGGCTCAATCAAGCGATACCGATTAAGGAAATTAATTTGAGTGAATCAAAATATAAAGATCAAATTGACTGCTGTATTCGACCTGAAGAATTTAACCTTAATTTATTAGGTTTTTTCAAAACCGCTTTTATCGACTAACGTTTAGCGCTTACCGATAAACGTTAGTCAGATAACTTAACACGACGATGTTACCAAGAAGAAAGCGCCGGCAAGCTAAATTGCTGGCCTTTAAAGGTTAAAATAACTTTCTGCGCATAAATATAGTTCAATACTAACTCTTCAGAAATAGTGTCCCCTTGATAGCGGTCTCTGCCATTAACTTTTACCCAGCTTTCGCCTTCACTGGTATAAATGTGTTGTTCAAAGCTTAATGAAGGTAAGTCACTTTGCACCCAGGCTGGCATATCTGATAATGCCGGTGCATTAACTTCAGGTGTAACCACTTGGTTTGCGCTATTTTTAAATTGAGGGTCTTGCTCGGTATCGTCTATGGCGCTTTGAAAAAGCGCTAGTAAATCATCAGAAACACCGTCAACCGCCTTCACAGAAAGCTTTTCTTTAACTTTGCTGGTCGCTTTATCCTCGGCTAGTTTACTGTCTGCTAAGTTTGATAGTTGCTCTGCAGAGTTTTCCACCGGCATAGGTATACTTGCTGGCTTGTCCGTTTTTACTATGCGCTGTTCGACAGCACGTTTTTTATCGCCATCACTTTCTATTTTAAAGACTTTAGCGGTATTATCTGTGATGGCTTTAGCTGCATTTTCATCAGGTATTTTTTCATTGTCAGCAACAATAATTGCTGGAGAGCTAGTGTCACTGACAACTTGATTAACCGCGGGTGCAGTAATATTAAGCGCCGATTTTTCGCTAATATTTTCACCGTAGAGTTGGCCTAAAAAATACGAGCTACTGACAATTACCGCGAAGACTGCAGACGCCGCTAACGCCTTAACAGCTTTGTGTTGCCACCAAAATGTCGCTTGGTATTCGTCGCCTAACGCTTCTTGTGCTGATAGCAAAACAATTTTTTTAGTGACCAAAGCATTATTACTGCAATAGGCATTGGTCAGTGAACGCTCGCATAACAAATTAATTATCCGCGGTATTCCTTGTGAAATGCGATGAATTTCCGCCACAGCGGCGCGTTCAAATAACATACGGTCACATTGTGCTACCGACAAGCGATGTTGAATATAATGGCCTACTTCACCTTTAGTTAAAGGCAGCAAGTGATAACGGGCGGTAATGCGTTGTGCTAATTGTCGCAAGTCTCGACGTTGCAACAATTGTTTTAATTCGGGTTGACCGATTAAAATAACTTGTAGTAATTTTTTAGTGTCTGTTTCTAAGTTCGTCAGTAAACGTAACTGCTCTAAGACTTCTGGTGCTAAATGCTGTGCCTCATCAATTATTAATAATGTATTAAGCTTAGCCTGATGATTTTTATTGAGTTTTTCATATATTTTATCGGTGAGTGTTTTTAGCGTCGCCCCCGTTTTTCGGTAGCGTATTTTTAACTCATCACAAATGGTGGCCAGTAGCTCTTGGCTTGATAATGTTGGATTAAGAATAAAAGCCGCTTGGGTATTTTCGGGCAACTGCTCCATTAAGCGGCGACTAATGGTCGTTTTTCCCGTGCCAACTTCACCCGTTAACAGTGCAAAGCCCCCGGTTTCACCCAAGCCATAACTTAAATGAGCCAATGCCTCTTTATGACGTTCACTCATAAATAAAAAGCGAGGATTAGGGGCGATTGAAAAAGGGCTTTCTTTTAAACCAAAATAACCTTTATACATAATAGATTTAAGTAATTTTTAAAGTCAATAAACTGCCATAGAAACTACCCTGTAGTCCTTCATAAGTCAAAACTAGCTGGCAATTAATTTGTATATATATGTTAAGCTTTCTGGCAATTATGCCACCTTTGATAAATTAAGAGTAATAATGACCAACAATGACCTTGCAGCACTTAATCGCTATTTAGTCGGTGGAGCAGTCCGCGACAAACTTTTAGGGCACAAGGTCTATGATCATGACTTTGTGGTTGTTGGCGCAACGATTGAACAAATGCTGGCATTGGGCTTTACGCAAGTGGGTAAAGACTTTCCGGTATTTCTGCATCCAAAAACGAAAGAAGAGTATGCCTTAGCAAGAACTGAACGTAAGCAAGGCCAAGGCTATACCGGCTTTATTTGCGATGCCAGTAGCGCGGTGACCCTTGAAGAAGATTTACTACGCCGCGATCTCACTATTAATGCAATGGCGATGCCGGTTAACGGTAGCGCTGAAAGTACCCACATTATTGACCCTTATAATGGCCAAGTTGATTTAAAAAATCGTATATTACGTCATGTTTCATCAGCCTTTGTTGAAGACCCGCTTCGCGTGTTGCGTGTTGCTCGATTTACTGCCCGTTATCATAACTACGGCTTTACCATTGCTAGTGAAACACTGCAGTTGATGTCTGAAATAAGTAATAGCGGTGAATTAGCGACGCTGTCGGGTGAACGTGTTTGGCAAGAAATGCAACGCTGTTTAACTGAAAATAATCCTGAAGTGTTTTTTCAAGTATTACGTCAATGTGGTGCCTTAGCCAAAATATGGCCTGAACTTAATTCTCTGTGGGGAATTCCTAATCCAGAAAAGTGGCACCCAGAAATTTGCTCGGGTATTCATACCATGATGGTACTGCAACAAGCGGTAAAGCTTTCTCCTAAAACCTCGGTACGCTTCGCGGCACTTTGTCATGATTTGGGTAAGTCTTTAACCTTAGCAGAAAATTGGCCAAGCCACCGAGGTCATGAAAAATCAGGTTTAGCCTTGGTTGATAGAATATGTGAGCAATTAAAAGTGCCAAAAGATCACAAAATTTTAGCGCGTAAAGTCTGTGAATTTCATTTGCATTGTCATAAGGCATTTGAATTAACAGCTAACACCTTAGTTAAATTATTTAATAGCTTAGATGTATGGCGTAAGCCGGAAGAGTTTGCTGACTTTTTGACTGCCTGTACCGCTGATTTTCGCGGGCGATTACACAATGAGAGTAAACCCTATCCACAAGCAGATTACTTGCGTAGTGCTTTTCAAGCGGCATTAACGGTCACTGCTACAGCCTTTATTAAACAAGGAATACAAGGCGCAGATATTAAAGAAGCCATCAATAGAGAACGTATTGAACTTGTGCAAGCCGTTAAAGTAGGTCATGACCACCCTACTGGTTGATAACCTTTGGCTAAAAACCAGAAAGTATTCAAATCTAGTATTAAGCTTTTTACCTTCGCTGCGACTTCGCTGCACGGTGCTCACCAAGTGCTGTGAACAGAGTTAACTAACCGCTACACTATCAATATTTTTAGATAAAAAAAGTCAGCTAGATTAGCTGACTTTTTCAGGTAAAGCGGTTAATTATCTAACCGCTATTTACAACTCAATTAGAAGTTATAAGTTACTTTTACGTAGTAGAAACCACCGTTAAAGCCAAATGGAGACGTTTCATAGTACTTGCCGCCCCATTGGTTGTTAGGTGTGAAGCCATCAGGGTGGTTACGTGACGATTCTTCAAACTCTAACTCTTCAGCTTGTTGGTCAAAGATGTTTTGTGCGCCAGCTGCTACGGTAAATGAATCGTTAATAAAGTAACTCACTTCAGCATCAAACGTTATTGCTGCATCAGCATCTTGAGCCGCTAGGTCATAATCTACGTGTACTGCGTGGTATTCACCGAAGTAGTTACCACGAACGTACATGCTGATATCATCCCAGCTTTGAGAAACAGTAAATGAACCTCTATGCTGTGGTAAACCTTCTTCTAAGCGTTTAACTTTAAAAGCACCTGTGATTTCAGAACTACCGGTAACATCGGTTTCATTCCAGTTGTAAGCTAAGCTAAATTTAGTATCACCTTCAAACAACTGCATACCGTAGTTTGCAACAATATCAACACCTTGAGTTGTGGTATCAAAATCGTTAGCAAAGAAACTTACTGTACCTACTGAACGAGGGTTAGCTACATTTAATGCTTCTAATTTAGCATAGTCAGCTTCTTCTAATGCAGTACGGTCAGATTGAGTAATACGGTCATCAACTTCAATATGATAATAATCAGCTGTAAAGAAAAAATCTCCATTTTGATAAACAGCACCAAAGGCATAGCTGTTTGATTGCTCTGGCTCTAATTCTTTACCACCAAATAATTTTGAAAATTCACTTGTTGGCGGTAATAACGCTGAATCTGTTAATTCACCATCTTCTAATGCCGTAGAAACGTTGCTTACATTAGCTTGACCAACGGTAGGTGCTCTAAAACCAGTACTTACAGAACCACGTATTGATAACTCGTCATTAATAGAATATTGAGCCGTTAATTTATAGTTTAAGGTATCACCAAATGATGAGAAATCTTCATAACGTAATGCCGCGCCAACTAAAAAGTCGTCGGTAAGGTATGCTTCAACATCTACGTATGCAGCAACACTGCGTCTAGAGAATACGCCTGCTTGTGAAGGTTGGAAACCAGGAAAACCATGTGAACCTAAGTTAAACCCTTGGTCAATTAATGGACCAGCAAGGAATGAGTATTGATCACCGGCACCAATTTCAAATGTTTCTTCGCGCCACTCTAAACCACCCGCAACATTCATTGGAGAATTAAGACCCACTTCAACGCCCTTAGATAAATCTAAGTTAAAGGTTTTTTCTAATTGCGTGTAATCACCTAAGTTAAAATCTTTCGGAGATTCAGGACCCATTGAAGAGTTAATAGTATTTACAATACTAAAGCTTGATTTATTACGACCAACAGAACCACTGATATCAAAGTAAACTTCGTCTAGCATTCCGCCATTAATTTCGCCTTCAACACCAACTGTTAGTGATGTATCAACAACATTGCCACCAAAGTTTGGCGTATAACCGCCTGGGTATGTTTCGTTAACCGCAAAACAGTTTTTACCTAAAGCCGTACTGTTGTCGGCAATAGATTGATAGTCAGCTTGGTCTAAAACATTAGCGCCAATTGCAATGGTAGGACAAGTAATACCGTTATCTACGCCATCTAAATCACCAACAAGTAGTGTATCACCACCATCATTTGAATAAATGCTTGAACGGTTATGTGGGTTTCTCCAGTAGAAGCCACCTTTTACATCACGTTCAGAGTAGTTACCAAACATGTAGAATTTTTTGTCGTTGCCTAAATCAAGACCAATATTACCAAAGATTGTGGTGTCATCATTAACTTCTGGTGAACCCCAAACTTGAGCTTCTTCGGCAATAAATGTATTTCCTGCAGCTGCAATAGTCGCGGCATTAGCAACTTGAACACTGCGGCTAGTCGCATCAGCATTTTTATATTGAAAACTTAAGTTAGCGTAACCATCTTTAGTTAATGGCATACCAACGTTACCTGCGTAAGTTGTTGTAGCGCCATCGCCTTCGTAATACTCACCGTGCTTAACAGAAAAGCTACCGCCTTCTGCAGCATCTTTTAATACAAAGTTCATGACACCAGCAATTGCATCTGAACCGTACTGTGCTGCTGCACCGTCACGTAATACTTCAACTTGTTTTAACGCTATGCTAGGGATAACAGAAATATCTGGTCCTTGTGCGCCGTCATTAATACCGCCACCTTGGAAAGCAATAACTGAAGCACGATGACGACGTTTGCCATTCAATAACACTAGTGTGCTATCTGAAGACAAACCACGTAGGTTTACCGGGCGTACTAATGTAGCTGCATCGCTAATAGGGTTAGCATGTACGTTAAATGAAGGAACACTGCCTACAAGTTGGTCAAGCATATCACTTGAACCCATTTTTTCTAAATCATCACCACCAATAATATCAATTGGAACAGGAGAATCAGCAACAGAACGAGGCGCTGAGCGAGAGCCAACAACCGCAATTCTTTCAACATCTTTTACTTTTACTTTTGAGCTGTTTTCTTCTGCATATGCCGGCGCAGTACCTAATGCAATACTTACCGCTAACGTTAACGTAGCTGTACGAAATAATTTAGTAGACATGTTACTTCCTTCATAGATTTATGTTTATATTTTTATATTTTTATGTTTTTTTAGACTGGGTAGTTAATAGGGGAAACTACCTAGACTTGCCCGTACTTTATAAAACAGCCTAAAAGTGTTTACAAGAGCGAAATTAATTGAAAATAGAGTAAAAATAGATGTTCTGTGTAAAATGCCCTTTTATTACGAAAGAAAGTCTAGTTATTGATAAAGAGATTTTCTCTATAAGGACTATACAGGCTAGTGACTGTGGGCTTATCAAGCCAAAATTAACATCCGAAAATATTCGTAATCAAATAGATCTAAATAGACCTAAAAGAATTTTCTTATTCCAAATTAGCATAAAAATAATTTATCAAAATATTGCACTATTTGCTGGCTTCACAGTCTAAGAACTAAAAATTAACACCTAGATCACAGCGTATACAATATACAAAGCAGCCCATCGCTTTTTTTTGGCATTTCGTCGCTTATTTATGCAGATTTATTGAATAATTTTTTATATACAAGGGGGATTTCTAGAAAAACATAAGCTAGATCAAAGCAAAATTAAATGAGTGGCGATAAAGAAGTAACAAGACTATTACTCTTGAAATTTAGCCATAAAAAAACGTTGATTATAAATAACCAACGTTTTGTAATTAACTCCTTTAGCCATTAGCTAAATTAACCGTTAACTCGCAGGTAAAATTGTCGCTGATACTGCACCAAAGCCAATGCGTACTGCACCTTCTTTTTTACACCAGCCTTTCATGATCACGTTGTCGCCATCTTCTAAGAAAGTACGTTTTTCGCCGTTAGGTAAAGTAATAGGATCAGCACCTGCGTTTGAAAGCTCTAACATTGAGCCGGCTTCTTCTGGATTAGGTCCAGACTGCGTGCCACTGCCAAACATGTCGCCAGCGCGAAGATTACAACCGTTAACGGTATGATGAGCGACCATTTGTGCCACGGTCCAGTATGAGTCTTTAAAGTTAGATTGTGACATTTCCACTGCTGGTTCACTTTTCTCACGCATATTTTGTGTTTCAAGCAAGGCTTGTAACTGAATATCAAATGAACCTATCGCACGGTTATTTTCTGATTCTAAATATGGCATAGGTTGAGGATCTGATTCAACACGTGTCCAAGCTGAGCGGTAAGGCGCTAGGGCTTCAGTTGTTACGATCCAAGGTGATACTGTGGAAGCAAAGTTCTTTGACAAAAATGGCCCTAAGGGTTGGTATTCCCAACCTTGAATATCGCGAGCAGACCAGTCATTGAATAAACATAAGCCAAAGACATGGTCTTCTGCGTTGTCAATAGAGATAGCGTCGCCTAAGTCATTACCTTTACCAATAAAGATGCCCACTTCTAGTTCGTAATCAAGACGCTTACAAGGACCAAATGAAGGTTCAGTAGCCGTTGGCGCTTTAGTTTGGCCTGAAGGACGTTTAAAGTCGCGACCAGAAACATCGATAGAAGATGAACGACCATGGTAACCAATAGGTACCCATTTATAGTTAGGTAATAGTGGGTTGTCTGGACGGAATTTTAAACCCACTGAGGTTGCATGGTGGATTGAGGTGTAAAAATCTGTGTAATCACCAATATTACAAGGTAATGCATATTCAACATCTGCTTGAGCAATTAAACAAGTAGCCACTTTATCTTGTAAAGACGAACCTGCTTTTAAGGCATTTGAAAGCGCTAAACGTAAAGCCGTCCATGTTGCTTTGCCCATCGCCATATAATCATTTAACTGTGGGGCAGTACAGGCTTTAATTCCTGCTTGAGCAAGACCATCAAAAATATTTGCATTGGCCAAAGCCGCTAAATCAATAACTTGGTCACCAATCGCTACACCACCACGAAAGGCTTCTTCGCTATTTGCACGTTTAAAAACAGCAAAAGGTAAATTCTGAATAGGAAAATCGGTATCTGTTTGATTAGCAGTAACAAGCCAACTAACTAGGGCTGGATTGTGGGTTTCGTTTAATAAATTCGTATTAGACATTGATTGAAGAACTCCTGAAATTTAAGGCTTACCTTGATAAAACGTCAAAACACGTTTTAAAATACAAGTAAGTATAGAAGATAACGATATAAGATAGCCGCATTATACCAGCGAGAGCAATAATTGGTATTAATGATAACATTGAGTTATTTTTCTGAGGGTTAAGCTGTCAACAAATAGTTGCACTAAAGAGTTTACAGCTGTTCATCTTATTAAAAAAAATGCCTCGGTAAGTAAATCATCATCACGATACAAAAGATAACAATCCCCCAAAAGGCTTTGATAAAGAAGCGTTGTCGCGCATGCTCACCGTCAGGATGGTCTTTTGCTAGCGGCATTCCACAATGTTGACAGTTTTCGTTATTAAGCTCATTTTTTGTTTGGCAATATAGACACGGTAACTGTTTCGTTGACATAATTAATGACTCGTTAACTGATGATAGAGTTGCGGCAAGCGAATGGGCAACTGCGCTGGACGTAAAATAACAGTAAAGCCATCACGGCCAAATAAATAAGGTAAGTAGTCTTCTGCCTCTTGGTCAATCGTGATACAAAACGGTTTAATGCCGAGCCTATTTGCTTCAGCGATAGCTTGATGAGTATCTTCGATACCAAAACGTCCTTCATAATGATCTATGTCATTAGGTTTACCATCGGTGAGGATCAATAATAATTTTTGTGTACTACGTTGCTCTTGCAAAACTTTCGTTGCTTGGCGAATAGCCGCGCCCATTCGCGTATAAAAACCGGGTCGAATAGATTGAACGCGGCCACGAATTTCATCATTGTACGGTTCATTGAAGTTTTTTAGCATGGTAAGACGAACATTTGAACGCCTGACTGAAGAGAAACCATACATAGCAAAATTATCACCGACACTATGTAATGCTTCACCAAACAACAGCATACTATCGCGAACCACGTCAATAACACGGTTATCATCATCTAAATAAGCATCAGTAGACATTGATAAATCAGCCAGTAATAGACTTGAGATATCACGATTGTTACCTCTAAAACTTTGGTAAAGTCCTTTTTCTTGGGTCGGTGCTATTTTACTTTCCACGTGAAAGTCTAGCCATGCAGACAAATCAAGTTCTTCACCTTGGGGTTGCGCTTTTAGCCAGTAACGCACACTGGTTAATTGTTCAAATTGTGCTTGAATAGCTTTCGCCGTTTTTTGAAGTTTGATCGGCAAAGGCTGAGGTGTATAATTTTTTGGCAACATAGGTTGTAGTAAACAACGGTCGGCTTCTAACTGCTGCGTTCTGTAATTCCATTCGGGTAGCGAAATACCCGTTCCAAGCGGAATATCATCTTCGGACGCAGACGGTAAATCTAAATCAATTTTTATATTGGCACTTTTTTGGTCTTGTTGTTGCGATAGAGTAATATTGTCGAGATCTTCAGCTGTGCGCAATAAGTCTTCTTCATCTTCGTCGGTATCGTCAGAGCCTCGATCTAGTTTTGAAAACTCGCTCCACGAGAACAGGCTCTCTAAGCGAAAAATCATCATACCATCGTTACTTTCAGCTGCCTGTTCACGGTCTGCTTTTTTACGACTTATTTTACTTTTTGTTGATTTTTTATTTTCCTGAGCTTGGTTTTCATCGTCGGTGATATCTTGGTAATCAGGCAAGCTTAATGGGTCGACATGAGCGGAAGGATATAACCAAAGAAATACCGCTTTCGGCGCGTAATTCACCGTCGGAAAAAGGTTAACACTGCCTGGGTCTATAATGGCTTGAACAATCGCCTGTTCCATTATTTGTTCTTGCTCGGGTAGTTTTTTTAACGAAGGTCGGCTTGCTATAAAAGCTTGGGCTAATCGTTGATAACGGGGAGTAAGTGCCGGGAATCTTTTTAAGATATCAACAACCAGCTGCTGATTATCGATTGCCCAGTGCTGAAAACGTCCACTATGATGTGCAGCTAAAACAGCTAGCCAAATATAGAGGTCACGATTGAGTTCAGTGCTTGGGAATACCGCTAAACTTTCAGGTAAGCGTAAACTTTCAGGGTCTTGCCAGGCAAGACTGACTTGTTGATTTTCACCCGATACTTTTTGTAGAAAGGTGCGACGAACCAGGTAATCTCTTGAACTCGCTGCTTCTATACGCTTAACAACGTCGCCACCTAAGGCACGAAAAACCATGCCTACCGATTTACTGACTTCGCTAAAGCACACTTTTGCTTGCTCGTATTCAGTACTGGCTTTACGGGTAATATATTTATGCCAAATTCCGCCAACCCATTCTTCCATTTTCACTACCGCAATAAAGTTTGTCTTTATTTATAGTAGCAAGTTAGAAAATGAATAGGCTGATATGTATCAAGTAACCAGCGATTTAATCAAAATTTAAAAAAGAAGTGAGCAAGTAAACGAGCAGCTAAGCTCAATGATTTTTTTATTAATTAGAAAATCAAATGCATACAAGCCAGTGCTGCTAAGCCCGCAAGAATGTCGTCGACCATAATACCTAGACCACCATGTAAATTTTTATCTACATAGGAAATTGGCCAAGGTTTAAAAATATCAAAAATTCGAAATAAGATAAAGCCGACAACCAGACTTTGCCATGTCAAAGGTACGAGAAACATAGTGATTAAAAAACCAACAATTTCATCCCAAACAATTGCACCATGATCGGGAACACCGGCATCTTCTGCCGCTTTTCCACATATATATATACCGGCAATACTCATGATGATTACAATAGCGACATAAGTAGTGACTGAAGCAGGCGCTAGCAGCAGGTACAACGGGATAGCGGCAAGCGTGCCATAAGTGCCTGGCGCTTTTGGCAATAAACCACTACCAAAACCTAAAGCAAGAAAATGAATAGGATTAGTTATGCGAAAGTTCTCGGTAGATTTACTCATTACTTTTAACTTAAGTTATTTATTAGGAGGAGTATCAGAGAAATGTTGGTAGCTCTGAACTTTAATATTTACCGCTTTTTTATTTAATGTCGTGGTAATTTTACCCGAGCCATTCAATTGGCCAATGCAGGTAATCTTATTACCCGTGTTAGCTAAGGCGGTTTCCATACCTACTCGGTTATCTTCAGTAACACTGAATAATAACTCGTAATCATCGCCACCTTCTAAAGCAATATCATACGCTGCATCTATACCAACGGTGTCACTTAATGCCGCTGGAAGCGGTAAAGCATCGAGGACAATATTAGCACCTACACCCGAAGCATGGCAGATATGAGCAAGGTCGGCGACTAAACCATCTGATAAGTCTATCGCGGATGTTGCATATTTACGTAATGCTTGGCCAGCTAAAACTCGTGCTATTGGAAAGTCTAAGCGTTTTTGTATTTCTTGCTGATATTTCGCTGCTACTTTCACTTTACCTTGGATATGCTGTAAAGCGAGGGCCGCACCACCTATCTCACCAGTAACATACAACCATTCTCCGGCTTTAGCACCAGAACGTGAAATATGTTGTTCGAAAGGAATTTGCCCTTGCGCTGTTACCGTAATACTCAGCGGTCCTTGCGTCGTATCACCGCCAATCAGTTGAACATTGTAAAACTCACAAAGGTCAAAAACGCCGAGACAAAACTCCTTGATCCAATTTTCATCAATATCAGGTAGCGTTAGGGCTAAAGAAACCCAACTAGGCTCTGCACCCATCGCGGCAAGATCAGACAAATTAACGGCTATTGATTTATGGCCAATAGCACGTGGCGATGTATTCAAGGGAAAATGAACACCAGCAACTAAGGTATCTGTTGTTACGGCAATGTGCTGGCGTTCACCAGGAGTAACAAGCGCACAATCGTCACCAATACCTAAATAAACGTCTTTGCGTTTTACTATCTGCTCAGTAAAATAGCGACGAATGAGTTCAAATTCTTTCATACAACAGCCGATCCTTTGCTTCTCAAAGACGAGAATAACTTATTCTTCCGGACGAATGAGTTTGACGGCTTTATCGAGCACACCATTAACAAACTTATGACTATCGTCAGCAGCAAAAGACTTTGCTAATTCGATCGCTTCATTAATAACGACTCGGTATGGCACATCGTTACAATCTTTCAATTCATAAATTGCAACACGCAATATCGCTTTTTCTACTGGGTCAACATCGTTTAAAGGACGATCAACATGAGGAGAAATAGCTTCATCGATAGCACCAACTGATTTGGTTACACCGTGCAGTAATTGTTGAAAATATGGAATATCAAAACGGCGCGCACTGTTATCAGTTAAAAAGTTAACTTCGATATCAGTCACTGAGTTTTGGCTTAGCTGCCATGAGTAAATAGCTTGAACAGCTAACTCACGAGCTTTCCTTCTAGGAGTTGGTTTCACAAAAATTCCCGCTTATATTTTATCTAAAACATTAACCATTTCTAAAGCACTTAAAGCCGCTTCTGCGCCTTTATTACCTGCTTTAAGTCCGGCACGATCTATTGCTTGCTCAACGGTATCGGTCGTAATAACACCAAAAGCAACAGGAATAGTGTATTCCATTGAAACTTGCGCTAAGCCTTTGTTACATTCGCCCGCAACAAAATCAAAGTGTGGCGTGCCACCACGAATAACGGCGCCAATAGCAATAATGCCATCGAACTCACCTTTACTTGCAATACGCTTAGCGGCAACGGGTAATTCATATGCGCCAGGAACACGAACAATAGTAATGTCGTTATCGGCAACATTGCCATGGCGTTTAAGTGCATCGACTGCACCTTCTAATAAACTTTCAACTACAAAACTGTTAAAACGTGAAACAACAATGGCAAATTTTTTACCTGCTGCGTCAAAATTAGCTTCAATGACATTCATTTATAATTCACTCACAAAAAATTTGCCGCAATTCTACCAAACCCAGAGACAATTCGGTACTTGTTTGCTTAATTAAGTGTAAAAATACTGTAGAATAGTGCGATTACTCACTAAAAATACGATACCGATGGCTTTTATATTTTCCACAAATAAACTTCCCGAACTTGAAAGCTATACGCTTCAGCAACGCCAGCAGATCTTAACACTGGCAGCCGCTAAATTAACCGCACCAGAGAAGTTGGTATTAAATATTTTGAAGTTAATAATGTTGGTGCCACCATTTATATTTATGGCGCAATTAGACGGGCTACTCTTTGTGGTATCTTTGTTTAGTTTTCTAGCGGTATATTTTATTTTACTTCGGCCGGTTTCATTACTTTTTACCCGTAAATACCTCAGTGTTGCGGTCAAACAATATAATAAATTAGCTAACGTTTAATTACCGCGTCATACAATCAGTGACTTAAGTTAGCACCAACGACCTTTGGTGTTAAAGAATAACGCTTTGAGTAAAATGAGTGAAGCTGAACTTATTCGATGCTTCACTCTATAGAGCCACCTTAATTCTCGATGTCTGCCATGTTATCAAGCTCTTCTAAAAACGCATTAATTTCGTCTTCGCTTTCTTCATCGATGACGATAGGCGGATTGCCATCATAAACTTTAAATTCCATATTTTGAAAGTAAGCATTTTTAACAAATTCATATGAATCAATAGATTCATTAATAATTTGCTCTTGATCAACAAGCGCTGCTCGTTGTTCAAGCCCAAGTACCGCTTGGCGCAGTAAGTTAGGCCAAAAATCAATGATAGCTAATGGCCAGTAGTATTTATCAACGTAGTCACCCACCTCTTCACGAACTGAGCTTGGTCCAAGCGCCGGAACCACTAAATAGGGGCCGTCACCTACACCATACGCGCCCAACACTTCACCAAACTCTTCTTGTGCGCGGATCCACTCAAAGTCACTTGCAGGGTCAAAAAATCCAAAGATACCAATAGTAGAGTTAAGCACAAAACGGCCAGTACTTTTGCCAGCTTCGCTAAACTTTCCTTGTAGTAGGTTATTTATAACCGTTGATGGTTCATTAAGATTTAACGCAACATTATGTAGCCCAGATCTAAAATCTGTTGGCATATATTCAACATACGCTTGAGCTGTCGGTTTAAGCACATATTTGTCTGCGTAATCCCAAGTAAAAGTCCAAAATGGTCGATTAATCGACTCTAATGGATCATTAGGATCTGAAACATTGCTGCTATGTTCAGCAGGTGTCGATGAACAGGCAGAAATAACTAATGCTAGTAGCATAATAACGATTTTTTTTGCTGGGTTATTGAACAAATGAGAAAATATAGCTGCTACTTTCACTTAGCGTCCTTGGTATAGTCTAAAAAATAATAATGCAGTTTACCATGCAGAAATGCAATGCAACATAAATGGTTTAACTATTTAGCTGCGGTAAAAGCATCAAGTGATTGTTTAAGAGGGCGATGTTTTATTTCTGTGGACAGAAATTAACATCTCAGCTTCGGCGAGCGGAATATCACACTCACGGACAACTTCATCAATTTCTGCACCTAATTCAACGAGTTTAAAAGCACGGGAATAAAGTTTATCTTGCGGCTGTTGATTTTGAAATTGTTCTAGTAATTGTTTTTGTAGCACACTTTCTTGTTGCAGCGTTTTAATACGATGCTCAAGTTGTTTACTGACTTGCTCATTTTCTAACTGCAGACTTTCAAGCTTGTTATTAAACTCAATCAATTGCTTATTTACTATTTTTTGCGATGACTGTAATTCATTAATAAATAACTCTTGCGTTTCAAGTTGTGTTTTTAGCACTTTATTAGTTCTATGAAAGTAAGATTTTTGGCGATAAATAACACCAATAAGCACGATAAAAAGCGCAAAGCTGCTAACTGAAATAATAAGTGGCGAGATAATAAACATAAACTCTTCTTGAACCATTACAACTCAATAAAGCCTGATGAGTCAGGCTTTATTTACAGAGACCTATTGAACAGCTTAAAACTGTTTAAGTTCATCCCATTCGTCATCAGAAAGTAGCTGATTAAGATCGACTAAAATCAATAACTCACCTTCTCTGTTCGAAACACCTTGAATGAATCGTGCACTGTCGTCATTACCCACATTCGGCGCATCATCAATTTCTGAATTTTTTAAGTAAACCACTTCTGCTACGCTGTCGACCAAAATACCTATGACTTGTTTTTCGGCTTCAATAATAACAATACGGGTATTATCAGAAATATCGGCAGGTTTAAGGCCAAAGCGTTGTCGTGTATCAATAACGGTAACAACATTACCTCGAAGATTAATGATACCTAATACATATGTAGGTGCACCTGGCACCGGTGCAATTTCACTGTAGCGCAAAACTTCTTGCACTTGCATTACATTAATACCGTAGGTTTCACTATCAAGTTTAAAGGTTACCCATTGCAACACTTCATCGTTGTCTACGTTTTCATTTGCATTACGTCTATCATCAGCCATACCGCCTGCCTCTTAAATATCTTATTGAAAATCAATCTGTTTGATTATTCGTCTAGTGTACATAGTATAATACTATCTTGAGATCTAGCCATTAATCTTGGTTAATATTTGCGCCTGCGTCAAGTAACTTAATCAAAGACTCGACATCAAGCAGTGCACACATACGTTCTTTGACTAAACCGGCTAACCAAGGTCGCTTGTTCGGTTGGTCTAACCATTTTACATCTTCTTGCTCTAACGTCACGGTATCGACTAATGTTTCAGCTGATAATCCCCACTGACTATTACCTAGCATGACAATATATTGATAGTTTAACGAATTTATTAACGCTTCGTCACATTTTTCTGGCATTACCCATAAAGCCGTATTCACCACATTAATTTTTTCATCACGGTGTAACATAACTCCGGTAAACCATTTAGGTTTCCCCATTAAACTGGTTGTCTTGTCTTCGTTATGTATACCGCCCAATTCAATTAACGGCACCGCAATCGTTAACCCCGCAACATTAAAAAACATCGCTTGAAAACTACCCTTGCGATAGTTTTTAATTTGCTTAACAATTAACGGCTGATCACTTTTCCTTGTTTTAAGGGGTTCATCCGCTATTAATTGTGTTTTTTCTTCAACTTTTACCTGAATTTTTTCTTCAAGTACTTTAGGTAATTCATTTTTTACAGAACTTTTTACCGTATAAACAGGTTCATCTGCTGGATCAGCAATACGTTCAGTAATATCAACTTTTTGCAGCAGTTTTTCTAACGGTTGCTGGTATTTTTCTTTTACGGGAATATTTGGCAGGTCAGATTCTTGCTGCTCTTCTGTCAACAATTCTGATAAATAGTTCTGCATAAGTTTTTTACTTGCAGCGAGCGACTTTGCCATTGGACAATTAACCTAATTTTTGCAGTTCTAATAAACTGCTTAATAGTTTTTTATAAGCACTAACACCACGTGTTAAAGGTGCATAATCTGAGGGTACCTGCATTGCATAACTGGCATTTCTAAAGTTAGTATCTACCGGTATAACACCTGACCATACACTGTCATCGTATAACTCTTGTAACTTTCTATAGGTCAATAATGATGCTTTAGTACGTTTATCAAACATGGTTGGCACTATGGTATATTTAAACGGCTTATCTTGCTCGACTTGCATAATATCCATCGTTTTCATCATGCGGTCTAAGCCTTTCAAGGCCAAAAATTCTGTCTGTACCGGCACGATAATACGTTGTGATGCCGCTAAAGCATTTACCATCAACACACCTAAAATGGGCGGACAATCGATTAGAACATAATCATATTCATTGGCTATTTTTATCATCGCTTTTTTTAACACTAAGCCCATGCCACCTTTATTACCCAGTGAACGGTCTAGTGTCGCTAAGCCCATCGTGGCCGGGAGTATATCTATATTGTCATATTTGGTTGGACATAAGCTTTGCATTATTTGTTCTTTCGTTGAAACTTGCACAAATAAATCGTAAACGCTTAACTCAAGATCTTCAGATTCAATACCAAAATAATAACTTAAAGACGCATGGGGATCAGTATCTACCAGCAAAACCCTATAGCCCTGCTCTGCCAATAAGCCGCCTAAGGAGATTGTTGTTGTGGTTTTACCAACGCCACCTTTTTGATTTGCTACGGTCCATACTACCAAGTTGTTATCCTACTTATTTTGTTAAGCTAATTATTATTCTGCTCAGAAGAGGCTTTATCATCTGCTCGTGTTGTAATACGAATACCACCATTATCGAGGCGGATAATACGTATTTCATTTTCCTCATCATCACCATTGTCTATCTGCTTTATGGCTTCGACATCTTTAATACTGATGGTGGGAGTAGCCAGTAAGTTTGACGTTTCTAAGCCATATTTTGATATAGCGATAACAACACGTCGGTTTTGTGCCCGCCCTTGTGCCGTTTTATTATCTTCTCGTGGGTAATATTGTCCATATCCTTCAATGGCCATACGAGCGGGGTCGAGGGATAAGTCTTCAAGTACTCTTAAAATAGCCGTTGCTCTAAAAACTGATAATTCCCAATTTGAAGAAAATATCTCAGTATTAATCGGTTGGTTATCAGTATAGCCTCTTACACGAATAAAATTGCTCGATGAACCAATAACATCATAAATAACCGCAAGTATTGTTGTCGCGTTGTTGGTTGCTGATGATGAGCCGCTGGGGAAAAGCATACCGCTATTTAATTCGATTTCTAACCAATCACCATCAATTTGTAATTGCGCGTAACCTGATTCTATTAATTCATACAAGGCGGTATGTAATTCTTTTTCTAGCGACGTTAGATTACTGCCTACTTGGCTATCAGAAACATTAGATAGCGTTTTTTCGCCGTCAAAAAGTTCAGGGCCAGCAACATCTAAAATACCATTACCATACAAGCGCTGATTAGTTTTTGAGGTATTCACATCAAGGATATCGTCACCATGCCCACGATTTTTTGGTAATTTATCATTAGCTTGAAAAACTTTTCCTATTGACTCTGTTGCCGTTTCAAAGGGTTCTTCATCAACCATTGCCATCGCATATAAAACAACAAATAAAGCAAAGAGCAAGGTCATATAATCGGCATATGAAACTAGCCACCTGTCGACATTATCATTTTCGACTGAATGTCGACGTTTTCTTAGGTGGTTCATTGCTCTAACCGAAAGGCCGACAACTTATTTTCAATGGCATGTGGGTTTTCTGCTAATGCAATAGCAATCAGGCCTTCGGCAATCATTTCGCGGTACATGGTTTGTTGGTGAATAATCGCCTTTATTTTATTAGCGACCGGTAGGTATATTAAGTTGGCAAAACCAACACCATAAATAGTAGCAATAAAAGCAGTGGCAATACCTTGTCCGAGTAAGGTCGGATCGGTTAAATTACTCATCGCATGAATTAAGCCAAGGACCGCGCCTAAAATGCCTATGGTAGGGCTATAACCGCCCATAGATTCAAAAACATGGGCAGAACGTAGGTTATGTTCACGATAAAGATCTAAATCTAATTCTAATGAGACACGGAGATTGTCGACTTCAATACCATCCACTAATAGGTTGAGCGCTTTATTGGTATAAAAGTCTTGTTCTTCTTGGGCAATATTTTCCAACGATAAATAACCAGACTCTCGGGCTTTTTCAGACCATGACACTATCGAGTCAATCCCTTGGTCAATATCATATTTTGGTGGATAAAATATCCATTTCAATAAAGACAAGGCATGAAAAAATTGCGCTGAAGATGACTGTAACATTACAGCGCCTAGGGTTCCGCCAAAGACAATGATAAAGGCAGGTAATTCAAATAATGCGGCAAGCGAGCCACCATCAAGAATAAAGCCTAAATATATGGCAGTAATGGCGACAAAAAGCCCAGCAATGGTTAACTTATCCATGATCAACTTCCTTGATAATACTTTGACTAATATCTTCTAAGGCTAAAGATAAGACAGAAATTCCCGCGACAGTTACCGCTTGCGGCATACCATAAACGACACAAGAAGCTTCATCTTGTGCCCATATGGTTGCCCCTTTACCTTTTAACATACGAGCACCTTCACGACCATCAGATCCCATACCGGTAAGTACAACACCCAAGACTGAGCCGCCAAACACTTTCGCTGCTGAACCAAAACTGACATCGACACTGGGTTTAAAGGCTATTTTTTCTGATTTATCTTCAATAATTTTTAACTTTGCCAATTTTGGCGTGCCGTCAATAATCATTTGTCGGCCACCGGGTGCAAGATAAGCACAACCGGGCTTTAAAATATCGCCGTCTTCTGCTTCTTTTACATTGATATTGCACAAGGTGTTTAAACGATTAGCAAAAGCGAAAGTAAAAGCGGCGGGCATATGTTGTATTAAAATAATCGGCAACGGAAAGTTTTGCGGTAATTGCGTTAATATTTTTTGTAAGGCGATGGGCCCACCCGTTGATGTGCCTATGGCCAGTAGTTGGTAACTTTTACCTGAGCTTCTTTTAACAACCTGACTACGAATACTTTCACTTTGAGTTGCTTCGACTTTAGGTGTACGCAATGAACTTCTTGGTTGTATTTCAAATTTATTTACGGGCTTAACAACTGGTTTAATGACAGTGGAAGATTGGCTAATTCGAGACGTCTGTGCTTTTACCGCCAATTTTCTTTTTAATAAACCGTTGGTTTTAGCTAGTTGAACCACTCGTTGGCGCAGTAAACTACCTGCATCGTCAGTTGTTTTGGCTATTTCACTAAATTTTTTCGGGAGAAAATCAAGCGCTCCCGCTTCTAAAGCCTCTAAGGTTGCATTAGCACCTTGATGAGTGAGCGATGAAAACATTAAGATTGATGTTGGCGCTTTAGCCATGATTTGTTTGACCGCTTCAATACCATTAAGCAATGGCATTTCTATGTCCATGGTGATCACATCGGGCTTCAAAGACACCGCTTTTTCAACAGCATCTTGACCATTTACAGCAACATCAATAACAGTAAGGTTAGGATCTTTATTTAAAATATCGGTAACTCGACGTCTAAAGAAACTCGAGTCATCAACAACCAACACCTTATAGGGCATTTATTATCTCTTTTGTTATTATGAATGAAAAAGCCCTAGTAAAATTTAACAGGGCTTTATTCTGCGTTAAGAGCGTAATTTTTTATTAACAGCAGATTTTTTTGCGTAAAACTTCAGCATATTAGGTACATCGAGAATTAATGCTATACCACCATCACTGGTGATTGTTGCACCTGCCATACCTGGTGTGCCGTGTAATAGACGATCCAGTGGTTTTATCACCACCTCTTCTTGACCAATTAAACTGTCAACCACAAAGCCGACTTGCTGATTGCCCAATTGAACAATGACCACATGGCCTTTTTCTCTTGGCTTCTCAACAAAATCACGCACCAACCACTTGTCTAGATAAAAGAGTGGAATAGCCTTTTTACGAACAATAATGGTTAATTGCCCATCAACAACATTGGTTGTGGTTAAATCAAGATGAAATATTTCATTAACGCCAGCAAGCGGTAAAGCAAAAGTTTGCTTGCCAACAATAACCATTAATGTTGGTAAAATAGCTAAGGTGAGCGGTACTTTAATCTCTAGGATTGTACCGACGCCCATTTCAGAATCTATACTTACCGTACCATTTAACTGGGTAATTTTAGTCTTGACTACATCCATGCCAACGCCACGGCCTGAAACTTCAGAAATTTCTGTTTTAGTAGAAAATCCCGGAGCAAAAATCAAACTAAAAGCTTCTTTATCTGTCATTCTAGCAGCCGCATCAGCGTCAAGAACACCACGAGTAATCGCAATTTCTTTAAGCTTTTCTGCATTCATGCCGGCACCATCATCTTTGATGGTTAATAATATATGATCACCCTCTTGAGAAGCGGAAAGTACAACCACACCCTCTCTAGGTTTACCCATAGCCTCGCGTTTATCTGGCAATTCTATACCATGATCAACCGAGTTTCGCACTAAATGCACTAACGGATCAGCAAGTGCTTCGACCAAGTTTTTATCGAGATCGGTTTCTTCACCTTTAAGGACTAACTTAATTTCTTTATCTAAACTACGTGCTAAATCTCGAACAACCCGAGGAAAACGTCCAAAAACTTTTTTGATTGGCTGCATACGGGTTTTCATCACCGCACCTTGCAAATCAGTCGTTACCGCATCAAGGTTAGAAACGGCTTTCGTTAAATCTTCATCTTCTTTGGTTAAGCCTAAACTTGTTAAACGATTTCTCACTAAAACAAGCTCACCGACCATATTCATAATTTGATCAAGTCGTTTAGTGTCAACTCTTACGGTCGTTTCACCCTGCATTGCTTTAGCGGGTGCTTTTTCTACAACCGGTGCTTTTGCTACGGGCTTAGCTACAGGTGCAACAGGTGCTGGCTTAGGCGCTTGAGTTTGGGCAACAGGGGCTGGTGTTGGGGTACTAGGTGTAGCAGTAACCGTTAATTTCGGCGCTTGACCTTGCCCATGCAATTCATCTAATAAGGCTTCAAAGTCGTCATCACTAATTTCATCAGATGAAGAGTTGTTCGATGCCGTTGACTTACTTGAGTTATTACTGGCTACTTCAGGCGAAAATGCGCCTTGGCCATGAAGTTCATCGAGTAGGGATTCAAATTCATCGTCTGAAATATCATTGCTGTCTGAAGTTGTTTCTGATGGTGTTGGTGCTGCTACAGGGGCTGGTGTTGATGCTGAACCACCGCCATGAAGTTCATCAAGCAGACGCTCAAATTCATCTTCTGACATTTCGTCATTAGAAGATGAACTTTGCGTATCGGTGTTAACCACTGCTTCAACAGCGACTGGCTCAGGCGCTTGTTCTTTACCTTCTGGTTGGCTTAGACGATGCAATTCTGCGAGTAATTGCGCATCAGCTTTGTCAAGCTTTTCGCCATTTTGAACTTGCACAAACATTTCATTTACAACATCGAGTGCTTGTAAAATTACATCCATTAAGCTTGCACTAACACTGCGCTGGTTGGTACGTAACAAATCGAAAATATTTTCGGCGCCATGACATACGTCAACTAAATTATGTAACGCTAAAAAGCCTGCTCCACCTTTAACCGTGTGAAAACCTCTAAAAATAGCATTTAATAATTCGGCATTATCGGGGTCGTTTTCAAGTTCTACGAGTTGTTCCGAAAGCGTTTCAAGTATTTCTCCAGCTTCTATTAAAAAATCCTGAAGAATTTCTTCATCTTGCTCAAATGACATCCAGCAACTCCTATTAAAATCCTAAACTTGATAAAAGGTCATCGACATCATCTTGGTCAGCAACAACATCATCACGTTGTGCTGCATTAACGATTGGGCCTTCAACTAAGTTATCACCTACTTTAGGTTTACTTCGCACAGCATTACTATCTGTCGTAATACCAAAAGCGGTTAGCATACCAATTAAGCTATCCTCTACTTCACGAACTAGATCAATAACTTTACGAATAACTTGTCCGGTTAAATCTTGAAAATCTTGCGCCATTAAAACATCAGTCATTAAATCATGCATGCGCACTGATTCTTTATCTGTTGTTTTTAATAAGACATCTATATCGACACACAAACTTTTAAATTCAGCTAAGTCCAACTTGTTATGCATTAATTTTTGCCATAACGGGTTAACCGCTTTTATTTGCTTTTGTATCGTATCCACAACGGGAAATATAGATTCAACCGCATCCATGGTTTTATTAGCCGCTTCTTCCGTACGCGTAATAACGTAGTTTAGACGTTCTTGAGCATCGGGAATATCTGCTGTCGCTAAATCATTTAACCGAGAATCTAATTGAAAATTATTTAATGAGTCATGTAATTGACGCGTCAACTTACCTATTTCGGCAAATAACTCAGAATTAATTGGATTTTGAATTTCGGCAATTAATTCATCTGCTTTGTCTTGTTGACCACTTTCTAAATATTCGACTAGCTGCTTTGCTTCTGCCAAAGAAACATGCACATTTGTATTCGCACTCATGCAAAAACCTCACGTTTAAATTAATTAATTATCTATCTATCTAATTAATGAATTAACCTAAACGTTCAAATATTTTATCTAACTTGGCGTTTAACGTCGCTGCGGTAAATGGTTTTACAATGTAGCCGTTAACACCGGCTTGAGCCGCCATCACAATTTGTTCTTTCTTTGCTTCAGCAGTGATCAGTAATACTGGGATATGTGATAATTTTGCATCGGCACGAATGGCTTTGAGCAAATCAATACCTTGCATACCTGGCATATTCCAATCAGTTACAACAAAGTCAAAAGAGCCTTCTTTTAACATCGGTAAAGCAGTACTACCGTCATCTGCTTCTGAAATGTTAGTGAAGCCTAAATCTCGTAACAAGTTTTTGACGATACGTCTCATCGTTGAAAAATCATCAACAACAAGAACTTTCATATTTTTATCCAAGGCACCCTCCGGTCAGAACATTTTAAAATTGCAATTATATGTATATTCTACTCAACTTTGCCAAGATTGCATACGTCCTTTTAACCTATGCATCGCTTGACTGTGAATTTGGCTAACACGCGACTCACTTACATCAAGCACTTGGCCAATTTCTCGAAGATTTAATTCTTCGTCATAATATAGTGACAGTACTAGAGCTTCGCGTTCGGGTAAAGTGGAAATGCATGCTGTTAACGATTTTTTAAAAACTATTTTTTCAAAATTATCATAGGGATCGTTATTATTAACATCTTCCAAATTCGATATGCTATCTGCACCCGTACTTAAGTCTTCGATACCGATTATTTTACCCGTACTTACTTCGCTTAGAATATGATGGTAGTCATTTAACGAAATATCAAGTTTTTCAGCAACTTCAATATCAGTCACATCGCGACCTAAACTTGCTTCAAGTAACTTTATTGCTTCGCTGACCATGCGGCTATTTTTATGAACAGAGCGGGGAGTCCAGTCGCCACGACGTATTTCATCCAGCATAGCACCACGGATACGAATACCAGCAAAGGTTTCAAAACTTGCCCCTTTGCTGTGATCAAAGTTATTAGACGCTTCAAGCAGGCCAATCATGCCTGACTGGATAAGGTCATCAACCTGCACACTCGCAGGCAACCTTGCTAAGAGGTGATAAGCGATTCGTTTAACTAATACTGTGTGCTGCGAAATTATAGCAGATTTATCAGTTTGAATACTGTAAGCATTTGGTTTTACCACTATCGCTCACTCGCTAAAATTATGGGAAAATTAAGGACTTTAAATAAAGTACTCATCTCTGATTACTATTGTTATTAATGTTCTAACAATTGTTCAATAAAAAACTCTAAATGACCTGAGGCTTGTTTAGGCACCGGCCATTTAATTAAATTAGCCGCTAAAGATTTAAAAGCAACGGCTGCTGGTGATTGGGGATAAGCTTCAACAATGACTTTTTGCTTTCTAACGGAGTTTCTTATGTTTTCATCAAATGGAATAACCGCAACCAGTTCAAGTGCAACATCTAAAAATCTGTCGGTGACTTTAGAAAGCTTACCAAAGAGTTGCTGACCTTCTCTTGGCGTTCGCACCATATTGGCAACAACTTTAAATTTAAATACGCCATGATCTCGACTTAATAGTTTCATTAAAGCGTAACAATCGGTAATAGAGGTTGGTTCATCACAGACCACTAACATCACATCTTGTGAGGCGCGGCAAAAGCTCAGTACCATGTCTGAAATACCGGCGGCAGTGTCTACAATCAATATATCAAATTTCGTGTTCATATCACTAAAAGCGCGAATTAAACCGGCATGTTCGGCCGGCGTTAAATCGACCATAGATTGTGAACCTGACGTAGCAGGAATGATATTAATACCCGCTGGGCCTTCAATGATAATATCGTCTAATTCACATTCGCCAGAAAGCACATGCGATAAGTTTCGCTTAACGCGTAAACCTAGCATGACATCGACATTAGCTAAGCCTAAATCGGCATCTAACACTAAAACGCGTTGTCCTAATTGTCCAAGTGCAATAGCGGTGTTAAGCGAAACGTTAGTTTTACCTACTCCGCCTTTTCCTCCTGAGACTGCGATGACTTTTACCGGTGCTGAATTTTGCATTTTTCTTAAGCCACTTGCTTGATCATTCATTTATCGTATTTCTCTACTTTCTTACGAATAGCCATCAATTAAATTTAGTATAACCCTATAATCATCTAATCTGCATATTTTTATAGCTTTAAAATTTACATATTTAGAACAAGTTATGGAAATACGGCAGTATTTGCGCTCATTGGTGCTGTTCGCCAATTTATCGGATTATTAATTTGATTTTTCGCACTCATTTTATCT
The DNA here is from genome assembly GCF_007954355.1 of Colwellia hornerae. GTDB lineage: Bacteria > Pseudomonadota > Gammaproteobacteria > Enterobacterales > Alteromonadaceae > Colwellia_A > Colwellia_A hornerae. Next base: position 110,445 of record NZ_VOLR01000008.1, read on the forward strand.
GCTAGCGTAACGAGTTTTTCAGCATTTGCAACTTTAATATCTTCTGGAACTCTTTGTCCATCCGTTAAGTAGCCTATCGCTAAACCATTTTGAATCGAGGTAGAAATTATTTCACCTATGCTAAGGCTTTCATCAAGTTTGGTATAAATACAGCCCGCTAAAGGTACTTTTTTAAAGCGATCGACATTTTCTTGCATAACGCGCTGTTGAGTATTAGCGGCTAGCACTAAATAATTACGAATTCTGACTCTTGCATTAGAAACTAAAGTGGTTAGGTGTTTAGCTAAACGCATGTCACGTTGCCCCATACCGGCAGTATCAATAAGTATCAGTTTCTTTTTAGAGAACTGTTGCAACAATGTATCTAAGGTTTTGGCATCGCTGGCAAGCTTGACATCACAACCAATAATTCGGCCGTAGGTGGCTAATTGTTCAAATCCGGCAATACGGTAGTTATCTGTTGAAATCATCACCACTTGGTCTGCGCCATGAATTTGAGCGAATCGCGCCGCTAGTTTAGCAACTGTGGTTGTTTTACCAACACCGGTCGGCCCAACTAAAGAAACTACGCCACCACGATGAATAATGTCATTGTTAGTGGTGTTAATTTGTTGGCTAATAAATTTTTTCGCTAATTGCCAAGTATCTTGGTCATTCTTTTGTGCGGGAATATAACCGGCAATTTGATCTGAAACTTGCTCACTCATCCCCAAGGACATTAATCGGTTAACCAACATCGCTCGAGCGGGATCTTTTTGCGCCATATCCTGCCACATTAACCCCGAAATTTGATGTTCTAATAATTCACGAATAGAAGACATTTCGTGCTTCATTTTTTCTAAGTCGGCGTTATTTACATCTTGTGCTGGCAAGCCATTCGTTGCTGAAACTAATGACTGAGCTTGATTCATTGCCGGCTGTTGATATGAGTCGCTTGGTTGTTCATTACCTTGTTCTTGGCTATTTTGTTCTAAACGGTCGGTGAAGCTTTTAAATTGCTGCTCAATATTGTTCGACGGTGTTGGCGTTGAAACTTGCGCTGAGCTACTAGGATTGTTTTGCGTTAACTTAGCGGCTGCCTGAACAATTTTATCGTGCTGAACTTGATTAATACCTTGACCAATATTTGCTGGTGCTTGCTGAACTTGACGACTTAATAAAGCCGCTAAACTATCTGAGGGAATGGCCGCATCTTCTGCAACCGAATTATGCGCAACAGCAGCATTACTTAAAGGATTGTTTTGTCTAATATTAACCACATCATTGTCAATTGAACGGTCGAAACTGTCAGTTGCTTGAGGCGCTGAGGTATTTTCAGGAAATTTTGGCGCCGAGGGTTGTGTTGCTTTAATTTCTACATTGTTGTCAACTGCAGCCATTAATTCAACACCTTCAGGTACACGTTTATTTGACATAATCACAGCATCAGCACCTAGCTCATCTTTGATTTGTGTCAGCGCACTTCTCATATCTTTTGCTACAAAACGTTTTATTTTCAAAACTAACCCCTTATCAACTGCAATCGCTGTTAATGACTTATTCATTTAACCGCAAATATGTTCTGCTGCTCATTACTGATATCGTAATTATTGACCGATGGCGCTTACTATTTTTATTTGCTTATCGTCAGGAATTTCTTGGTAAGAAATCACCCGCAAGCCTGGAATAGTATATTTAACAAATTTAGCCAGTACCGCTCGTAAAATCCCTGAGGTTAACAATATTGGCGTATCACCTGCCATTTCTTGTTGTTGAGCACCGTCAGCTAATGATTTTTGTAAGCGCTCTGCTAAACCTGGTTCAATGCCAGCACCATCGTCGCCAGCCATTTGCATAGACTGGTGCAACATCTGTTCCAACTCTGGCGCCAAAGTTATGACAGGTACTTCAGTCACAGGGCCAACCAGCTCTTGCACAATGAATTTACGTAAGGTAATACGAACAGCGGCGGTTAAAATCTCTGGGTCTTGAGACTTAGGACCATACTCAACCAAGGTTTGAATAATACTGCGCATATCACGCACCGCAACACCTTCATTCATCAGGTTTTGTAATACTTTAACTAAGGTTCCTAGTGATAAAACATCCGGGATAAAGCCTTCAATTAATTTAGGATAATTTTTACCCAGCATATCAAGAAGATTTTGTACTTCTTCATGGCCAAGTAATTGTGCAGCGTTATTAGTCAGTATTTGACTTAAGTGAGTAGCAAGAACGGTTGATGCGTCTACCACGGTATAGCCTAGCGATTGAGCATGTTCGCGCTGTGCGTGCTTTATCCATACCGCTTCTAATCCAAACGCAGGATCTGTGGTTGCTACCCCGTCAAGTTTGCCAAAAACTTGGCCAGGATTTATCGCTAATTCATGATCATGTCTAATTTCAGCCTCACCGATAGTGACGCCCATTAATGAAATTTGGTAAACATTAGGGTCTAAATCGAGATTGTCACGAATATGTACCGCCGGTACTAAAAAGCCAAATTCTTGTGAAAGCTTTTTACGAACACCTTTAATACGATTAAGTAATTCTCCACCTTGAGACTTATCTACCAGCGGTATTAAACGATAACCAATTTCTAAGCCGATAATATCAACATGGTTAACATCGTCCCAACCTAAGTCTTTTACTTCTGCTTCTTGTTGCTGTGTTTCCACCTGCGCGGCATCTGACTGATCGGCTATTTGCTTTTCTTTTGCTATTTTATATTTACCACTTAAAAAGGCGGTTGCTGCGATCATAAAAGCAAATAATAAAAAAGCAAAGTGTGGCATGCCCGGAATAACACCCATAACAAACATAACAGCGGCAGCAATATACAAGGAACGTTCTTGTCCTAATTGACTGCTAACCTGCTCGCCCATATCTTGTGAGGTGTTTTGTCGTGTAACAACAATCGCGGTACCTACTGATAACAATAAGCCGGGAATTTGTGCAACTAGGCCATCTCCAATCGTTAACAGCGTGTATATCTCAACCGCACTGTCAAAGCTTAAATCGTGTTGCACCATACCGATAACGAGTCCACCGATAATATTAATCAATAAAATTAATATGCCGGCAACTGCATCACCTTTTACAAATTTACTGGCACCGTCCATCGAGCCATAGAAATCGGCTTCACTGGTGACTTCTATGCGTCGCTCTCTTGCCTGGTCAGCGGTAATAAAGCCAGCGTTCAAATCAGCATCGATTGCCATTTGCTTACCTGGCATAGCATCAAGGGTAAAACGCGCTGTTACTTCAGCAATACGTCCAGCACCTTTAGTAACCACCACAAAGTTGATAATGATTAAGATAACAAAAACCACTAAACCAACCGCATAGTTACCGCCAATAACAACCGAGCCAAAGGCTTCAATAACTTTACCGGCGGCATCAGGTCCTTCATGACCTTCAAGCAGTACCACTCGCGTACTCGCGACATTAAGTGCTAAGCGTAAAATAGTGGCAATTAATAGCACCGCAGGAAAAGAGCCAAATTCAAGGGGTTTTAAGGTGTAAACGGTGATCAGTAATACCACCAAAGATAAGGCAATATTAAAAGAAAAAAGTATATCGAGTAAGAAGGCTGGCATAGGTAAAATAACCATACCAAGCGCCGCCATAATTAATATTGGCGTACCTAAACCAGAAAATAGGTTTATTTTATTTTTTTTGAACTCTTTAAATGAAGTAATTAACTGCATATTACTCTTATGATATTTTTTTGACGCATACCATGAAATAGCAATAAGTAGACCAAAGTCGTTAAAAAAAAGCTAAGGCGATTAACAAATAAACAAATAAACAACTAACCTACTGATTAATAGATTATTAATATTTGAACTCGTCGGGGATAGGAAGATTTTTTGCAATCGGTGTCGGCCTTTTGGCTTTACCTTTTTTATGCTCATTCAGTTGGAAAATAAAGGCTAACACTTGAGCAACCGCAGCAAAGAGCTCTTCGGGGATTTCTTGGTTAGCGTCTGCGCTATAATATAAAGATCGGGCTAATGCCGGAGAAGCAATAATTTCAACATTGTTTTCTTTAGCAATAGTGCGGATATGCATTGCCATTTCATCGATACCTTTCGCCACTAACATTGGCGCACCGCCGGCGGCGACATCATATTTCAGCGCGACCGCATAATGAGTTGGGTTAGTAATAACCACATCAGAGTCTGGTACTTCTTGCATCATTTTACGCTGCGACATTTCATATTGAGTACGACGAATACGACCTTTGATTTCAGGACTACCCTCTGAGTTTTTCATTTCGTCTTTAATTTCTTGCTTGGTCATTTTTAACTGACGGGTATGATCCCAAGTTTGATAAGGCGCATCAATCGCAGCAATAATACCCACCGATAAAGCTAATGCTAAAAACATCCACTGCAATAAAGTTACCGAGTGCTCTAAACTCAGCGGTATTAGCTCCAAACTAAGACCTAATATCTCTGGAAACAAACTACTCAATAATAGATACGCGACAATAAAAACCACAAAGAATTTCATTAACGACTTGAACAACTCGACTAAAGCTTTGATGCCAAACATTCGCTTCAACCCCGCTAAAGGTGAAAGCTTACTGGCTTTTGGCGCCATAGCTTCGGTAGAGAAACTCATGCCGCCCAGCATAGTATTACCAATAAAAGCGGCCAGCATAATGATAGAAAAAAGCCACAACATCGGGGTGACTAATGAGCCTACCGAGCCCCGAAGCACATTGTATAAAGCATGAATATCCATAACTTCTTCACGGCTCAAACTAAATGACCGTTTCATAATGCCGGCTAAACTTTCAGTTAACATACCGCCGACCAGCATAATACCAACAGCACTGCCGACTAAGACAAACATAGTACCTAAATCTTTTGAACGAGCTATCTGACCTTTTTTTCTGGCGTCAGCAAGTTTTTTAGCCGTCGGTTCTTCTGTTTTTTCACCGCTACCTGCATCAGCCATTAGTTTGCCTTACAATTAATGAGGTAACAGCTAAAGTCGAGTGCTCGTTGCCATTGCAATTCGTAATGGGTAAAAAAGTTACCCATAGTTAGCCACATAATTAACAAACCGGCACACATAGTTACCGGAAAACCTATCGCAAAAATATTTAATTGTGGTGCTGCTCGCGTCATAACCCCAAAAGAAAAGTTAATCAGTAACATAGCCGTAAGTGGTGCTAATGCTAACGATAGCGCCGTGGCAAACATCCACTCGCCCCACTCAACCACCTCTTTAAATTTATCGGCAGTAAACTTGTACTCCCCAATCGGCAAGGTTTCAAAACTGGCAACAATAAATTGTATATAGGCTAAATGTCCATCCATCGCCCAAAACATCAGCGTTGATAAAATCAAGAAAAATTGGCCAACCGCAGGAACATTCATACCACTGACCGGGTCAACAAGTGAAGCAAAACCTAAACCGGTTTGCATCGCGATAATTTGACCCGCTAAGGTAAAGGTATTGAGTACCATAACGGTGACTAGGCCAAGCGCAACACCAATAACCATTTGTTCAAACATCAGTAGCGCAGTTTCAAAAGAGATCAGGCTACCGACTTGTGTTGGAGGGATTGCCGGCATAACCGCAACAGTTAACGTAAGACAGAGAAAAACTTTTACTTTGCCTGGAATGATTTTAGAACCAAAACCAATCATTGCCATAATAAGCGCAGATATGCGCGCGAAAGGTAAAATAAAGTCAGCAATATATTGCATCACAACTGACTCGGTGAACTCCACTAGCTCACCACACTGGGAATACTTGCAATCAGTCGGATAGTGAAATCCATCAATTTTTGTACTAACCAATGCCCCCCGAAAATAAGGGCTAAAAGTGTTACAATTAGACGAGGTAAAAAGCTTAATGTTTGTTCATTTATCGATGTTGCCGCTTGGAAAACAGCCACGATTAAGCCAACACACAAACCCGGAATAATAATCGCAGACACCAAAACAATCACTAAAAATAGTGCATCACTGAGTATGTCGACAAAGACTTCTGGATTCATCAGCCACTCCCCATGCCATAACTGGTGGCAATTGTGCCTATCACCAAGTTCCAGCCATCTACCAACACAAAGAGCATCAGCTTAAAAGGTAAAGAAACAATCATCGGCGATAGCATCATCATACCCATTGCCATTAAAATACTAGCTACCACTAAATCAATAATCAAAAAAGGAATAAAGAGCATAAAGCCGATTTGAAAAGCGGTTTTTAGCTCACTAATAATAAAGGCAGGGATAATCACTGTCATGGGTAAATCGGTCGGTTGATCAACCTCAACAATACCGGCCATATTGGCTAACGTTTGCAAATCTTTAATTCTGGTTTGTTCAAGCATAAACGCTCTTAACGGAATTTTTGCACTGTCTATTGCTTGTATAGAGGTCATTTGATCGGCTAAATAAGGCTCTATCGCTCGTTGATTTATTTCATTATAGACAGGTGTCATGATAAACATGGTCATAAAGAGAGTTAAGCCAATAACAACCTGATTTGATGGCGTTTGTTGCAAGCCTATCGCTTGTCTTAAAATAGCCATAATCACGACAATACGGGTAAAAGATGTCATCATAATAATCGCCGCCGGAATAAATCCCAAGGCCGTCATAAACATCAAAATTTGTAAGGTGACCGTATATTCTTGTGAGCCGTCGGGGTTCGTTGTTAACTTCAATGCCGACATACCTAAATCATCAGCAGCGAAGACGGTTTGGCTGGCAAAAAAAGCAATGAGGAGAAAGAATAAAAATACAAAGCCTTTAACAGAAAATAAACTGCTCAGTAAATTTTCTAGGACATTTCTTTTTGCCATGGCGTTAGCAGGACAGAGTGTCGCTTTTGCACCATCAGTTATTATCGGATCTGTCATGAGTATTTTTCACTATTGGCTTTATTAGCAGAATTACGGCTAAAGCGTGCTAATGTTTGGCTAAGTTCTATCGGCACACCACCTTTAACTTCAATAGGTTCGGCTAGCGTATCAAGTATATTAATTTGTTGACCGGTAACGCCGAGCAGTAATTGCTTTTTACCCACTTGCACCACCACTAATCGTTCTTTAGAGCCTAAATTTAAACTCGTTACCACTTTCAGGCCATTAACTGCGGTGCCTCCTACTTGAAGCTTTTTTAATAGCCAAGCAACAACAACAATAGCAACTAATACTGCCAGTAATGAAAGTATCATACTACCGGCATCAATATTACCCATAACATGTCGGCCTACTTCAACAGTCGCCGGTACTGTTTGCGCTATAACGGTGGCGTCGTTTTTTTCAACAACGGTTGTTGCGACTATACTCTCTTGAGCATGACTAAAAAAAGTCAGTAAGCTTAACAAGCTAAAAAGTAAAAAACGCATCAGTATTATTTCAACTTTTTAATGCGTTCAATTTGGCTAATAACATCGGTTAATCGAATACCAAATTTATCGTTGACCACAACAACTTCACCGTGGGCGATTAACGTACCATTGACTAACACATCAAGAGATTCACCCGCGACTCGGTCAAGTTCAACAACAGAGCCCTGGTTTAGCTGCAATAAATTACGAATACTAATATGACTACGTCCAACTTCCATTGAAATAGTCACGGGAATATCTAAAATTGCATCAAGTTTACGTTTTTCATCACCCGTTATCGGTGCATCTTCTTCAAGCTCTTCTAACTCAACAGTTTCGGCTTTTGCTGCAGCTTCGGCTTGTTCATCCATAGCCTCATCCCACATGCCTAAATCATCGTCTTTATCACTCATGCCATTGGCCTCAAATTTATTTTATTGTTTACTGCTGCTTTAATAAAAATATTAATAATCAAAATCGTCTTCTAAAAGGTGTAGCTCAGCATCGCTATCTAAGCGTTTACCCCCTTTAGTTAATATGGTTAATTCGTTTTTCACTGATTCAGGACGTTTAATTTTTTCAGATATTTTAATCGCAACATTGTCACGACTACGACCTAATTTCGCTCTAAATGACGGTAAACCTTCAATTAACACCGTAATATGTTCTGGCATTTCAATAGGAATAATATCACCTTTCTCTAAATCCATAATCTTTTGTAACGGTAGATCTACGGAGATAAATTTTGTCGTTAATTCAACGGGGACGTCCATTATTTCATCACGAAGCGCTTTCGACCAACGCATGTCGGTGTCTTCTTTGTCACTTTGTACGCCGGCATCCAGTAGCTCACGAATAGGTTCGAGCATTGAATAAGGTAAAGCAATGTGAAAATCACCACCACCACCATCAAGTTCAATATGAAAAGAACTGATCACCACCACTTCGGTCGGGCTGACAATATTCGCCATTGACGGGTTAACTTCAGAATCTAAATACTCAAAAGAGACATCCATCACCGGAGACCAAGCTTCTTTGTAATCTTCAAAAATGAGTTTTAACAACATTTGAATAATACGACGTTCCGTTGGCGTAAATTCACGACCTTCAATCTTTGCGTGATAACGCCCATCGCCACCAAAAAAATTGTCGACTAATATAAAAACCAGTCGTGCTTCCATGGTAATCAGTGCGGTACCCTTTAACGGGCGAAAACGTACCATATTTAAACTTGTTGGCACGAATAAGGTATGAACATATTCGCCAAACTTGATCATCTGAATACCATTAATTGATACTTCAGCAGTACGGCGCATCATATTAAATAAACTGATACGCATATGGCGCGCAAAACGTTCGTTAACCATTTCCAGCGTTGGCATTCGGCCACGAACAATGCGATCTTGTGATGAAAAGTCATAGTCAGACGTGCTGCCGGCTTCGCGGGCAAAGTCTTCAACTAGCTCCTCTTCTTCAACGTCATCAACACCATGTAATAGCGCATCGATTTCGTCTTGAGATAATAAATCACTCACTGGATAGTCTCTTTAATTAAATGCATGGTGTTATCGCATAGTCTTATTGCATTACAAAACCGGTAAATAATACTTGTTCAACCACATTATTACCTTCAACTTCTTTCATAATTTTATGAACTTCGACTAAAGATTTCTGTTTTAATGACGTTTTTCCGGCACTGGTTGCTAAATCATCAGCATTTGATTGAGAAAATGTCGCCAATAAAGTACTTTCAATTAATGGTACATGCTTTTTCGCTGCTTCTTCATTATCAGAACCACGTACTAATAACTGCACTCTGATTTCAACAAATCTGTCGCGGGCAGCACCAGGAACATTAAAACGAAAAGGTCTTGGCATAGGAACATAAAGTGCTGAACCTGTGCTTGCCGTAGTACTTTCAGCGGCTTCACCGTCAACTGCTGTATCGCCATCAAGCTCTGCATCAAGTTGTTCTTGAGAAACCTCATCTCCACCCAGAAAAAAATAGGCTGCTCCACCACCAATAGCCAATATCACAACCGCAGCAATGATAATAATCATCTTTTTGCTTTTGCCTTTATTGTCTAATTCTAACTCTTTCCCTTCGCCTTTATCATCAGCCATCATCGAGCCTTTATTATCTATTTAAATGTTAAAATTACTTTCAGTCAACTATATCGTTGAATGGTCAGCGAGCCAATGAGTTTTGTCATTTATGCGTAGTAATCTATGCCAGTTGACGAACCTTTAACCAAATTATGTGTTTGCGTATCACTTAATTTTGAAAATTCATTGTCATTACCGTCACCCTCACCGCCTTGACGACCTTCACCAAGTTCTTCTTCATTATTTTGTTTACTTTGCTGTTCGACATTGGCATCACCAACATCAACGCCACTTTCAGCAAGCATCTCTTTTAATCGACCTAAATTTTGATCGAGCGCTTCTTTAGCCTGCTGATTTTGAACCGTAAAATTAACAACCGCTTGCTCATTTTGCAGATTTATTTTTACGTTAACATTACCTAGTTCTTGAGGGTCGAGACGAATTTCAACTTGCTGAAGCTTTTGATTCATCATCACCATGACTTTATCTTTCAACGCGCCAGTAAAATCTTTCCGGTATACCGATAAAGCTTCATTTTGTAAGGCTGTCACTTGCTTGGCGTTCGTTGCCGATTGAGCAGTAGATTGCAGGTGATCACCGCTTAACTTAGTCATCATCTCTTCCGCAGAGGCAGTCGATTTGGTCACTTCATTATTGACTCGAAGCATATCTCTATTAAGAGTATTCTCGATACTTGTGCTTACTTGTTTCTTATCAAACATTTCGTTAAGAGGTTTTTCTTTAACTTGCGGGTCATTGTTAGCCAATTTATCAACCTGAGATAAACTTTGTCCCTGCTTTTGGCTTTGTTGCTCTGCCGATTGATCTTTAGATTGCTCTTTAAATGGTTCACCGGCATTTGAATTTTGTGCTTCAAGGGTTTTCTGGTTTATCTGATTAACCACGCGACTATTATTAGGGTTATTTTCTAGGGCTTGTTTTTCACCCAAGACACCCACTCTTGAAAAAGCGACGTTATCGGTATTTACCTTGTCAGCATCAGTAGCCGTGGCAATTTCACTAGCCAAACTTTCGGTATTAAGTGTTGCAGGTATTACTGCCCCAGTTATATCTTTATCAACCGAGGCTTTACTATTGCTGAGACTTTGAGTACTTTTTTCAGGGGTTATAGCTTGGTCCTGATTGCCGATAAGCGCCGTTTTAATTTGTGCGAGTTCAGTTTCAGTGGGCGCCTTGTCCATATCCGCTAATAACGCTTCAAGATCACCCGCTGGCATTGCCTGCTTAAGGGCATTATTGATTTTATCGACACTAAGCGCTGCTTTTACCAAAGTTTCGCTTTGACTGGAGACTGTTTGAGTTAATAGCGGGCTATTGTTATTGGCAGTTTTTAACGAGGGATCTTGTCCTTCACTGCTTGGTTTCTTCTCCAATAATGCAGATAAGGCTAATTCACCTGCCCCCTGCACAACTTTATCAGCCGCTACCTTGGGTTCGCCAGCTAGCTCAACTTTTTTCAATAACGTTTCATTGTTGGCGACCAGTGGAACTTTTAATGACTTAGCTAACGCGGGCTCAGCGCTAACTCTTGCTGAATTATCGTCAGTTGTCGTTATTTGCTCTTTGGTATTGCCACCAAGCACTTGCTTTAGCATGGCTTCTAATTGTGTTTTTTCTTGTTGGCTATTGCCTGCCGCAACTATTGACGATTTGTCATTAAGTTGTGAGGGTATCGCGCGGTCACTTTTTACATCATCATTTAATATCTGCTGAGAAGCAGATAACAACGACATAAATTGCTCGGTGCTTTTATCTATAGGCTCAGCAGGTGCCGTGTCGTTATCAAGATTAATGAAGCCGGTAATTTTCTGTTCAAGCATTTCTTGTAGGTTTTTTTCTACCCGAGCATTTTTTTCACTCGTCGCTTTATCATCACTAAGCAAGGTGTCTGAAGCGTCACTTTGGTGAGTTTCTGTATTAGCGTCGTTATCAGAAACTGTACCGAGTTCCTTTTCTTTTGATTGAACGTCCGTTGTTGAAGATTTGTCTTGAGGTGCTTTGTGTTCAGCATTAATCTCGCTAGCAAGTTTCGTGTTATTGCCACTTGTCTGTTGCTTTTTGCCGCTTTGTTGACTTTGATAATGCTGGTCAACCATTTGCGCAAAATCTTTATTTGAATTTTTTGATGAGCTTATAGCTCCTGACTGAACAGGGCTAAAGTCCTTACTTGGCGAGATATCTATGGCTAATGGAGTAACTTGCGGCATAGTAAACCTTTTCATTTCAACGGTAAATTTGAGCTATCTTTACAATGATGACAACGTCATTTATAGCTTATATTTTTTCTATCAGTTAAATAAGCAAGTATTGTTCCAATTAAAAAATTACAATTTAACCCGCTTTAACCAAGCATTTTTCGACGGACAAATTGTTGCGTGGCAATTTCATCGAACATTTTTTGTTCTTGCTTGTTAGCGATAATAGTCAGCGCTTGTGTTTTTTTATCGAGTAGTAATTCTACCGCTTGAATTTTCTGTCGCTGAGCAAGCCACAGTTGTTTGCTCTTTTCCACCATCGCCTTACTTTGCATAATCGCAATATCAACTTGCCCGGCAGCATTGTCGAGCTTGGCAATAAAAGCATGAAAATGACTAAACGTTGCGCTGTCAATACCGACCATAGAGCGAGCATTCAAACGTTTCATATATTCAAGACGATAATCACTGACACTTTTTAAACGTTCAATATTTTGTTGATATTCAAACTCAGCAGTTTGCAGTGCTTGCGCTGCTTTTTTCTCTTTGTCTTGTTCATAACGATGTAAGGTGTTTAGTTGCTTTAATGGCATAAGTTCCCCCTGGACAAGGCTAAACAGTCGATGAATTTTTCGAAAATATCATTAATGTTATTATGTTTAGACATTTTGCTGACCTTGTTTTGCTTGCGCGTGTGCTTGCGCTGCAGAAAGTATTTCTTGGAGTTGCGTTAAGCTTTGATCATAAGGAATAATTTCCAGCATTTTTTGTTGTAGGAAAAACTTGATCACCGGCATTAAATCAATGGACTGATCAATGCGAGGGTCATTACCACGGCTATAAGCGCCAATAGCAATCAAATCTTTATTTTGCTGGTAGAGTGAATAGACTTGTTTTAATTGCCGAGCAAGTTGTTGATGTTCATCACTGGTTACCATCGGCATAACGCGACTGATAGAGCCTTCAATATCAACTGCTGGGTAATGCCCAGAATCGGCTAAGGCACGAGATAAAACAATATGACCATCTAAAATAGCTCGCGCTGCGTCAGCAATCGGATCTTGTAAATCATCACCTTCGGTTAATACCGTGAAAAATGCGGTAATCGATCCCTGTTCATCGCCACCATTACCGGCTCGTTCAACAAGTTGTGGTAGCTTTGAAAAGACTGAAGGCGGATAACCTTTGGTTGCCGGTGGTTCACCGACAGCCAGTGCTATTTCTCGTTGCGCTTGGGCATAACGCGTTAGTGAGTCAACCAGTAGCAAGACATTCATACCTTGATCACGAAAATACTCCGCAATTTGTACGGCAGTTTCACAGCCTTTTAAACGCATTAATGGCGAATTATCGGCAGGCGCCGCAACAACAACTGAACGTGCTCGCCCTTCTTCGCCTAAAATTTCTTCAATAAATTCTTTAACTTCTCGACCACGTTCGCCAATAAGTCCCACCACGATGACATCGGCCGTTGTGCCACGTGTCATCATACCTAACAAGACACTTTTACCGACACCTGAGCCGGCAAATAAGCCCATACGCTGGCCAATACCAACCGTTAAAAAACTATTAATAGCGCGCACACCTACATCAAGGGGTTCAGTGATACCACGCCTTGATAACGGGTTAATCGGCTTATTATTTATTTGATAGTTGCCTGAGTTCTTGATTGGCCCTTTGCCGTCGAGTGGTTTACCAACACCGTCAACAACTCGGCCGAGTAAATCCATTGAAAAGGGTAAGCGGGCTTTAGTGGTTAGTGGCACAACGCGTGCACCGGGTAAAACACCTTGTAAGCTTTGCTCTGGCATTAGAAAGGTTATCTCTTTAGAAAAACCAACAATTTCAGCGATTAAATCGCCTTGCGCAGTTTCAACTAAACATTGACTACCAACCGCGGCTTTTACGCCAACAGCTTCAAGCGTTAACCCAACGACTCGAACTAAACGCCCAGCAACAGAAACTTTATGCGGGTGCACAAACTCTTGGCAGTTTTTTAGTCTTTCATTAAGGCGAGAAGTATCAACCATAGCGGTATTTTGACTCTTTTATACAAGAAATTACTGATGTAGAGCATCTTGCAAAAACGAGTCCAATACTTCTTTTATTCGAGATTTAACACTTAAGTCGACATTAGAGGTGCTATTTTCAATTTGACAGCTACCCGGAACTAATTGCGGAGCAGCCAGTAAACGCCAACCTTGTTCTTGCACATGCTTAGCGCCAAATTGCTTTTCAACGCGTTTGATGTCGTTGGGGTGTAATAAAATTTGTGTTTGCGCTTCTTGGCTAGGTAAAGCTTTTATACCCGCAGAAATCGCCGCAATAATAATATCAGGGTTAGTTTTAGCTTCTTCTAAGGTAATAGCTTCGGTGAGTTGTACAACGAGATGAAGTAACTGTTGTTCGACATTTTTTTCGACGTCGAGTAATGGCTGATGAAGCTGTTTAGTAAGCGACGCCCATGCAGCAGATTGTTCATCGATACTTTCTTTTGCTGCTGCTAAGCCGGTTTCAAGACCTTCTTGATGCCCAAGTACCACACCCTCTTCATGACCAGAGACTTTGCCTTCTTCATAACCTTTAGCAAAACCTTCTTCTTTGCCTTGATTAAGGCCTTCGTCAAATGCGGCTTGACGAATGTTTTCAATATCTTCCGCGGTTAATGGCGCGATCTCTTCTTCGACAAAATCTTCCGGGGGCTCAAAACGCCAAGCGGCTTTCTTACCCATGGCATTGGTTGTTTCATCTTTAATTTTATTTTCAGATTCAACGGTCGGTAATGACCAAACATCGGTTTCTTGTTCGGTATTATGTTTAATAACTTCAGCATTGGTTTTATTTAATATTTTCATAATATTTTATAACAGTATCGTTTTGACTGACCTAAAAAGATGAGGTTTATAAGAACTCATCACCACCGCCAGCACCACCAAGCATAATTTCTCCGGCGTCAGATAAACGTCGAGCAACCGATAATATTTCTTTTTGTGCTGCTTCAACTTCACTAATGCGTACCGGCCCCATAGCTTCAAGGTCATCCGCCAACATTTCAGCGGCACGTTTGGACATATTAGCCATAATTTTTTCTTTCAGCACATCATCTGCGCCTTTAATTGCTTTCATCAGCGCATCTTGTTGTACTTCACGTAATATCGCTTGAATACCACGGTCGTCTACATCGGCAAGGTTTTCAAAGACAAACATCAAGTCTTGAATTTGTTGACTCATTTCTTCGTCATGTTCACGAATTGAATCCATCAGCATACCTTCAACGTTAGTATCCAAATAGTTCATAATGTCGGCTGCTGCTTTTAAACCGCCCATTTTAGCGGCTTGTGCGCCTGCTTGACCAGCAAACTGTTTTTCCATAATTTCATTAAGCTCTTGCAATGCTGCCGGTTGAACTTCTTCAAGGTTGGCAATACGCATCATTAAATCTAAACGCACTTTTTCGGCAAACTGACTCATAATTTCAGCCGATTGATCTGGGTCTAAATAGGAAAGTACAATCGTTTGAATTTGAGGATGCTCATTACGAATAATGTTGGCTACTTGTTTCGAGTCCATCCATTTCAATGAATCTAAACCTTTTGCGCCGCCGCCCATGACAATTTGGTCAATTAAATTGCCGGCTTTATCTTCACCTAAGGCTGCAGTTAATGCCTTACGAACGAATTCTTCACTTTGGAAGCCAATGGTACTGAAATTTTGTATTTCATGGATAAAAAGCTTATGAACAGCGGTAATTTTTTCTTGGGTGAAATCTTCCATCGCAGCCATAACCATGCCCACTTGTTGAACTTGCTTAGGCTCTAAGTGTTTTAAAATTTGCGCGGCATCTTCTTCAGATAAACTTAGCAATAATATCGCAGCTTTTTCTGCACCATCAAGTTTGTCAACGTCAAAACCCTTTGGTGCAGGGGCTAACTCTTGCATTTCATCACTCATCTTCGTTCAACCAACTTTTAACCACTTGAGAGGAAAGTTCAGGCTCATTAGCAACAAGCGCTCGAACAGCTTTTAGTATATCTTCATCGCGATGTAAATCAGGTAATTGTAAACTGCCGTCAGGCGCAAAACCTACCGCCGCCGCGTCAAAGTCTGATGTTAGCATATCCATGGTTTCATCACCCAAATCAATGTGGCTATCAAGTGATTTATCACCGTAGTCATCAGGTGTTTGATCAGGGTTAATAAGACGTTTGAGCATAGGTTTAACAACGGCAAGTATCAAGACAATAATAACCAATGCGCCCATGCCTAATTTGAAAAACTTTAATATATTGTCGTTTTCATAAAAAGGAATTTTAGGAGCATCCTCAATAATTTGACGAGAGAATGGCAAGGTAACGACTTCTAATACATCACCACGTTGTAAGTTAAAGCCAATGCTACCTTGTAATAAGCGGCGAATGTTAGACATTTCTTCAACGGTTCTTGGCGCTGGTGTTGTCGCACCTTCTGCGTTGGGTACGGACAAATAATCAAGTGCCACAGAAACGCTTACTCGACGAACGACACCGGCTTGCTGCTTGGTATGGCTTATGGCTTCGTCTAATTCATAGTTTTTCGTTGATTCAAGATGTTTACGACCTGGCATTGATCTTTGTTGTGCACCACCATTAGCATTCTCTGGAATATTTGAATCTAGCGGTGGCTGATTGCTTAACGCGCCGGGAATACCACCAAGTAAACCACCAATAGTGTTGTCTTCAACTTTCATTTCACTGCGCAGTGCCGGTAAATCTGAATTATAACGACGCTGCATCTCTTCACTTGAGGTGAAGTCCATAGTCACATTAACTTGTGCGGTGTAGTTTCCTAAACCAACAACAGGGATTAAGATGCTGTCTATTTTGTTTAAATATTCATTTTCTCTTTTTTTCTCCATTTCGAATTCTTTGCGTGAGCGAGAAGAAACAGAAGTTTGTGAGCCTGAATTAAGTAAACGACCATTTTGGTCTGTTACTGTTACTCGGTTAGGCTCCATGCCCTGAACGGCAGAAGCTATAATATCAACAACAGAATCAACTTCTTCTTCTGATAACATCCGCCCTTTACGCATAGTTAATACCACAGTACCTGATGCACTACGCGTACGTTTAGCAAAAATATTTTCCCGCGGTATCGCCAGTAAGACTTTCGCTCTAGAGATAGCTTGTAGTTCTTCAATGGTGCGAGCCAATTGTTGCTCACGAGAAAACTTAAGACGTTCGGTTTCAAGGCGCTGACTAACACCAAAGCCCATATCTTGCATAATAATTTCACTACCTTCTGTCGGTTCATCGGATAAACCTTCACGAGCAAGTAAAATTTTAATTTCTTGATATTGATCGCTTTCTACTGAAATAGTGTTGTTTTCTTGACGGTAGTCCACTTGGTTAGCGTCTAGAAAGTCCATTGTTTTGATTAATTGTTCGGTAGGTTGTTTGGCAAGAAATCTATATTCGGCTTGATTTGCCCACATAATAACAAAAACGGCGATAGCTAAACATATTGCCAATGCCATAATTAAAGTGACTTGGCGTAATAAATCAACATTACCCATAGCAGAAGCAAAGCCTGATCTTTGCTCATCAGCCATATTATCAGCACCATCACTTGCCATTAATCCGGTGCCGCCATCGGCAGCAACCATAGAATTATTATCAGTATCAGCCACTTACTTTCTCCACTACCACTTGATTTTATTACGAAATACTATCTATTTTATACTAAGGTTTTGTTAAACAGGCATATTCATTATTTCTTTATATGCTTCAACAAACTTATTACGTACTTGTACTGTGGCATCAAAAGCAATACCGGCTTTAGCGGAAGCAACCATGGTATCGGCAAGCGTAACGCTACGGTCGCCCATTTCAAAGGCTATTTTCTTTGCTCCAGACTCTTTTTGAATATCATTGACGTTATTTACCGCATCTTTAAGCATATCGCCGAAATTACTGGTCGACTTATTCAACGCAGGAATCGCGCTGTCTCCCATGGCAAGGTTATTGCCCATTTTTTCAAATGAAGCCCCCTGCAACGATGAGTTTCCAAGCGACATACTTTGCATTTGTGCATATAAAGAGTTGGTATCGATATTCATGAGCTACTCACTTGTGTCAATTTTTTGCTACTAAGCCTATAAATAACGGCTTAAGTAACGATATAACTAAGATATTGCAAGCATGGTGCCAGTATGAAAATTAAAGGATTGTGGAGATTGAGAGAGGTTTGACATTTAAAACGTTAGATAGCAGTAAAGCCAATATTTTTAATGAAAATATTGGCTTTATAGGAATATTACCCTTTACAGCTATTGTTAGGCTGGTATTTGAATACCCGAGTCACGCATTTTTGCTATTTTGTAGCGCAGTGTTCTTGGGCTAATGCCTAATCGTTCCGCAACATCTTTACGGCTACCTTGGCAGGCGGTGAGCGTATCAAGAATAATTTGATGCTCTTGTATTTTGAGTTCATTGCCAAGCATGTCTTCGCTATTATTTTCGAACGGCACATCGGTAATAATTTCACTGTCAAAATTTTCAATTAACAAGTCACCGGCATCAATAATATGGTTGCTATGCAAAATAATGGCGCGTTGTATAACATTGTCTAATTCACGAACATTGCCTGGCCAATCGTAGCTAGTGAGTTTATTTCTCGCTGAAGCGGTTAGTTCTGGAATAGCCATGCTATTCGCTAACGATGCTTGAGTAATTAAATGTTTGGCTAATGGCACAATATCATCTCTGCGTTTATTTAATGCTAACCAGGTTAATGGAAAAACGTTTAAACGGTAGTAGAGATCTTCACGGAAGATGCCATCTTTTACAGCAACTCTTAAGTCACGGTTGCTGGTTGCGATAACACGAACATCAAGCTTAATTGTTTTACGACCCCCTAAGCGTTCAACTTCTCGCTCTTGTAAGACCCGTAAAATTTTTGCTTGTAAGCCAAGATCCATTTCAGTGATCTCATCTAATAAAATAGTACCACCCTGCGCTTGTTCAAACTTACCTGGGCACGCTTGAATCGCTCCAGTAAATGAACCTTTTTCATAGCCAAATAAAGTCGCTTCCAGCATATTTTCTGGAATTGCAGCACAGTTGATAGCGACAAAAGGCTTGTCACTTCGGTTTGAATGGTAATGAACATATTGTGCTAAAACTTCTTTACCTGAACCACTAGGGCCAAGCACCATGACAGAAGCATCCGTGGTCGCTACTTTTTTAGCTAAGGCTAATAGTTCAATGCTTTGGGCATCGGCAACTACAGGTTCATACCGGTTAGTTACATTCAATGGTACGTATTGATTGACCATATTGAGCAACACTTCTGGCGCAAAAGGTTTTGCCATATAGTTGCAAGCACCATCGCGCATCGCTTGAACGGCGTCATGAATCGTACCGTACGCTGTCATAATAAGCACAGGTAAATTTGGCCAGTTTCTTTTAATACTATTGAGTAAGGTTAACCCTGACATACCATCCATTTGCACGTCACTAACGACAAGATCAACACTTTGTTCTTTCAACGTCAGTAACGCATCTTCACCTGATTGAGCTTCAAGACATTGATAACCTGATAACTTCAAAGTATCCATCAGGGCTTCACGTAATCCTGCATCATCTTCAACAACTAATATTTTACTTTGACTCATTAGTGTTCTCCCCGTTAATATTGTTTGTTTCTAAAATAGGTAAGTGAATACAAAAGTGCGCGCCCTCTCCGGGCTTACTCACTAAGCGCACATCGCCTTGATGAGCCTTTGCAACCGACTTTACTACCGCTAAGCCTAAGCCAGTTCCTTGTGCCCTTGATGTATAAAAAGGTTCAAAGATTTTACTGGCAAGTTCTTCGCTAATACCTTGGCCATTATCTTGTACACTAATATAAGCGTATTCATTTTGGCAGTAGGTGGTAAGGGTAATTTCTGCACCCTGCTTAACAACTTGTAAACTATTATGAATTAAGTTTTCAATGGCACCACTTAACGCGCGTTTATTACCTAAGATTTGGCAATCGTCATCACAAAGCCTAATGTTTACTTTCGCTTTGGCCTGTGCAATTAATGCTTCGACGCTGTTTACTGAATGAGTGATCAATTTATTGATTGAAAGTGGTTCAACGACTTTTTGTTTACCACTTTTTGAAAACAACAGCATATCGTTTACTTGTTGTTCTAGGTCGTGCAAGCGCGCCATTAATTTGTCTTGAAAGCTACTGCGATCGTCAGGAGAAAGTTTTTTATTTTTTAAATTTGCGCCATATAACATAGCAGCAGAAAGTGGTGTGCGAATTTGATGAGCCAGCTTTGAAACCAAATCACCTAATGACGATAAACGTTGCATATGGCTAATTTTATCTTGTAATAAACGCGTTTCGGTCAAATCGGTGATCATAATTAACTGACCAGGTTGCTCACCTAAAGCGGTAATTTCTAATTTAACTCGACGACCATCTTTCAACGACACTTCATGCCAATCGTCGGCACGAGGTTTAAAAGAACGTTTGATCACATCAAGCCAAGCTTGACCAAGGATCGGTTCATCAAGTAACAAGCTAGCAATTTTATTGGTTTTAATAACAATACCGTCACCATCAAGCATTATCATCCCTGTTGGCATAACGTCAATAATTTGCTCGAGTTGATTAGACTTTCGACGCAGTAATGATAGCTCACCACGGTATGCTTCACTCTCTAATGTATCGCTATGGGCAATGGGCTGCGGAGTAAAAGCAAACTTAGCTTTATGAAACAGATTATCTTCCACACAATGAATGGGTGGAGACAATTTTGAAGATGCTGATGAATGTGAAACTGCAACGGCCATATGCTTTACTCAATTTAAAAATACCAACTGAATAAAGCATTAACTATGCCAAAGAGGTTTTGTATTAATTTACATGAAGTTACAGGTGATTTACTGAGTAAAAATCGTTGTCAAAGATTTGGCTGTTTGGTATCTCGCACGAGCCGTATATTACGGTTTAAAAGCTAACTATCCTTGTATCCGCGGATATTCTGTTTAGTATAATGACCAATACCATCAAGAATACAGCGGAGTAAACGATGGTCTTATTGAGTACTTTTTTGTAAGTTATACTTGCGCATTTTTTCAACTAATGTCGTTCTGCGCATCCCTAATAATTCTGCCGAGCGAGCCACAACCCAATCATTTTTTTCAAGGGCTTGGTTTATCATCGACACTTCAAGATCTGCCAAGTACTCTTTTAAATTCAAGCCATCGTTTGGTAAAACATCAACCACAGATGCTTCACCTGGTTGATCAGCAAAGCTACTGTTATCTTCTTCGTCATCATCATAATCAAAACCAGAAAACAGCTCATTTATCGCATCACGTTCTTGCAATTCATCAGGGTATTCAGGTTGATACTCTTCAACATCAATATGACGATATTTAGCGGGTAATTCACTAACATTAACCACTTGCTCGGCAAACATAATGATCATACGTTCAATTAAGTTTGATAATTCACGTACATTACCCGCCCAAGCATGTAATTTTAAAGATTCAATCGCTTGCTCAGTAAAACGTACACTTTGTCCTTGCTCTGCTTCAAAACGAGAAATAAGCTCTTTAATCAGAAGTGGGATATCTTCTTTTCTATCACGTAATGCCGGTGTTTCAATAGGAAAAACATTAAGACGATAGAATAAATCTTCGCGAAAGGTGCCTGCGGCGATCATATCTTCTAAGTGTTGATGGGTTGCAGCAATAATACGGACATTGGTTTTAATACTCTTTGCACCACCAACACGCTCAAACGTACGTTCTTGCAGAACACGTAATAACTTGACTTGCATGGGTTGTGGCATGTCACCGATTTCATCAAGAAATAACGTGCCGCCTTCAGCCATTTCAAAACGGCCTTTACGGGTAGAAATAGCGCCAGTAAAGGCACCTTTCTCATGACCAAATAATTCACTTTCCAATAATTCACCGGGTATAGCACCACAGTTAACCGGTACGAAAGGTCCTTTAGCGCGGTCAGATAAATTATGAATATTACGTGCAACAACTTCTTTACCCGTACCAGATTCACCTAAAACCAAGACGCTGGCTTGCGTGCTAGCGACTTGTTCAATTAAAAAACGCACTTGTAACATCGGCTCACTGGTGCCCACTAAAGAGCGGAATAACAAATTAGGTCCGGTGTGATTTCTTTTTGAGGGTAATTGGTTATGGTATTGATGGCAGTGGTGTACTTGCTCGGTAAGCTGAGCATAATTTAAAGGTACCGCTAAACTGCCTAAAACATTAACAGCGCCACTGAGTAAAGTCGCATCTAGTACATCATGGAGGATAAAAGGTGTTTCAGGGTGCTTTTTAACAAAATCGACCAGTAAATCACTGACCTTACCACACAAAATCACGGTAAGAATATTATCAGTTTCTTTGAAATACTGCTCAATATCATCTTCAGGACAAACATAAAAATGTTCACCCACAAATGATAATACGGTCGCTATTTGATCGCGTCTGGCAATGTCGTTATCAACGACAAGTACATGTTTTTGACCCTGCATATATCTAATAAAACCATATTCTTGTTGATTATAATTTTATTCTAGCGAGATATAGTAAATAAGCAACAATAAATTGACAGTGTAACGTCATAAAATTGACTTAAATAGTATGATATTTATCGTCGTTAACCGATAAAGCAAGTCCAAAAAAGTGATTCTATCTAAATGATAAATCACGCTATCTTCATATAAAGGTAAAAAGGTCTAAAGATAAATAAAAATTTGCCGATAAATTTTCTAGGATAATTTGTTTATAGCAGAGCCCAATGGTTAGCATAAATACCAATGTAACTAGTTTGTTTTTGCAACGTCAACTCACCGATAACACTAATAAGTTATCGGTAACCTTTGCTCGACTGTCATCGGGTATGCGTATTAATTCAGCAGCAGATGATGCCGCCGGTTTACAAATATCAAATAGATTAACTTCACAAGTTAATGGTCTGGCTGTAGCACAGCGCAATGCTAACGACGGTATATCAATTGCTCAAACAGCTGAGGGTGCTTTAAACGAATCGACCAATATTCTCTTTAGAATGCGTGATCTTTCACTACAAGCGAGTAATGGATCATTAACTATAGATGATAGAGAAGCCCTTAATAAAGAGTCTGAACAATTAAAGTCAGAGTTAGACAGAATCAACAGCACTACATCTTTTGGCGGTAATCAGCTTTTCGAGCAGACGGATGATGTTGCCTCAAGTACAGGCACTGAAGCTGAGCGAAATATTATGCAAATACTACAAAGTGGCGTATTAGCAGAGTCAGAAGATATTCTCCAAAGTGTATTAGGATTAACTGGTGATGGTTCCAAGATGAAAATAGATTTTGAGAATGTTGATGGTGTTAACGGTAAACTTGCTTCTGTTTCATACTTAGGAAGTACTGGTAATCCTGGTATTAATTTAGTTATGACCATTGATTTAGATGACTTTTCAACTCTTGATGCCAGTAAAACTAAACTGTTAAAATCTACATTACTGCATGAGATGACTCATGCAGTAATGGCAAATAACATGGACTTAACTTCGGTCCCAACTTGGTTTGTGGAAGGAACAGCTGAGGCGGTTAGTGGCGCTGATGATCGCGTAGCTGCTGATATTGCTAACTTTGGAGTTGCAGCATTAAAAACTGAACTCGATGGTATATTTAGTAATAACAATGCGACTTTAGTTACAGATCTTGATGTTGCTGGTGTATATTCAGGTGGTTATATCACTATGCGCTACCTAGAAGATCAGGTAGGAGAATCAGGTATAAAAAGTATTATGGCTAGCCTTTCTGCAGGTTCAACATTTGATGACTCACTCGCTGCCCAAGGAACATTTGCAAATAATGCTGCATTAAGAAATAGCTTAATGACAACAGGAACTGTTTTTGAAGACTTTATTACTTCGAATATAAATACAACTAATGCTGACAATGGCGCTTTTGGTGGCTTCGATGCTGCGGGTGGAGTAAATAGAACTGAAACTATTGTTGGTACTAATGGATCCGCAACAACCGCTAACTTTGCATCTTTCTTTGTTAATGGGGATGATGATACCGACCAAACTGATTTTGATTCTACTAATGCTAAATGGGACCCAACTACTTTTAATGAAGTCGCCTTAGCAGAATACAGCACCGCTTTTTCCTTGGGCGGCGATAAAACAAAGTTTCAAATAGGGGCCGATGCCAACCAAACTATTGACTTAAAAATCTCGGGATTTTCCACAAAAAACATGGGATTAGATGGAATAAATTTAATGGAAAACCCACAGTTAGCTATAGCTAGTATTGACGATGCTTTAGGCTACGTTGATAATCAGCGCTCAAGTTTAGGTGCTTTTATGAATAGACTAGAGCACTCCATTTCAAATCTAAGTAATATTCAAGAAAATGTCAGTGCTAGTCGTTCTCGCATACAAGACACCGATTTTGCCACAGAAACAGCGCAATTAACCTCTTTACAAATTAAGCAACAAGCAACAACCGCGTTACTTGCACAGAGCAACATAGCAGCAGAGTCTATATTAAAATTACTAGGCTAAAGTGAGTGTCAAAAATTTGCTATCTATTTATTCTTAATATATGTCCACTTTTATCAATATCATAATAAAAACCATCATTTAAATTCATATTTCACATTTATTTTCAATAACTTAATTAAGTTAACATTAATAAAAAAATCAATCTGAATATTTGGCACAAAAAAAGCATACTTAGTATTAATAACTATATTTTAAATAATAGGAAATCAGATGTTGATTATAAATGGCACGGCTGAATTAATGCATGATAATAAAGAATTCACTAAAGGAACCCGTCACGAGTTTAATATGTTTTCAAAAGAAATGCCTTTTGAACAACAAATCACCCAAATAGAAGAGTATTTAGTCACTCGCGGTTGGGATAATATTGAAGTAATAAGCAACGGTGTTTTAAATAACAAAGAAGATATAACTCATGATGTATTACTGCAGGCTTATCAAAAAGCACAAAATGAAGGTTTTGCGGTAACTGTAAATAACCAACCTTTAGTTTAAGCTAGCTAACTTAAAAGTTAACGTCTAAAGCTATTGTTTCAATTCTACAAGTTTTCTATACTCAAGATATAGCTAACGAGGAGGTGTCTATGACACACGCATCACTTAAAAAGTATCAACAAACCAACAAAAGCACTGCTCAGCAAGCATCACCTTATCAATTAGTGGCTATGCTCTTTCAAAAGTTGTTAGGCAATATAGCTACCGCTAAAGGCGCTATTTCGCAAAAGAACTATGATCTAAAAGGTACAGAGCTATCAAATGCGATCGCTATTATTGGCGTTTTAGAGGGATCTCTTGATTTTAAACAAGGGGGAGAAGTATCACAAAATTTAGCTTCACTTTATAAATATTGTTCTGAACAGTTATTAACGGCAAGTACCAATAATGATCCAGATAAGCTAGAAGAAATTATCCAAGTGTTATTACCAATAAAGTCTGGTTGGGACTCTATTCCTCTAGAAAGCCAGGGTAGGGTTAGTTTTTAGTGGCTGATTGTACCCAAAAACACCTTAAAAAAATAAATAAAGTATCGCGACAACTTTTGTCGCGCATACTTGCTACTCATAATAACATCCAACTTTCCCCTCTAAAGTCAAACTTAGAAATCACCGAAGAGCAATTAGCAAATAGAGAGAATAAAGAATTAGCTGAATTAACAGAGTTATCCCAAAAGCGACAAATATTGATAACCAAGTTATTTAAAAACAATACAGCTGAAAAAATGAACGCTGAATCCGAACTTGTGCAAGAGATGATAGCGCTTGATATCGAATTAACCGCTAACGCTAAATCATCTAAACAATTAATAACCGAACAAGTCCTTAAAGTGAAAAAAAGTAAAAAAATAACGAAATCCTACCAGAAGTATTAATGCCCATACTCTCTTTAGCCAAACACTATTTATTTGATTGAGCAAAAAAATAGTGAAAACTAAGGGCCAAAGCTAGACACTAATAGCTGTTAAAAATCAGATATAACATCAATCTACTATTCATTACGACGCTATTTATTGCTCTGTTATTCACAGACCCAAGATCTCAATAGTTTAAATTATAAACAACCACACTTATACTTAACTTTATATCGATTATTTTAGTTATTGATCACTTAACTGATTACTTAGAGACGACGCTGGAAAGTGTAATGTCAATTGCCAACCTGCTAAGCGCAAGTAGTGATATATCACAAATCTTTGCTACAAGAGTTAAGGCTCTTGAAAAAGAGATAACTCTAAAACCAGATTTAGGCGTGTTTTCAGCTGTCTTTGTGGAAATTTCAAAACTAGGTATTGATAAGCAGTGAAAGAAATGTAAGTTGAGGCATCAAGAGAGATTGAAGATGTTACCAGTGAAGTAATAAGGATTAGATCAACCATTGGTAGGGCTCATTCTGTTGGTAATTTAACGAATAGTTGATTTATTATTTAATTAGGAACTAATTACTGTAGTTTTATCAATTAAAGGTTAGTTATTTTTTCTAACAACCCCTGGCATATTATCTAATTGAGCCATTAGGTAAGTACTGGTAGAATTTAACTGGGCAACGATCAAATCCATTGCATTATACTGGGAATACAATCGTGCTTCTAATGATTCCATCCTACGTTCAAAAGTTAAATAACTATCATCTAATTTATCTAATTGGCTAGTTCGACTATCAATACGATTTTGAATAACGCCATCGGAGTCAGTATAAAAGCTAGTTAGCCTCTCAAGTGAATTCGCAAATCCATTAGCTGAATCTGACCCCACAAAAAACTGCTGTACACCGCCCACATCGCTATCAATATACTCATTCAAAGTTTCAGTGTCTAAGCTCAACACACCATATTGATCACTTTGCACACCGAGCTGTGAAAGTGATGAAGTCTTACCGTTGCCCATATCAAACTCTTGGCTAAATTGTTGACGTAATTTCCCCATAACGCCACGTAACAATGAATCACCCGCAAGAGGTCCACTGCCACCTTCGCCCGCTGCTCCCAGCTGTTTGCTTAAGACTTGTAACTCATTATAACTTTTAACAAACTTCTCTAAGCCTGATTTAATATTAGCGTTATTTTCTGTAAAGCTAATTTTGCTAATATCATCATCAACCTCGTGCATTTTTTTAGCCGTGATATCTACGCCATCAATAACGTCTTTAAATGTATTTGTACTACTAGTTACTACAAGCGTGTCATCGATAGTAATTTGAGCATCAAGCGCTTCAGTAACCTCAGCCAGATTTTTGATATGATTAAGCGAATCAGGATCTGAAACATCGTAGGCAAGGCGAGACAAACCAAGATTATCAATATCATCGCCACCACTGTCACCAGTAACTGTGGTGGTAATCGCGTTTACAACACCAGTTTCTTTACTGGTCATAATAAGATGTTGGCCAGCATCATCTGTTACTATAGTGGCGATAACAGAGTCATTATCAACACTGTCATTAATTGCATCTCGAATATCACTCAAGGTATCAGTGGCGGAGACTGCAATATCAAAATCACTTTCCGCTACAGCAATATTTAAGGTACCTTCGCCAACAGTTTGATCGCTATCAATGGCACCCGACATCAACTTATGAGCTTGTGCCAAAACATCAACTTTTACTGAATAATTACCTACTTGAGCATCTTTGCTAGCACTCAAACCAACAAAGCTATCTGAACCACTTGCTGCTCGCAATTGATAGTTGTCGGCGTCTGCCAGACTCGATATAGAATTGGTAACACTCTCTAAAGCAGATTTTAATGCACCTATGGCAGAGATATCAGTCGTCATCTCTGCTTGCTGTTTGTTAGCTCGAGAAATAAAAGGGGCTTTCTCCGCACCTACAATAGCACTAACGATTTCACTAACTTGTAAACCTGAGCCTATCCCAGTAAACGTTAAATCAGGCATAAGTCCCCCTTTTATTTTTTATAATGAACACGAAATAATTACTCTGCTTATAAAAAGCAAAGATAGTTATACCTTTGCATCAACAAAACCACCAACCATATCAGACAACTTAGCGACTAAACTTAGTACTTCCTCGGAGGGATATTGCTTAACTAAATCGCCACTGTTTTTATCAATAACCTTAATGACATCACGACCAGAATCTTTATCAACAGTAAATTCTAAACCACGATTCATTTCGCCAACAAAATCTTGCAGTTGTTGTGCCACTTTCTCAAGTTGCTCTGGTGTCAACGGCTTTGTGATATCGTCGTTTCCAACAGTTTTATCAACAACATTTTGCTGAGTAACATTTTTCTCTGCTATGTTGTTATCAATACCTTTTGCTAATGAGACATCACTTTCTGAGTCTTGCTTTTTACTGTACTCAGAAGTTAAATTAGTAGAGCTGAGGTCAAGACCACTTTTTACTATACTCATTATAGACTCCTTATCTTATAACTACACTTGTTAAAGCCAAACCTATTACTAAAACACAAAAAGGAAGAGGTATTTAGGCCCCTTCCTTTTTCACTATTTTAGGCCAAGCTTAGCTAATTTAGCTTTAGCTCTTAATGAGATTAACCGATTAAGCTTAATGCTGCTTGTGGTAATTGGTTAGCCTGCGCTAAAATTGATGTACCGGCTTGTTGCAAGATTTGGTTTTTAGTCATTTGCGCAGTCTCCACGGCAAAATCAGTATCTTGAATTCGACTACGAGACGCTGATACATTTTCCTGGATATTTGACAAGTTGCTAATGGTATGGCCAAAACGGTTTTGCACCGCACCCAAATCAGCGCGTTGGCTGTCAATTCCCGCCAAGGCACCATCAATAGTAGCAAGGGCGCTTTGCGCACCGCCCTCAGTCAAAAGGTCAACATCAGCAATAGCCGAAAAAGTTTGAGCTCCTATTGCTAAATTCTGCGTTCCGACAGCAACCGTTGTATTACCAGTAGTTGCAGCAATGGTTAAACTAGGAGTATCGCCTTTAGCAGTATCGCCTTCAACTATCGCATCACTGAAATCAAGCGAACCTTGAACGTATTGTATCGGTTCAGCGGTAGACGCACCATCTGCCGCCGCATGAGTGACTTTGCCCGTTGTAATTTCAGCGCCTGCCGAATCAGCAGCAGCAAGTGTGTATATCCCAGCAGCTGTAGCTGCACCAGTACTACCCATTGTAATTGCCATGGCAGTACCATCTGCCTTGACAATCGATAGGTCGCCATTAGTATTGATTGCTGCCGTAATACCCGCAGCAGCCAAAGTAGCATCGCCGTTGATTGCACCCATTATATTAGTTTCAGCAGCCGCACTACTAGTGGTAGTGTCTATGCCGGTAAGGGCAACACCATCAATGGTTAAGTCTAACGAACCGGTAGCTGCTGCTGGAGTGGTTACATTGATTAATGCTTCTGTTTGACCGGTAACGCCACTGATCCCGCCCAGTGCATTGATGCTCGCTGCATTTGCAGCCATGCCATCGCTTAACGCTACTGCAGTGGTCTTGCCATTAACGTTAACGTCTAATGAATCACCAACCACGGAAGTTGGCGCTGTAGTTGCGGTTATCCCGCCAAGACCAGTGATGCTTATAGCACCATCTACAGAGGCGCCGTTTGCACCTATATCTTTAGCAGCGGTACTAGTTAAAGTGAATGAAATTGTTTCATTCGCGTTAGAGCCTACTTGGAAATTTTTAGAGCCAAAACTACCATCAAGTAATTGTTGACCACCAAATGAGGTTGTCTCTGAAATACGAGTAAGTTCACTACTTAATGCAGATACTTCTTTTTGCATTGCTTCACGGTCTTCACTTGAGTTTGAACCGTTGGCAGATTGCAAGGCTAATTCACGCATACGTTGTAATATATCGGTAGACGCCTGCATTGAACCCTCTGCGGTTTGTGCCATTGAAATGCCATCGTTAGCATTACGTTGCGCTACACCTAAACCATTTATTTGTGAGGTTAAGCGGTTAGCAATCTGTAAACCAGCTGCATCATCTTTAGCACTGTTAATACGCATACCCGATGATAGACGCTCCATTGATTGTTGAAGACCAGCACCTGACTTAGTTAAGTTACGTTGTGCATTTAATGATGCTGTATTTGTTACTACTGATATAGCCATGTTAAAACTCCTGCTTACATAAATGTAATGCGTTAATTAATTAGTAGATTTTGGAACTATCAGTAGTGCATCAAGTTCCCGTTCTATACACCTTAACGGCAGGAGAAAAATTAACTTTAATCTTTTTATCAAAAAGATTATTGGGCATTGGATTAGGCGACTAAACTCGCAGCTACACAATATTACAACACCCAGCCAACAATCACCGTAGGGGCGACTTTAGTCGTCGTCCATTTATAAATAAGCACAAAAAAAAGCCGAACAATGATTGTTCGGCTTTTTTAAACTCATGACTCTATTTAGGCGACTAAAGTCGCCGCTAAAACCAGCTAAAACTAACCTAACAAGCTAATGGCCGCTTGTGGTATTTGGTTAGCTTGCGCTAAAATTGACGTACCTGCTTGTTGCAATATTTGGTTCTTGGTCATCACTGCAGTTTCTACCGCAAAGTCAGTATCTTGAATTCGACTACGAGACGCTGATACATTTTCCTGGATATTTGCCAAGTTACTAATGGTATGGCCAAAACGGTTTTGCACCGCACCCAAATCAGCGCGTTGGCTGTCAATTCCCGCCAAGGCACCATCAATAGTAGCAAGGGCGCTTTGCGCACCGCCCTCAGTCAAAAGGTCAACATCAGCAATAGCCGAAAAAGTTTGAGCTCCTATTGCTAAATTCTGCGTTCCGACAGCAACCGTTGTATTACCAGTAGTTGCAGCAATGGTTAAACTAGGAGTATCGCCTTTAGCAGTATCGCCTTCAACTATCGCATCACTGAAATCAAGCGAACCTTGAACGTATTGTATCGGTTCAGCGGTAGACGCACCATTTCCCGCCGTATGAGTGACTTTGCCCGTTGTAATTTCAGCACCTGCCGAATCAGCAGCAGCAAGTGTGTATATCCCAGCAGCTGTAGCTGCACCAGTACTACCCATTGTAATTGCCATGGCAGTACCATCTGCCTTGACAATCGATAGGTCGCCATTAGTATTGATTGCTGCCGTAATACCCGCAGCAGCCAAAGTAGCATCGCCGTTGATTGCACCCATTATATTAGTTTCAGCAGCCGCACTACTAGTGGTAGTGTCTATGCCGGTAAGGGCAACACCATCAATGGTTAAGTCTAACGAACCGGTAGCTGCTGCTGGAGTGGTTACATTGATTAATGCTTCTGTTTGACCGGTAACGCCACTGATCCCGCCCAGTGCATTGATGCTCGCTGCATTTGCAGCCATGCCATCGCTTAACGCTACTGCAGTGGTCTTGCCATTAACGTTAACGTCTAATGAATCACCAACCACGGAAGTTGGCGCTGTAGTTGCGGTTATCCCGCCAAGACCAGTGATGCTTATAGCACCATCTACAGAGGCGCCGTTTGCACCTATATCTTCAGCAGCGGTACTACCCATCGTCATCGAAATAGTTTCATTGGCATTAGCGCCAACTTGGAAATTTTTAGTACCAAACGTGCCATCGAGTAATTTTTGACCACCAAATGAGGTGGTATCAGAAATACGGGTCAATTCAGACTGTAACGCTGACACTTCTTTTTGCATTGCTTCACGGTCTTCACTTGAGTTAGAGCCGTTAGCTGATTGAAGTGCTAGCTCTCGCATACGTTGTAGAATATCAGTAGAGGCTTGCATTGCCCCCTCAGCAGTCTGCGCCATTGAAATACCGTCATTTGCATTTCGTTGTGCAACACCTAAACCATTAATTTGTGAGGTTAAACGATTTGAAATTTGCAAACCCGCTGCATCGTCTTTGGCGCTATTTATACGCATACCCGATGACAAGCGTTCCATCGATGTAGCAAGCCCTTGACCCGATTTTGTTAAATTACGTTGTGCGTTTAATGACGAGGTATTTGTGACTACTGATAAAGCCATGATAAAACTCCTAATGTATTAATGTTATTTAATTAGAAGCTTTTTAAAAAAGCCTCTTTAGTCTTATTGAAAAAACAACTGCGCTATTTAATATCGACTTTTGTTGTTTACTGTCTTTTATTCGTACGAATAATAAAGCATGAACTGTGCCACTTAATAAGTGTTGGTATTTAATCTTTAAATATAATTAAACAGGCTTAACCCTTGTACCTTACTAAACGCTTGCTGTGATGCTTGTAAAGCTAACTTTGATTGCTCAAATTCAGAAATAGCCTTAGCAAAGTCTAAATCTTCAATATTAGATTTTCCTTTAGCTAGGTTTAGGGCTGAATCAAGATGACGATTCTCTTGGCTTTCAAGTGTTTGTAAGCGAATACCTGAGTCAACACGTCTCGATGTTATATGGTTCATCGCTGAACTAAGCTGATTGAGTAAAGCGTTGTAGTCTACTTGATGCTGTTCTTGATTAACTGAGACGCTGCCTTTTTCCATCCAAGCAATTGCATTATTGATAGTGTCAAAGACACTCATTTCTTCTTGCTCACTGATGGTAAAGCTATCACCCGGCAAAGGGTTGCCGTTTAGGGTAACGTCGATGCCGTCGAAGGAAATGGTTTGACCTGCGGTATAGGGCGCGGCTGGAAAAACAACACCAGCGCTCCCTGTTACAGTTAAGTCATTTGTTATCGCGTCAAAAGTAAACGTGTAGTCGTGCGGCAGCGCACTAGAGTTGTAGTTATCACGGTTAGTTATTTTGGCGCTTTCAACCGCAACACCTGAGGTGTTCGCGGTGTAATTAGCAGTAAAATCACCTATGGCGTTTTCAACCTTTAAAAAAGCTGCGTCGCCCGCTTGATTAGTGGCTATATTAATATTCTTAGCGACTTGCAACTCTCGAACACCTGAGTCGCCATTGTAAGTAACGCTACCGTCAACATTTTGGCTGAAAGGCTTTTGCTGAGTTTGGTAGCCAGAAAAGATATAGTCACCATTTTCATTTTGACTATTAGCAAGATCAAGTAACTGACTGAAGTTACTTTTTACTTGTTCAGCGAGCGATTGTATGTCTTCACTTGACATACGACCATTATTGGCAAGTAACATATCAGACTTTATTTTATCTAAAATAAGGTCTGCATCAGCAAAGACAATTTCTTGCATATTGTTATGACTTTCAGCCATAGTAATATTACGTTTATATTTTTCAATACTGGCTAAGTCATTGTTGTAGCCGGCTAATGTACTATAAGAAATAGCATCATCTTTTGCGGTTAGCACCCTTTTACCACTCGATAAGTAAGCCATTTGATCATTAACGTCAGAGCTTTTTTGGCTCATTTGCTGTGAACTTTGTAAGTAAAACTGGGCCGTTGAAACGCGCATAAAAATTCCTTACCTGACTGCCGATAAAATGGTGTCAAAAATAGTATTTGCCGTAGAGATTATTTGTGATGCCGCTTGATAAGCTTGTTGGTATCTCAAAAGATTGGCGGCTTCTTCATCAAGATTTACCCCTGATGTTGCTTGGTTGCGATTATAAGCTTGAGTAAATAAGGCCTGTGCGGTATCTGCTGATAAATCAGCATTACTCGCTTTTGAGCCTACTATTGAAGTTGAAACGGCTAAACTTTCACTGAAGGTTTGTTTACCCGCATTTACCACGCCGATTTCTTGGGTTTTTGCCATGGCGACCGCATGATTACCATTACCGACACCAAAGGAATTACCTAAGGTAAAAGTTTCACGCGCATTAGCGCCTGCGCCAGCAAGATCACCTTTAATTTCGATTTGAAAATCAGGTGAACCAGCAGGAATATCAATAATAGCACTCGCCCCTGTCGCATAACTACCTGATGCTATGGCTGGCGTTCCTGGTGGTGGCGTTGATGTGTTATAAACGCGATACTCAAATATACCGGTAGGTATTTGAGCTGCTGGCAGTGGTGGTGGTGGCGTTTCATAAACGTCAATAGTAAGGTCATATCCACTCGCCGCAACAGGGTTAGTTACATTAGTAATTTCTATTTTACCATTGCTAACATTGTTACTTGACGGTGTTACCGCAATCGCTGTACTTGCTGCGATGGCATTACCGTCAGTTAATGTTGCTTGCATTAATGCTGCACTATTTTTAGTCGGTACTATAGTAAACTTGTCACCTGCCTGAAGCGTACCACCCGCAGTTTCGATAAATGAAAAACCATAATCGGGTGTCGTGGGTGTATGAGTACCGGCGGGAATACCTGTACCAGGTCCTCCTAGGTTTTCACTACCACCGGTAGTCAAATTATATAAGGTAAAATCTGTACCATCGAAACGGACTTCAAAGTCATCGGTAGATAATAAAGAGACGTCGTTGATTGCCACTTGAGGTTGCGTGGTACCCGTATTTGATGAAGGTGCTAACGCACGACCTTGTTGTAATTGTGTCGTATTAATATCAGTGAAAAAATTAGCTCCCTGGAAACCATTTAGGTCTAAACCACTGGCCTGACTATCGTTTAATATTGACGATATCGACATCGCTAAGCGATCAATTTCTTTACGCGTTTGGTTTAAATGTTCATCCCTAAATTCAAAATTTGCCGCTAAAGAACCGCCTAAAGTAGAGCCATTTAATGCCACTCGACTATTGCCACTCACTAAAGTCAGCTGTGTTTTATTAGGATCTGGGTCACCAGCCTTTACTTGCACTGTCATCGGCGTAATACCCGCAACAAGCGTGGTACCTTGACCTATCATTACGGTGAGTACACCATTAGCATCTTCTACGGTGGTTACTTTGGTAAACTTACTCAGTTCACCAATTAACTGATCCCGTTTATCAAGTAAATCATTAGGTTGCCCTGTTTGATTTAACCCTTGAGTTTGCATGATGGTTTCGTTAATTTTTGCTAATTCATTGGATATTTCAGAAATTTTGGTAGCAATTTGTTCAATTTCGCCATTAACCGCTTTGGTCATATTGTCAAAATTATTGGTTAACTCATTAAAATCTTTACTTAAAATATTCGCTTGGTTAAGTACAATACTGCGCAAGCCTAAATCATTAGGATTATCGGCAACACCATTGAGCGATTGATAAAAGCTGTTAAGTGAACCGACCACGGCGTTGCCTGAGGTACTCATCACCTGATCTAATTGCGTTAAGCGCCCTTGTAATAAGTCAGCATTACCGAGTTTGCTTTGATTAAGCAGTTGTTCTTTGTGAGAGAATTGTTCGTATAGGCGAGTGATATCGTTAACATAGGTACCAGAGCCAACATAGTTACCACCACTGAATAAACCCACCGATGAATTTTGTTCTGCGCGTTGTCGGTTATAGCCCTCAGTATTAACATTAGCTATATTGTTACCCGTTGTCGCCAGCTGTTGCTGTGCGGCAAGTAAGCCACTAACACCTGTGTTATATAAGTTAACCGACATGACTTCGCTCCTAACCTAACCAAAACTCAATGCATTTATATGCTGAGTACGTATTTACTTATTCAGTAAACTGGTTACGGTTCGAAGTGTTCCCTTAATTTTTTCTGCGTATTTGGGATCCGTCGCATAACCAGCACTCTGTAAGTTATGCAGGAAGTGTTCCACATCGCCAGCTTTGTCTAATGCAGTTTTATAACGCTCGCTATTTGAGAGGAACTGAATGTAATCATTAACACTGTCGCTAATCGTTTGATAAACACGAAAGGGTTCACGTTTTTTAACCATAGCGCCTTGTTCAAATTCAAGGGTTTCTTTATTAATTTTGTCGCCGTCCCAACGTTTGTCAGCTTTAATATTAAACAAGTTGTTAGAGCTTTGACCATTTTCCGTTTTGATGATTTTTTGTCCCCAGCCAGTTTCTAATGCGGCTTGAGCAATAACGACTTCAAAAGGAATATTTAATTTTTCTTCGACACGTTTAGCATCTTCAGTTAATGCCATAACAAAATCTTTAGGTTGTTGATACTGCGGCTCTTGCATGGCAAGCGTTTCATAAACAGATGGTTTGTTATCTAGTGGGTTTACGCTTTTAGATGAAGAAGGCGCTCGCTGTGGCATATCAAATAATGCTTGTCGGCTATTCGTTGCATGATCACCCGAGTCATTAGTTTGACGATCCTTAGCTGAAATAAGGATCCCTGTCTCAACAATTGACTTGCCTTTATTATTATCTTCGCTAAGTAAGCCGTTATTTTTACTAAAGCGATTATCACTTTGTAAAAATGATTGCGGGGTGAAACTTTCAGTATCGCCGCCTAGCTGGCGAACAATTAAGTCTGATAAACCTAAAGAGCCATTGTTTGATAATTCTAATGACATTTGTTGGTCATGCATATCACGATAAAATTTGGTACTTTCTGAGTTAAATGGACTATCTGACTCTAAAACTTCTTGTGCTTTACGCATGCTTTTCATCAGCATTTGCATAAAGATCGCTTCAAACTGCTTAGCAGCTGTTTGTAAAGCCGCATCTTTTGAGCCTTTATCCGTTTCTTTAGACTGTTGGCGAATAGAGTTCAAGCCATTAATGTCTAAAAAATTCTGAGAATTAGCCGTCACCGATGCCTGCGGTGCAAATGAAGTTAGTGAAGATTGAGTCGGTGTAGTCATAAGCTTTATTGATCATTAAATAATGATCAATTCTCCTCTTAATGCACCCGCTTGTGATAAGGCTTCGAGAATTGCCATTACGTCACCAGGACCGGCACCAATTTCATTAATGGCGCGAACGAGTGTGTCTAAACTTACTCCAGGATTGAAAACAAACATCCGGTTATCATCTTTATTGACGTTAACTACCGATTGATTCGTTACCGCCGTATTACCATCAGCAAAAGCATTAGGTTGTGAAACATCTCGTGTTTCATTAATCGTAACGGTAATACCGCCATGAGTTATGGCGGCAGGTAATAAGCGCACATCAGAGCCAATAACGATGGTACCTGTGCGAGAATTAACAATAACTTTCGCCGCAGGACGTGAAGGTTCGAATTCTAAATTTTCTAATGCGGCAAGAAAACTAACACGTTGGCTAGCATCTCTTGGTGCATTGACTTGAATGGAGGTTGCATCGAGAGCACGAGCAATAAACGTTGAAGGATCGTTGATATTAGCAAACTCGCTATTAATTACTCGCTCTAAATTTCTCGCACTACTAAAATCTGAATCCCTAAGATTAAAGGTAATATAATCGCCAGAAGTAAAGGGTGAAATAACTTCACGTTCAACCATAGCACCATTAGCAATACGGCCAACGGTTGGGGTATTAACAATCACCTTTGAACCATCTAAACCTTCTGCACCTAAACCACTGACCACTAAACTGCCTTGCGCAACCGCATAAGCATTGCCGTCAATGCCCATCAGAATAGTTTGTATTAAGGTACCGCCACGTAAACTTTGCGCACTGCCCATTGAAGAAACAGTTATATCAATTTTTTGACCAGGTTTTGTAAACGCAGGAAGTTCGGCATGAACAGCAACCGCAGCAACATTTTTAATTTTTGGTTTTAAATTAGCCGGCATAGTAATACCAAAATTACTTAGCATGGTTTTAAAACTTTGTTCGGTAAATGGGCTTTGTTCGCCTGTGCCAGGTAAACCAACCACTAAACCATAGCCAACCAACTGGTTACTGCGGACACCGGCAACATCAGCTAAATCTTTAATGCGTTGCGCAGAGCTCATCGAGCTAAGCAAAAGTGTTACCGCTAATACAGTCACTTTCATACTTGTGGAAAAAGTGTTCATAATAATACCTATTGAAAGTCTTTGTTGAATTAACTCTACAGTGGCCACCAAGCGCTACTAAAGAAACTCGATAACCAACCTTGTTCTTGTACATCGGCAAAAGTGCCTGTGCCTGCATATTCAATGCGCGCATTAGCAATTTTACTGGAAATAATGGTGTTACCTGAGCTGATATCCTGTGCCCGAATAACCCCAGTCAATCGAATAAATTCATCACCGTTATTTAAACTCATCCATTTTTCGCCACGGATCATCAGATTACCGTTCGGTAAAACACGTAAAACGTGCACAGAAATATTACCGTTTAAGCTGTTACCCTGATTAGACTTTGAATCACCTTTAAAATCACTTCCTTGGTTGTAACCAAACTGTATGGCATCGTTTTGAAAGTTAACCGCTCCGCCTCCTAAACCAATAATGGGGTCTAAGCTGGCACTGTTTGCTTTCTTCAATTCAGTTTTAGCATTTTTTTTAGCTTGGGTACTTTCACTCAAAATGACTGAAATGATGTCGCCAACACGATGAGCTTTTGAGTCAGAATAAATATTATTGACATAATTAGCTTTAAACAGTGACCCTGTTGGGATAATAGACGCTTCTTCCATTTCAGGTAAGATCGGCGCAAAGTCAGGATCATCGGGTAACGTTTTTGCCTGTTCAATACTGGCACAACCGCTTATTGATAGAAAAAGGATAACGAATACTAAGCGAATTTTCATAAGAGCTTCCTTAACGTTATAACTGCTGATTAATATAACTAAGCATTTCATCAACTGCTGAAATTACTTTTGAGTTCATTTCATATACCCGTTGGCTTTCAATCAAGTTAACAAGTTCTTCGGTAGTATTTACATTCGAGGTTTCTAGCGCGCCTTGCACTATCATGCCAAAACCTTCTAAACCCGGAACCCCTTCTTGTGGGGCACCACTAACAGCGGTTTGAATGTATAAATTTTGTCCTATCGGTTGCAAACCCGTAGGGTTAACAAAGTTAACGGTATTAATTTGACCTATAACAGCGGGATCAGGTTGACCCTGCAGGGTTACAGATACTTCACCATCTTGAGAAACAATAATACTTAACGCATCGGGTGGGATCGTTATTTGTGGTTGAATTAAATAACCCGCGCCTGGTGTTACCATATTGCCTTCTTCGTCCATGGTAAATTGACCATTTCTTGAATAAGACGACGTACCGTCTGGGAGCTGTACTTCAAAAAAACCTTCACCTTGGATCATTAAATCTAAAGCGTTATCGGTAGTTTGCATATCACCTTGGGTATGAATTTTTTGCGTAGCAACCACTTTTGTACCCGCACCAAGCATTAAGCCTGAAGGCATTTCTGTATCTTGTGCTGAACGACCACCCGGTTGATTAATCGTTTGGTAGAGTAAATCTTCAAATACCGCCCGACTTTTCTTAAAACCTATGGTACTAGCGTTAGCTAAATTATTAGAAATTACCGCAATATCTTTTGTTTGCGCATCTAACCCTGTTTTACTTATCCATAATGCTGGGTTCATAAATCACCTCAAAAATTATTTATTTAAATTAGAAAGCACGTAATAAAGATGCTGAACTTGCATCAACTTCTTCGGCCGTTTTCATGAGTTTCAATTGCATTTCAAACTGTCGCTGCAAAGAAATCATCGCGGTCATTTCCCCAATAGGGTTTACGTTGCTTGCTTCAAGCATGCCGTTTTCTACTTTAACATTGACGTCAGCGTTCTCATTTAGTCCATCTTTTCGACGAAACAAGCCATCCGCACCTTTGGCTAACTCTTGTACCCTAGGGTTAACCATTTTTAGACGTCCCACTTCTTCTTGAAGTGAACTGGGCGCACCTTCAGGCTGAACCATAATGGTGCCGTCTTTACTGATATGAATATTATTTACCGGCAGAGGTATAAATATCGGCCCGGTATCTCCCAAGACAAGTTCACCTTTGGAGGTTTCTAAAGCACCTTCTTCGTTAAGTCTAAATTGGCCATCACGGGTATAACCTTCAGTGCCATTTTCTGCTTGAACCGCAAACCAACCAGGCCCTTGAATAGCGAGATCTAAATCCCGAGAAGTTTGCATTAAAGAACCACTGTCAAAGTTTTGGCTGGCATTTTCTGTCATGGCAAACACACGAGAAGGCAAGCCTTCACCAAAAGCTTGCATTGAACGCGCCTGCGCTAAATCGGCTTTAAAACCTGTAGTTTTAGCGTTTGCAAGGTTGTTAGCATTAACGGCAAGCGAATGCATATTTTGTTTCGCACCGCTCATTGCGATATAAAGCATTTTGTCCATAACAGATCTCTAAAATTGTATCTTACTATGAGAAATGCAATAACAATGCCAGAAGAAATATAACTGCGAGAAAATAAAGAGAAAGGAATTAAAAAGATAAACAACATCGTCGTTCGAAACTGGTAAAAAAAAAGATAAAACATCTGCATGTTTTATCTTTTTTATTTCAAACTAGATTATTTTAAATAATTTATTTATCGAATTTGTAAAATAGTTTGGTTCAGTTGATTATCAACTTCTAATGCACGAGAGTTAGCTTGGAAATTTCGTTGTGCTGAAATCAAGTCGATTAATTCAGTGGTTAAGTTAACATTTGATTGCTCTAATGCCGATGAATTAATGGTACCAAAAGTACCTGAACCCGCTTCACCAGCCAATGCTTCACCAGAACTAATGCTTTCTTTCCATGAAGTATTACCAATTTGCGTTAAGCCTTGTTCATTAGCAAAATTCACTAAAGCGATACGAGATAATGGCTCTGACGTACCGTTGCTGTATGTCGCTCGAATTAAACCATCACTGCCAATATCTATCCCGGTTAATCGACCAACCGCTAAACCATCTTGCTCTAACGAAGTTACTTCAAAGTTTGAAGCAAACTGCGTCGGTTCATTTGGATTAGGGCCAAGCGGGTCTAAATTAAAATTAATTTTTACAGTTTGAGCTGGATCAGCACCATTGGCTAATATCGTTGGTCCAAGTGGCACAGTAATAGCACCACCGTCACCTGGCATAGGTAATTGTGCAACGAAATCACCTGAAGAATCAAAGTACATACGCATGCCAGTAACACCACCACCTGCTGATAATGGACCTGAATTATCGCCACCTTGTGGGTTTGATATCGGCGTTCCAGGGGCTGCTGTTGGATCTGGATCTGTCTGTCCACCTGGATCAGCTAAATCTACCGGTATGCCATCAACGCCAGCAAACATCATCCACTCGTTAGCATCAGACGAAGGATTATCTTTAATAAAGTAATAAGTCATTATATGACTATCACCTAATGAATCAAAAATAGTCACTGAGGTTGAATGGTTAAAAGTCAAAGGATCATCGGGATCAAAGTTACCTGGCGCACTACTAATGAAAGAGTCACCAGCAGGTAAGTTCATTCGTACGTCTACTTCACTGGTTTTCTGAGGAGCACCAGAGGCCGTAGGAATACGAATAGGCTCTGCCGTACTTAAACTTACCGACGCAGAGGTGCCGTCAGGGTTGACTGGAAAACCTAATAAATGCTCACCTGCCGAGTTAACAACAAAGTTACTGTCATTTAATTTAAACTGACCTGCTCGGGTATATGACGTTTCTAATGAGTCGAGTTCAGGTACTGTTGCATAAAAACCATTACCGGTAACGGCTAAATCTAACGCGTTATTAGTAAACTGAATACTACCTTGTTGAAACTGCTGAGCGACGTCTGCCGTCAAAACACCGTCACCTACTTTTGTTTTACCAGAAGCAAGTAATGATGCAGCATACACATCGACAAATTCCGCACGCGATTCTTTAAAACCTGTGGTATTGACGTTAGCGATGTTATTTGATGTAACATCCAAATCTTTTTGAGCAGCGTTTAATCCGCTCAACGCTATATTAAATGACATAATTGCACCTCATATAAAAAATTGTTTATCTTAATTACTGCTAATTTTCGAGTATTGACTCTTCATTGAAATAACAGTGGCTTAAATTTATTAAGTTCGACGAACTATTAATTTAACCTTCTGATACTTCCACCACATCTGCTAGTGCCATGGAGCTGCCACCATTAAGATTTAATAAAATATTTCCACCTGAACCCGCTAACGTTACGCTATCAACTTTACGATAGGTCATCGCTTGCAATTCTGATGCTTCACCTTCTACTAAGCCTGCAATTCTAAAACGATAAGCACCTTGTGGAGCGGGCTCGCCATTTGTCATTTTGCCGTCCCAATTGAAGGTAAACTCACCTTTGGCAACACTGCCAACAGGAACCGTTTGAATGAGTTCACCGGCGGTATTTTCAACATAGATGTTGACATTGCTCGCCGCTTTATCTGTGATCATTTTGCCTTTAACCGCTTCACCTTCAGCCATGCCAAAAACGTTATCATCAACTAAAACGCTACGGCCAACTAACGAGGAGGCTTGTAAGGCTTGGCTAGAAGACATCGATGCCGCAAACGAAGTAAATTGTTTGTTCAAGGTTGCTACACCGTCGGTCGTTGAAAACGCGGTCATTTGCGAAATCATTTCATTATTTTCAACGGGCTTAGTCGGATCTTGATGAGAAAGCTCTTTGGTCAGTAACGCAAAGAAATCTGCTTGCGTTAACATGCCATTGCCATTATCCGTCGTTGTAACATCTTCCTTTTGCCAGCGCATGCCATCTAAAGGTTTGCTACCGCTTACTGTTTCCATATTTTATCCCACCTTTAATTGTTACTTGCCAAGCTGCAGGGTTTTATTCAGCATATTCTTTGCTGATTCAGCCAATTGAACATTTGTTTGATATGAGCGTGATGCCGAAATCATATTGGTCATTTCTTCGATCACGTTGACGTTCGGTTTATAAATAAAACCATCTTTGTCTGCCATTGGGTGTCCTGGAGAATGTTGAATGTTTAAAGGTTGATCGCTTTCAACAATACCTAAAACTTTTACACCCACGGCTGAATCGTCTTGTCCTGCGGCAGCTTTTTGCATCTCTGCGGCAAAAACCGGATGCCGTGCTCGATAGGTTGCATCAACACTGCTGCTAACACTATCAGCATTAGCAATGTTACTTGCTGTGGTATTTAAGCGAACAGATTGAGCGCTCATACC
Source organism: Colwellia hornerae (assembly GCF_007954355.1). Classification (GTDB taxonomy): domain Bacteria; phylum Pseudomonadota; class Gammaproteobacteria; order Enterobacterales; family Alteromonadaceae; genus Colwellia_A; species Colwellia_A hornerae. The sequence continues at coordinate 152,978 of NZ_VOLR01000008.1, forward strand.
CGTGCCAGATATAGTAAATACGTTAAATAGGCTCATAATTATTGCCCTGCTCCGGTGATGGCTTTTTTCAAGCCTTTAATCCTGCCAGTAAGAAATTGAAGACTGGCTTGATACTGCATTGAGTTTTCTAGATACAAGTTTCGTTCCACTTGTGCATCTACTGTATTTCCATCGCCAGTATCTGCTTGATCTGGTGTTCTAAACTGCACACCATTGTTGCTTGAAATGCGAACATCAAAATGCTTATCGTGGGTACGTGACATGCCTGTTTGTTGTTTTTGAGAGGCTTGCGCTAAGGCAGACTTAAAGTCCATACCCTTGGCTTTATAGCCGGGTGTATCTGCATTAGCGATATTACTCGCAATAACTTCTGCACGTTTAGCACGAACAGCAAGTGTTTGCGGATGAATGCCAAGTGCTTTTTCAAAAGTGATAGCCATAGTGTTACCTCCAAATCAATGAAGATAACTATACAATTTCTATGCCAAAGGAGATTTTAGTGGGGTGATTATTTCTTTTTCTGGTAAATAATACCGGGATTACAGCGAACCATATTAAAGTTTTGGTTTAAACCAGTTAGTGATTCTGAGGCGCCAAGAAAGAGGTAACCGTTAGGATTTAACACCCCTTCAATTTGAGATATTATTTGCTTTTTAATTTCTGGTGCGAAGTAAATCAATACGTTACGACAAAAAACGATATCAAACTTACCCATTAAACTATAACTATTTAATAGGTTTAGTTGTCTAAAATTAACCATTTTTTTAATCGAGTCTTTGACTTTTGACATACCTTTATCGCCATTTTCAAAAAACATTCTTTTGCGTTCGGCAGATAAACCTCGTGACAAAGCTAAATTGTCATAATGACCATACTTGCAATGTTCAAGCATAGTATTAGAGATATCAGTGCCAATAATTTGAACACCTCCCGAAAACGCGCCAGGATTACTTTGCTTAAATTCTTGTACTGCCATAGCAATAGAATAAGGTTCTTGGCCTGAAGAGCTTGCCGCTGACCAAATTTTCAAAGGCGTTCTTTGATTTTTAAACTCAGGAAGTAAACGTTTTTTCAATAGTTCAAAGGGGTACTCATCACGAAACCACAATGTTTCATTGGTTGTCATGGCGTCAATGACCGCAGCGCGTAACTGTCTTTCTATTGGGCTAAGAGTACGAGTAACTAAATCACCTAAGGTGGCAACATCAAATTTCGCCATTAAAGGGGCTAAACGGCTTTTCACTAGGTATTGTTTATTTTCACCTAAGACGATGCCACATTGTTTCTCTAGGAAAACTCTAAACTGATGATAACTGCTATCATCAAGCTGTCGGTCTGACACTACGATATTCCGCCTTAAATTATTATTATCATTGAGTAACGATAGAATACGCTACAAATAACGGGTTAATTAGCATTATTTGCTAGTTCATCTTTTTTTAACCATTTTTTTACTGCTGTGGCTAATTCATCAGGATGAAACTTGGGAATAAAATCTTCGGCACCTACTTTGGCAACCATAGCATTATTAAAAACACCGCTTAATGAAGTATGCAAAATTACCGGCATGGCTTTTAATCGGTCATTATTTTTAATTTCAGCGGTTAAGGTATAACCGTCCATTTCAGGCATTTCTATATCAGAGATAAGCAAAGCCACTTTTTCAGTAATTGATGTATGACACTCGGCTTCTATAGCGAGTAATTGATCTAAAGCGTCTTGGCCATTTTTAGCTAATAGCATAGTTAACCCTAAAGGCTCTAATGCTCTTCTCACTTGATTTCGTGCCACGGTTGAATCATCTGCGATCATAATTACCCGTTCGCCAAGGTCAACACCAACACTCGCATCAACAACATCTTCACTTAACTCTGTTGAGATAGGACTAATTTCATTTAAAATTTTCTCTACATCTAATATAGAGACCATTTTTTTGTCTATTTCAGTAACAGCCGTCAAATAACTTGATTTACCGGCGCCTTCTGGAGGAGGCATAATATCTTTCCAGCTTAGCGTGACTATTCTCTCAACACCTCCAACTAAAAACCCCTGCACACTGCGATTATATTCAGCGATAATGACAAAGGAGTTTTCATCAGGAATTATTTCAGGCCCACCTGTTGATTTACTCAAATCGATCACCGAAATCGTTTGTCCACGAATATGGGCAACACCTTTAATGAAAGGGTCTTGACCTGGTAATAAGGTTAAACGCGGACAAGGCATAACTTCACGTACTTTAAAAACATTAATACCAAAACGTTGTGATCCGATTAAACGAAAAAGTAATAGTTCAAGCCTATTCTGCCCAACCAACTGAGTACGTTGATTTACTGAGTCTAAAATTCCTGCCATACAAACCTCATTTTACTTAATTCACAAAAAGGCACACTTCTTGATTGTGCTTACTAATACATATTGAACGTTCAATTTTTTGACGTTTAGTGCGTATTCGTCTGCTTTTACTTATTGTTAAACTGATAGATAAATTAAGCATAGACGAGTATTTTAATTTCCCTAGCAAATAGTTGACAAATTTATGAGCATATTCAAGATATTTATCATTCTTTCGCTAATCTCAGCGTTTTTTTCAAATTTAGTCTTTGCCCAAACGATGGACAGAGAGCAACTTCAAGATTTTGTGACCCAATTCATAAAAAATAACACACCATTACCAACACGAGGAAAGATAAACGTTTCGGTATCGACTTTAGATCCAAGAATTATCATTAAACCTTGCTTAACGCCTTTAATCGCAAATATACCTGAAAATCATAATGGTAGAAACGTAAATGTTAAAATAAATTGTGACGACCCGTCGTCTTGGTATCTTTACATTCCTGCAAAAATTAAAGTGGTGGTACCGGTAGTTGTGGCAAAAAGTATCATTAGTAAGGGCAGTAGACTTGATAAATCGAATGTAACCGTTGAATATCGCGATAGCAGAAGAATCCGCGGTGAATCTCTAAATGATACAAAGATAGTGATAGGGACGAAAGCTAAAAGGAGATTATCTGCTGGCTCAATTTTAACCAAGAAAAACATTTGTTTTGTTTGCAAAGGCAGCCATGTCACGCTCATTGCGCAATCGAAAACGTTAACGATAAAAACCTCCGGCATAGCCCTTGAAGATGGTGGTTTGGGTGAGCAAATAGGAGTTGAAAATGAAGGGAGTGGCAGAACGGTAACAGGACGAGTCTCGGCTATCAACGAAGTCATAATTAAATTATAATAATGGTTAAGTTATTAGGCTGCTTGCCGATAACAAGATAGTGAATATCAACCCGTTATCTATAGGATAGTATTATGGCTATAAATATCAATAACTTGTCAAACAACAGTCAGGTAAAGCAAAAGCTTGATCAACAAATACAAGTCAAACAGCAAGCCACACAAAATGCAGCAAGTAGTGAACAAGGAAGATCTGTAGGCAAAGATTCGGTCTCTTTAACACCACAAGCTCAACAGTTAAATGAGCTACAAAAGAAAGCGAGTGATGCACCGGCAGTTGATCAGAAAAAAATCGATCAACTCAAAAAAGCAATTGCAAATGGTGAGTACAAAGTTGATCCTGAAAAGCTTGCTGCCAGTATAGCAAATTTCGAATTTAAACTAGGTTAACAGTTAGCTGTTAACCTAATCACAGGAGTTACACGTGATGACAGCGTTAGCAGCGGAGCAATTAATTGCTCAACAATTACATAACCTACAGCAGCTTGAAGAGCTGCTCAGCGTTGAAAAAGAAGTATTACAAAAACAAAGCCCACAAGCATTAACTGCTGTCACTGAACAGAAAGAGGCTTTGCTAAAAACCATACAACAACTTGATGAACAAAACGCTCAAAATGTTGTTTTAAAAAACGAAGTGAAATCAGGTATTCATCAGCATAAAATTGCTGAAATTGAAGCTATTTTATTGCGTTGTAAAGACAAGAACCAAGTCAATGGTCAAATCATACAGCAATCTTCACTCGCCGCTGAACGCATGAAAAACTCCCTACTTGAGAATCATAATCGCTCATCCATGACTTACAATAGTAAGGGCAAAAAAAGTGGCGGCCTTAGTAGTTTAGGCATTAAAGCTTAAGACTAAACGGTTAAAAGAACGTAAGAATCATTGCTCACTGCCTCTTTAATAACGCTAGATATCCCGTTAACAAAGACAAAAAAGCCTCAACTTAACAATAAGCTGAGGCTTTTTTACATCAAAAAATTCAAGCTGTGTTATCGAACGAATTTACCTTAGCTATTCAACTACTTTTTGGTAACTAAAACGATAGCTAAGCGTAAACCTGTCATGTAATTATAAGCAAGCGTAACTAGCTTAGCCAAATAATTTCCCTAGTTTTTCTTTTGCCTTATCTTTGAGCTTATCTTTTTGTTTATCTTCAAACTCTTTCTTTTTCGCTGTTACAATATCTGAGTTAATCAACTTATCTAATGCTTTATCAGTATCTCCGATGAGTGCTTCAACATCCATTAAAGACTCCGCTTCCTTATTACTTACCCCTAAAGCATTAGTGAGTTTGGTATTTAACCCTGCTTTAATATCAGTTTTGAAACTTGTTAATTTAGTTGATACCTGCTGCACCATTGCATCTTTTAGCTGATTATCAAGTGGTGATGAGATAGACAACGTCGGGTCTGTTATTTTACCTTTTGCGGCAATAGTTAACGCTAACGACTTTAAAGACCTAACTGTGTCAATAAATAGTGTACTTAACTGCGAAGTGCCAGCACCACTATATTGAGTGTTAGCCAAGTTAAATTTATTTTCACTGTTAACTTGGTCATCAATGAATGAAAAAGTACCATTACCTGATAATGAACCACTGTTAAGCTGTAAAGTAAAAGCACTTGATTTTTGTAGTGAAACATCTTTGAGGTCAACATCTGCGAGCTGCCATTGGCCATCACCCGTTAGAAGACTTTGCTTATCTAATGAAAAAGCTAATGCTAGCGCTAATGCCCCTGATCCTTGTACGTTGTCACTTTTAACGTTAACAATACTATTATGGCCACGTACCCAGTGCTGATGTGTCAATTCTTTGCCACTAATTGCAAATTCGCCTTGCGGCAATATTAAAGAAAAGTTTGCTTGTTCAATAAGTACATCGGGCAAAGGTATTTCATCGTTAAACTGCACATAACGACCTTGGTCGCTTGCTACTGGTGCTGCTTTGTCGACTTTTGAAGATTTAATTAGCGGTGCAATATTTTGATAAACGGTATCAGCATAACCGAAGTATTCTCTTGCTTGTTCACCAAACAACAAATGAGCAAAATCAGCACCATCGACACTGTCAAGTTGATACTTGCTCTCAATGTTTTTCCAATCGGCGTTTGGCGCATCTTTTAAGGCTTTAGTTTGCTCAGTTAATAATGTTTTTGAAGCGCTAACTTGCTGTTTTGCCTGTTTGATAATAGCTTGGTCAGCTTCAAACTGTGTTTTCAGCACGGTAAAGTCTTTATTAAGCTTTTCAAGGTCAGCTAAACTTTCTATCTTAATATTAGCGAGTTGCTCTACTTGTTTTTTATAGTCTGCTAATGCGTCTTTGGTCGGTAATGTTTCATAAGCAGCTTGTAGCTTTTTCTTTTCGATTTGATAACTTTGCGCTAAAGCTTTGCCGCGCTTAACCGTTAACAAATCACTATTATTGAGTAAATCTTCTGCTTTAGGTAAGCTGACATCGAGCTCTGGTAACATAGAATCACCTGCGCCATCATTACCGTTTTCAGTACCATCACCCAGCGCATAAACTTCACCTGCAGACTGTCTTGGTTGATCGATGCGTAACTCGGCAACGGTTAACTCACTAATATATAACTTACCAAATAAGTATTGCCAAACATCGACACCGGCCGAAGCTTGTGAAAAACTCACTAAGTTATGACTAGGCTTTTCAGGATCCGTTGCTTGAAAACCTTCAATATTAAGTGTTAATGGTAAATAGTTTATTTCAACCTCGTTTACATTAACCTCGGCACCTAAATACCATTCTCCCGACTTTTCTATACCTTTCTTGACTAAAGCATCCGCAAATACATAAATAAAAGTGATCATTAATGCCATGACCACAAAAAAACCAACTAGCCCTTTCCAGCGAATAAAACGACTCATTATAACTCTCCTTGGCCAGAAACGTGGCTATAAATACGGTAGAACTTTGATGCTTTTAATGCCTTAACAATACGAAATTTCTCAAAGAAGGCTTTAATATGTAGCCGATACTTTTCAATTAAAAAATTACTTAGATAATATAATGGCACAGCTAATAAACAGCCAAGCACTAGAGCGCCTAGCGTATAAGTATGATGAAGATGGCCTAGCTTGAATAACGAAGACTGATATAAAGCATCAAATAAAGGCTGTAATGACTCTGCGGTCAGTAATGACTCGCCTACAGTGACAATTAATGATGTTAATAAGTAACTTAATCCTTTAAAGAATCCCCAAGCGACGATAAAACCGCCAATATTGACCCGTAAGAATAAAACCACGAAGATAAAAAAAATATTATGTAAAGTAAGCAGTGGCGATAGTCCAACGATAAAACCTAACGCTATGGCCAATGATATTTGCCGAGTAGAACTTTCTGAGTTCAGTGCATTGAACAGTTTAGCGAGTAATGTGAGCATTCCTTTTCCTTTTTTGTGTTCTCTTGCTATGTATTTACAGCTTAAAGCATAGCTGATTAACGATAACTGAGTAAGTAAACTAAATTAAAGTGAGCTGATGGCTTAGCGCAACTATTCAGTTTCTTTACGGGTATAAACAAAGTCATTACCTTGACTCATTTCTTCATTATATTGGTAGCCGGCAACATCAAATGACTTAAGTTGCTCTACCTCTGTTAAGCGATGTTCAATAATATAACGCGCCATTAAACCTCGTGCTTTTTTGGCAAAAAAACTGATCATTTTAAATTGGCCATTTTTCCAATCTTTAAATGCTGGAGTAATTATTTCACCTTGAAGATTTTTTTTCTTTACTGATTTAAAATATTCATTGGATGCCAGATTAATTAACACTTTATCACCTTGTTGGGCTAGAGCTTCATTAACGTGATCAGTAATAATGTCTCCCCAAAATTGATATAAGTTGCTACCACGGTCATTCGCTAACCTTGAGCCCATTTCTAAGCGATAGGCTTGCATTAAATCGAGGGGTTTAAGTAAACCGTATAACCCTGATAAAATTCTCATGTGCTTTTGAGCAAAATCAAAATCATCTTCACTAAAGGTTTTTGCGTCTAATCCGGTATAAACATCGCCATTAAATGCTAAAACCGCTGGGCGAGCATTATCAACAGTAAAAGGCATTGACCATTCGCCAAATCGAGCAGCGTTTAACCCGGCAAGTTTATCGCTAATACCCATTAATGTTGATATCTGTGCCGGTGTTAATTTTTGGCAATGGGCAATCAAGGTTTTACTGTGCGCTAAAAGCTCAGGTTGAGAGAATTTATCGGTCGGTAATGGTGACTCAAAGTCTAAATTTTTAGCTGGAGAAACAACAAGTAGCATAAAGGTCCCGTTTAATAGCAATGTCAGAATATATAGCCCATATAATACAATAAAACCGCTAAACATGAAGATAAATGATAAGCCAATTGCTATCACAGTTAAAAAAATGTCAAACATACTTGCTATATATTGAAAATTTGTTACAAATACAGTCATATTAGGCATTACATCAAAGATTTATCGCTTTTTTAGCCATTTATGTTGTAATAATTCTCCAATTTTAAGTTTTTCGTTAAAAAGGTAATGGACATGACTAACCAGCTTTCACAATTAAAACAGATGACCACAGTAGTTGCTGACACCGGCGATATTGAAGCGATCGCAAATTTTCAACCACAAGATGCAACCACAAACCCATCGCTATTATTAAAAGCAGCGTCACTGGACGGTTATCAACATTTACTTACTGAAGCTGTGACATGGGCGAAAGAACAGTCATCATCTACAGAACAGCAAGTTATTGATGCGGCTGATAAACTATCAGTATTAATTGGCTTAGAGATTTTAAAAACAGTACCTGGCCGTATTTCAACAGAAGTAGATTCGCGTTTATCTTTTGATACACAAGCTTCAATTGCCAAAGCGCATAAGCTTATGGCGATGTATAAAGAAGCAGGTATTAGCAACGATCGTATCCTTATTAAACTGGCATCTACTTGGGAAGGTATTAAAGCTGCAGAGCAACTAGAAAAGGTAGGCATTAACTGTAACCTAACGTTATTGTTTAGTTTTGCTCAGGCACAAGCTTGTGCAGAAGCAGGAGTTTATTTAATCTCACCTTTTGTTGGCCGTATCTTAGATTGGTACAAAAAGGATAGCGGTAAAAGTGAATACGCGGCTGATGAAGACCCTGGCGTGGTCTCGGTTACTAGCATTTATAACTATTACAAAGGTAAAGGTTATAAAACTGTAGTGATGGGCGCTAGTTTTAGAAACATCGATGAGATACGTCAACTTGCCGGTTGTGATCGTTTAACGATAAGTCCAAACCTGTTAGACGAACTATCAAAGTGTAATGAACCCCTTGAGCAAAAGTTATTTAGTGAGCAACCAACACTAGCCGCTCAGGAAAAATTATCAGAAAGTAGCTATCGCTGGGCCATGAATGAAGATGCTATGGCCACAGAAAAACTTGCTGAGGGGATCAGAAATTTCACCCTTGACCAGATTAAATTAGAAAAACAGCTTGCAGAGTTGCTTTAATAGCTATTATTCATACAGTTAGTTTAAAATAAAGTCTAAAATGAGTTACTTTGCCAACAGATATTAGCCGTATTTATTGCTTTAATTATTTGCTTATCATCTTGAATGTGTTATTAAAAAGGTGCTATTAAATAAAAAGGAGTGTTCTATGGATAAACTTCAACAAGTAATGGGCTCATTTGGTAAAAGACCTAAGTCCTCAGAAAGCACTAATAAGAAAAGAAAATGGCGTGAAATAGAACTGATCAAGGAAAGGTTTCAACTAGAAAAAGAACTAAAAGCGTATGAAGACTCGTTAGAGTTTATGCTGGAAGATTTCTAGCTTTATTTCAAATGAAAAAACCCAGTTTTTAACTGGGTTTTTTATTGGGTTTTTTATTGCTTCAAAGACCATAAATGTAAAAGCTAAACTTGCTCCATAATATATCCCGTAGGCTTAACACCAAAAAATGCTTTTATCTGTTCAACAATCAAGTAGTTAACCGGCACTAAAATCAAGGTAATAAAGGTCGCGAACAAGATCCCAAAACCAAGAGAAACAGCCATAGGGATAAGAAATTGTGCTTGAGTTGATTGCTCAAAAAGTAACGGCATTAAACCAATAAAGGTGGTTAAGCTAGTCAACATAACAGGACGAAAACGTGAAGCGCCCGCGGTAAGTACGGCCTCCATAAGCTTAATACCCTCGGCTCGTTTTTTATTGATAAAATCAACTAATACCAATGAATCATTCACCACCACACCAATTAATGCCAGCATGCCCAATAAGCTCATAATGGTTAATTCCATGCCCATGATCCAGTGGCCTATAACAGCACCTATCATACCAAAAGGAATAACGCTCATTACAATAATAGGTTGTAAGTAAGACCTAAATGGAATGGCCAACAAAGCATAAATAATAAAGAAAACAAAAACTAATGCCCAAGCTAACGAGCCAAATGATTCTCGTTGCTCTTTAGCTTCACCTTCAAGCGAATGACTAACACCTGGATATTGTAAAAGAAGTTCATCCAAATAAGTTTTTAAATCAGCCTGTAATATTGTCATATTGGTGTTTTCTTTATCGACATCAGCGCTAACATTGGCGGTTCTATAACGGTCAATTCTGGAGATGGTAGATGGACTTTTTCCTGGAATAAAACGAGCAACATGAGCCAAAGGAACTGAACCACCATTTGGAGTTCCAATAAGAATATTTTCTAAATCAGCAATTGTGCGACGCTCACTCAAAGGTAAACGTACCATTACCCGAACATCGTCTCTACCACGTTGAATACGTTGAACTTGCGAGCCAAAGAACGAGCGGCGTACTTCATTAGATATACTTACCCGAGTTAGCCCTAGCGCTTTACCTTGCTCAGTTAATTCGATTTGTAGCTCTTCTTTACCGTCTGACAAACTGTCTTCTATGTCGAAAACGCTTGGGTAAGTAGCTAAACGTATCTTCACCTTATCGGTAATTTCTTTAAGAGAGTCTAAAGAGCTTGCCTTGAGTTGTACTTGGATAGGGTCTGACGAGCGACCTATCTCGGCTCTAAAGGTCATACTTTCAGCGCCAGGAATTGGCCCAATGAGCTCCCGCCATTCTCGAACTAACTGTGTTGAGCCAATTGATAAGCTTCTAGACTCTGGTGGCGTTATCTCAAAACGAACACTGCCTTGATTGGTTGTGCCGCCTCTGCCGCCCGTTGTTGCCAAAATATTAATGATGATACTTTCATTGGTCGCCTCATCAATATATTTCTCACGTAATTCTTCTGCTTTCTCTGTCATTTTTAAGATATGTTTATTCGTTACCTCAAATGGTGATCCTGCTGGTAAGGTCAATGAAGCTCTTACCGTCTCACTGGGTATTCTTGGAAAGAAGATAAATTTAGTCCAGCCACTCATCACCAAAGTAATGATAATTAAGAAAACACCTACAAAACCAAAAAACGTTGCGGTTTTAAAGTTAATGGCTTTTTTTAACAAAGGCTGATAATAACGTAAAATTGTGTTTTCAAAGCCATCCGCAAAGCGTTGTTGTAGTTGACTAAATTTAGAGGTTTTTGTTTTTTGACTGCGCAGTTTTAAATGCTTTAAATGTGACGGTAAAACAAATTTTGACTCGATTAAAGAAAACAATAAAACAGGAATAACAATGACCGGGATTTGTGCAAACAATGCCCCCCGCGCTCCTTCAATAAATGCCAGCGGTAAAAATGCGGCAATAGTGGTTAACACGCCAAAAGTAACCGGCGTAGCCACTTCTTCCGTACCTCTTATCGCCGCCTCTTCCCCCGACTTAGCGGTTTTTAAATGGGTATAAATATTTTCTCCGGTGACAATGGCGTCATCAACGACAATACCGAGTACTAAAATAAATCCAAATAGGCTCATGACATTTAGTGTTATACCAAAAAAAGGCATTGCTATAAAAGCACCCATAAATGAAATCGGAATGCCAATAAAAACCCAAAAGGCGATAGACGGGCGTAAAAACAAACTCAATAATGCCAATACTAAAATACCACCTTGCAGCGCACTTGTTGTTAACGTTGCAATACGGTTTTTTACAATTTGAGAGTCGTCATCCCAATAACTTAACTCTACACCTATTGGCACATTTTCTTGCTGTTCATCAATATAATCTTTTACTGCATCGGCAACGTCGATGGCGCTTTGTGGACCAATACGATAGATGTCGATAAAGGCGGCTTGCTTACCATTAAAGCGAGTTCTGACCGGGGTTTCTTCAAAAGCATCAGTGATCAGCGCAATATCAGACAAACGTAAAATAGAACCATCGGTATGAGTCTTTATCGCGATATCAGAAAATTCATTTTTACGATAAGCTTGCCCTTTTGACAATAATAGAACATCTCCTCCGTCGGTTCTTAGATTACCGGCAGAAACATCTGTACTAGAATTATTTATCGCGGCTGACACTTGCGAGATAGTTAAGTTATATTGTTGTAATTTATCTTGAGGTATTTCAATAGAGATTTCGTAGTTGCGAACACCGCTCAGTTCAGCCTGAGTAATTGCTGGTATTTTTAACAACTCGTCACGGACTTTCTCTGCGTACTCTCGCGTTTCTTTTTCACCATAAATACTTGCGACACTAACTGAAATAACTTCTCTTTTTCGAGTTGCTAACGACACTACCGGTTTTTCAGCATCTGCTGGAAAAGTATTGATAGTATCGACACGACTTTTAATATCAGCCAAAACTTCTCGTGCATCGTAACCACTTTCAACTTCGATATTTACCGCTGAAGAGCCCTCAGATGAACGACTAGCGATTTGCTTAATACCTTCTAAGTCTTGTATCGCCTCTTCTATGCGAATAGAAATACTTTTTTCAATATCTTCTGGCGTAGCGCCACGTAACGAGACATTCACATTGATACGGTCAGAGGCAAATGAAGGGAAAACCTCAACCGGTATCCGCACAGAGAGACTAAATAAACCTAAAATTAAAATAGTAATTAATAACAGATTCGCCGCTACGTGATTTCGAGCAAACCAGGCGATCATTGTGCTTCACCCTTTGATCTTTTAATACCTTTAAGTTTTGCCTTATTTTGCAGAACTTCTTGATTTTTTTGTGCTGCTTTACTTGGGGCTTTTCCTTCAATGGCTACGGGAGTTCCAGAGCTGACCTGTCCTAAAGAAGTTAGCACAAGTTCATCTCCAGCAACGAGCCCAGACTCAACAATTGACTGTTTACCGTTCTGCCACCCAAGGAGAACCTCTTTACGAATTAATAAACCATTTTCAACTGTATAGACATAGCTTCCCTGATAAATAACATTACTGGGAATAACCAAAACGTTGCTTAGTTCTTTTGCTGTTATTTGGGCAGTAACATATTGACCTATTTTTATCGGTGATCCCAAAGAGGTTGTTGCATCATAGGGGCGATTAATTTGTGCAACAACATAGAGCTGCTGCGACTGTTCGTCGATAGCACTTTCGGTGCGAATTATTTTTCCATGCCATGATTGATGACCAATTAAATCTGAGGTTATTTTTACATCGTCCTTATTACCTTGTTCACCAATATATCGATACTCTTCCGGTAAATTAATCAAAGAAAGGTCTTTATTATTAATCGGTAAGCGAATTTCTACATAATCAACAGCAAAAATGGTGGCAAGTTGACTGTTATTGGTAACAACTTGCCCAATATCGACTTGTTTTTTCAAAATTCGCCCCGCATAAGGTGCCACTATTTGGGTGCGTTCTAACGATAGCTTGGCTTTATCTAATTGCGCTTGTGCAGAAAGTACATTTGCTTTTGCTGACTCAAGTTGTGGCTGTCGTAACACTAAAATACCGGCTACTTTACCATTTCCCAAACGTTGCCAGTCGGCTTTTGCTTGTTGCACTCTGGCTTTTTCTTCAAGTAATACTTGGTTGGCCGATAAAAGATTTGCTTGTGATACTTTTACTTCTGACTGGTGATCTCGGTCATCCAGTTGTACTAAAACATCACCTTTTTCAAAAAAACCACCGTCACGAAATTGGCTACTGACTTGAGTAATTTGACCAGCAACCTGTGAAAAAAGTATACTTTGCGTGCGAGGTTTTACTGTACCAAAACTTTCCACCATGACTTGATAACGTTGCGGCGCTAGAATCTTTGTTGCTACTGTCATCTGTGGCGCTTTTGAAGCTTTAGCCTTTTTGGCTTGTGGTGGGTTACTATAAATCAACGCGACTAATGATAATGTAACGCCAATAATAACAGTTAAAATGATCAGCTTTTTTATCATGCTTGGTTTTTGTGTTATTTCTGTAGGTAAACTAGGTTGTGAAGACATTATTATTCAGCCTTTGGATTAATAGTAGTGGCGGTTTTATCAGACACAGTGAAGTCACCACCGAGTGCTAAATGTAGTTGTATGCGATTAGCAATCAAACGATTTTTAAGTTTTATTAAGGTACTTTGTGCGTCAAACGATCGTGATTGTGCATCAAGTACTGTGGTGTAATTAACTAAACCACTTTGGTATTGTTCAAAAGAAAGTGTCGCGGCAACTTTGGCGTTTTCTTGTGCAGCCAACATGCTTTTATAGCTATTTTTTAAACTTTTTTCTTGGGTCACTACATTCTCAACCTCAGTAAAGGCATTATATAAGTGCTCAAGATATTGCTGTTCGTTTTGTTTCAACGCTAACCGCGCTTGCTCTTCATTAGCAGCCAAGCGGCCAGCATTAAATACAGGTGCAGAAATATTTCCCAACAAGGACCATGCTAACGATGCCCCTGATAGCAAGTCATCGATAGCAATGCCACTGTCTCCTACCGACGCTGTAAAACTTAGGCTTGGAAAACGTTGTTTGTGTGCATAAGCGAGGCCAGCATCTTTAGCAAGCAGTAAATACCAACTAGACTTTAATTTAGGCTTTCTGCTAATAAGCTCTGATGGCAGTCCTAGCGGAATATCAGAGGTTAGTAGCGGTAAATCAGCCTCAACTAACAATGTTCCTGTGGGATACTCACCGACTAAACGTTCTAGTTGTCTAATTAACTGAGTTTTTACCGCTTTTTGTTCCCAAACACGCGTTAACTCATTGTTTAGCTCATTACGTGTCAGGTAAACATCAAGAGCTTCACTTAAGCCACTGTTATAACCTGATTCAATAATGTCTAAATTTTGTTGGGAGTTTTTTACACGACTTTGATAAAGTGACAATAATTTTTCCGCCTCAACAACCGCGAACCATGTGGTGACAACATCAACCACTAATTGCTGTTTACTTTGTTCAAAGCTCGACTGCTCAGCCATAAACGTTAAGTTAGCTTGTTGGTCAGCGGCAGAGAGTTTCCCCCATAAATCAAGCTCATAAGTTAAATTCAAATTAACTGCGCTCGAATTAGCGTAAGTACCAGAGTCATTGTATTTATTTCGACCCGAACGCAAAGACAAATCAAGCGATGGCCAAAGCGTACTGCCAGAAATGATCATTTGTTGCTTTTGTATTTCAACATTATATGCTTGAATTTTTAATTGGTGATTCGATGCTAGTGCTGTTCTCACTAGTTGTTGAACTTGAGGACTATCAAGCTGTTCTAGCCAGTTATTTTCAACCTGAAGGTTTTGTTCACTTTCTTGCCAAGTTGCAGGTAAGTCAATTTTTCTGATATTTTTATCAAGCTCAGAAGTACTCGAGCAAGCCAACAACATGGTTGTTGCTATAACAATCATAACACTGTGTTTGATATGTATTCGAAAACGGTTTTCCATAAAAATGAAACCACTTATAGTATTTTTAATACATTAATTGTAATCAATATTAATAAAAGACTGTAATGACTTTACAAAAGTTTACTTTCAGAAAGTTTACTGCGATGAATAGCCTGAATAAAACGGTGAGTGGTGATACTTTCTAATGTCGGTTATTAAAATAGCGACTAAGTAAACGTCAAGAATGCGCTTAGCTCAGTAAAAAATAGTTAACATGATTAACGATGGGAATATCACAAAGTAAGTTTTCATCATTAGTCTTAAATACCTATGTGCGCCTTTAAGTTCCATAAAGTGATCAATAACGACGATACCTTTGCACATTACCGTTATTGCGACTAAAACACTGACAATTGCCGTTGACTGAAAATTTTCACCTAAAAAAGTGTTAAGTAAAGTGATTAAAATTAATACCATTAAGTAGTATTCTAGTTTGCCGAGACCTTTCATATTGCAACGCTACCTTAATACATATAATAATGGAAAAATCAAAATCCACATCAAATCAATCATATGCCAATAAACAGCAAGTGCCTCTAAACCTGAATGATTTGTTGCTGAATATGCCCCTTTTCTTAATCTAAAGATCACCCATAATATGGCGCATGCTGCCCACCCCACATGTAAGAAATGATTAAACGTCATATAATAATAGACAGTGAAAAATTCATTGGTGCTAGTGCTATACCCTTGTAGGTCATTCCAGTGGAACTCCCAGGTTTTTAAGCATAAGTAACTACAACCACAAAGTAGAGCAAGCCATAAAAAGCGTTCACATTTCACTAAATTATTCATTCGAATATTGGCCATTGCCTTGGCCATAAAATAGCTACTAGACAATAAAACAATAGTATTCAATACACCAATAGTGGTATGTAAACTTTGCGGGCCAAGAGAGAATACTGCCGGATAATAAAATTTAGCAATAAAATAGGCGCTAAAGAAAATACCAAATTCGGTTAATTCGGATAATATTCCCACCCAGATAGGGATGTTGCCCGGTACTCGTCCAGCTTTTTTTTCACTCCATGAGGCGAAAAAAATTCCTAAGGGTACATAGGTTTGCTTTGTACTCATCATTATTGAGTTCTAGTGATATCAAGGACGATATTTATAACATAATGCTAAAAGAGAAAGTTTGATATAAAACGGGAATCTAGCAAAGTGATACTAATTTTATTGATAATAGATATTCTTTAAAACAAAAAAGCCCACAATAACTTGTGGGCTTTCGCGTCTCAATTAAGAGAAATATGGTGCCTTGACCCGGAATCGAACCAGGGACACGAGGATTTTCAATCCTCTGCTCTACCGACTGAGCTATCAAGGCAGTTTGAGATTCTAATGAACGTCAAAGAGGCGTTATAATATAGGGTAATAGTGGTTCAGGCAAGCATTACCTAAGCACTTTTTAATTATATAACGGTTAGTGCTAAAAGTTTACAAATTCAATACTTTTAATAAAAAAACCAGCATCACTGCTGGTTTTTTAAAAAGTAAATTTTCTCAGTGAGCTTAGGTGAAAATTGCCACCATTCCCCAGAAGAAAAGAATTGATAAACCGGCGCCAACCGGTAAGGTAACAACCCAAGAGACGACAATGTTACGTACAACCGTTAAGTTGATTGCCGCAATGCCACGTGCCATTCCGACACCTAGCACAGCACCTACTAATGTTTGTGTGGTTGAGATAGGTAAACCGGTACCTGAAGCGATAACCACCGTACATGCCGCCGCTAATTCAGCTGCGAAGCCACGACTTGGTGTTAAATGCGTAATGCCGTTACCTATGGTTGCAATAACTCGGTGACCAAATAAGGCAAGACCAGCAACAATACCAAAACCACCTAGTGGTAAAATCCACCATGCAATAGCTGATTTAGCTGCAATTTGACCTTCATTACCAACAATACTTACTACTGCAGCCAATGGACCAATCGCATTAGCAACGTCGTTTGAACCATGAGCAAATGCCATTGCACAGGCAGTAACAATCATTAATACCG
This sequence comes from Colwellia hornerae, assembly GCF_007954355.1. GTDB lineage: Bacteria > Pseudomonadota > Gammaproteobacteria > Enterobacterales > Alteromonadaceae > Colwellia_A > Colwellia_A hornerae. Next base: position 169,952 of record NZ_VOLR01000008.1, read on the forward strand.
CAAATACTTTTTCTACGTTGGCATAGTGTGTTTTCTTTGCCGCTGTTTCATCAAATTTTAAACGGTTGATAAAGATCTTACCGATAAGCGCTACAAAAGCGGCAACAATAAATGCGTATAAGAAACCTTCGCCTGAACCTATGTCTAAGCCTAAATGCTTCAAACCTTTTTTAATGGTGACTAGCGCTAAAACAAAACCCGCTAAAAACATATAAATGGGTACATAACGCTTCGCTTGAACTAAAGGATTGTCAGTATCAAAAATTAATTTCTGTGCACTATTAAAAATAATAAACGCGATAATACCCGAGATAAGAGGTGTAACTATCCAACTACCTACAATACCGATAACCTTGGCCCATTCAACAGCATCAACACTAACACCGACGGCAGCAAAACCAACAATAGCGCCAACGATTGAGTGCGTTGTCGATACTGGCCAACCTAGAATAGAAGCAATAAGCAACCAAGTTGCCGCAGCAAACAATGCTGAGATCATACCAAAAACGAGCAGTTCCGGGCTATCGACGAAATAGGCTGCATCAATAATGCCTTTACGTATGGTTGAAGTCACTTCACCACCCGCTAAATATGCACCCGCAAATTCAAAAATCATCGCTATAATAATAGCTTGTTTAATCGTTAGCGCTTTAGAGCCAACTGATGTACCCATTGCGTTAGCGACATCGTTTGCACCAATGCCCCACGCCATAAAGAAGCCAACAACGCCGGCAATAATGACCAACATAGGGCCATGTGTTAATAATATATCCATGAGTAACCCTTACTTTCTAGCCAGTAAAATTTCTAAGCGAGCACCAACACGTTCGGCTAAATCAGCTAAATCACCTATCCATTCAATAATTTGATATAAAAACATTACATCAATAGGATTTAAGTCATTTTCAATCGCCAATAAGTCGCTACGCAATTTAATTTGCATGCCGTCAGTATCATCTTCTATTTCATCTAATTGGTTAATCATCTTCTCAACCAATGCTACTTCTCGACCACGAAAACCCGTTTCGAGTAAGTCGTCTAATTCATTAATCGCGTCAGCTGCTTTTTCGGCTGCTTCAATATTTCGAGCGACATACGCCACAAAAGAATCTTGTAGTGTTTCGGGGATAATCAGTTTGCGCCCTAAAATACGTCCGGCAATATCTTTTGCTTTGTTAGCAATTTTATCTTGTTGGGAAAGTAACTCTAGCAAGTCAGCACGATCAACAGGCATAAATAAACCACCCGGAAGTTCAAGGCGTATTTCGCGTTTTAATTTGTCCGCATCACGTTCATATTTTGAAATTTTACTGCGAAGTTTTCCTGCTTTTGACCAATCTTGTTCAGCACAAGCAGCAAAGAAAGGAGTTAGTTGATTACAACACTTAGTGACCAATCGAATGTGTTTTTCTAATGGTTTAATAGGTGACTTTGCAAAGACACCTAGTATTGAATTTCTAGCCATAATTTATTCCCAGAGCCAAATTGCTCTTTGTTATTATTCGTCGCGGATATTAACCCATTTAACACGATCTTCAAGCGTTTTATCACGATCACCTGACAATTCCTGTGCTTTTAAGTAGATATACCTATGATTTGTCGAAACATCACAGGTATATAGAAAGTTATTTAAACGTAGCGGCTTTTTGTAAATTTACAAAGATTTAATATCTTCCGCAGTTGTATGACGAACATCTTTTCCTTTGACAAAATAGATAATGTATTCACAAATATTTTGACAACGGTCGCCAATACGCTCTAAAGCACGCGCTGACCAGATAACACTCATTATTTGTGGAATTGAACGTGGGTCTTCCATCATATAAGTCATTAATTGGCGCATTAGTGCCTCATATTCACGGTCAATTTTCTCATCATTACCATGAGTTAACACAGCTGAGTCAACGTCCATGCGTGTAAAAGCATCAAGGGTTGCTTGTAAAAATTCTAAAACTTTACGGCCTAAATTATCTAAATTAAGTAACAGCGCTTTTTGTTCGCCAGAGAAGTTTTCCAGTGCAACCCGGGCAATTTTCTGTGCTTCGTCGCCGATACGCTCTAAATCAGCAATTGTTTTGACAATAGCCATAATTAAACGTAAATCGCCAGCTGCTGGCTGACGTTTAGCGATAATACGCGTACATTCATCATCAATACTGACTTCTAAAGCGTTAATTTTATAATCGTTCGCTAACACATTTTTTGCCAACGCTTCATCGGCATCATAAACAGCCGTGAGTGAATCACTTAATTGCTTTTCAACCAACCCACCCATATGCATGACATGGTTGATGACGTTTTCTAAATCTTCGTTAAACTGGCCTGATATATGACGACCAAGATTGATGTTATCCATTGTTTTTCCTTGTTATTCTATAATAAAAGTAGAATATTAATCGTCTCTATTAACCGTAACGGCCAGTAATATAATCTTCAGTTTTCTTTTTTGCCGGTGTGGTAAACAACGTATTAGTATCGCTGTATTCAATTAAGTCACCCATGTACATAAACGCCGTTTGATCTGAAACACGTGCTGCTTGTTGCATATTATGCGTAACAATGACCACAGTGAACTGCTTTTTCAAGTCATTAATCAATTCTTCAATCGTCAATGTTGAAATAGGGTCAAGTGCCGAGGTAGGTTCATCGAGTAATAATACTTCGGGCTTAATCGCAATGGCGCGAGCAATCACTAAACGTTGTTGTTGACCACCAGAAAGTCCTAGTGCACTGTCGTGCAAACGATCTTTTACTTCATTCCATAACGCAGCACTTCGCAGCGCATTTTCTGCGGCTTCATCTAAAACACGGCGATTGTTTTCACCCATAATACGTAAGCCATAGACAACATTTTCATAAATACTTTTAGGGAATGGATTAGGTCGTTGAAACACCATACCTACTTGGCGACGCAGCGCAGCAACATCAACTTGTTTACCATAAATGTTTTCGCCATGAAGGTTAATTTCACCTTCAATCTTACAAATATCAACTAAGTCATTCATACGGTTAATACAACGTAATAACGTCGACTTACCACAACCACTAGGACCGATAAACGCGGTCACTTGTCCTTTAGGAATAGACATACTGATGTTTTGTAGCGCTTGTTTGTCACCGTAATATAGGTTCAAATTTTTAATTTCTAATGCCACTTGTTCTGGCGATAAGTTATTAAGATCAAGTTTAACTTTTGGATCTAATGTTCTTGGGCTGACTGAAATCATAATATTCTCTTTCAATGCTTAATTTTTGTTCGTGACTGTTAACACTTTTTTACTTTATATTTTGAGTCATATTTGTTTCAGCATCTTTTGCTAAAACAAGCATGACATTCCTTAATAAAGTTAATGCTCTAACATGCGATATTTTTCTCTTAAACGGTTACGTATGGTAACCGCCGTCATATTTAGTGAGACAATAATGGTTACCAATAAAAATGCGGTTGCAAAAACTAAGGGTCGTGCTGCTTCAACATTAGGGCTTTGGAAACCTACATCATAAATATGAAAACCTAAATGCATAAACTTACGGTCTAAATGTAAATATGGAAAGTTACCATCAAGGGGTAAATTAGGCGCCATTTTTACAACACCGACCAACATCAATGGTGCAACTTCGCCGGCTGCACGCGCAATAGCTAAAATTATACCGGTCATAATTGCCGGACTGGCAATTGGTAGAATAATACGCCACAAGGTTTCGGCTTTGGTTGCCCCTAGCGCTAAAGAACCGTGACGCATGGCTGACGGAATGCGTGATAGACCTTCCTCGGTCGACACAATAACAACGGGTAACGTGAGTATCGCTAAAGTAATAGCTGACCACATAACACCCGGTGTACCAAAAGTTGGGCTGGGTAATGTTTCAGCATAAAACAATTGATCTAAACTACCACCCACCATGTAAACAAAAAAACCTAAGCCAAATACACCATAAACGATTGATGGCACACCCGCTAAATTAATAACTGCAATGCGAAGGAGTTTGGTCAGGGCATTTTTACCCGCATATTCATGTAAGTAAATAGCTGCTATAACGCCCATAGGCGAAACGATTACTGTCATCAGTAAAACCATTAAAACAGTACCAAATATTGCTGGGAAAACACCCCCTTCGGTATTGGCTTCTCGAGGATCATCAATTAAGAAACTACCTATTTGCTGAATAAATACCGCAGAACGGCCAAAAATAGACAGTTTATTGTTATAAGTAACTTTGAGTATTTCTTCAAAATTTATCTTAATAACTTCGCCACCCATCGCACGTACCACAAGTTGATCACGAGATACTTTGTCACGGATAGCCATTAACTGTTTTTCTAGTACTTGATAATCGGCGTTATAACGGGCAACTTCTCCATCGATTTCTTGTTCTCGCTCAACGGTTAAGGTCTCATCAAGTTTATGTTTACGCTTTTTAAGACGTAAGCGTTCTATTTGATAATTAATGGCGCCAATATCAACTTTTTGTAATTCGTCCATTTCGTCTTGAAAGTCATCAACACGCTCGAGCAAATCAGCCATTTTTTCTAGGCCTGCAGGCTGACCATCTAAGATGATCCCTTCAATAAAGCCATAAAAATTACCATTGGTGCGACGTTCAACCACGACAATATCTTCAGGCATAGTCGTTTTGTTAATAAGGGGCATTAACAACCAGCGAAAGTCTAAATTAACTAATTCACGGTTACCGGTTTTTACTAAAATTCGCTCGATTGTTTCTTTAGTAGGATCTAAACCTAAATCTAAATGCGATAACTGCTTGGTTGGCAGGCTCTCACGATCGTATATCTCACCAATAACGGTCACTGCTTGGCCTTTTTCATTAACCGTCTCAAATTGATAAATGTCTGCAGGCCAAAAGTACGATAATCCGCGTGAAGCAATTAACCACAATAAACCTAGAACTGAAATTAAACTGATACTTACTCCGCCAGCAGATAACCACACCCACGGAGAACCAGATTTAAACCAACTATTCATAAACTCAGTTCCTTAACTATAACGAGCTGTATTTTTCACGTAAGCGCTGACGTATCAGCTCAGCAAACGTGTTAAAAATAAAGGTGAAAACAAATAAAACAAAAGCAGCTAAAAATAAGATTCGATAATGTGAACTACCCACTTCGGACTCTGGCATTTCAACAGCAATATTAGCGGCTAAGGTACGCATACCTTGGAAGATACTCCAATCTAAAATTGGCGTGTTACCCGTGGCCATTAATACGATCATAGTTTCTCCTACTGCACGGCCTAAGCCCATCATCACCGCAGAAAAAATACCTGGACTAGCAGTTAACAACACAACTTTCGCAAGCGTTTGCCATTGTGTGGCACCTAATGCGAGTGAACCACTGGTTAAATGCTTAGGTACACTAAATATTGCATCTTCTGCCATAGAGAAAATGGTCGGTATAACGGCAAACCCCATCGCTAAACCAACGACTAATGAATTACGTTGGTCAAAATCAATACCTAGGTCGTTAGTAATATACTGACGAACATCGCCACCAAAAAATAAGCTTTCAAAGAAGGGCGATAACAAAAATGCACTGCCACCGGCAATCAACAAGACCGGAACAAGTATGATCGGTGCCCATGTTTCAGGAATAGTGTTTTTCATTTCTTTGGGCAGTTTATGCCAAGCAAATGCGGTAACAAATACTGACAGCGGTAACATAATTAATAGCATCGCGATTGCGGGCAAATAATTTTCTATTATTGGCGCTAACCATAAACCCGCCAAGAAACCTAAAATAACGGTGGGCAAGGCTTCCATTAACTCAATCGTTGGCTTAACTTTTCTGCGCATACCTGGGGTCATAAAATAAGCAGTATAAATCGCAGCACTTAACGCAATAGGTACAGCAAATAACATCGCGTACATCGCCGCTTTCATGGTACCAAATGAAATAGGTACTAAAGAGAACTTACCTTCGAAATCATCTGAACCGGAAGTTGATTGCCAAATATATTCTGGCTCTGGGTAACCTTCATACCAAACTTCTTCCCACAAAGCGCTCCAGGTAACTTCAGGATGTTCATTTTCAACACTGAATATTTTTAGCTGATTTTCATCAATAACCACTAAACCATCGGCACGAGGAGAAATAGCAAATACGTTGGGTTCGGTAGTTGTTAACTGGCCACGCCATAAGTCAGCTTCACTGGTGGTGTAGAAAACGCCCATATTGCCTGACGTCGTTAAGGTATAAAAACTTTTACGAAATTGTTCGGTATGAATTTGAGTAACCGCTTCAGTATCGCTAACGTTAAAGGTACGAACATTTTTAAATTGACGACCATTGTCAGTAGCCACTTCAAACCATTGTGTAACTTTACCCGCACTGCTACCCAATAAAATTGAGCTGCTACCCGAAAGTAATGCCATCGCCGTAATATGCTGAGGTTTAGTACTGGTTTGCTCTAACGAAGGAATAATGGTTGCTTTAAGTTCAACAATATCTTCATTGGTTAGATCGAAAACAAAGATTTGATCATCGCTACGCACAAAAGCTAATCTCATATCAGGGGTAACTAAAATCTCATTGACATGATCTGCAGGGAAATCAATTTCTTGATAAAGGGTTTCGTAAGCACTGTCGTAAGTAAAGTCATCTTCAGCAAGTAAACTGGTCTTAATTAAGCGCTGGTCTTGCGTAAAAGCAACAAAAACCGCTTTTTCATCATTCATGCTAAATGAAAGCTGAGTAAGAAGTTCCCCACTTTCATCAACGGCTAGCGACTCTTCTCCCAACGGATAGGCAACACTAGGAATGATTTCTCGCGTACCCGAGTCAAAATTAGAAAAGAATTTAGCGGCAATAAGTTGTATCTCGCCATCACTATCGATAAGTAGTTTCTTTTCTACGCCAGAGTTAACCACATTAACTAAGGTTTTATCCTCACTCAATAAGCTTTCATTGAGTACTAACGTGCTTTTTTCATGAGCCGCACTTTTAACCAGCTGATAAAAATTAATATCACCTTGCTCAGTAATTTGAAAAGCGACTTCTTTTAGTTCATCAACACCTGCAGATAACGTCGGTGCCGCCGTACTGATTTCAAATTGACCAACAGGCTCTATTGTTGCCGACTCGAAAATAGGTTTTATCACATAGAGTAAATATAAGAAGATCAGCACCAGTGTAAATAAAACACTTATGCCGCCTACCGTTATTAACCATTGTGCTAATGTATTTTTCAACTGACGTGGGCCAGTCGATTTTAATGCAATTGCCACTTAAAACACCTTCAATTATAAAGACTTTAGTACGATGTGAATTATAAGACAGTTGTATGACATTTTTGTGACAGCCAACGATTACTTTTTATATAAATCGCTAAAGAGCTAGTTTTAACTAAAAGGTGATTGTTAACGAACAAAGTTTTGTTTATCGTGATGATCAAACAAAATCAAATATTAGGTGAAAATGATGAGCTTAAGTAAAATTATGTCGACAGACTTAATTACCTTAGAACTTGACGATGATTTAAGTAAAGCAAAAGCGATATTTGACCTGCACAACATTCACCATATTTTAATACTCTGTGATAAACAACTTGTCGGTGTGATCACAGATAGAGATATATACAAACATTTAAGTCCAACAATCGGCACTAAAAACGAAACGCCCCGTGACCATTCAATGTTACAAAAGAAACTACACCTCATCATGAACAGAGACCTAACAACAGCCAAAGAAACAGTTAGTTTGAATGACGCGGTATTAATGTTTCATGACAACCACCTTTCATGTTTGCCGATTGTAAATGATAAAATGGAACCGATTGGTATCATTAGTTGGCGTGATATTTTGAAAGTTATCGCCCAACAATACCGTAACAAGTTAGCCGCTAATAAATAATTACTGACATAAACCTACTTATGCTTAATTTCAGTGTGGCGCTTTAACTAATGAAGCAATTTTAATAATGTTTCATGACAACCACATGTTATGTCTGCCGGTTGTAAATGATAAAATACAACCGATTGGTATCATTAGTTGGCGTGATATTTTGAAAGTTATCGCCCAACAATACCGTAACAAGTTAGCCGCTAATAAATAATTACTGACATAAACCTACTTATGCTTTATTTCAGTGTGGCGCTT
>NZ_VOLR01000090.1 GCF_007954355.1 Colwellia hornerae
GGTTGATTTCTTTTCCTCAGGGTACTTAGATGTTTCAGTTCTCCTGGTTCGCTTCATTAAGCTATGTATTCACTTAATGATACTGACTTATGTCAGTGGGTTTCCCCATTCGGAAATCATTGGCTATAACGGTTTTTATCACCTTACCAATGCTTATCGCAGATTAACACGTCCTTCATCGCCTCTAACTGCCAAGGCATCCACCACATACGCTTAGTCACTTAACCATACAACCCTAAGTAGTCTATCAACACGAAGTACACCGTGGAGACTAATCCACAGCAATTGTAAAGTCTGACATTTTCACGCACAAATAAATGTGTCTTGAATAAGATAATTAAGTTCGAGTAGAACTTAACTAAATGTTGATTAACTGCTTGCGCAATTAATCGCTTTTGTAGATTTTATATAACATGCAAATCACAGCGCGACACTGTTCATTGCTATATAAAATCATTTTTATATCAGCTTTCCAGATTGTTAAAGAACTTGTCATTTACGCGCATTCGTTAAAAACGTGGTTTAAAAAACCAAATTAATATTCACTCACCAGATACTGAAACACGTTCAGCATGACGAAAGTAAACCTTAATTTGGCCTTATCTTTAATGAAGAATCATAATGGTATCTTATATTGTACAAGGCAGTTTGTAGCGCCGTGTACTTTACTACACAAGCTGCGAACTAACGCGGTATAATTTAAGATGGTGGAGCTATGCAGGATCGAACTGCAGACCTCCTGCGTGCAAGGCAGGCGCTCTCCCAGCTGAGCTATAGCCCCATCGGGATTCTTCTAATTTGTTATCATGTAATTTGTGTAGACACTCGTGAAACTCAAGAGCTTCCATTAAACTGTTTTTACTTCAAGATAAGGAGGTGATCCAACCCCAGGTTCCCCTAGGGTTACCTTGTTAC
>NZ_VOLR01000091.1 GCF_007954355.1 Colwellia hornerae
GGCACTACTGGTGTCATTTTTATAGTTTTTGACAAACAATCATCCATACATAACCTATCCTTTAAACGAATAATTGTCGAAATGGTCATAATTAAATGAGCAAAGGCTAATGTCCGGTTTCGTATCATTGAAGAAGGCGTCCATGCCTTTAGTGAAAGTTAAATATCTGTTGCTTCCGAAAGCTCAAGGGCATCATCTACTTCAACACCAAGATAACGAACCGTACTCTCTAGTTTCGTATGCCCAAGTAATATTTGAACTGCTCGCAAATTTTTTGTTTTCTTATAGATTAATGATGCTTTAGTTCGTCTCATGGTATGAGTACCATATAATGTGACATCTAAACCTATACTTGAAATCCATTTTTTAACGATCCTCGCATACTGTCGAGTAGTTAAATGAAAATCTTTTTTTACTCTACTGCCAAACAAATAATCACCCGACCTAAGCGATTTTTGAGTTATCCATTCTTGCAGTGATTCTCTAGTTTTAGGGGTTAATTCAAATTGAACTGAACTACCTGTTTTCTGTTGAATAAGCATAGCTCTGGACTGGATAGTGGCACCATGAGCAATATCCAAAACTTTTAGTTTAATAAAATCACAAGCGCGTAATTTACAGTCTAAGGCCAAATTAAACATTGTTAATTCTCGCAGATTGTTTGCCAGCTCTAACCTTATTCTAATTGACCATATTTCTTCGAGTTTAAGGGGGAGTTTTTGGCCTACTAGTTTGCCTTTATTCCAGCAGGCTTTTTGTGAAGTTGATTGTAAGCGTATGGGGAAAGGCATCTAGCCTTGCTTGATGTTCCAAGGCAGCAGGTGCTCTAGGCTCTCTGGCTTTTTAGCCAGTTCATTTAAACAAGTTTGCAAATAGCTATCGACTAGCAAACCATT
>NZ_VOLR01000092.1 GCF_007954355.1 Colwellia hornerae
GGTCAAGTTGAACTTGAAACCCCACGCGATAGAGAAGGAAGCTTTGAACCGAAATTAGTCAAAAAGAACCAAACACGATTTACGTCAATGGACGATAAAATCCTGTACCTGTATGCCAAAGGCATGACAACGAGGGAAATCGTTGATACGTTCAAAGAAATGTATGATGCTGACATTTCACCCACGTTGATATCTCGTGTCACCAATGCCGTGATAGAGGAAGTCATTGAATGGCAAGCCAGACCTTTAGATTCAGTCTATCCCATTGTTTACCTTGACTGCTTAGTCGTAAAAATCAGACAAGATAAACACGTTATCAATAAAGCTATCTATCTCGCTTTAGGGGTAAACATTGAAGGTCATAAAGAACTTCTCGGCATGTGGATATCGGAAAATGAAGGGGCTAAGTTCTGGTTGAACGTACTGACTGAGCTTCAGAACCGAGGGGTAAATGACATCCTCATTGCTTGTGTTGATGGCCTGAAAGGTTTCCCTGAAGCAATTAATACCGTATTCCCTCAAACCCAAGTTCAGCTCTGCATTGTTCATATGGTGCGTAATTCGATGAAGTATGTTCCCTGGAAAGATTACAAGGCTGTCACCGCTGATTTAAAGCGAATATATCAATCAGTAACAGAAGAAGAGGCACTCCTTGAACTCGATAATTTCTGCTTACGTTGGGATGATAAATACCCACAAATCAGTCGTTCTTGGCGAGCGCATTGGGCGAACCTAAATACGCTATTCAAATACCCTCAGGATATTCGCAAGGCCATCTATACAACGAATGCGATAGAGTCACTGAACAGTGTGATTCGAAAGGCGATTAAGAAACGTAAGCTATTTCCGTCTGATGATTCAGCGAGAAAAGTGGTTTATCTAGCGATAGA
>NZ_VOLR01000093.1 GCF_007954355.1 Colwellia hornerae
ACTCACTCAAGAAGTTGAATGTAAGGCAGCTAAGCAGCTATTATCCTCAATTGTTGGTTACGATATCAACAGCCAGCACACGGTTGTTGGTTCAAATGGTTGGTACGTAAAAAACCCAAAAGCGTTTAAAGGTTCATCAATAAAACTTAAGCAGATTCAAGTCCAGTTGAGTCGTAGAAAGAAGGGCTCTAGTCGCTGGCATAAAGCAAAAAACAGACTGAATAAATTACACGTAAAAATCTCTCGCCAACGCTTAGCGTTTGCCCACGAAGTATCCTGTACGATAGCCAAGGCCAGTGATATTGTCGTGTTTGAAGATTTACATGTGAAAGGAATGCAGCAATTTAATGGCGCGATGGTCAACGAAAACGTGATGGGAATGATAACTTCGCTGACCAAATATAAGGTTGAATTGAATGGTGGCATTTACCATGAAATTGGTCGGTTCGTGAAATCTTCCGGCATTTGTTGTGAGTGCCAGCGCATTCATAAATTCGACTTAAACACGCGTTCATTCACTTGTGATAATTGTGGCACCGTTCAATGCAGAGACTATTCTGCAGCAGTTTGCGTTGCAATCACAGGCGAAAAAGATTTAATGGTGGCTGGGATAGTCGCCAGGGTAATACCCAAATTTCAGAAGAAATCATCTATTAAAACGAAAGTCTTTGAGTTATCAACGTTTGATGTGGGAACTGAGAAAAAAGAAGCAGCCTAGTCGTCTAAAACTAGATTGCAGAAGCCCATTGATCGACGCGAAGCGGCGTCGGTGGGTAGTTCACA
>NZ_VOLR01000094.1 GCF_007954355.1 Colwellia hornerae
GCCCCGGTATGTAAATCGATACCGTAATCACAATGTTTTACGATTTCATTAAGAAAAATATGTGCAACACGCCCCGCTAAAGAGCCCTTCGCTGACCCTGGAAAACAACGGTTTAAATCACGACGGTCAGGCATATAACGACTTTGATTGACCACGCCATAGACGTTAACCATAGGCACAGCGATAACCGTACCTCGCGTTATTTTAAGTTTCTTTTCGTGGATCAAACGGCGAATAATTTCAATGCCATTTAATTCGTCGCCATGCACCGCCGCACTTAAAAAAATAGTCGGTCCCGGTTTTTTCGCGCGAATAATATGAACTGGCAAAGAAACATCGGCATCGGTATACAACTTAGCAACCGGCAACTCTATTTTACGCTGCTCTCCGGGTAAAATGTCGAACTCACCAATACGTAATATGTCTGTAGCACTCACTGTAATTATCCTTTACCACGTGTTTTAGTGTCATGAGGCTTGGCATTTTTTTCTAAAAATTCAAACACCATACCGGCAACATTTTTACCGGTCGCTTTTTCAATACCTTCAAGACCTGGAGATGAATTAACTTCCATCACCATAGGGCCATTTTGTGAACGCAGTAAATCAACGCCACACATGTTTAGGCCCATTGCTTTTGC
>NZ_VOLR01000095.1 GCF_007954355.1 Colwellia hornerae
GGCGTTGAGGCTGTAGAATTTCTCCAAAAAGTAACATTTCCTGTTTTTATTATTATTTTCAAATAGTGTGTTTTTTATACTTGTTTGCACTCACTGGCTATGATCTAATAGATATTATTCATCGACCGTAAAATGTTATGGCGAACTACAAACCTGATTTATCCTGTCAAAGTAAGTTCATTCCCGTTGATTTTTCACAACAGATAATGCCTGGAACGTTCGAATATGCGCTTGCGCATATTGTCGAAGATCACCTTGATTTATCGGGCTTCGATCGTTGGTACCATAATGATAAAACAGGCGCAGCAGCTTACCCTCCATCGGTGATGTTAAAAATTATTCTCTTTGCTTATTCTCGTGGCCTTATCTCAAGCCGTAAAATAGCAAACGCTTGTGAAACCAATATCACCTTTATGAGTTTATCGGGCGATGTTCAGCCTCACTTCACTAGTATTGCGGGTTTCGTTGCTAAAATGAAAGACCAAATTGAACCGCTGTTTACTCAAGTATTGTTGATATGTGATCGTGAGGGCTTAATTGGACGAAACATGTTCGCCATTGATGGCTGTAAAATAAAGTCTAATGCCAGTAAAGAATGGAGCGGTACTTTTGAAGA
>NZ_VOLR01000096.1 GCF_007954355.1 Colwellia hornerae
GATGGAGCAGTCTGGTAGCTCGTCGGGCTCATAACCCGAAGGTCGTCAGTTCAAATCTGGCTCCCGCAACCAACTTAAGATAAAAGTTTAAAATCAGGTCGTCAGTTCCCTTTCGAAAGATATGGGCTCACGCAACCAACTTAAGCTTAAGTATAAAAAGCAAATTCTTGAGTTTGAATTAAAACAACTTGGCTTTCCTAAGAACCTATTAGGACATTCGGACGCGGGATGGAGCAGTCTGGTAGCTCGTCGGGCTCATAACCCGAAGGTCGTCAGTTCAAATCTGGCTCCCGCAACCAACTTAAGATAAAAGTTTAAAATCAGGTCGTCAGTTCCCTTTCGAAAGATATGGGCACCCGCAACCAACTTACGCTTAAGTATAAAAAGCAAATTCTTAAGTTTGAATTAAAACAACTTGGCTTTCCTAAGAACCTATTAGGACATTCGGACGCGGGATGGAGCAGTCTGGTAGCTCGTCGGGCTCATAACCCGAAGGTCGTCAGTTCAAATCTGGCTCCCGCAACCAACTTAAGATAAAAGTTTAAAATCAGGTCGTCAG
>NZ_VOLR01000009.1 GCF_007954355.1 Colwellia hornerae
TAATTGAATAGCGTTGACTTTAAAGTCGTTTGAATACTTCCAAGTTCGTCTTGGATTGTTGTACTTGGGCATAAGACACCTCATCTTTAGTTAGATTTTGGTGTCCGTTTTATCGGGGGAGGATCAGGGTCCGTTTGAGTAACTTGTTATAACTTTTATACACCAATCAGCTTTCTTTCTTTAACACAATTTCAATATTTGAGTTACCCAAAATTAATATCATAGTATCTCCTGAGAAAGAAGAAATAGTATTGGTTTCTTTGGTTCTGCTCTCTTTATTTGTCGGTTTACCATAAAGGTACGTCCAACTAATTTCGTTATTTGAAATAAAGAAAACCCCTGAGTTTACGCTATCTTTTTTACCCTCTATTGAATCTTTACGGGCAAACGTTAAATCTGCCTTTAACTCAAAAATGACTTGAACAACTTTATCGTCTTTGTTTACATATTGCCCATTCCATATTCCAATGTATTTATCTTCATTTTTAATAACTAAAGGGATTATATTTGAAGTAGGAAAATGTGATGTTTTAAGTATGCTAATGACTTCTGATAGAAGAACGTTCGCTCCGTTATCCGAAGTTGGTGTTGCAAAGGCTAAATAGGAGTTTTTGTGGTCTGTAATAAAATGAACCAGTTGTTTCCTTGTTTCTTGTTCACCCTTTGGTATAAATGAAATTTCAATATAATTTAAATCAAACTTCCCATTTGATTTGTAGTTACCTTTATCTAATAGATTGAAAGAACCTGTTTCACTTGCAGCATTAATATCTCTAGTAAAACCAGAAATCCATTTTTCGGCATTAAGCCAACCAGCCGGTAATTTGCTAAACGCGACAAAGTATTGGAATTCATCTCCATTCCAACCAGCTAATACATTTTCAGTTTCATCATATTCTGGGATTACCTGAAAAGTTAGATCTAAAGTTTCCATTAGATCTATTGCCAATCCATCAGCAACTACTTGAGAATCAGAATAAGCATGAGAGGAATAAACCATAACGATTACCAAAAGAAAACAAATTTTAAAATTAGACACAGGATGTCCCAAAGTTATAACGCCCCACTAAGAGGCAAATGATAGTTGGTTAAAATAAGCGACGCAGGAGCAAAAACCAACTGTTATTTGTCCTTTTGAGTGACTTGTTATGTTTACAAGACTACAATAGACTTAATTAAAGACCCTTTTACAGTACTGAGTAACGTATGACAACTAGAATACTAACCGAAGCAGCAGCAAGTATTAGTGAATTAAAAGCTAACCCAATGAAAGTAGCACTAAGTGCAAATGGAGAGCCTATTGCTGTATTAAATAGAAATGAACCTGCTTTTTATTGCGTACCAGCAGAGACTTATGAATTTTTAATGGATCATATTGAAGATTTAGAGTTATTGGCAATCACCGAAAGCAGAAGAAATGAAACAACAATCAAGGTTAGTTTAAATGACCTATGAGCTTGAATTTAAAAAGTCAGCTCTAAAGGAATGGAAAAAACTTGGAGCAACTGTCCAAACACAATTTAAAAAGAAATTAGCTGAAGTTATAGAAACCCCACACATTCAAAGTGCGAAGTTATCTGGGGCTAATGAATTATACAAAATCAAGTTAAGACAAGTAGGTTATCGTTTAGTCTACGAAGTAAACGATGAGATAATTACTGTTACCGTAATATCAGTTGGGAAAAGAGATAAAGGGAATGTTTACAAGGTTGCAATGCGCCGAGCCAATTAATAAACATAACGCCTAACCAACTGTTTTTTGTCCTTGTTTAATTTCTTGTTATATTTCACAGTACTCGGACTGAATTAACCCAAAGCATTTAAGGTCGTGAAACTGGTTTTTCCAGTAACCACTTTGGCGTCTTACGCCTTCCTCTTTGAAACCAACCTTTAGAAGCAGTGATTCAGATGCTAAGTTCCCAGGAACGGTATCGCCTTGAATACGATTAAGTTTACCGCAAGGTAATTCACCTAAAAAGGCTGCTTTAACTATTCGATGGACTGCTTCAGTGGTCAAACCCATGCCCCAATACTTAGGCAATAAATCATATCCAAGTACGGCATTTTTCATTTTGGGACTCCAATTATTAAAGCCACAAGTTCCGATAAATTGATCTGTTTCTTTTAGGCGAATAGCCCAACGAATACCAGCGTTTTCATTAAAGCGAGAGTTAAAGAACTCTATTAAGTTACTCGCTTGTGATAGTTCAGTGAAAGCTTCCAAATCATAATATTCGACAACTGAATTGTCCGAGAACAACTCAAATAAGCTAGTTGAGTCTTCTTTAGATAATTTATCTAACCTTAAGCTATTTGTCTCTAAAACTGGAAATGACAACCTGAATCCTCCGTGAAATATAACGCCCACTTAAGCGGAACCTAACCAACTGTTTTTGTTCCGCTTGAAGTTCTTGTTAGGCTTCTTTAGCAATAAAAATGAGGGATTAATAATAGCCTTACCATTGATTATTTCACTTATTTCATTATTACCAAATGAATTTGTAAGAAAAATAGGATGACCTTGAAGCTCATGACCACTTATTATTTGAATTTCAAATTCAACTCTAGCCGTGAAATCTAAATAACAATTCAGACATTTTTTTACTGCTATGATTTTTATAACACTTTTCTTAGCTAATTTACCGTAGTATTTTACATATCGCCCCGCAAAACCAGGTTGAGTTGTTACTACATACTCATCAATATTTTCTTGAAGAGAATCATCGTAATTTACCCCATGAATTATGAATTCGACATTTGCTATATATTCCTCGCCGATCAACTCTGAATAATTTATTGATTCACTAACATCCTCGTAACTGGCTAAAGTTGAACAACCATGTAGAGCTATGATCAAAATGATCATGGGATAAATACGATTCATTAAAACCCTTAAGCATAACGCCCCACTAAGAAGCAAATAATAGTTGGCTAAAATGTGAAACGGAGCAGAACTAGCCAACTGTTATTTGTCCTGCTGAGTGGCTTAAGTGGCTGGCTCCAACCACTCTGCTTCAAGCCTTTGTTTTGCTGGCCTAAAAATCAATTCTGATATTACAACAGAATACAATAATGAAATAACGGCATAAAGTGTCAGTATGAAATAAAGGTTAGCACCATTTTGAGCGTTTGAAAAAAGCAATAAAGAACTCAGTAGATATGCAACCGCTCCAGAGGCATATAAATGAATTATCTGCGTCCTTATAACCCTAACAAATATCTGCGGTGAATTTAATTTACAACCACCTAAAATAAAGCGTTTCAACAAGGTAAAAATGGCGGTATCTATAAAGCCAAAAGAGATTATAAAATATAAACGTTTTAATATTGTCTGCTAAATTTCATGTTACTCCCTTATGAATGCCACAATTCCTTAGACGCAGTCCTTTTCAATGATTTGTCGACTATACATTGCTCGTTCCTTGGTTTCTCTCTCTTTATTTAGATCATTTATACAGACAACAGATTCGATAATGGCAAGATAGTCAGCAGGTAATTTTGTTTCTTTTGCTCCAACAATAACGTGATTAAGGTACCAAGAATAGGGTTTTAATGAAGGGTCTATCTTAAGTGCACAATATATTAATGCTTCGAAAGTTTCTCCCCGATCATTGTATACAGATACAATTTTTTCATTGTATCCAGATCCTAAACTTTCGGCTCGGTCTAAAATGGCTTTCTCATCTTTGTTTATCTCAAAAAGAGCGCCTATGACTATGTCATCACTATTGTTTGTCTGAAAAGAGTCACATTTACCTGAGCCATCTTTACCGCTCATATTAAAACGTAATTGGTGATTTTTAAGACTTACAGTCTCAAGCTTTTGGGCACTTGGTACCCTTTCTTGAAGTCTTAAAAGGGACATATTTGAACCATATGCAAAATACTTCATTAAAACTCCTCTGCGATTATTACCTTATTACTAGGCAAATAATTGTTAATTTAAAATATAGAAGTGCAACAGTAAACGATTTTTAATTTAAAATCTTATTACTTAAACCTAAGCCAACAAAAAATGCGCTATCGCTTTTAGTATTTTGATGATTTTTAGATAAATAACTTTAACAGTGTTGCTAGAGTTCTTAATGGGACGCGCTAATACATTCTTTAAAATTAAGCTTAGTCGCTACAAAGACCGATGAATAACAAGTTACCAACACAACCAACAAAAAGAAAATGGATATAACACAAAAATTCACCGCCAATCTAGATAATTAATAAAGCTGTGCTGCGCCATTATTTTACTACCTAAATGGCTAAGTCATTTGCATATAGCTTAGCTCTAATCCATTCAATTTATTAGTATCCTTGGGCGATACATTGTTAAATAAATTTTTTCATTCATCGAGGGGTAATGCGATAACAAATTGTGTAGATTCATCGACAGTACTAAAACAGGCAACTTTACCGTTCAAGCTTTGAGTCACTAGATTATAGAGAATACTTAACCCTAAACCAGATCCTTTTTGCCGCTGCGTTGTATAAAAAGGCTCAAACACCTTTTCTATCTCCCCCACTTCAATACCACAGCCATTATCTTGCACGGTGAGCATCAACATTTCATTTTGTACTTTAAAACTTATTTTGATTTGACCATTAATTATTTCTTTAAATGCATGAGTTAACGCGTTATCAATCAAAATTGTTACTATTTGTGCAATAGTACCAGGAGATGTTAAAAGTGGAAAATCTTCATCTCCTGATAAAAATATTTTTATATTCTTTTCACTTACTCGAGGTGACAATGTCGAAATAATGTCATTTAAATATTTAAAGAAGTTAATCGTGCGTTTTTCATCATTTGATTGATCTACAGCTATCATCTGAAAATTTCTTACCAGCTCTGATGCCCGCTCTAAATTACGCAAAATTATATCGCTACTACCAATCAAACTATTACATTGATTAACAAACGTAGTGCGTTTGATTTTTCCACTTTCAACGGCTTTTTTAATCAGTAATGCGCTATGTTCTAAATTACTAGCGCCTGTTACGGCAATACCAAGAGGCGTATTGATCTCATGGGCAACACCGGCGACTAAATTACCTAAGGCTGCCATTTTTTCAGACTCAACAAGTTGGTCTTGCGTCGACTTTAATGATTCAAATGCTACTGCTAATTTTTTGTTAGTTTGGCTTAGCTCTTGAGTACGTTCTTCTACTTTTTCTTCTAATTCATCTCTAGCTTTACTTAACTCAACCTGCATATTTTTTAATTCAGAAATATCGTCGTAAGTCCCAACAATACCAATAACCTCATTAAACTCATTAAACTCATTTATAATTGGGCGCTTAGACGTACGTAACCAAATAGTCTTTCCATTAGCATGTGTTTGAGGCTCTTCAGAAGCAATTAAATGCTCTCTTGAGACCATTGTATTAGCGTCATCTGAACGATACAGTTCTGCTTGTTCAGGAAATATATCAAAGTCAGTCACTCCGATAATCTCAGAGGGTGAATTAAGATGGGCATCATTTGAAAAAGCTTTGTTACTTCCTAAATAAACTGATTCTCTATTTTTCCAAAAAACCCGCTGTGGCATTAAATTCAATACGGTTTGAAAGGTGTTTATTTGTGTGATTTTTTGCCTATTTGTATGGGCAGCATCAAAAACATAATGAATAAATTGATAAAGAGGGCTAGATGTTTTAATCACGGTATTTGACGTATTCGATTGATAGCTGATTACGCCTATAAGCTCATTAGCTACGGAAAAGGGTAACACAAAACAATTATCGTTTTGAGAATCGCTAAAATCTGTATTGTTTAAAAAACTAACGTTTACTTGGCTTTTACTTTGCTGTACTTCTTGTAATTGATTACTTAACAATCGGATAGTATTAGGCAAATCGCTTTGATTAACATTAACAGCGACACGCTGCTCACTTGGCTGATTATCTTGTGTTTGCAAACAATAACTATTGTAATGCGACTTTTTGTTTTGAATATCGTTGAAAACTACGGTAAAAGTAATAAATGGACTATTTAAAAGGACAGCCAGCTTTTTCATCGCGAAAGAAAAATGTTTTGTTTTTGTAAAATTGGTTTCTGAATCTAATGATAATAAACGTATAAATTCTAACTGTTCTTGGCTTCTAGTCACTCAAGTGCCCTTTCTTTGTTATACCCCCTTTTAAATATATATGATGATTGAAATTAAGCATAATTATATATTTTTTGCTAATCTACAATGACCACAAAGATGAGTTTCCATTAGATAAGTAATGCCTAACACCCGCTTTATAGCATTAGTGTCTGATAGACATATCTCGGTTAGGGGAATATTTTAAACAACTACTCTTTATTTTTAACATAAAGCCGTATACCCAAAATAGTCAAGGTTACCAATAGCACTAAACCTAAGACGCCAAAAACTAAATTTACACTTTTAAATGGAGTCCATTGTAGATAATGAATTTTATAAAGTATGTTTATTAACTTTGTATCATCACCTTTTTGGCTCAATCTTAAACTTAACCAATCAAGATTTATTACAACTCCTGTGCTAGTTTTCGCCTTGGTACCATCAATAGAAATAATATCCCCATAACGCTCTTTATTTATTGAAAGTGCATCTTCGATAAGCAGTTTATATTCTAGACTACTTATCACCTCTTTAGCTTGCAAAGAAATAGGGTCTAAGTGTTCAGTTTTTCCATTTAATTTCACCAGTAAATGATGACCTAAAATGGTTTTAATTAACCGAACTTCATGCCATTTTTTATCTGGTTTAACTAATAATTGTGTTTCTAAGGGGTAGGTTTTTAATGATAATTGCTCATAAGCCCCCTTGTAACCTGGTTTAATAAAAAATATTACCCCGGTGATTGTCCAGCCAAACATTGGCAATATAAGGATCAGACCTATCAGTCTATGTATTTTTCTACTTGTCATTTTATCTATCTTATTGTTAAAAGCTTCATGGTAATATTAACCGCGATAACACTCTATTAAGTGACGAGATACCATGGGTTAAAATCACGTAAAACGAGCGAGAGTTAATTGTCGGGCATCTTTTAGCTGATAATTATATGTAAACTGCTGATATAACTACTATAAAAAATTCAGTGGCAATAGTAAACCTATAATTAAAGCCACAAAGCCAAGGTATTGACCAAAAGTAGAATTATCATGATGCGTTTTTTTTAATCGAGTCAGCTCAGCACCATTAAGATCAGCGCAATGGCTACATTTATCTAATGATTGGACATAATATAACTCACATCTATTACAGCGTTTTTGCTTTGACTGTTTAGACCTCCAAGTTGAAGTTAACCCTATCGATATTATAAATTCCTTTTATAGATAGCTTCATTGAGAGCAAATATTTTGTAGCTAAAATCTTATATTGAATTGTCTACGATTAAAAGTGAATATCAACGCTTAACGTTAGATTATAATTAATTAGTGGGTAGGTTCATCATCATATTAGCTGCGATACTGGGTACACATAGTAAAAAGTTGCTAACAGTTAAACAGGCGTATTTATTAATTGTTAATTGTTATTATTTTGGGTCGGTAAAGGGAGCCTAGAATTCCCCCAAAGAGATTTTTATAGACCGCGTCTATTTCTTCTTTAGAGATATTACCACCGTGTATTAGCATCTCAAGTCGCTCTTCTGGCTCTTTAACTATGAAGCCTGAAGAAATGAAGCCATTATTTAGATAAAATGCTTTTCGTTTTACCCGCTGTGAGTAGTTTTGCTGTTGTCTTTGAAGTTCTTCAATATTTAATACAATTCTACTTTCATACTTGTCTTTTAATGCATCTAATACCTTACTTCCATAACCAGATGAACGTTGAAATTCGGCTATTGCAAAGAAATGGACAAAGACAATATCTTTATACTCAGTGAGATAGATTAAACCAATCCAATTATCGCTTTCATAAAGAACGCTAAATCCGTCCTTACCTTTTCTGAGCATAAAGCGAAGCAGACATGAGGGTACACGCCTTACAGTCGTGAAAGCTTCTTTATAAAGTTCAATAACATTTGAATAGTTAACGTCATATTTAGTAAGAGGACTGAATTTTATGCTCATTGTATTACTCATACCCTTTAAGTCTATTTGTTAGCAGTAAGTGTTTTTCTTTTACTGACCTCGCTATGCGCGCTTGGCTAACCAGTGGTTAACACCATACAAAATCAAACATCACAAGTAACGCGTTACTGTCAAGCGGTTGATATCTAAGTAGTATCCTAAACACATCTAAAAAGTAGGGTTAGCGTTTATATAATTATTTACTGCTAAATATACCATGAAGCACAAAGAGCTAAGTACATTCACCCCTAATTAACGGGTGTTTAATAAAGATAAAAGATTTTATCTTTATTAAATTTGTCATTACTGCCCTCACTCAATAATAAAAATTAAGGCTGAAGATTGAAAAAATATTTTGTTTATTCTGCGTTAATCGCAGCACTCATCGATTGCTCAGCAACTTGTTCTAACCACTTAAGGTCGACAGTTTGGTGAGCTTCACAAATAAACCAAGGTTCTCTTGAGTCCGGCTCTAACATAACGCCATTGTCGATTAAGTTAAGCGCGAATTGGGTATAAAGGTCACTGTTAGTCTTTTTCCAATCACGATAATTTTGTGGTACTTCACTACCGAAATGCACGCCAAACATGGCATCGGGTCCAGCAAAACAATGTTCTATATCAAATTTTGTAAAAACCCGTGAAAGTAACGCTTGAATTTTTTGACCTACTGTCGCAATCGTTGCAAGTGCATCGGTTTCTTTAAGTACGGTTAATGTCGCTTTAGCCGCACTCAATGCCACCATATTAGCGGTATAAGTGCCGCCGTGAGTTACCCCGTCTTTAGCAAACGATATAGCATCCATAACATTAGCTTTACCACCAAAAGCAGCAATAGGGTAACCGTTACCCATAGCTTTTGCATAAGTGGTTAAATCAGCATAGATACCATATAACGCCTGGGCTCCGCCCTTAGCAACACGAAAACCCGTTTTGACTTCGTCCATGATTAACAAAGAATCATTGGCATCACAAACGTCGCGAAGTTTTTGCATATAGGCTTGCGTTGAGGCAATTGACCCACAATTACCCATGATAGGCTCAATCAATATAGCCGCAATATCATCGCCATGTTGAGCGAAAACACTATCAATCGCTTTAAAATCGTTTAACGGTACACTCACTTGATGTTCACGCGTACTTTGTGGGATACCTGCGCCAAATGGAATGATTTCTGGCGGCTTTTCGTCACTGACCTCCCAGTTATCAACATCTGATTTCCACATCACTTCATCATGCAGTCCGTGAAAGCCCCCTTCAACCACGACTATTTTATTACGTTTTGTAAAACCACGAGCGGTACGCACTGCACCAATAACCGCTTCGGTACCTGAATTAGCAAAGCGCATTTTATCGATATTAGGGCAAAGTGATTTCACCAGCTCAACCACATCAGAATCAAGCCCGGTAGAAAAACCTGAAATAGTGCCAACGGTAGTAATGGCGTGAATCACCTCATTGTCTACACGTTCATCACGATAACCAAGAATGATTGGCCCATAGGCTAAACGAAAATCGACAAATGTTTGTTCATCACAATCGGTGATGGTACAACCTTCCATGCTGCTTAAAAATACGGTATTTTCTTCACCCCAATAACGGTAGCTGTCTGCAACCCCTAACGGCATATTTTCGTGGGCTCTTTTGAGCATAGCGTTGCTTTGGGGCTTATGTGGTTTAGTCATGATCGCTCTTTATATCACTGAATGTTTTAAACATTAATTAACGTAAATTTTATCGGGTGATAATACAGGGATCGTGCAATTTCAGGAAGTGTAAATCTTTTAATTAGTCAGGTATTCGTATTTTTAAGGGGGAAATGAGTTGATAAAGTCATCTTCATTGAGCATAAGCAAGCCTGATAAGTAAAACTGCTGTTTATCCATTACTATAAAAAAAGCCTCAGTGATAACACCGAGGCTTAGATAATAAGTAGATAGCTAGATAAACTATCTACAGTAGAGGTCACTTATAGCCAATAAAATTATAAGCTAAAGGTACGAGATACAGATAACACGACGCGTGTATCTGCCATATCAATGTTCATATTTGTATCTTCAAGGGCAAGATCAACATCAAAGCCTTTCCAATTGGTCATATATTCAACGCGATAATGATTGTAAGCATCTTTAGCATTCCATGACCATTTATCTTTATTCGCTGACATTGAACGATCAAAACTTACCTTAATACTATGACCAGGTTTCACTTCAAACGTATGAGCAACCATAGCGATATAGTGATTTACATCAAGACCAAAATAATCCCAGCTGTACCAGAAGTTTACTTCACTATTACCCATCGATGAACTGTAGCCAAATTTTGCATAAGCTTCAGGATAATTGTAAGTATCTGACACGTTATCGCCATGATACGTATAATAAGCAATACCTGCATCTAGTCCTATTTTTTCGTTAAGTTGAAAATATTGACCAACATAGGCATCCCACTCAATATCAGTGTCTTCAAAGCTACCAAAGTCAACATTTGACGCCCAAGTACCGGCATAAAAACCACTATCAGCAGCATAATCTAAACTTGCTTGTAATGCTGGATCGTTACCCGTTTGGCTGACACCATTAAAGGTATAATCAGAGGCTAAGTTAACTGTTGCAGAAACATCAGCTAGTGCAGCAGAAGATAATGTTAATAAACAACTTGTTGCTATGGCAATAATACTTTTATTCATTTAATTTCTCATTTTATTTAGTATTTCAATACAAAGTGGTCGATGCTATTCGACTAATTCGATCTTATTAAAATCAATTTTATTTTCTTTTGGTGAACACTCAATTTCGCTAACCACTTTAAACTTGTTAAACAGGATATAACCAAAGCAAGTAAAAAATAATCCGATAACGACAGCACCAACCCATTGGATTTGTAAGAAATCTAATTTAAATAACAGGGTAAGTAAACTCAAAGCAATTAAATTACCCAAAAAGTATTTAACTCTGCCCAGTCTTGCAACACTCAAATTCAAATTGTCAGTATAAAGACGGATCAATGAATCAAGTGAGTTAATCACAAAGGTTATCCCAACAAAGGCCATTGCGATGTTATAGAAACCGGCGGTCTCTAGCCCATTTGCACTGTAGTAATAGAGCACTGAAAACCATATGGCGATTGGAATAGAAGGGAAAATTAACATCGCTGCCAATACTTGATAAGTACGAAGACCACCAACAAAGCGTGAGGTAAATTGTCCAATCATAATACTCCAAGCAAACCACCAATAAAGGTAAAATTCATGATAATCATTAAGAGGTAAAGCGAATTCATGGATATTACCAAAGTAGCCACCAATCATAGCGATAGTATTAGCAAACTCACCGATACTAGAGGTTTCAGAAAGAAAAGCACCAGCCCACATTAGGGCAATTAACGCCAGAAATAACCAAGTAGTTGCTAAGCTTAATATTTTTACGTAACGAATATTAGTACTTGAATAAACAGCAGCTGCAATCACTAAAAACACAATCAAATAGAAACTACTAATAATGGATTCGCCATCGCCAAGTTCGGGCATATACCAAGGTAAATTGGTTAACAACAAATAGGCTGTAAAAGCACAAGTACCGATGATAACTATGTTATTCACCAGTTTAACCAGTGGAATTTCAAAAAAGCGTACGCGTGGTTCAATCACACAGAAGTAGAAACATGTTAAAAAGTAAAATCCCCAGATTAGAAATGCCCAGTAGCCGAATTCTATAGCTAACGGGTTAGTAAATCCATATTCAGGGTTGGTCGCTAAATCAGCATATCCGGCAAACTCTGTCAGCGGAAACATGATCAAGCCAACATCTAGGCCTGAAGTAAACAAAATCGCAATAAAGGTAAATGTTTTAACCGGTGTTACACCGACGCAGCGAATATTGCCCCACCGATATAACACAAAGGCTATGGCGGTGAAGGTAAATAACAGCCCAGCTGTTAACCATGTAGTCATAGTTGTCTCCTGAGCAAGGTTTTAATTAATGTAAACAAGTAGTACTCCTCTTTGAGGTTTATAAAAGTACACGGCAAATTAAAGCTTGAAATTTCAATTGTCGCCATCATGAAAATATCTTGATGGCGAAAATTAACATCTAACCGCGTACTGACGCTTAACGTTAGTTAATTTTTAGATTTGGTTATAGAGCGCAGTGGCTATTAATTTTGCACTAAGCTGACAGGTGCATTCGATGGCGATAAAACTGCTCGTCCACGAATAATATCAGCAGCACGCTCAGCAACCATTATGGTTGGCGCATTTAGGTTACCGTTAGGAATAGTTGGGAATATTGACGAGTCAACAACCCTTAATCCTTCAATACCATGTACTCGAGTTTGAGAGTCTACAACCGACAGTTCATCTGTGCCCATTTTGCATGAACATGATGGATGATAAGCACTTTCAACAAATTGACGGACAAAAGTATCAATTTCTTCATCGCTTTGAATACCGATACCTGGCTGTATTTCTTCACCTCGATATTTATCTAATGCGCTTTGATTGATAATGTCTCGGGTAAGGCGAACACAGGCACGAAAACCTTCACGGTCTTCTTCGTGCTCAAGGTAATTGAAACGTATTTGCGGATGTGCTTTAGGATCACTCGACAAAGCTTTAATAAAGCCCCTACTTTTGGGTTTATTATGGCCAACATGAACTTGAAAACCGTGACCTGCAAAAGCCTCTTTACCGTCATAACGCATCGCTGCAGGTAAAAAGTGGTATTGTATATCTGGCCATTCAGCGGATGGTTTAGAGCGAATAAATCCACAAGATTCAAAGTGATTAGTTGAGCCTAAGCCTTTCTTTGTTAAGATCCAACGGACACCAATCAGCAATTTACTCCACCAGTCTAACTTGCCATTTAAGGTGATCGGTTGCTTACATTTGAATTGGAAGTAAAATTCAAGATGATCTTGCAAATTCTCACCGACCCCTGGTAAATCGTGCAACACTTCAATAGCAGCATCTTCAAGCACAGCTTTAGGACCGATACCTGAAAGTTGTAGGATATGGGGCGAGCCAATAGGTCCTGCTGATAAAATAACATCTTTATTGGCGCCAACGTCAAATGTTTTTCCGTTGCGTTCGTAACGTACACCAACTGCTTTTTTACCATCAAGTAGTACTTTGTGAACCAAAGCATGAGTGATCACAGTTAAGTTTTTACGTGCCATTGCCGGTCTTAAATAGGCATTAGCAGTTGAACTGCGGACACCTTTTTTTACCGTCATGTGCATCGGGCCAAAACCTTCTTGCTGAGTACCATTATAGTCATTGGTTGCGCGATAACCGGCTTCAACTCCGGCATCAACAAACGCTTGATACAGTGGGTTTTTCATCTGGTTACCGTTATTAACCCCTAATGGTCCGCTCTTGCCACGATATTCATCACCGGCAAAGGCCCAGGTTTCAGCTTTTTTGAAATACGGTAAACAATGAGCGTAATCCCAATTTTGGGCGCCATTTTCTTGCCATTCATCGAAATCACGAGCGTGTCCACGAACATAAACCATGCCATTAATCGAAGATGAACCACCTAATACTTTACCACGCGGACAGTGCATACGACGACCATCAAGGTTAGGCTCTGGCTCGGTTTCAAATTGCCAAGCGTATTTCTTAGTATTCATCGGAATAGATAAGGCGGTTGGCATTTGAATAAATATACTTCTATCCGTGCCACCAGTCTCAAGTAACAAGACTTTGCTGTTGCTGTCTTCACTTAGGCGATTAGCTAATACACAACCAGCAGAGCCGGCACCGACTATAATGTAATCATAATTATTACTGTTCATTTAACACTCAACTTTACTAATTTGCTTGCCAATATTTAAGTTTTGGCAATAATTTAAGGCTTAAGGACGCTAACTTACTTTTAACTTTATTAAAATGGGCTATCTAATGGCTGTAAGCCAACATAGACCGCTTTTATTTGCGTGTAATAATCAAGTGTTACCAGTCCATTTTCACGGCCAACGCCAGATTGCTTATAACCGCCAACCGGCATTTGAGCAGGTGAAGCTCCGAAACTGTTTATCCAACAAATTCCTGCTTCCATTTGATGAGTCACTCGATGAGCGCGAGTAATGTCTTGCGTGAATACCCCTGCTGCTAAACCAAAGTCAGTAGCGTTTGCGCGTTGAATGACTTCGTCTTCGTCATCGAATGTCAATACAGACATTACCGGACCAAATATCTCTTCACGGCAGATAGTCATTTCATCAGTACAATCGGTGAAAATAGTTGGCGCGACAAAATAACCGTTCGGTGCATTATCTGGCTGAAGGGCTTTGCCGCCATGCAGTAAGGTTGCTCCCTCACTAACACCAAGTTTAATGTATTTCATTACCAGATTTAAATGCTTTAAAGAGATCAGTGCGCCAAAGTTAGTCTCTTCTGCCATAGGGTCACCGGCGATAATATTTTGCTTAGTGCGCTGGAGTAACTTTTCTATAAAGGCAGGATATATTGATTTTTGCACGAATACGCGCGTACCGTTGGTACAAACTTCACCTTGGGTATAAAAGTTACCTAACATCGCTGCAGAAACCGCATTGTCGACATCAGCGTCATCAAAAATAATTAATGGCGATTTACCGCCAAGCTCCATGGTGACATCTTTAAGTGTGCTAGCTGCTGCTGCCATCACTTTTTTGCCTGTACCCACTTCACCGGTAAAAGACACTTTGGCAATTTGTGTATGATGAGTTAACCACGCACCTACTTCACCAGCACCCTGAACCACATTAAATACGCCATTAGGAATACCTGCTTCGGTAAAAATTTCGGCAAGTTTTAATGCGCCTAATGGGGTTTCTTCTGAAGGTTTAAAAATCATTGCATTACCACAGGCAAGCGCGGGAGCTGCTTTCCAACAAGCTATCTGTAGTGGGTAATTCCAAGCACCAATGCCGGCGCAAATACCCAATGGCTCGCGACGTGTGTAATAGAAATCACCATCTACCGACTGTTGATTACCTTCAACACCAGGTGCTAAGCCAGCAAAGAATTCAATTGAATCAGCACCAGATGCAACATCAACTACTGAAGCTTCTTGCCATGGTTTACCTGTATCAAGTACCTCTACTTTAGCCAGTTCATCATTACGCTCACGCAATAAGGCAACGGCTTTAAGTAAAAGACGACTTCGTTCAATCGCACTCATTGCAGACCAAGTAGCAAAGCCACGTTGTGCACTTGCTATTGCCTGCTGCTTAATTTTTTCATCAGCGACTTCAACCTGATAGATAACTTTCCCAGTTGCTGGGTTAATTACCTCAAATGTTTGACCACTATCATTTGCCATGTAGGCACCATCGATAAAGTTTTTATAACATACTAATGACAAGATACTTCTCCATACTGCTTAAGCAGATCGACTATAAATTTTTTACAAAATTGCTCGGCTTGCCTGAACTCTTCTTCAGGTCTTGGGCTTAATGCACTACGTAACCAAAAACCGTCTATCATAGCTGCTGTCTGCTTAGTGGCGATTAACGCTAAATCGTCATTTAATAACTGACGAAAAGAAAAAAGTAGATTGCTGTGCAGGCGCTTACTGTTGATATTTTGTAGCCTTGCTAATCCTGGTTCATGCATTGATTGCGCCCAGAAACTAAGCCAAGTTTTTGTTGCGGGTTTAGAACGTTGTAATTGAGTAAAATTAGCTTCTATAATCATTTTAAGTCGTTCGACTGCACCGAGATGCTGACCACTAACACGTTCAAGTAGCGCTAACTTCAATTGTTCGAGCAAGTGCTTAACGGTTGCTTCTACTAATTGCTGCTTACCACCAAAATAATGACTAATAATGCCTGAAGATAAGCCAGCAATGCGACTGATCGTTATTATTGTCGTGTTTTGTAAACCAAATTGTGCGACAGAATCTAAGGTAGCATCAATTAACTGTTGTTTACGTAAGGGCTTCATTCCAATTTTAGGCACTGACTTCTCGAATATTATTTTTAATTGAACGTTCAATTAATTATAATTCTAACGGTTTCGAATGAAATTATCAAGTTACTGTTATCAACTCAGGATGAAGTCAAACCTATAAAATCATTTTAAATCAATAGAATAATTCATATAAAGGGCTATAAATAATTTTTTAATTTTATGGTGATGATTAGTATACGAACTATATTTCAGGTGATTAATTGATAGCGGAGTTTAAATAAACGGCTGTTTTTTAATAAGGGGAAATTAGTTGGGTTCGATTAATAGACTGTTTTCAATGAATTTTTAAAAATTTAAGGTGAGAGTTCTTTATTTTGCACTGACAACTCAGAAAATCCACTGTTAACGAATATCGTCAGTGATCGTACTTTAAGGTGAGTTGCTCGTTTAACCAAGAAACTATGCCGCAATATAGGTTATTTTTAATCAGTTTCATTAATAGCGGCTGTAGGATCATTCATCTTGTTTAAGTGTTTTACTTATTGTCTAGATAGGCTAAACATTGGGCATTATTACCACGAAATATCACCCTTTCGGCTTTGAGCCCTAATTGATATTGATACATAGGATCATAATACTCTTCAAGTAATGGCTTTAACCAATCTAAATGATAGTGCGTTAACCCCTTTTGCTGCTCAGTAAACGCTTTAGTTTGCAGAGCTTGTAGTTGTGCATATCGCTCTGTACCCAAACGTTTACGTACTTTAAATAAACCATGTTCTAAATACTCACTAAAGGCAATAAAGCCTTGTTCCACACCATAGGCTGTTTGATACTGCGCAGTCATCTTTATAATGTATTCTTGAAAAATTTGTTCCAAGCGATAATCCAAACTTTCTTCAATCACCACGATTGGCGCTAATGTCATTGCTTGGCGCAAACTTTCAGGTAAATGTACGCTACCAATTAATCGCCCTTCATCTTCTAAGATCAACGGCTTATCTAAACTATAGTTACCGGTAATGTATAATTCAGCTAATTTGTTTTCAAAGTCTATCTGACTGGGTTGTGCGGTAACAAAAGCACCAAAGCTTGAGCCGCGATGCCCTGCAACACCTTCTAAATCAAGACTATTGCTACAATGAGCAAGAAAAGGCGTTTTACCACTGCCAGTATTACCAGCTAAGATCGTTAATGGATGTAGCGCAAGTTGCTCTAGCTCGTTGAGTAAGAATTGACGAAGTGCTTTATACCCCCCGATAAGCAAAGGATAATTGATACCTGATTCTTTTAACCAACGCTGTACCGTTTGTGAGCGTAAACCGCCACGAAAACAGTATAAATAACCTTGCGGATTTTGCTGAACAAAGCTTTGCCATTGTGCCAATCGATTATCTTTACTTTGTCCGGAAACAAGTTCATTGCCAAGATTAATGGCGGCCGCTTGCCCCTTTCTTTTGTAGCACAGCCCTACTTCCGCTCGTTCATCATTATTCATTAGCGGAAAATTAACAGAGTGGTTAAAGGCGCCTTTTTCAAATTCAATGGGTGCGCGAACATCCATCAAAGGAATTTTATTGCGAATAATAGTGCGAAAATCGTTACTGTCTAAGCGTTCTGTGGCAGCGGTGTTTATAATCATTACAACAAACTCACTGTAGGCGAAGTTGCGCCAACTAGTTCACCAATAGGTTGAAGATTCAGACCATTCTCTTGGCATAAAGCTTCAAAGGCTAGCTTACCCGATGGCTGGACAGCAACCAGTAAACCACCGCTAGTTTGTGGATCACATAAAAGTGTTTTTTGTTTCGCATTTAATGGCCCAACATGTTCACCATAACTGCTGAAATTGCGTTCACAGCCACCCGGTATACAGCCTTGGTCAATGTAGTCGTTAACAAAATCAATACAAGGTACTTGCTGAAAATTTAAAATAGCGGCAACATCGCTGCCCTGACACATTTCTAAAAGATGGCCCAAAAGTGCAAAGCCGGTAACGTCTGTCATGGCTGTGACCGTTTCAAGGGCTGCAAATTTTTGCCCAATGATATTTAAGGTTTTCATTTCTTGTGGTGCTAAGTGTGCATGTTCAGCTAATAATTTACCCTGCTTTTCAGCCGTAGTCATAATACCAATGCCTAACGGTTTAGTGAGATACAAGAGATCGCCAACACCCGCGGTGTTATTGCGTTTTATTTGCTCATTATTAATCAAACCGGTAACAGCTAAGCCAAAAATAGGTTCAGGTGCATCAATAGAATGGCCACCCGCTAACGGGATCCCGGCTTCAGCACAAATAGCTCTGGCGCCATCAAGTACTTGTTGAGCGATTTCAGGCGCTAAAATATTGACTGGCCAACCTAAAATTGCAATTGCCATTATCGGCTTACCGCCCATAGCATAAACATCGCTAATAGCGTTACAAGCTGCGATTTTACCAAAGTCAGTGGCATCATCGACAATTGGCATAAAGAAGTCTGTGGTTGAAATAACGCCTTGACCATCACCAATATCAAAAACGGCTGCATCATCTTTAGTGCTATTACCCACCAATAATTCTTTATGCTCAGGTAGAATCAGTGAAGATTTAAGCATTACATCAAGTACAGAGGGAGAAATTTTACAGCCACAGCCTGCGCCGTGAGAGTATTGGGTCAAGCGAATTGGTGTCATAGTGATTCGTATAAAGTAAAAGCAATAAGCTAATTTACAGTAATATGGGCATGGTTACACCTGTGTATTACGATATAACTGTTGATGTGAAGGTAAATGTTGAAATAAAGACTGATATTTGACTGGCGGAAGTGTTTTAAAATAAAAATAATAAACTATTTACAATATTTCCCCACTAAGTCACTTTTTAGCTGAGCTTCTCTTCTTTACTTAAGTAATTTACATTAAGAGAAAAAGAGAAGCATACAACGCTATATTATTTACGGGCAACTATATGAACAGCACTGGTAGAACGTTCTAAGAATGCTCCTTCACAGTAAGCAAAGTAATATAACCATAGGCGTTTAAAGGTATCATCATAGCCAAACTGAGTAAGGTCAGACCAAGAAACTAAAAACTTTTCCCGCCAATGGGCTAAAGTTTGCGCATAATCAAGGCCGATGTCGTCAAGCTGTTCAACAACAAGGTTACTGTGTCTGGTAATATTATCTGATAGTACATTGACTGAAGGTAAAAAACCGCCAGGAAAGATATAACGCTGAATAAAGTCTACGTTACTTCTATAATAATCAAAGCGTTGGTCAGCAATCGTTATTGACTGTATAAGTAACTTACCGCCATCTTTTAATAAATCATTACACTGTTTAAAGAAGCTGGGTAAAAATTCATAGCCAACAGCTTCAATCATTTCAATTGAAACGACTTTATCAAACGAGCCAGTTAAATCGCGATAATCCTGTTTTAGTAAAGTGATCTGATCTTGCAACCCTAATTTATTAATACGCTCTTGTGCATAGTTAAATTGAGCATCAGAAATAGTTGTTGTCGTTACCTTACAACCATAATTTTGCGCTGCATATATGGCTAAACCACCCCAACCCGTGCCTATCTCTAATAAATGATCATTATCACTTAATGATAAACGCTGACAAATTGTTGCAAGTTTATGTAACTGCGCTTCATCTAAGGACGCATCTTTGGTCGGGTAAATTGCAGATGAATACATCATTTCTGGGTCAAGAAAACGAGTATATAATTCGTTACCAAGATCATAATGGGCAAGTATATTTTTCTTGGAGCCTGATTGAGTATTTCTATTCTGCCAATGAGTTATGCTGTTCTTTAGCTTATTTAACCATGATTTTTTAGACTCAAGGCTATCAGTTTCTTGTTGTGCTTTAGCAAAAATTCTAATGACGTTAGTAAGATTAGGACTGCTCCATTTACCTGCGATATAAGCTTCTGACACACCGATACTACCACCTTTGACAAAATCACGGTAAACACTGATATCATGTATATGGATCTTGCCTTTAAGCGTTGAACTACCTGATGCTGCAGGGAAAGTGTTATGCTCTGCTCCTTCTACGACCTCTAGTTCGCCATAAGATAGCTTTGAAAAAACAGAATGAACCATGTCGCGACAACGCTTATCTATCCAGTTAGCTGTCTGCAAAGTTCTAACACCTTCAATTTGTTCCATTTGGTACTCCTTAATCTTATTTTACAATCTATATATTAATTTGATTTTTGATAGCCAATAAAGGGTATCCGTTTAACTAACAACCTTAGTGCTTGCCAGTAAATACCCCAAACCACTTTAACTGTCATCACCGGAAGTTGACACCAGATAGCCAATAAACTCTTTTTAGTAAATGGCTTTTTATTCATCACTAGGCTGACATCGAATATTTTATGTACTTCGCCGGAGGCTTCATTAACTGTTTTGTTCTCAATTTTCACCCGTAACTTATCGTGTTCATATGACGGAGGCTTTACATGCCAGAAATATGTCATTGCCATATCCATAAAAGGTGAAACCTGAAATACTTTTTTACTGGTGTTAACTGTTTTTTTATTAAGTAAATTAACTAAATAAAAATGCCTTTCATTCCAAGGGGTATTACTGACCTCTGCTAACATTTGGGTACATTGGTTATTTTCGTTATAACAAAAGTAAAAGTTAGCTGGACTGAAATATATGCCAAAACATCTGACTTGTACTAACATAACAATTTTAGCTATGTCATCGTGACCAGCTAATGTCGATACTTTTTCTTTTATACGCTCCTTGAGCGGATACGGTTCACCTTTTACATAATCTTTTTCAACAAACCTTAAAGGATGAAACCAGGAAAAACCAAAAATGCCCATATTGTTACTATTATCTGCTATCTCATCAACGTCAATCGCGAGCATATATAAAGAGTAATCAAAACTGTGAGCTTTAGGACTAAAGCGACGGTGAATTATATTACCTTGATAAATATTACTATTGTTGAATAATGCAGACATTTTTAACCTTTAACAGTCGATGCTATATAACATTCGAATTTATTCGCCACTTCAACAGCACTTCTTACACCATCTTCATGAAAGCCGTTATGCCAATAGGCACCGGCAAAGTGGGTATGGTTTACTCCACAAATAAGAGGTCTTCTTTTTTGTGCGGTAATTGAGTCTGCTGAAAAAATGGGGTGGTGATAGGTAAATTCTCTCAATATTAATTTCGGATCAATATCTTCTTTTTGATTTAAGGTCACACAAAATGTATGCGGGCTTTTTATCCCCTGCAAAATATTCATATTATAAGTGACACTTGCTGCCTTAGAGCGGTCTTGGCTCAGCTGGTAATTCCAACTTGCCCAAGCTTTTTCACGATCGGGTAAGAGTGTTTTATCGGTATGTAGTATTACCGAGTTAGCACTATAAGGCATAGCAGATAGAATACTATTTTCACTATCAGTTGCATCATTTAATAAGGCAAGAGCTTCATCTGAGTGACAGGCAATAACAACCTCATCAAAAGTTTGACTGGCTTGTTCGTTAAAGTGCAAATGCACTTTGTCGTTGTTGCGCGTTATGCCTGAAATATCAGCATTAAGGTTTATACTATCTTTAAAGGGCTCACATAATGGCGTTAAGTAGCTCCTAGAACCTTTAGGAATAACATACCATTGAGGCCTGTCTGCAATATTAAGTAAGCCATGGTTATGAAAAAACTGTACGAAAAACTTAAATTCAACATCTTCCATTTGCGCTAAAGAACTTGACCAAATAGCAGCAGCCATAGGTAAAATATAATGTTCAGCAAAAAATGCACTGAAATTATTTTCTGTTAAAAACCTACCTAATGTTAAGCCATCGCGATAATCGCTCTGTTTATAAATGTTCTTACACAGTTTATTGAAGCGTAATATTTCTTTAACTAAAAACCAAAATTTTGGTTTAAATATGTTTCGGCGTTGTGCAAATAAAGTATCTAAATTATGACCATTATATTCCAAGCCTGTTTGACAGTTATGGACAGAAAAACTCATTTCAGTGGCTTGTTTACCTATACCAATTTCTGATAATAAGGCCAAATAATTCGGATAGGTTTTATTATTAAAAACAATAAAACCAGTATCGATGGCAAATTTTTCAGCTGCTAACTCAATATCTACAGTGGCGGTATGGCCACCAACTCTGTCATTCTTTTCAAAGACAGTGACCTTGTGCTTTTTTGATAAT
This sequence comes from Colwellia hornerae, assembly GCF_007954355.1. Classification (GTDB taxonomy): domain Bacteria; phylum Pseudomonadota; class Gammaproteobacteria; order Enterobacterales; family Alteromonadaceae; genus Colwellia_A; species Colwellia_A hornerae. The sequence continues at coordinate 22,128 of NZ_VOLR01000009.1, forward strand.
AAATAGGCAGCGGTTAAACCAGAGATGCCAGAACCTATAACAGCAATGTGCTTCATGATTTTATTTCCTTAAAATAAGTGATTGCCAAAGGGCTGCAGGTAAAAAAGAGAAGAGTTTTAATGTTAGAGTAAGTCTCTTTGGAAAGTGCAAATACTTAGATCGGCGATTAACACCGGTAAAAATACGCGTAGCAGCTTCTTCACTTGAAAGTAAAAATGGCATATCAAAAGTGTTTTTCTCTGTTAAAGGTGTCTTAATAAAACCTGGGTGTACTAATGTTACGCCAATATCTTCAGCCACTAAATCAAGACGTAAACTATTGGCTAAATAATCCATACCTGCCTTTGATGCGCCATAAGCTTCACTCCTTGGAAAAGGAACAATTGTCGCACTAGAACTGACAAATACCACCTGTCCACCTTTATTGATAAGAGGCAAGAAAAACTCTAAAAGAGCACCTAATGATGAGAGGTTGGTGGCAATGATATCGTTAAATAGTTTACCATCAAAATGCTTAGCATCATCGATGTAACGGCAGTCACCTGCATTTAAAATTAGAATATCAATGTCTTTAATATCGACAGAAGCCGACTCTATTTGTGCAGGCTTGGTCATATCAAATACCAAGGTTTTAAAAGCCTTGCTACACAATTTATCTAATTTACTTTTATCACGTCCACATGCAATGACATTGTCACCCTGCGCTACATACTTTTCATATAGAGCATGACCAATACCTGAAGTGGCTCCTGTTATTAACACAGTACGAGTGACCATTACTTCGCCGCCTTTTGCTTAATTAATTTAATTAACTTACCTAAAACAGGTAATTGTTCATAAAGCATTGCGCCAAGGTCTAAATAATCTCGGTGATAAATGATTTTATCTTCATAACCTTTAATATGAGAATGCCCTATTACAGTAATAAGTTTACCTTTATTCAACTTGGGGTGTTGGTAGGACATCGTCCAATAGATAGCGGCTTGGTCTTTATCTGTAATAACATTATTAATAACAAAATCACATGTGGTGAGGTTTTCATAGAGATTTTTAAAATACTCAAATAAATTATTAAAGCCTTTCAGCTGATGAATAGGGTCGATAAAAACTACATCACCATGGTAAATCGTCGATAAAAGATCTAAATTATCAGTAGAAAGTGTTTGATAAACTTTCACAAAGTTATCTAACCAAAGCGGTGAAGGGGTTGAACTATCCTGTGGGGCATTATTTTGCATTGCTGTTACCATAATGGTATTAGCTAATCATTAGGCTGTTTGATTAGCTAAAATTATAAGTAAGCCCGTTAATTAAACCTTATAAAAAGCGAGAGCTTTTAATCTAGCTTCTTTATGGTCGACAACGGGTGGCCAATAAATATTTTTTTTGTTTTTTTCAATAAACAAATGTGGAAAGTGAATGTTTTTATCTGGAACACCTGCCAACTCTGGTAAATACTTACGAATGAAAAGGCCTTTTGGATCAAAACGTTCACTCTGCCTTATAGGGTTAAAAATTCTAAAGTACGGCTGAGCATCACAGCCTGTACTTGCTGCCCATTGCCAGCCACCATTATTAGAGGCTAAATCGCCATCAATTAGCTGGTTCATAAAATACTTTTCACCTAAGCGCCAATCAATCAATAGATGCTTAGTCAAGAAACTCGCGACAACCATGCGAAGTCTGTTGTGCATCCAGCCTGTTTGATTAAGTTGTCTCATCGCAGCATCTACCAGCGGATAACCAGTTTTCCCCTGACACCAAGCATCGAACAAAGCTTGATCATAATGCCAATGAACAGCTTGATACTTCTCATTAAAGCATTGATGTTTAGAAAGTCGTTGTTCATGAAACATTAAATTTCTATAGAATTCACGCCAAATAATTTCATTTAACCATGAAAATTCTTCACTGTCTGAAGCGATTAATATGTCTGGGTAAGCGTTAATTAACGTTATTAAAACATACCTTGGACTAATGACACCTGCAGCTAGATAAGGTGACAGACCAGAGGTACCTTTTATGGACGGTATGTCTCTTTGACTATGATAATCAGAGACTTTTTCAGCGAAGAATGCCGGGAGAACATGCTTTTCTATTTCATCAACTAATGGCCAGCCAGACGATATACTTGCTGATGTTTTAGTTTCTGTTGTGGCGTTTTTAGCCGTATTTGTTGCTATTTTACCTAAATAATCAAAACCATGTTGTTTAACATAGGTTAACCAGGCACGTTTAAAGGGTGTAAAAACCTTATACATCTGGTGAGATAAATTAAGAACTTTTCCTTTGGGTACAATAACATCTGCTTCAAATAGCTTTAGGTTTATGCCCAGTGCCAGAATAGCTTTATCGCGTTTTTGTTCATTAAATTCAACTTCACTGTTTGCAATAATCTCATCAATACTTTCCTTTTCACAACGTGCCTGTAAATAAGAAATTTGATCTTCGAAGGTAGCAGCGTCAACTAGTTCTAGCTCAATACCAAGCGATGAAAGTTCATCGCGAAGTGCTACAGCATGTCGTTTTATAAAATCAATTTTAATGGCAGACCAATCATGTTGTTGCCACTGTTGCTCAGAGATAAAAAAAACAGCTTTAAGAGGGGCATTATCATAATTGTTTTTTAAAAAAAATTGTAATGCCGGATTATCATGACTTCTAAGATCATTGCGAAACCAAAGTAACAAGTTGTATTCCTTTATGATTAACGGAAAGTAATTATAGCCATCATATTAATTATAGGAGTATTTATACTTGGAAAAAAACCAACGACAGAGTGACTTATATTTGGCCGTTTCCCTAGTGTATAGACTATCTAATTAAATAAATGGATATTAGTATGAGTATCTTAACCTTAGTTCATCAGGATAAGGTGCTAAGTAAGATTGGTTCGTTAAATAATCTTTAGGGTATTGTAATAGGTAATGCTTTATTAAGGTTAATGGAACAACTAAGGGTACAAGTCCTTCACGGTAAGCATCAATTTGGTCACAAAGCTCTTGTCGCTCATTCGCTTTTAGATGCTGTGAAAAATATCCTTGAATATGAGCAAGTGTATTCGCATGCTTTTTGCGAGTCGCTTTTATTTTAAGTGCAGTCATTAGCCCTAAAATATATTCGTCGGCCATTTGAGCAAGGGGCATATCGGCTCTTGCTAGCAATCTGCCTAAATCTTTATAAGCGATTAAATCATGACTCATTACCGTGTACTTATACTGGCTGTGAAATGTTGTTAATTTGTGTTTTGTTAACCCTGTAGCTATAAGCTTTTGCCAATGCTTGTAGGCAAAAACACGAGCGACAAAGTTTTCACGAAGTACCATGTCGTTTAAACGACCATTTTCTTCACAAGGTAGCAGTGGGTTGGCTTCCATGATAACTTTCGCGAAAGCGCCGATACCATTTGATGGTAACGCGTGACCTTCTGGATTGTAAACCTTAACCCTTTCCATACCGCAGCTTGGGCTTTTTGCACAAAAAATGTAACCACTCAAATCTTTGGTAGCTTTAGCGACTTTTTGACCGTATAGCTGTAGTGCTTCGGTGACATCACCACTACCATCAGGGCGAGATACATGAATAACGTCGTCCTTTTTTATTTGGCGAATGGTTGGTCTTGGAATAGGTAAACCTATAGCTACTTCAGGACAAAAAGATTTGTACGTTACGTGATTACTGAATTCTTTTATACAAAAAGTCGAAGGCTTGTTACTGGCATCAAAGCGAACTTTTTCTCCAAGCAAGCAGGCACTAATGCCGATAAGTAAATCTTCTTTGTCAACAGAATGAATCATATTTTTCCCTAAAATATTAGAACATATGCTTACTTAATAGATAAAAGAACCTATTGGATTAAGCAATTTATTAATGCCCTGTGTAAAGTGCATAGCGTCATTAGCTACAGTATAACAAAGACAACCACTGCTTGAAATTGGATTATGCAGATGTTCACCATCAAGCATAATAAAATCACCCTTTACATATTCGCCCTTTTCATCATGAAAAGAACCTTCCAATAATAGTGTTAACTCAAAACCTTTATGGGTATGAAGTGGAACAGAGCCACTTGGCTCCATATGCAATAAATTAGTATGAATTTCATTTTCATTAAGTTGTATACGTTTTCTGGCTAATTTACCTATATGTGCTGTTTTCCCCAACATCATATTGTTTAATACTGTGGGTAATTGGTAAGATTTTTCTCTGAAATTGATTGTTTTTGTTTCGACAGCTTGCATAACATCAATTGCATCAGAGTCTGTTATGGCGTTAATCATATCATCAAAATTTATCGCTGAAATACCCTCAGCCACTAAATCGCCACCTCTGTGAGTAAGGTTTGTGGCTGACTCATCAAAATTCAATTCTGCAACTTGATCCGTTAACAACGAGATTTTATGTTGGCAAGTTGGGCACATACCCGCATGAATCGAAATACCAGCAGATAAAGACGCTGGCAAATCACCATTAACAAATGACTGTATTAACTCAAATTTCGGGTGATGTTTAATCATGATTTTCTCCTAACTGAACTTTGAGTTTGGCTAAAGCTAAACGCAAACGAGATTTTATAGTACCTAGAGGTAGATTTAGATGGTTAGCGAGTTGTTCTTGTGACATTTCCATAAAATAGAAACCTTTAACAACTTGCTGTTGAGCTTCAGGTAATTTTTCAATTACCGATAATAACTCCTTGTTTTCAAGGTGATCATCAAAGGATTCGTCTTCACTCACTTGGCTTTCTGCCAGTGGCCAAATATCATCACTAAGGTTATCTTCCTTATTGCCTTTGATCTTTCGTAACATATCAAAGGTAACATTTCGCATAACGGTATAGACCCAAGTTGTAGCAGCTCCTTTGTCTTTGTCAAATAAGTGAGCTTTGCGCCAAACATTACTCATGGTCTCTTGCACCACTTCGCTAGCTTGTGCTTCGTTAGGGAATTTACCCCGGGCAATTCGTTGAATTTTAGGTGCAAAAAACTGAAACAAATCGGTGAATGCTTTTTTATCTCTTGTGCTTGCAACGTCGTTAAGCCACTGACAAAGCTGAGGATGATTAATTTTATCTGTCATGATACTAGATTTAACATTTGTCACTGTGCTTAGCAAGTTAGTTTGCATCACTTCTATCACCGTTTTTTATTATATATAAATTTTTATACGAATAAAAAACTGATAAAGATCACTAGTCTGTAAATATAATTATATTTATTTATCTATAACAGATTGCACCAATTCTTTTGCTGCTTGAAAGTCATGTTCGATAACAAATGTGGCCTTGATGTCTAAGTCTATTGGTAATAGCTCTAACCATCTTGCGATAACCCAGCTTGGACGAGTAATTTCTTTTTGCTGATATAATTCATCCAAATTCGGATTGTTCGCAAAGACGTCTGCTAGAGACTCTGACAATTGAGTAAGTGAAGTGTTAACTTTAGTTTGTGACCAATGCGGTATCGGCTTTACATCACCAAAATATAATTTATCGCTATCAACTTCTATAGCATTTATTTCTACTAATGCTTTACATTTGACATCAATCTCTAAAACACCATCTTCTCCTTGATCAAAATTAATAATTTCGACCCAACTACCCCACGATGATTTTGATATAGCACTATCGCCGTTCTTCGCCCATATAACGAAGCCACCATTTTTAGAAGCAATACCAATCATTTTCAAGTAGCGCGGTTCAAATATTCTTAATTTGGTTACTCCCTCTGGTAGGAGGAATATAGGTAAAGGAAAAACGGGTAAATTGATGCTAGTTATTTTCATATATTTATTACTTCTATTATCTTGTTAATGTATACGTAAATTGACACAAAATGATCACAATTATATAAAAAAAACCCCCTTGGGCGGGGGCATAAAAATATGCATATAAATAGGCTATGCATTAAAGGGTAAAACTATGTCTTAGTCACAGAAACTATGTCGATAGAGATTAACTGATATCGTCATGTTTAGTTGTACGTTGATAATGGAGTAATCGATCACACAAAGATAAATAACAAGCAAAAAAAAGCCCCCTGGGCGGAGGCATAAAAATATGCATGTAAATAGGTTATGCATTAAAGGTAAAACTATGTTTTAGTCAGAGAGACTATGTCGATAGAGATTAACTTTACCGCCATGTACAGTCTTACGTTGATAGTCGTGCAATCGATCACATAAAGATAATATTTATTGAGGGAGCGTAATTGCTTGATTCATTAAAATATAAATCTTGTCGATATGTATGATTAAATCAAATATTCATAGTGCGAAATGACCTTTCAATTTTGCTTCATAAATATCAAGTAAATACCAACAGATGTACTTAAAATAATACAAGGTAGGTTTTAATGCTTTGACAAATAATATATAAATTTATCAATGATCCGCTAGTATTAATACTACGTATTAAATTAGTCATTCTAATCCTTGAGATGTACCTATGAATTATCTTATTACCGGCGGAACTGGCCTCATTGGCCAAGCATTGATTAAATCTATAAAGGCGGAAAATAATACGATTACTGTGTTGACTCGAAATATAAAATCAGCAACCTCAGTAATAGATAAAGAGGTCCGATTTATTGATGAACTCTTACTTTCCGATATAGAATATACTGATATTGTAATTAATTTAGCGGGCGAGCCTATTGCAGAAAAGCGATGGTCACAAGAGCAAAAAATTAAAATTTGTCAAAGTAGATGGGATATTACTGAAAAAATAGCTCAGTTAATTTCTATCGCAAAAAAGCCACCATTTTTGTTTATATCTGGCAGTGCAATTGGTATCTATGGCCGACAAAACAGTCAAGCCATTGATGAAACTTTTAAATATTTTCATCAAGAATTTACCCATGAAGTCTGTGCAAAATGGGAAGAAAAAGCGTTAGTTGCCAGTACAGCAAATACGAGAGTTGCTCTATTACGTACCGGTATAGTATTAGATAAGAATTCTGGTGCCTTAGCTAAAATGTTATTACCGTTCAAATTAGGTGTTGGCGGGAAAATCAGTAACGGCGACCAAGTTATGTCTTGGGTACATATTGACGATATGGTTTCTGCAATATTACATATAATTGCTAATGACGACTTGTCAGGACCAATAAACATGACATCTCCTAACGCGGTAACCAATGAAGTATTTTCAAAAGCTTTATCAAAATCACTTCATCGCCCTAGTCTTTTTACTACACCTGCACCACTACTTAGACTTATCTTTGGTGAAATGGCAGAACTGTTATTGTTTGGACAAAATGTTGTGCCACAAAAATTATTAAATAGCGGTTTCACTTTTAAACATAATAAAATTGAAGCCGCTTTAACTGATTTACTGCAATAGTTTAATTAGCCTGACAACTTTGGTTTATTGTTTCCTTATCAAAAAACAATGTTATCTCAGCAACTTGAACACCAAATTTAGACATGGCGGTTTTATTGATGACCTTATACTCATCTAACTGATACATCCAATCATCCATTGCAACTTCCATTATATCGCCATCAAGGTTTAACGATAATGTATATTGAAACTGGAAAGCAAAACCTTGATGCTTGCCGATAGCTTCACCAATGACATCTTCTGCACCGCCAATATAGCTCCCGTCAGGTAGTTTTGTTAGTTGCCAATTTCGATAGCTTATCTCACCATCATCAAAGTAAAATTTCTCTGCGAGTACGCCTTGTTCTTCTTGCCAACTGCCCTCAATTTCAACACAAAAACGTCTTTTAACTTCGTTGGTATAATCTTGAACTATTCCCCAAGCAATAACCTTACCGTCAAAATAAGATTTTATATCAAATGGTTTAGCTACTGGTTTATATTCCTCTAGCTCGACCGAACAGCTAGAAATAAATAAGCTTGTGGTAATAAAAGCTAGACTTCTTATATATTTATTCATCTTTATTAATTCCTAATAATTCAAGCCTAAGCTTAGGCTCACTGGTGTTAGTTGATAACCATATGTCGAGAAAAAGTTGACTAAATTCTTGTTGATCAATTTTACCGATAATGTTGTTATTAAAATAAAAAGTACTTTTGTTATTAATGACATATAAAGACAAACTATCGCCCTCTTTAATATCAGGCCACATTTTTTCGAGCATAGGTAAATAGTGTTGAAAATTTATTCGTGGCACACCCAAATGCTGCCATTGCTCAACAGTTCGTTCAATTAAATCTTCACTTGAAATATCTGTCAGGTAGTTAATCTGATATAACAATTTTTCATTGGTTGACTTAAGGGGATATTTCCCAGAAGTTGTCAGCAATTTACTTTTATACAGATCCCAAAAAAGTACAGAAAAAGTCGTTTCTCCAACCGGGATATAGACTTGTTCTTTGAGAATATTATCTAATGTGTCAGGCTTAATATCATCAGTTGCTAGCACTTGGACGGTAATAAATTGTTGCAACATGATGATAACGATTAATCGAGCATAAAATTTAAACATGATTTACCTCTTGGATAATAATTTTTGACTTCAAATAAAAAAACAAAATAAACAATATCGCCCATACCAACGCTAAAATAGTATAAGTTGTAAGCATAGAGTAACCAAAATCAACAGCTGATAATTTATAACCGGCAATATAACTTAATGGTGAGACTAAACCTCCTACGACAAACTGCAGCACTTTTGAAGAAGCTAAAAATTGTAAGCTATGACAAATGGTCGCGGCAAAACTGGCCCATAACATCATCAGCCAAAAAGGAATATGAGTTGCTTCAGTGAAAATGAAAATATTAAGCTGCTGTAATAATGAATCAACACCAATACCAATGGCGCTGACCAATAAGATTAACAACATTTCTTTATAATTCTTAGATTGAAAAAACAAGTGGGCGAGCAACAGTATAAAGGCAAAGGGAATAAAATTATTACCCCAATAAACCAAGCCAAACCATGAAACATTAAAACCAATTAAATTAATTAACATATATTTATCAAATCAACATTTTTTTCTATATACGTATCAATAAGACAATAAGATCTATCTACCCGAGATATAGACTTTATCGCCTTCTATACGGCACATCAGTTTGCCTCCTCGCTTAGATGCTTAGATGCTTAGATGCTTGGTAAGCGATAAGGTCGAGCTTGTTTAACTTTTTGGCCCCTTATAAGAGAGTGTAAGTCTGCGGGTAGATTTAACACTAAACAGTAATTGTACCCGCTAAGTATTGCACCGCTTTACCCGAGATATAAACTTTATCGTCTTCTATACGGCACATCAGTTTTCCTCCTCGCTTAGACGCTTGGTAAGCGATAAGGTCGAGTTTGTTTAACTTTTTGGACCCTTATAAGAGAGTGTAAGTCTGCGGGTCGATTTACCACTGAACAATAGCGCTACACACTTTAACGTTATAAAACATTAAACAGTAATTGTACCCGCTAAGTATTGCACTGCCTTACCCGAGATATAGACTTTATCGCCTTCTATACGGCACATCAGTTTTCCTCCTCGCTTAGATGCTTGGTAAGCGATAAGATCAGTTTTGTTTAACTTTTTGGACCCTGATAAGAGAGTGTAAGGCTTTGGGTAGATTTACCACTGAACAATAGCGCTACACGCCCTCAATCGTATAAAACATTAAACAGTAATTGTACCCGCTAAGTATTGCACCGCTTTACCCGAGATATAGACTTTGTCGCCTTCTATACGGCACATCAGTTTTCCTCCTCGCTTAGATACTTGGTAAGCGATAAGATCGAGTTTTTTTAACTTTTTGGTCCCTTATAAGAGAGTGTAAGGCTAAGTGTAGATTTCCACTGAACAATAGCGTAACACGCCATTAATCTCATAAAACACTAAACAGTAATTGTACCCGCTAAGTATTGCACTGCCTTACCCGAGATATAGACTTTATCGCCTTCTATACGGCACATCAGTTTTCCTCCTCGCTTAGATACTTGGTAAGCGATAAGATCGAGTTTTTTTAACTTTTTGGACCAGTAAGGTGTAAGCCCAGTATGAATAGAGCCCGTTACTGGGTCTTCATCACCACCATTTGCCGGCCAAAAGTAACGAGAAACAAAATCATGCTCACTTGATGTTGAGGTTGATGTCACAACTACATCATAAGGAGCAAGCTGCTTTAATTCGTCACTATTGGCTATAACAGCGAGCACATCACCTTCATTTTCGTAAATAACAAAATACGCTTGGTCATTTAATAAAACGTCGATGGGATTAATGGACAAACCCTTTAATAGTGCTGCGGGAATTTTATCAACGACGGTAGGCTCTTTATTAGGAAAACACATCTGTATATAGCCATCAGTAGTTTGTGTCACTGACAGATCACCAACCGCCTTTGCAAAAAAATTTATTTCTTTAAGGTTTTTATCTTTAGCAAAAATAACGAATGATGCAGCTAATGTGGCATGTCCGCAAAAATCAATTTCTGTTATCGGTGAAAACCACCGTATTTCATACACTTGATTATTAATTTGTTTAATAAAGGCAGTTTCTGAAAGGTTATTTTCGATAGCAATAGACTGCATAAGTTCTGTAGTTAGCCAGTCTGTGGTGATAATAACCGCCGCGGGGTTGCCTTTAAAAGTCTCATCAGTGAATGCATCTATAACATTGATGTGTAATTCCATTAAAAATAATACTCCGGTGTAATAAATTATTAGACGTTGATTAAATCGTACAACAGATACGGTTATCAGTGCTTAATTGTTATTTAAACAATCTTTTTATTTCATAAGGATATAATAAATATAGCAAAAAATCAGCACTGTTTATTAGCTATATATCCTACTCAGTTAACTGCTAGCTCATTTATTTGAAAAAGCTGGCGTTTTCTTGAGTTGCACCAAGTAACTTACTTATGAGATCAGCATAGATTATGCCCTCTTACCATTTGGAATTTTTTTTGTACCAAAAAATAATCTTTTAAGCTATTGTTATAGTTGTTTGATTTTATGTAAGTATATTTACTTCTCATTTATATCATCTTGCGATGATAAATGGTGATGAACTTTCTAAGCTGGTCTAACACAAACTACGGTCATTAAATGAATAGTAATCCGCTTACGCCCTCTTTATTAATTGAAAATGTATCTAGACGAGGAGGACTACCTTCACATCAAATACATAGCCTATGTTATTCGCACCGGAAAATTTGGTTAAGTACTCCCAATGGATTAGCTGTATATGATGGTGAACACGTTGTAATTCTTAATCAACATAATGGTCTTCTAACTCACGGACAGCGCTCTGTGACTTCCAATGAAGAGACTATTTTAGCCTGTTCAGATTTAGGTGTTTCCGTTATAAACTCGGACTCCCTTCAAGTCATCGCGAGTCTTAATACGGTTGAATTAGGACTAGGTTGGTGCCAATGCGCGATATCAACGGGTAAAGATAACTATTTACTAGGATGTGGTAAAGGACTATATCAATGGCATAGCAAATCAGGGAAATTAAGCGTCGTAAACCTCGACATATTAGGGGAAGGCGTGCTCAGTATGGTTAAGGGTAAACAGGCAACTATTCTTGTGCAGATGTCCCAGTCAGGTATCTGGGTTTACCAAAATAAAATTATTAGACCGCTTATTAACCACAACACCCATATTTTACAATCGGTCAGCCATATTAGTTCGTCACCGCAAGGTTTTTTTATTGCTAATAACAAAAGCATTATTCACTTAGATTTTGACTTAAAGCTTAAAGAGCATATTGAACTACAAAATAAGAGCTCAATAATTGTGTGTATTTTGGTTAGAAATTCAAATCATATGATAATTGCCGACAAATATTGTGTCTATGAACTAATCAAGCACCATGATAATTGGCAAAAAGGAAAAACATTCTGTACTACCGCTCAAATTAACGACATTTGTTACGACTCATTCAACAATCTTTGGATCGGTACAGACTTTAGTGGACTGATTAAGTATTCTGCCCTCAATGATTATATAAAAACGTTTCGACCTGAAAAATCAACATCGGTATTAACACTGCGACGAGCGCATAATGGCCAAGATTTACTCATTGGTGGCACAGGTCATAGCTATTTGCTTTCACCTATCAATAAGTCAATACAAAATGAAATCATCAGTTTGAAAGGCTTAAGTTGCTGGGATATTTACCAAGATAAGCAGCTAACCTTTTTTGCCGCTTGTAATGAAGGTTTGGCGATAACCCAACTGGAAAACAATTCACTTGCACAACTTTTTACAGACAAAAGAGTAGGAGCTGGGCGCTGTATTCAAAAAATTGGAAAAAACTACCTATACGGTAGTGTTTACGGTCTATTCATATTCCATCTAGATCAAAAGAAGTTTCAACCTATCAACGATATATTAGGAAATACCTTAAGTTATATATATACGATAGTCCCTAAAGAGGGAAACAAATATTTTATTACTACGCTTGGACGAGGGCTGTGGGTCTATAATGGCGAAGATAATAAAATAATCCCAGTAGAGTTAGGAAGCCAACACCTTAATGTTTACGATATCAGCCAAAATAAACAAGGTGTATGCGTAATAGCAGCTGACAATAAAATTTTATTAATGACGGAATCAAAAGTCACTGAGGTTTTTAAATCTACCGATTCAGTTGCCGCTTGGACCTGTCGATGGCACAGCAATGACAAAATACTGATAGGGACTTCACAAGGACTGCAACTGTTTGATATTAACACTCGGCAAGTGAATTTTATTGTGAATAATATTCCAGAACAACAATTTTGGGAGTTTACTACCAGCCGCAGCCTTTTAAAGCTTGATAAAGATATTTACTGGTGTGGGCTCAACGAACGTCTAGTGGTTATCGATATCCCTAAATTAATCGATGCAGTGCAAGCTCCGTTACCTGAAATTAAATCAGTGTCAAGTAGTAGTCATTTTTTACTCGATAGTAATGTTATAACAATAGAGGAAGGCAATTGGAACCTTGATATCACCCTTTGCTCTTTTTGGTTATGGAAAGAAAAAAGCATTAATTATCATTATCGACTCGTTGGCTTGCACAATAATTGGCGAAGAACTAAACGCGAGCCATTAATGTACTCAAGCTTGCCTACCGGAGAGTATTTGCTGGAAGTCCAAGTTAAATGTGGGTTAACTCAAGCAAATCAAAAATACCAACTCATTATTATAAAAGTGATCAACAAAGGTTTTATTTTCAAATTATCTACATGGCTGAAAAAATTGATTGCAACAAATATTATAAAAATGACACAACGTAAAAATTTTTGGAAACTGAATGAAAGTAATATAGAACTTGAAAAGCTGGTCAACAATAGAACAACAGAATTATCAGTTGCCAATCAAAAATTACAAGAAATGAACCTATCTCTAGAGATATTATCAAATAAAGATCAATTAACGGGAATAAACAACCGCAGAGCTTTTCTAAATTTAGCCGATGATGAACTAAAGAGAGCAAGTAGGTATCAGTCACAATTTAGTATTCTAATGATAGATATAGATTATTTTAAGCAGTACAACGATAACTATGGCCACTTAGCTGGAGACTTATGTTTGGAAAAGGTTGCACAAAATCTTTTAAGCTGCCTGCACCGTAGTGGCGATATTCTAGCTAGATACGGCGGCAAAGAATTTATTATTGCACTACCAGAAGTCGATCAAAAACAAGCGGCAATTTTTGCTAATATTTGCATCAATTCAATTAATAATTTAGGGATAAGCCATCAAGATTCTGCGGTAGGATCAAATGTCACCATCAGCATAGGCGTAGCAAGTACCTTGGTAGAGACAATTAACAATCGCTCTGACCGTATAAGCTTTCTCACTAATCTTATTCGCCAGGCCGATACTAATTTATATTTAGCCAAGGAGCAAGGAAGAAACAGGTCAGTTTCATAACAACGTTAATTTATATTTTCATCAGTAAAACAATAAAGTATAGAAGTATACGCCGATTAGTTTACTTACAACTATTAAAAAAAACCGCCTTACTTGAAGGTACCCTTATCGTGTTATAAATCAGATTTTTGGCTTTATTGGATAACACCATAATTACTGTATTGTTGTGCTCATAAAGTAGTTTCAGCCGACAAAGCGCCCAGTATAATACTGGACGCTTTGTACTAGATAACAACGTCTTAAACTTTATTTGTTTTTATCATAAACCTAAAAACTAACCGTATTAATATCAACTTCTTTTACCTTACCGTATTTCTCTGCTTTTTTACGAATTTCATCAGCCTTACCGATAATGACTAACTGTAAGTTTTCTCTTGGGAAAACAGCTTTAACAATCTCATTTGCTTTGGTGACATTTAGTGCATCAACATTTCTTTGAAAATCGTTAATAAAACTATTATCAAGTTGTTGCACCCACATATTTGCCAATAAACCAGCCAGTTGACGGCTTGTTTCATATTTTGGAGGGAACTGCCCTTTTACATAAGCTTTAGCTGATTCTAAGGTGTCTTTATCAATACCCTGCTCCCATAACTTGTTATAGGTTTTTAACGCTAAATCGATAGCTTCAAAGGTTGTTTCATTTTTAGTGAAAGTAGATATAACGAACGTACCCGCGGTCGAGTAGCTATTGAATTGACTTCTCGCGCCATAAGTTAAACCGGAATTAACACGTAAGGCGTCATTTAACCACGAGGTAAATCTACCACCCAAGATGGTATTGATCACTTTTATGGCAACAGTATCGGGATGATTAGACGCTATCCCTTTACCCCCTATGATAAAAGTACTTTCATTAGCATCACTTTTATTGACAACCAAAACATTTGCTTCTACAGGAGCCTTAAAGCTCTTTAAATTAGGAACACTGACATTTTTAGATCCCCAGTCTGAAAATAAATCATTAATCTTATTTTCCATACTTTTACTATCAAAGTCACCAACAACAACAAGTGCACTATTATTTGCTGAGTAGAACGCGTGATAAAAAGCTTTTATTTGTTTAACAGAAAGCTTTTCAATAGTTGAAATATTCCCATCAACAGGGTTTCCTAATAAATGTTGTTGAAAATATAGTTGCTTAAAAGCTCCGCCGATAATTCGCCCAGGTTGCTCGCTACTTTGCTTTAAGCTCTCGAGGTAGCGTTTTTTCTCTTTAATAAATTCTTCATTATCAAAGGTTGGCGCTAATAAAATATCGCTAAATACTGGCAACAAGCCATCAATATCTTTACTGGCAATAGATAAGCTTAACGTAGATGACTCCATACCAACGCTGTTGCTAAAGTTAGCACCGTGAAAATCAAATAAATCTTCAATTTCTTTTTTTGATAATTTCTGGCTGCCAAAACCAAGCGCGGTGCCGGTAAAGTTCGCTAAGCCATAATTGTCACCGTCGTTAACTGCGCCAGCTTTTGTTACCACCCTAATATCGACTAGAGGGACTTCATGTTGTTCCATCAAGTAGACGGTTAAGCCATTTTTCAAGGTCAACTTTTGGTAATCAGGCAAGGTAAATTCAGCAACTACTGGATGACTTAATGTCAGGATAAAGCTGCAAATAAGTATAATGGAATGTTTCATCTATAAATCTCCTTCAGTGCTGTCTTGTTCAGCGGCTAAAATGCCAACCGTGCGGTTCGACTTTATTAAATAAGTACTCGCAACACGCTTAATGTCTTCAACTGACACTTTGTTCATCTCTGAAATGGCCGTAAACATTTGCGAATAATCATCGAAAAATAACGCATATGTCCCTAAAGTATTTGCTTTACCATTGATCGTGGAAAGCGTGCGATAAAAATCTACTTGCGCAATATTTTTGGTTTTAGTGAGCTCATGCTCAGTAACGCTATTAACAATAATATTATTAATTTCTGCCACCATCGCTTGCTCAAGCACACTCGCTGTTGCCGTGCTGGTAGCTGTTGCGAAAACATAGAATAGATTAGGATCAAAGGAATCCGGCATATAAGTGAAAACGCATGTGGCTATTTGTTTATCGTCAACCAGACTTCTAGACAAACGAGAACTTTGTCCACTACCCAAAATTGTAGCAAGCATTTTTAACGGATAATAATCTGCATGACGAGTTTCAGGTACGTGAAAAGCAAAGAGTACATTGGCAGAAGTTGCTGACTCTTTTTGCACATAAGTTCGGCGTTCACCGAGTTGCTTGGGCTCAACGGTATGTACTTCTCTTGGGCTTGATTGTGAACTGATCGGAGCAAAATATTTATTGGAGAGTTTTTTTACTTGCGCTAAGGTGACATCACCACTAATAACCACAACAGCATTATTCGGAGCGTAATAGGTTTTATGGTAGGCTTTAAGATCTTCAATCGACCAATTATCTATGTCTGACTGATGACCAATAACCCCCCAACTGTAGGGATGTGCTCGAAAAGCGACTCCTTTAACTTCTTCATGCAGCTTACTGAAGTTTGAGTTTTCTAACCGTGTTGACCTTTCAGAAGTAACTACGCCACGTTCACTCTCTACCATAGCTATATCAATAGCGAGGTTTTCAATACGATCGGCTTCTAAGCTGAAAATGGTTTCTATGGCACTTACCGGAAACCAATTAGTATAAGCAGTAATATTTTCCGACGTGTAAGCGTTATTAGCGCCGCCTGCCGCTTCCATTACACGGTCAAACTGTTTAGGTCCGTACTTTTTAGCGCCGTTAAACATCATGTGTTCAAAAAAATGTGAAAGGCCAGTTATACCAGGATATTCATTTCTAGAGCCTACTTTCCAGAATAAATACATATTGGCATTAGGTATAGAATGATCTTCTAATACAATAATGGTCATGCCATTATCTAAGGTAAAAGACTTAACATCTTCAAGCGTCGTTAAGGCACTTGCGGTCAAGGTTACCAAAGCACAACAAAGTGCTAGGATTAATTTTTTCATGTTATTTTCACTATAAACTTTAATTGTCGTTGATTGTATTGAGAAAAAATAAATGTGCAAGCAACAAAGACGCGATAAACGAGATTTGTTAATAAAATGTTGATTTGTTCGTAGGTGATGTTAGTTAGATATAATTTACCCATAAAATTAAGCAGCCAAAGTTTGACTGTAATACCTTAATTTTAAAAGGTTATTATTTAAGAAAGTAAAAAACCGCTAATCTTTCAATGAGCGGTTTTTCTAGTTTACCAAGATGGATGTAGGTACTGGTTTAATTGCGCGGTCTCATTTCTATTTAAAGTAAATACCAGCGCTGTGTATTACTGTAAGCAACACTTTTTATATTTTTTACCACTACCACATGGACATGGATCGTTGCGACCAGCCATAGCTAATGAACTTACCGGTACACTGTTCTCTAAAATTGTTTTTTCGTCATAAAGGATATTAGCTAATAAACCACCTTCAGCCATTAACGACTCAAATATATCATGGTCATCACTTGGCAGTGTATCGAGCAACTCATCTTCAGAGTCATCATCAATCCATGTCTTTAACGTATCAACGACACTGAACTCTGCCTGAATAATACCCGACT
Organism: Colwellia hornerae; assembly: GCF_007954355.1. Lineage (GTDB taxonomy): Bacteria > Pseudomonadota > Gammaproteobacteria > Enterobacterales > Alteromonadaceae > Colwellia_A > Colwellia_A hornerae. The sequence goes on from NZ_VOLR01000009.1 coordinate 39,553, forward strand.
CTATCAGCTTAGGTGCATCTCCCCTATGCCAGGCTTTTACCTCAGCTTTTTTAAAGCGGTCTTCGTCAAATAAGTCTTTATCACATAATTCGACAAACTGACGTTTGAAGTTATCAAGTTGATATTCAATACAAGAATCGGCTAATGCACTCATTAAGAAACTACTGATTGGATTGGGTAAAGCCAAAAAAGCTGCTAGCCAACGAGTTACATGTTCACCTAATTCTGTTTTATCAATGACACCCACTTCGTATTGAGCAAACACCGCTTCAATAGCAGAAGCTTTGCAATACATCGCTTGATGACCGTCAACAATGTAATCAGACAATACTTGTGTATTACCGTCAGCCACATTATAAAATAAGGTTGGCGTTAATTCAGTGAGAGCATCCCCAAACACCCCTTCCAGGGGGGTTAAAAAGGAATCACTGCGCGAGAATAACTGCAGACATTTTGACAACGCGGGGACATATTTTAATTCAGCTAGTAATAATGTGCCGAAAAATAAAATCGCCTGTTGCTCATCGGTAAGCGAAGTATCATCGGTAATAAATTGATCGATGAGTCGCTCTAAATCAGGATAAAACACTGACCAATTCATTTTAACTGCTTCTAGCGCTTCAACAGGTAGTTCGTTGCCATGTGCAGTAGCGATCACCAATAAAGCTTGTTCTAAATTCATGTAAGTTCCGCGTTAAATAATCAATTATGGGTGGCAGGTGCCGAATATTACATAATAAACACTTCCTATGGCCGTTACCAATGAAAGCACTAGATCTAATCGAATTTTCAATTGATATTTCAAATCGATCTAGTTTTGCTGCAACAAGCTATTATTTTTTGTCTAGTTGCTTACTGAGTTCACTTCGCCAATAGCCTTGTTGACCCAGCGCTTTCCAAGCCCATTTTATCCAACTTAAAAAAGCAAAGCTCAGCCAAATAACCCAAACCAACATAATACCTTTATAAAAAAGGGTTGAGATACTCACCACAGATACTTGGGGTAACAAACCACTCGATTTATCTGAAAACCATTGAAGGTGGTTACCGTATGAATAGTTACCTTCGATGCCCATACTAGGCGAGCTCAACAGGCTGGCTGGAACCACAAGTACAAGTGACACTATGGCGACAATTGATAAGAGATATAATAAAAGCTGTGAGGCGTTATATGAAAGTCGGTTAATATTTTTGGGTCGATAAGTACTGGCAGTAATAGCCGCAAACCACAGCGCCATTAGCATTAACACCCCCCAATTACTTAAACTTAAGCCAAAGCCTAAGATGATCCAACTCAGTGTATTTAAGGGTGAAAACCTAACTCTCGAGACGAGTAAAGCTAATAAAATAAAAGTGAACAACTCTCCCCAATAAAGTACTGCTGGCCCCAGTAGAGGGCCTTTAGCAGAAAGTATCCAGCGCTGGCTACTCAAATTTATTATGCTGGTAATATTACTGATTGGTGCATTTAAGTTTATTTTTGGCGCAGAAAATAACAATTCTTCTTCGACACTGGTACGCATCAGTATCTGAACATTATGTTTACCAGGCAGTACTGGAATTGCCAGTTTATCGTCTTCTAGTTGAAGATTAATCAGTTTGTTATCCGTTCGTATTTCTTTTAACTGATAATTTAGCGGCAATTCAATAATATGTTCACCACCACGTGTACTTCGATAATCAAAAGATAAACTTAACGTTGAGGTACGTGTGCCTTGCTCAATGGTGTAATTCACAGAATCAATGGCTAACACATCACCTTTTACTGCAACAGGTCGAGTAATGGTGAGATCTAGGCTTTCACCGGGATATGGATAGAAAGAATAACGATAATAATCATTATTGTCTTGGTCTTCTAAAATTATCGGTAATCCAGAAAGATTTGCATGCCACGCAGGACTAACAATCACTCGCCACAGTTCAATTAACGACTGTTCAGGCTTAGCGTGTAAACGAAGGTCTTGTTGTTGAGCAAGGATAGAAGTCCAACTAAAAACGTTAACACCAGCAGGTAAAGTAACCGCCACTTGATTATTTTCAACAATGACCTCTGCGCTGGTGATATTTTCACCTGCTATTAAAGGAACATTAATATTTATTGAACCGCTATTCGGTGCTATACGTTCAACCTTAGTACGTATTGTCCATAATTGGTCAACAGACAATTCTCTGCTCACTTTAACAAAGGGCTTTGCACTATATCGAGTTGAAGTTTGCTGCTTGTTACTTTGCTTTTTATCAGCATTGGTTGCTAAAAAAGCCAAGGTATTTCCAGTTAACCGGTCACCTTGACGACCAACAATTTCCCAAGCGGCTAAAGAGGATATATTAACGTGCTTTGGCTTATCTCTAAATTCAAGTTGAAATTCGTCAACGTAAGCCACCTGCCCCAACAAGGTTATGGTAGATAATCCTTGAGCAATAGGAATATATATCCAACCTTTATATTTTACTAAGCTTTCAATTTTATTTTCCGCTGATGTCTCACCTAGTAATAATTTTTCTGGTCGCCAAAATTCAGACTTGGGTAAAGCTAACGCAGTAGCAGTATTAGCATGAACAGATAACACCAAGGTTAACTGTTTTTCATCAATGCTAACTTGTAATTTATTGATAGCAACACAATCAGGCACGCACGATGGCGCTTCTGTTAGCCTCACCTTAAGTTCATCTAAGAGCTTTTGACTAGGAAAATCGGTAGCTTCAACAGTCGGTGAATAACTCGGTATTAAGATAAATAAAGCCAACACACTCGCTACTGCCTGAGGTTTAATTTTAGTGTATGCCTCGCTAATAACTTCTTTTAATACTAAAAACAGCCAAATCAAGGTGAAAAATATGCCCAGTATCTTAATGACCCTATAGGTGGTTTTTGATAAAACAATCACCTCGAACGTTTGATCTTTAGCAACAGGACTATTCCAATTAATTTGATAGCTATTCCACTGCCAACTTGGAATACCAGAGCCAGCTTGCATTAAGGCATCCGCTTGATAACGCTCCATCATTAACTCAGCCATTTTCACTCGATTACCTGACACCATGATTCTTTCAACTGGTGCACTCATAAGATCGTCTGAGGTGATAACATCGCTGCGCTTTCTGCTCATCTGTAATTCTTTGTTTTGTACAACTGCGCGTTCTCTATAACTGTCTGCATTTGATTCTCGTGACTCCAACTGAGGATGTATCACGGTTCGTAATTGCGTCGCAGAAAATAGTAGTATCGCTCCAACAGCAACCGTTATACTTATCCCCCAATAGGCTTTAACTAAGGCTTTCATGCGTTCAAAGGGTTGATGTTTTTTGATAACAATCGCCAAAAGTAAATTAAGAATAGCGACTATAGGCGCGTTAATTTCTTGATATATAAAAAGCAGCATTACCGCAGTGGCAATACCTGAAGTGATATTAATCAATCGACTTGCCATTAAAGAAGATAATAGAACAATAAAACTTGCCCAAATTGACCAGCTTGACCACCAACTGTTTGACACGTTATCTGCTCCAAATACGGCAAATAATTTATTGCCTGGCGGCAGATTAAGCTTCAATGATACCCGCTCAAAATCGTTGCCCCAACCGCTAACCGGTAATTGTTTGGCTGAGTTGATAATACCTCTTGCTTCAATTTTTACTTGTGGGTAACGATTTTCGATACCCCTTTCATTTGGCTCTTTGGTGGTAATTAATACTGAGCCATCTTGGTCTTCTGCAGACTCTAATAAATATGGAGACTTCATACTTAAACGCCAATCATTAATCATTGCGCCATGAATATCATCATTGAAGGTATAAGTTAAATGATCAAATGAAAGCCACAAGGTGCGTTTCAAGTTAAGTTGATTTTCTAAATGTAAGGGTTTGCCTCTATGTTGAATATCATAATGGAGTGAATCCTTGGTATTAACTAAATAACTCGGTAATTCATACCATGCATTAGGCATATTTACTTGACTGCTATCAACAGTTTTTGCGCCCTCAACTTTACCCAAACGTAGGTTTTCATGCCCTTCAAAAACCCAAATTTCTTCTTTTGGCCAATGATGAGATTGTTCAGGTTTTTGCCACGTTAATAAAGTGGCTGGTGCATAAGCTAGCACCTTTATTTCCCAACTGCCTGGTTTCAATTTAGCGTGTAGGATACCATCGCCATCTAAAAATGAGGAAACAAGTGATTCAATGCCAATCAATTCAAAACCTTCTGGCAGTAGCTTGCCGAGCTCTACTTCTCTCATTTGACCTGACACATTGAGACTAATGAGGGTTTCAAGCTTTATATAAGGGCCGTCGGCAATACGTCTTACCACAGTTATATCAAGAGAGTCTTGTTGCTCTTGGCTCGTTTTAGCGTTTTGCAGCCATAGGTTATTATTTTCTATTTTAGGAAAGGCGATAACTTGGTTATTAATCGTCATCTTAACGAAAGCATATTGTTCAGGGATAGTGATACTTTCAGGTATTTTTGACCATTTAAACTTACCTGCTATAACATAAGTGCCTTTTACTAATTCAATAGCTGGTTTACCTTTATAAGTAAATACGGGAAAGTCTTTATTATTAACTGTAACAGCAAGTGGCCAGTTATTATCATTTCCGGGCAAAGGGATAATACTTTTAGTTAATACCTGCCATGATTGTTTAAACGAGGCTGAACTGTCTGTTACATTTATTGCCAGCGTACTTGGCCAAGCACAAATATGATTTTGCTTGTCAGCAAAGTTAGTATTATTGATAAAAGGACAAGATAGGTTTTCCTGGCCTTTCAATACCCAAGACACCCAAGGAGTTAAAGGCTCAGGGATAGTGTCTTTGGCAAAAAGTGAGAACGACATTAATAATAGTAGGCAAGAAAAAACACTGTAGGTCAATTTTGTATTTTTCACTTATATCTCCTTGTGATGTTTTTCTTTTATTTTGCCCTTAAGCTTAGGGGTAAAGCAACTCTCTTTTCATTTTTAAAGGGGTGTTCATGCTAATTCATGCAAAAATAACGTTAATAAATAGCCGCCGATTAATGCTCTGAATTATCTTTGTATTGATATTTTCTGACCTTTTATTTTAATTAACACTGAGTATTAGACTGATACTTGCAAGCTCAGTACTTTTATTGAAGCCGACTTTATCGAATCTGTCGAGAAAACCCACTGATCGACGCGGAGCGGCGTCGGTGGGTAGTTCACTGCTAAAGTATTGATGGACAAAAACCTAAGGTTTATCGCTTGGCCTCACGATTTACAAGCTCTACTACAAACTATCTATAGTTTTTTGATTAGTCGCTTTTTCTGCCGATAAATTATTTTCTTCGCTGATAAAGCCAAATATCTTAGTCAATCTATCACCAAGGAAAGAGTCTTCATATTTACCCAAGCAATAAGCCTTATATTTTTGACCTTTTGCAAGTGTGATATCAATATTATGAAAGTTATAAAGTCCCCTTGACTCACATCGGATAACAAATTGATACTCACCTTCTTTTAGATAGACTTCAGCAGGAACTGTATCCCAGACATTGACAGAAATGACTGTCGCGCCAGCGGTATCAAATGCTGAAGCAATATCAGTGACTAGTTCATAATCACCAACCCACAATCCTACATCATCAACAGAAACACTAGACAAATTTTGACGAGTAAGATTATTTGGGTTGTAGGTATCAATTGTTGTAGCGCAAGCGCTTAATAACAATACCGAGAATATGATAACTAAAAATTTCATTATTAAACCTTATCGGGTGAACTTGGTTACCCGTAGTCTGTAATACCTTATTAAAAGGCAAAGTTTGTGGAAAAAACGAGTAAAGTAACCGCTCAAAGAACCAATTTTTTTTGAGCAGATTGAGAGCTTAAAGGTAAGAACTTCAGGTTTATCACTCTAGCAATAAACAACCCCGATAACTTCATCTGATTTTAAAATAAATTATTGTTTGTTTTGTTATAATTAATACAATTTAGTGGCATAATTGATTAAAGTTCAAATCTGTATTCACTAAAAAATCTGCATTAACTAAAGATAACATTCGCTCTGTAGCGATAAATTCATTAGGTATATTGAATACTTTTCTTTTACTTATTTGAGCTTTCATAAGAGATTTACAGTGATTATTATAAAAAAATATATTGAATGCCCCACTTTTTATTAATCGTAATAATCCAACCTTTATTCGCTCAGCTATTAAAGGTTTTTTAGGAGATATATAGAAATATGTGGCTAACGGTATATATAATAATACATTTTTATCTACCATTAGATTAGGCAGTGTTGATTTTCGAGAAGCCACTTCTTCATACACTTCATTTATTCCTCTCGCAAAAGTTGAAAATCTATTTTTGCTTAACATACCAAATAAACCATTATAATTAGAGCCGGTAACGACATTAAATCCAGCTCTCTCTAATACTCGTTTTGTAGACCAATCTTTCCCTGAGCCAGTAGATAAGGCTAATAAATCTTCAAACTTATTTACCTCGTTCATTAATTTAGCACTTTCTTCATTTACGATAAATAATCTAAAACCTTGAAGACCCTTTCTGATCGGGATAGGAACTACAATTAATTTTTCATCCCATTCAGGTTGAGGAGCCTCAGCCATCACATCAATAAATTCCCCTGAAATTAATTCATGTAAAGTACGGTTTCGCGTCATATACGTTGAGGACTGTTCAATTTTATCATCACCAAATTCTGGCGTAACACTCATTATTAAAGATAATAAATCGTATGTATATTGGTAACGAGTATCTAAAGTTGATAATGGTTTATTAATAAGGATATTATTTGCGTAAATTAACTTTGAAAATAATATTATTAAAATAATAGCGAAACGGAATAGGAAGAGCACTATTTAAATGTCCATATGTAATAGCATGATACGCAAAAATTTAATCGTAGCATTATTAATTAAAACAGCAAGGTTTAGTTATTGAAAACATGATGATTGTTCGGTCAAATATGAGAAAAATGATTTTAAGTCTCGATGAGCCAAAATGACAACAGAGAGCTAAGGTTATAAAGCAATTCATTTCGATAAATGCTCGATTTTAAAGGCGACAGATGACATTGCTAAAATGTGCTATTGCTTATCTTGTTTGTATTTATACATACGCTTGTCGGCTAGTGATAAACACTCAGATTGATTTAGGGTTTCAAAACTCGTGGCAATACCAAAACTTAACCCCGCCTCTTTCCATCCTTTTTCTTGCAACTCTTGTTCTGTTTTCATTAGTAAATCAGATAATTGCAGTAATAGTGGTTTAACTTGTTGTGAGCTTTTAATACTAACAACCCAAATAAACTCATCCCCACCACAGCGAAAAATGCTACCCAGCCCTTGTAGTTTCTTTTGCATGATATCTGCTGTTGCAATCAGCACTTTATCACCTTCGTCATGGCCAAGTTTGTCATTGATTTTTTTAAAGCCATCAAGATCAATAAAAGCAATACAGTACTGCCCTTTTAAGCGAGCCAATTTTTCGTTTTGAGCGAATCGATTACCAATTTGAGTTAATGGATCAATACGCGAAATGGCATAAGTGCGATGAAATTCTTTCTGTTGTATTTGCAACCATTCAGCTAAAGAAAGAAGAATACAAATACAATCAATGGTTAGTGCTATTTGCACAATCAGTTCAAGAGAAATATCCCAGTCAATCTTATAAAGATGAGATAAGACATAACCCAGTAAAGTCAGTCCATATAAAAGATTACCGATTAAGTAATACTTCGCTCTAAAATCTTTTTTCGCGAGCATAAAAATGCCGGTGCCAATACAGAGTGGGATCCATAGCGTTGCGATGATATGTGCTATTAAGTAGCTGTGCGCAAAAGATATAAAAGGCATTAACAAACCTAAACTTAAGCAAACTATCGACAGTAAGTTGAATGTTTTCGCCAATTTAAGATGCTCTGCCTGACAATTAAATAGCAACTTTGTAAACTGGCTGGCAGAGGCAATAGCAAAAGGGAATATCCATATAGCGGTGTAAACGGGGTTAAATGTTGACACCGTAAATAAATGACCAAAGCTTCCTGAGGCTAAAAACCAACCTAAGCCTTGCAGGCCTATATAACCAGTACAGGCTAACGTAACCAAATACTTTGTTCTGAGATATATAAAGAAAGCGATTAAGGCTAGTGTAAGCATGACTGTAAATGAAATTGAGGTGATGCTATTAACAAAAAATTGGTTATTATAAAATGCTGTTTTACTATAAATTTTTACGGTAACAGGTGTTGCGAACATTTTCGCTTCAATATAAATCCACAGCGTGCCTGTTTCCTGTTGATTTAATGAAAAAGAAAACGCCTGCGAGTGAGCTAATTTTGGGTTTGTACCGCCAATCTGCCCAAAACTTGCTAACTTTATTACTCCACCGCTGTCGCGCTGCCAATAAGCAGTACCTGTATCGAGATAATTAGCATGCAGATTGACAAACCAAGTATCATCATGCCCTTTTGTATTGATTAATTTAATCTGAGTAATATAAGCGCCGCTACCGCCTAATGTCGAAGTGACTTGTTTAGCATTTTGATATAATTGATTTAACTCTACAAAACTAGGACTTGTCTCTATAGGTTGGGTTTGGTACCAGAGATTATGCTTATTTAGTTTAATTTTGTTAAGATTATCCAATTTCACATAAGGTTGTGCACTTATCGAAATGGCGATCATAGAAAGAATGAGAAGGGCTAAGCATGCGGTATATTTCGTAATAACGTATTTAGCAGGACGAATATAATTTTGATAGCGACATATAAAATTTAGAATATTCTTATAACCGATTAAAACTCCATGTTTTATATTATGTTAAAAATATGACGGTATAACAAGATTATTTGATTAAAAAATAGCGAATATTAAACACAAAAAAATTCTCTTTAGACGATGAAGCCCAGAGAAATTAACAACCCTTAACGTACATTTGTCTAAACGGTGTCAACGCACAAGTAAGTCAGTCGTTGTCGACTGCTTCGCTTTATCTTCATCAATAAAAAACACCAGATGATAATGATTACTCATTACCTCGTAGGCACAAACATTAATAATAAAGACCTGCGTGAAAAATCAGCTTGTCTATCACCCAGCGTCAACAGTGTTCAAAACGTTGTTCTGCTTGAATGACCTGTTAACTGACTGTTTATTGCAGAAACATTTGCTTATCGTCGACAGTACAAACGTCCACTGCTGTTGGCCGGTTTGTTCTATCAATCACCCAACACTCCTCATAAATAGAACAATAACAAAGCTCTATACTTATTAATGTATCTGCTTTTACCAGCGCCTTTACATCCTCTCCTTTATATAAAACTGGAGTAATACTATTTTGAGGTGATAACGTACGATTGCTAATATGTGACTGCCTAATATTTTCAAATGCTTTTATTTCCTTCCACGTTTTTATATATGTTGGACCATTCTTAACTTTTGCATATTTTATTAGTGCCGGACCAGTACCATTATTACTTACGCCGTAACTAAATGATGAATTACCATTAAAACTTCTGAATATCTCTAACTTTGGCCAAACAGATGCTCTTGCATATTCACGATCAACATAGGCTGAATAAATTGAAGTGAAAGCGGTGACTATGCCAATTAGCAATGCAGATAACGCAACGATCATCTCAGGGCTTTTATACCACTTAATACTATCCATACTTTTTTTACTCCTTAACTAAAATAGAGGCCATTACGAAGCCAGTTAACGCCCACATCATGGGAAACATATCGTGGGTTAAATAAGTGACGAAGGAGCACAGGCCAACTTCTCTTTGTACTTTTGAGGTTTTAATTATCGCTTAAAAGACAAGTGTCACATTCGGAGATCAATTTGATCAGTTTATAAACCAACAACTTAACACTGGTCGTTATGGTTCAGCAAGTGAAATTGTTAGAGCAGGATTGAGAACGTTAGAAGAACCAGAAGCTAAGCTTTTAAATTTACGCAATATATTAATTCAAGGAGAATAAAGCGCTGTTACAGATTACTGCTATGAAAAATTATTGATTGAGCGAGATAAAGATATTCATTATTGAATAAATTTTTATTATCTTCGAACGCTAAAAAAGACTTAATTAAAATCGATAAATATACTCAGTTAACTTGGGCCACAGCCCAGCAAAATGACTATTTAAAAATATTAGATAGCACCTATAAATTATTAGCTATTGAAGCTGAATTAGGTATCAATTTTAATTGTATTATAAAATTTTGCAGTAACCCCCCTCAATCTGGCTATGTAACTTATGACCGTACTTTTTTGATAAAGTAAATGGAGTTTGTATAGTCATTTATCTCAACAGTTTACTCAAAAAATCGAATGCAGGCTCAATTACCTCAGTGATATTCCAGGTTGCGCGCAGCATATTATCTTTCAACTCCCTACTATCTAGATTAGCTTTCGCAAACTAATAAAGATTTAAAGTTTGTTTTAAATTTTGGACTTATCCGCTATTTTGCTATTATGGCTGCTTTTGGTTCCCTATAAGGCAACAGCACTGCGTGGAAGTTTTTCAACTTAGAGATTATCAACAAGAGGCCGTTTCGGCGGTGCTCAAACACTTTCGAAAAACCAACGAGTCTGCAGTGATTGTTTTACCGACAGGCTCAGGTAAAAGTCTGGTCATTGCCGAGCTTGCTCGCTTGGCAAAGCGAAAAATACTGGTACTCACCCATGTGAAAGAATTGGTCGAGCAAAATCATCAAAAATATGAAAGCTATGGTGGTACCGCTGGTATTTATTCTGCTGGATTAAAACTCAAAGAAACTCAGTACCAAGTCACGTTCGCCAGCATACAATCGGCAGCCCGCAATCTAGATGACTTCTACGAGCCCTACTCTTTAATTATTATTGACGAATGTCATAGAGTTAATTTAGCAAGCCCTGAGCTGGCTAGGGACAAAGCTAAAAGCAAACCTGAAGAGGAGCCCAAAGAGCAAGCAAAAGAAAGCGCAAACAAGCTGTCCAATAATAATCAGTATCAACAAATCATTGAAAAATTGACGCAAGTTAATCCCGAGGTAAAATTATTAGGCTTAACCGCAACCCCTTATCGTTTAGGTATGGGCTGGATTTATAAAAAGCATTACCGTGGTTTCATGCGAAGTGAAGAAAAGCGACCTTTTGAGCACTGTATTTATGAACTACCCATTCGTTACTTAATTAAACGCGAGTATTTAACTAAGCCCAATTTAGTTGATGCGACCATAGAGCACTACGATTTTAGTAGCCTACGAGCAAACGCCTCTGGCGAATATAGTCCTGCGGATATGAATCATCTATTAAACAAAAATCCTCGGGTGACTCAAAGCATTATTGAGCAGGTCATTGAGTTAGGCCATAATCGTCAAGGTATTATGGTATTTGCCGCTACAGTTGAGCATGCAAAGGAAGTCTTTAGCTATTTACCCTCCCAATTAAGTGCGTTAATTACCGGTGCTACCGACAACACTGAACGCGATAAGTTAATAAAGGCATTCAAGCGTAAAGAAATTAAATATCTGGTTAATGTTTCGGTATTAACCACTGGTTTTGATGCACCCCATGTCGATATGATTGCAATATTGCGTCCAACACAATCAGTGAGTCTCTATCAGCAAATCATCGGTCGTGGTCTGCGTTTGAGTGATAACAAAAAAGATTGCTTAGTGATTGACTATACGGGCAATGATTTTGACCTTTATCATCCTGAAGTTGGTGAGAAAAAGCCCAATAGTAAAAGTCAGCCCGTTCAAGTTATTTGCCCAAGTTGTGAATTTCCTAATTTGTTTTGGGGCATTTGTGATGATGACGGTTATTTAGTAGAACACTACGGCCGACGATGCCAAGGCCTAGTTTATGCTCCCAGTGAAGAGCAAGCTACGCAGAGCCAATGTGACTATCGTTTTGTATTTAAAGAATGCCCTCACTGCGGTGGTGAAAATGACATAGCTGCTCGTAACTGTTTACAGTGCCTTGAAGTCTTGGTTGACCCCGATGATATGTTAAAAAAGGCACTAAAACTTAAAGATTCAAAAATTATTCGCTGCGCCGGTCTTAATTTAACCAAAGTTAGTGATAAGGCCACTGAGAAGTTAAAGATCACTTATCATGATGAACAAGGCGATGAACTCAACGAATCTTTTGACTTTACTAAGCCAAATCAAGTTGCAGCGTTCAATAATATTTTTGCTAAACGCCTTAGTGCTAAAATCAGTGTTCAACTGGGTTCTACTGGGTCGTTTGAAGTGACTACTCTTGAACAAGCATTAACGTTAGCTAACCTATTACCGTGTCCTGACTTTGTCATTGCCAGAAAACAAAAATTCTACTGGCGTGTCAAAGACAGACTTTTTGACTATCAAGGTAAATACCGAAAAGCCAATGAGCTCAAATAGACTCAATACAAAATAAAAATAAAAATAAAAATAAAAATAAAAATAAAAATAATGATTAGCAAAAACTTAACCAGAATACTGTAAACAAATAAAATCAATAAGTTAATTGGGGGTAATGGTAAGAGTGGATTGAACGCTACGCGAAGAATTAGCGCTATAAACCTTTTTTATAATTTCTAGCTTTAAAAAGCAAAAAACTGCTAATTGGATAATTGCATCAGTTTTGCTAACCCATGACATCAGAACTTCCAGTCATTAAATTTCATACTACCATCGAATGACATTAACGATGGCCACTGAATAACATTAGGGTTGCCACGCAGAAGTTAAGATAACTATGTGCACAAGGAACTAAACGTTCGCTTAAAGTGACTAAATTATTAATTCGGCTTTTAGCCAATGAACTAACATAAGACTCTAGCCTAACAAAGACTTAAATCGACCTAAAGCCGTCATTAGTAATAGTAAAATATGAAGGCGTTTTTAATTCATTTTCGCTGCTCAATTATACTTCCGCTTTAGATTGCTTCTGACACATTCCGGCCTTAACCGAATTCGGGGTGCCCACTCGCGTTGCATAAATTAGAGATGTGTTTTATTGTTTCTATGTTGATATTGAATATCTCTATTCAGTATTTCAATAAGTTCAGATTATTACGTCTCAGTAAACCATAAATACATAGTAGTTGATTCACGAAAATAACATTAGTTCAAAGAGTAAAGGGAAAGGAAATCATGAAATTATCTTTATTGTTTATATTCATTTTTAGTGTCGAAATTCTTAGCGCAAAAACACATGCAGAATCGATAAACGGCTATGATGCCATACTCACAAAACATGTGAAAAATAACGGCCCCGGAGTTGCTGTGATCGTTAGCCGAGGAGATCAGGTTCTTTACCAAGGAGCCAGGGGAATGGCTAATGTTGAACTTGACGTGCCTCTCAGCGTCGTTAGTGTTTTTCGACTTGGTTCTATCACTAAGCAGTTTACTGCTGCGGGTATTTTGCTATTGCAAGAGCAAGGCAAGTTATCGGTAAAGGATGATATTCATAAATATGTTTCGGACTTTCCAACAGAAGAAAATAAAGTGACAATTGAAAATTTGCTGACTCATACTTCAGGTATTGCCAACTACACTGAAGACGAGAGTTTATTTGCCAGCGAAATTCAGGCCCCGACTAACATCGATAAGATGTTGGAGCGTTTTGCCAAACACCCTATGAAATTTAAAACCGGAGAACAATTTCGGTATTCCAATACGGGCTATGTGTTATTGGGAAAAATAATCGAAGTGGCAAGTGGCCAAAACTATGCTGAATTTATTGATGAACACATTTTCAAAAAGTTGAAAATGAACAGCAGTTATTTTGATAGTCCAAAAATCATACCAAACCGTGCCAATGGTTATGATATGGGTCCTGATGGCATTGTTAATGCCATGTACATTGACATGATGTGGCCACATGCAGCAGGTTCTTTAATGTCTACGGTAGGTGACCTTCACCTTTGGTTTAATGGTTTGGCCACGCAAAAATTGCTCGCTGAAAGTAGTTATCAACAGATGCTTCAGCCCTTTACCTTGAATGATGGTTCCATGTCGAGCTATGGGTATGGTATCGAAAGTCGGGATTTAAATAAATATAAAACGTACGCTCACGGTGGCGGAATTCCTGGATTTGTAACTAATGCTTTTTACGTTCCCGAAGAAAAGTTATACGTCGCTGTTTTAAGTAATTTGAGTAATCGAAACGTAGGCATCTTAAGTACCTTACTAGGAGCGCAAGCACTAGATATTGAAGTACCAACATTTACAGCAGTTACGTTGAATGAAAATAAAGTTAAACAGTTTCTTGGGACCTACAAAACCGATAGTGGCTCCAGTAGAACGCTCTCATTGGAGAATGGCAAACTTTATTCTCAAAGAGATAACCGTGATCCCGAAGAAATTTTTCCAATGGCGGACAATCAGTTTTATTTCGAAGGGAGTTTGACCTATTTAGTGGCAGAAAGAAATTCAGAAGGAAAAAAGGTGATCAATGCTTACCATCAATTATCATCAGAACCGGAAGTGGCGATTCTGATAGAAAAAATCGCTATTCACTAGCGTAGCTCTTTTAACACTAACCAGTCTTTTGTATCTTGGCAAAGGGTCAAGAGATGGTTATTCGAATAATCAGCTTTTCTGAGCTAGGCTACCTAATGCCAGCAATATGCGGACCTCTTGTGTCATAAACATCACGGAAGTAAAGGTCCGCTTATCTTGACGGATAACTCGGCCATCACAGCAGTCATTCAAAGAATTATACTGGCATGACTTCAAAGTGCCTTGCTGACCTTAGCTATAGGCGAAATGTTAGGTCAACTGATACGCGATAAGCAGACCTAAGCATACATTATGCTTAGGTCTGCTTATCAGACATTAGTGTCATTAGCGCTTTGATGGATCGGTCAAAGAATGCTGCCATACATATGTACTATTTTAGGGATAAATATTTAGTCAAAACCGTCGGTACCACTTTGCCCATCAATGGGACTTTCAACCTGCCAAGAATCATCCGTTTTCCAGCTAGCTATCCAATCGGGAATATCACTACCAGGCATAGAGCGGGCTATGCCATAACCTTGCGCCTTTTCACAACCAAGCTTTAGAAGCGCCACGCCATGCGCAACTGTCTCGACACCCTCAGCAATGACTTCACGCTTGAATGCATTAGCCAAACCAACAACACCCTCAATAATCGCTAAGTCGTCGGCGTCTTCTAACATATCGCGCACGAAGCTCTGGTCTATTTTAATTAAATATGCGGGTAGTTGTTTAAGATAAGTTAGCGACGAATAGCCAGTACCAAAGTCATCGAAGGCAAAGCGAACACCAAGCCCATGGCATTTAGCCATCGTAGAAGATACTTGGGCTATGTCACTTAAGGCCGTAGTTTCGAGGATTTCTAATTCTAGGGAGCACGAATTTACTTCAGGATGAAGCGCCAATAATAATGCTAAGCGTTCTGAGAAGTTCTTTTGAGTTAGTTGAAAAGCGCTAATATTGACGCTGATTGGTATATTTAGGCCCATGCTTTGCCATTGGCTTATTTGGCTCAATGCACTGCTTATAACCCACTCACCAAGGTCAAGACTCATTACATGACCTTCTATAGCGGGTAAAAATTCTAAGGGCGGGACTAAACCACGCACCGGATGCTGCCAGCGGATTAAGGCTTCTACACCTATCACCTCGCCAGTACGCATATTTACTTTTGGCTGGTAGTGCAATACAAACTCTTTTTGTGCCAAAGCTGAGCTAACATCGCCTATACTTTCTTCTCGAACCTTGCTTGCATTCTCTTGTTCGGTATCGAAGACATGATAACCGTTTTTACCTGCTTTCTTCGCCATATACATGGCTTGGTCGGCATGACGCATAAGTTGTTCTGAGTCTGTACCGTCTTGAGGATGCAGCGTAATACCAATACTTGCTGAAACTTGAATTACGTCATCACCTATTACCACAGGCTCAGCAGCGGCCTTTAGTAACCTTTTTACTACGGGCACACTACCTTCGATGCCTTCCAAATCAGCCATTACTGCGATAAATTCATCGCCGCCAATCCTGGCTAGCGTATCACCTTCACGCAAAGCCTCTTTCATACGTTGCGATACTGCAAGGAGTAGTTCATCACCCACACTATGTCCGAACTTGTCATTGACGGCTTTAAAACCATCTAGATCCATAAAGGCAACCGCCACTGAATTATTGCGACGCTTACACACCGCTATCGCTTGGTTTAGTTGGTCTGCCAGTAATACACGGTTAGGCAGATTGGTGAGTACGTCGTAATGAGCCATTCGTTCTAGTTGCTCATGATGCTCTGCATTTTCAATAATTTCAAGGGTGAGCTTTCGGTTCAAACGGACAAATATTAAAATAACAATCATCATTAGAAATGAGGCTATGGGTAATACCCAAAGAACAACGGTTGATATTTTTATACCCTTTTGTATCTTTACCGCTAACCAATTATTAGCAATATCAGCTTTTTCTTTCTCACTTATACTCAGGAAAACCTTATTGAGAATGCCTACAAGTGGCTCTAACTCAGTTCTCACTGCCATAGAAACTTCTAAGTTATAGGGTGAAAAACCGGTGATAATGAGATCAGCAAATTGCTCTTCATTAATAGTGAAATTGACAAAAGAAATATCACCGAGAAAGGCGTCTAATTTATCATCACTTAATTTTTGCAGTCCATCGATGGTTGAATCCACAGGTATTATTATTATTTCAGGGTAGTCAGAGGCAACAAAACCCAACACGGCATTCTCAGCGACAATACCAATGGTTCGCCCTTTTAAACTCGCTAACGAATCCGCATTAAATCCATTTTTACGGGAAACAAGTACCGTGGGTGCTGAAATGTATGGGTTGGTAAAAAGCATCGACTTTTCACGTTCTGGCGTTCTAACAATGGCCGAAATAACATCAATTTTATTATATTTAATCGCAGCGAGCGATTCAGCCCAGCTATAATTTTTATCAGCTTCAATGGTTAAAGAAAGACTATTTTTTATGTATTCAATATAATCGGCAGAGAGCCCCGAAAAATCACCTTTGTCATTAAAATACTCAAACGGATACCATGAATCTACGCCTAATCTTAGCGCAGGAAGTTGTTGTAACCATTTTCTTTCTGCCAGAGTTAAACTAGTAAGTGATGCGAGATTACTAAAATAAGGCTTTGTGGTTGGTAGCCACTTTTCTTCTAATTCAATCAATGACTGTATTGGTATATTATTGATACCCTCATTTATTATTTTCAATAAACTAGGTTGTTCTTTAGCTAAAGCTGCATGGACTGTATTATTTAATAACACTTCATCCGATATGGTATATACACCATCTAGTCTTAATATCGTTAATTCGATTTTTAAATTAGGTATTTCTCCAATAACGGCATCAACTTCATTATTAAATAATTTTTTAATACCGTCTGAAGTGTTTTCATACTCTATGAGATTGAGTGAAGGGTATTTTTCAGCGATATAACTTACCTGGTAACTCTCAGCTTGAACAGCAATCTTAGCACCTGATAATTCTGATAGTTTAATATCTTTGGAATACTTATTGCTGAAAATGATTCCTGTTTCAATACTATGAATAGGATTTGAAAAATCAGCCCATTGTTTTCTTTCATCATTAATGAAAACGCCCTGAATTACGGCACCTTTATTTTTTATTGTATCCATTGCAACATCGAATGGTTGCATGACTATTTCTATGGGAATGTTATTTGATTTTGACCAAAGGCGCCAATATTCAAGGTAAAGTCCTGTAGTTGTGCCATCTGGAAGTGTAAAACTAAATGGATTGGAATTTTCCACACCTATAATTCTGATACTTTCACGGGGTTCTCTTTTATCTTTAGCAGAACATAGAGATGAGAAAGATAATATCCATAGTAAAGTAATAATAGTCTTCATATGACTGTGCGATATCCCTTGTAATTATTTATTTTAGGCTGTCTTCCACCATGAAACTGGTTGAGGTTAATGATGGTATTACTTTATTTTACATTAAAACATTCTCAACATTCAAAAGCACGGGTGTCCTCAAATTCTTAATGATCGCTCATCGAACATAAGAGCCATCGGGGAATAATTACTAATGGCAGTTGTCATCACAGAGAAGCCATAAAAATGAATTAGTGAAAGGACTATAATCGTATCTTTGTTAACATTAAGCTAGTGATCATTAGAGACTTCTTCAACTAGCCAACTGCGGACATTAGTTTATGGTGGTACTTTACGATAACAAATCACTAACAGCGGACACTTTTGCGAAAATAAAATTTTGCTTAAAGCAACTATAAATTTGAGCCTAGTTATGTCGATTTTTCCAGTTACCAACCCCCAGAAAAAAAGTACCAATTATTTTAATCGATGTTTTTCTAGAATCAAATATTAAAAAACCTATATTAAGATTGTTTCTTAAATCGACGTGATGCTAAACCAACAAGAGCCAAGCCAAAAATTGCAAGCGTGGATGGTTCAGTTACTTTAGTGTAAATAAATGTTCCCGCATCATATCTATTTGGTGTACCACTATCAGTAGTTAAAGCAAAATCATTTATGCTATTACCACCATAATAACCACCACCTACAAATTGAATCAATCCACTTCCATTGTTAATGGTTGGGGCTGCTGTACCGGATGGGCCGGCGTTACCATTTTTATCTGTATCATTAAAACCCCTAGCAACTATTGCATAACTACCTACACCCAAGGTAACGTCAGCAATATTGAAAAATCGGCTGTTTCCCATTAATGTATTTGAAGTGCCAAGGAATGTTGCAATTTCAGTGACCATTAAATTAGTGTTACGGTCAAAAATTCCTACTTGAATCTCTGAATCGAATCCATCAAAACCACTATCAAAGGCACCTAATTCGGTAACATTAATAGCTGATGTAACATCAAAATACATAGCAAGAGAACCACCATAACCTTGGTTTCCTGTACCTCTTGTCGAATCGAGTGCGATTAAGCCAGCATTTGCTACATTAATAAAGCAACCTGTTGAGAATAATAAGCTTATTAATGCAGTCTTTATAAATTTTAATTTCATTTGATATTCCTTTAATCCTGTTACAACAAATTTGAAAGGTAATTGCTAAAAGTGAAACTTCATCACCTTCCTTGAATTAGCATAAATCAAGCCAACAAAATAATAGCCAACAAAATCAATAAAATAAATAAAACGTGAATACTTGTCATGTGTAATTGTAAAATAATCGAACACTATCATCTCATCAATCATTTGAGTTTATTGCAGATTATTAGCAAGTTGTAGCTCGGAAGTGCTGACAACCTTGTTACTCAATGACGTCTTCTTTCGTATCTTTATTAACATTGGCAAGTGACTAATAGAGATTTTTTCAGATGTTCGACAACAGCCAAATATTTTCACTAGCATCACATTTTCCTTTTAGGCCACCAGGTACGTCTATTTTTTTGAGAAGACTCAACTCATAACTATCCACATAATACTGCTTAACGTCATCATCACTAATAGAGAAAGGAGGGCCTTTCAACAATTTTTGATCATATTCAAATGTAATTAGAAGCTGTGGTGAAACACCTGTAATTTCAAGTAAATGTAATCTATATTTCTCACGTATTTCATCTGGCAAAGCAACCAGAGCGGCTCTATCATAAATTGCATCAACGAAGCCTAGTGTTTCACCACATAAATCGAAAATATCACCTACAAATATATCTATATTTTCTGCACTGTAGCAGTATATATTTCCTAATTTAGAAATATTTGGCTCGACTCCAAGTTCAAAGAATAGCTGTTCGACTGCACACTTATTCAGCTCAGCCCCTGCTACACGATAACCTTTAGAAAGCAACCAAGCAATGTCGAGAGATTTACCACATAAAGGTAAAAATATACGGCAACCTTCAGCCAATAAAAGCTCATTTATATATTCAACTAATAGAGAGTTAGCTTGCCCTTCGTGAAATCCGATATGATTTTTTTCCCATATTTGATGCCAAAAATTTAAATCCATATTTATACCTCTTAGTTATTTACTGTGCACATAACAGCTATATTAACGAGATGAATTCCATTTTTGTGGCTGAAATTTCCGCTAACTTATTATAAATATTATAACTTTACCTTTTTGCTAATGTATCATCAATAGGTTATAAATTTGGTGATTTTGTAACTCTTCATTGAAAGGCTGATCTACAATTCAAATCTGATTATTTAAAACTTAACATTAGAAAACATAATGCAAATAATTTATCGTTAACATATCTAAACAGTCTCTTGTCAGATCGTTTTTTTATTAAGGAAATGGTCTTCTCAAGCTAAATAGGTAGCGTTTTTTGTATGGTAGGCTCATAGCTGGTGCTTTGACGTAACTACCTATTCATAATGGTCATTTACCTGACTTTAGGTTGAAAGTATCTTAAACTCATCTTGAATTTTAATTTGCAGTAGTTTCAAACGTGTGCGAGTTATCAAAGTTATCTAGGAGAGTCTCTTAAAATGCCTTATTGTAAAAATAAAGATATATTCATTTATTATGAACAACATGGTAAAGGCGAACCTGTAATTTTAGTCCATGGCATTGCCGTTAGCTTTAAATATAACTTTTCGAATTTTTCTTGGGTCGACAAATTAACTGACAATAACATGCGAGTTGTTGGTCTTGATCTGAGAGCTCATGGGCTAAGTGATAAACCTCTAGATCCTAGCTCCTATGGAACTCATAATTTGACAAGTGATATTCTGGCAGTAATGGATGAGCTAAAAATTAAAAGAGCTTCAATTATAGGGTATTCGCTTGGTAGTGCACTGACACTACATTTAATTCATTCACATCCTGACCGTTTTTCTAGAGCCGTTTTAGTAGCTACAGGAGATAGCCTATTCGGGCTGACCTCTTCTTCTGCATTAAAACAGAGTTCTATAGATCTATTTTTAGCTATTTCTAGCGACACATATCCTCATCATTTGCCTGAACATATCGCCGCGTACTGGAATTTCGTTAATCAAAGTGGTGCCAATAGGCAGGCGCTTTTAGCACTTTTGAAAGGCGATACGCAACATTTATCAATAGAAGATATTTCTAGTATTGATACTCCAACAATGATTATTAGTGGTGGAAAGGATCTAGTATTAGGACAAGGAGTCAAGTTGGCAGAGAAACTACCAGAAAGTGTGTATTTGGAGTTTAAGGAAGCAGATCATTTTAGTTTAGCTGCGATTACAGACGTAAAGAATGCGATTGTTGATTTTTTACGTTAGAAAAAGAACATTGGGTTACAGTATAAACACCTCCATTCAATGTTCGTTTATGGTTATTCTTCCCCCGATAAACCAGACACTAAAATCTAACTAATAAACCTGCGGGGTCAGGTTCGTTGAAATATACTGGACTTATGCTGGACTTATGCTGGCTACTGATTTAGTTAGAAGTTTACAACTTGTCCATGTATATAAATGAACAACAAAATCCAGACGAAAAAAACCTTAACATTGCTGCTAAGGTTTCGTTTCTTCTCGTTAGAGAATGAATGGTGCCAACAGCCAAAGTCGAACTGGCGACCTACTGATTAAGTATCCTTTGCTACCCCATATAAATAAAGGCTTTTAGATATTTATACTAAATAATCAACACTACTTGAGTCTAATTCAGCTTTTGTAATTTAAATGTCTCCCCAGTTGCAAAGTTAGCGTGGCCTTTATATCGTATCAAAGTGGGCCTTTTTTGATCTTGGCTTTGTCTAGTCTTTAGTAACTAAAAAGCTAACATCAGCTTTATGTTGGTTTAAAGAATTGATGGTGGCAAACTAAAATGTAATTGGCTGGCAAGGCTAAATAAAATTTGGTGGCACTGCTAGTCAATATTATCCACTAATCTTTCGATTAGCAGTTTTCTATATTTAGCGGTGGGTTAAAGGATTAGCGCTATAAAGCCTTTTTTATAATTTATAACTCTCCAAAAGCAAAAAACCGCTAATCTTTCGATTAGCGGTTTTTCTTTGTTTGGCGGTGAGAGTGGGATTTGAACGCTACTCGAAGGTTTAGTGCTATAAACCCTTTGTTTATAATTTATAACTTTTTAAATGCAAAAAACCGCTAATCTTTCGATTAGCGGTTTTTCTTTGTTTGGCGGTGAGGTAGAGATTTGAACGCTACTCGAAGGTTTAGTGCTATAAACCCTTTGTTTATAATTTCTAACTTTAAAATGCAAAAAACCGCTAATCTTTCAATTAGCGGTTTTTCTTTGTTTGGCGGTGAGATAGAGATTTGAACTCTAGAAGGGCTATAAACCCTTGCTGGTTTTCAAGACCAGTGCTTTCGACCACTCAGCCATCTCACCTGAATGTCTCAAAACAATTGCTTGCTTCAAGACGGGGCAGATATTAAGACCTGCAATAACATTTGTAAAGCACTAATTTTACTATTTCTTCTTTATGTTTAATTAATCGGCAAGTATGCGAAAAAAACAGCTGTTTAGCGATAATTTACCTTTATCGATAATTTAAATAATAACGTTGACCTTGCTCGGGCAATAATATCTTCTCTTTATATCAGGCTGAATACGTATGTAATTTGTTGTGTCAATTTTTCGGTTGTGATTATATAACTTCATCGTGCGTTACTCTCATAAGAAAAATAATAAATGAAAAACAAACCTCAACTCAGTTTTTGGCAAATATGGAATGTTAGCTTCGGCTTTTTGGGCGTTCAATTTGGCTTTGCTTTACAAAACGCTAATGTCAGTCGAATACTTTCAGACTTGGGGGCTGACCTGCACTCTTTATCTTTATTCTGGCTGGTTGCTCCTATTATGGGTTTGCTTATTCAACCCCTCGTTGGCGCAGCCTCAGACAAAACGTGGAATAAATTTGGTCGCCGTAATCCCTATATCTTAATCGGTGCCATATGCGCAACGGTCGGTATGTTATTAATGCCAAATGCGCCATTATTTGTCTCTGTTATTACGCCAATGATTTTTGGTGCGATGATGTTAGCGGTTATGGACGCTTCTTTTAATATCGCTTTCCAACCCTTTAGAGCACTTGTGTCTGATATGGTGCCCGATAATCAAATGAACAAGGGTTACGCTATTCAAGCCTTTTTGATTAATATTGGTGCGGTTATCGGCTCTATATTGCCATTTGTTCTGACTAATGTTGTTGGTTTAGAGAATACCTCACAGCAAGGCAGTATTGCTCCATCGGTTGTGTGGGCATTTTATATTGGCGCTACGGTTTTATTAGGCTCAGTGCTATGGACGGTTTTTAAAACCAAAGAATATTCACCTAAAGAGTATTATGAGTTCAAAGGAATGGACGCTGAAGAAGTTGCCAAAGAACAAGCCATTGAAAAATCGATAATAGAAAAATTAACTGACTTCGTTGGCTTAATGAAAACGATGCCAGAGGTGATGAAACGTTTAGCACTGGTGCAGTTTTTCTCTTGGTTTTCTTTATTCATTATGTGGGTTTATACCATGCCAGCCATTGCTCAACAGGTTTGGGGCATAGACGTAAAGTGGTTTGACCCAGTTTATATTAGCTCTGTTGGGGGAATTCCCAATGATATTGCCGCGGCAAAAGGCGCTGCCGGTGACTGGGTAGGTATTTTGTTTGCCGCATATTCTTTATTTGCTGCCTTTTTCTCAATTGTGATCGCCAAGCTTGCCAATACCTTTGGCCGAAAAGCGGTTTACTCGTTTTCCTTACTCGCCGGTGGCTTAGGTTATTTAAGCTTTATGTTTATCAATAACCCTGAGCCGACTTTAGTCAATTTATTGATCACTGAAATCACGGTACCACAAGGCGCAGTTACCTTATTTATTCCTATGATGGGTGTCGGAATTGCTTGGGCTGCTATTTTAGCAATGCCTTACACAATACTTGCTGGCGCATTACCTGCCAATAAAACCGGGGTATACATGGGGATTTTTAACTTTACCATTGCCGCGCCACAAATTATCTCAGGAATTTTTGCTGGTTGGATATTAAATTCGGTTTTTGAAAACCAGGCAATAAATATTATTATCTTAGCGGGTGTCTCTATGGTGCTAGGCGCTGTTTCAGTTTATTTTGTTAAAGAAAAAAGCCAGTAATATTTCCTCGCTTTTGTTTGTAGGTTAGGGCTGCCCCTAACCTACATAAACGCTATAAAACATCAATGACCACTGCCACAAGATTGACGTACGACAAGTGTGGTTGCCATCAACTCTGTTTTTGCTTCTTCGCCGTTCACTAGTGCTAAAAGTTTATCTACTAATAACTCCCCTGCTAACATCGTATCTTGCTTGGCGGTAGTTAAGGTCGGGAAAGTAAAACTAGCAACCGGAATATCATCAAAACCAAACACGGCTATATCTTCTGGTACGCGCATATTGTGTTCTTGCAAAGCTCGCATTGCACCAACCGCAATTAAATCACTGGCCGCCATAATAGCATCAAATTTTTCACCCCCTTTGATAAGATTTAATGCGGCGTTATGGCCAGATTCTTCGGTAGAAATCGCGTCAAATTGAAGTTGGGTATTAATAACTAAATTATGATCGGTTAGCGCTTTACAATGCCCTAAATATCGATCTAAAAATTCAGGAGAACCTGAAGAGACGCCACCTAAAAAGGCAAAGTTTTTGCGATTATTATTAATGACATGCTCAGTGAGTTGATAGCCACCTTGGAAGTTATCGCAACCGACAGAAACAACTGCGAGGTCTTTTACTTCAGCCCCCCAACGGACAAAATGTGTTTCTTGCTCGATTAACTGAATAAGCTTTTCTTCGTAATCGGTGTAATCACCGTAACCCAACAATATTATCCCGTCAGCTTTACGAGTATCTTCAAAGTCAGCATGCCAATCGTGGCTCATTTGCTGAAAAGAAACTAACAAATCATAGCCCTTGTTACCACAGGCTCGGGTAATACTGCCTAACATTGACATAAAAAAAGGATTGATTAATGAGTCATCGTTGGTTGGGTCTTCAAACAATAGCAAGGCAATGGTGCCACTACGTTGAGTACGTAAACTGCTGGCGTTTTTATCTACTTTGTAATTAAGTTCTTTGGCAATGGCTTGAACACGTAGCCGTGTTTCTTCATTTACTAGCGGACTATTACGTAATGCTCTTGAAACTGTTGACTGAGAAACGCCCGCTCGATAGGCGATATCAAACGAAGTATTTTTAGCTTTAACCATTAAATTAACCAATAACTTATTTATAAATATACTGCTTAGATACTAACTTAGCCCCCTATCCTTGTATACCTTATTAAGGGCAAAGCAAAAAATTACTCAGCAGATTAACGCCGACTTTCATTAAATTTTAATGGTAGGAAGTTAGTCATTACCCTGAACTTTTCATTAAGCGCTAATAATCATCAAAATGCATACGTATGCATGGCAAATAGTGCATAAATCCATCATGCATACGTATGTAGTTTATTGCTCTAATTTCTAACATCGGCATAATTTAATCATCACGTTATTTATTGTGGAAAGAATTCGTACTACTGATGCAAATGAAAAATAAGGATGAATAAAGTCCTATATATACGCCACAGATTTTAAATAAACAGGAAATAAATCAAAACGTCGGCAATGAACAAGACGGTTTTTGATAATAAAAATTGATTATGATAAATAAAAATATAAAAAGCAGCGCCGCTATTATTAGCGCCACAGACTTGAAAAAACGCATTCAGCACCATTTGAACAGTACTTTAGGTGATCGCGTTATTTGTGAAGACGCTTACAAAAATACACCACAAAACAAGCAGGCTTATTGGCAAGCGACATCACTGGCACTTAATGAAATTATTATTGATAAACTGCAAGCAAGTAAGGTTCAACAAGCAAAATCAGCGACTAAAAGTATTAACTACCTGTCACTTGAGTATTTGATGGGCCGACTACTTTCTAACAACTTACATAATTTAAATTTATATAAAAGCACCGAAAAGGCCCTTAAATCGCTTGGTTTTGATTTAGCCGATTTATGTGAAGAAGGGGCTGATTTAGCCCTAGGTAATGGTGGATTAGGCCGTTTAGCCGCATGTTTTCTTGATTCGTTAGCGACACTTGATTACAACGCCATGGGTTACGGCATTCATTACCAACATGGTTTATTCAAACAAAGTTTTAAAGACGGACACCAAATAGAACAGCCTGATATGTGGCGTGAGTTTGGTAGTCCTTGGGAAATTTGCCGTCCTGAAGCTACCCAGCTTATTCCTGTTTATGGCTATGTTGAACAACAAGCACAAACCGACGGTAGTTTAACCTCGGTTTGGCGCGCAGGAAAAATGCTAAAAGGAGTTCCTTGGGATATTCCTATTGTTGGCTATAATTCCTCAACCGTAAATGCTTTACGCTTATGGGAATGTCGCGCAGATTCTGCCTTTGATTGGGATACGCTTAACCAGGGCGACTATCTACAAGCGCACCACGATCAAGTCAATGCTGAAACTGTTTCTAAAGTCCTTTATCCTAATGACGAACACGATGCGGGTAATGAATTACGCTTTATTCAACAGTATTTTTTCTGTGCATGTTCCATTAAAGACATTATTAGTCGTTATCAGCTGCAATTTGGTCCACTTACCCAAGCAACTAGTAGAAATTTTGCTGACAAAGTAGCGATCCAATTAAATGATACCCACCCTACCATTGCCATTTTAGAGTTAATGCGAGTATTACTTGATGAGTATGACTTCTCATGGCAAAACGCCTGGCAATTAGCCGGTAAAGTGTTTTCTTATACTAACCACACCTTGTTACCTGAAGCGTTAGAAAAATGGTCTGTTTCATTATTTGAACACGTACTACCACGCCATTTAACTATTTTATATCGTATCAACGAAGCATTTTTAAATGATGAAGTGAATGCGATGTGGCCAAACAACGAGGCAATGCGCGCTCGCCTTTCAATTATTGAAGAAGGTGAACAACGTAAGGTGCGTATGGCTCATTTATGTGTCATTACTTCACATAAAGTCAACGGTGTTGCTCAAATTCATTCTGACTTAGTAAAAAAAGATCTATTCCCAGAATTCAACCAACTTTGGCCAGAGAAATTAACCAATGTAACTAATGGTATTACCCCAAGACGTTGGTTGAAATCATGTAACCCATTACTGTCTGAACTACTATCAAAGCACGTTGACGATGACTGGGCTAAAAACTTAAACAGCTTATCTTCTTTATCACCCCTTGCTGATAATGCCAGTTTCCAAAAGAAGTTCATGGCAATTAAACATCAAAATAAAGTGGCATTAACTACTGAAATTAAAACCTTAACCGGTATAGACGTTAGCCCAGAGGCCATTTTTGATGTCCAAATTAAACGACTTCATGAATACAAACGCCAGCACCTAAATTTATTGCATATTTTAGCACTATACCGCCGTTTATTGGCTGATCCTGACTTACCTATGCAACCCAGGGTATTTATCTTTGGTGCAAAAGCAGCGCCGGGCTATCAGTTAGCCAAAGAAATTATTTACGCAACCAATAAAATTGCTGAAAAAATCAATAATGACACCCGCATTCAAGACAAATTAAAGGTGGTGTTTTTACCTAACTATCGGGTCAGTTTAGCCGAAAAAATAATTCCAGCCGCCGATGTTTCAGAGCAAATATCAACAGCCGGTAAAGAAGCCTCTGGTACGGGCAATATGAAGCTTGCCCTTAACGGTGCCGTAACCATTGGAACTTTAGATGGCGCAAACATTGAAATAGCTGAAGAAGTTGGCGACGACAATATTTTCATCTTTGGCTTAACCGTTGATGAAGTTAAAGCCCTAGATATCAAAGGCTACAACCCTTATCACTTTTATGAAACCAATAATGAAATTAAAGCCTGTTTAGACTGGCTAGACACTGACTACTTTACGCCAGGTCGTGCGGGAGAATTATCTTCGATTAAACAAAGTTTCCTTGAAGGTGGCGATCCCTACAAAGTGCTGGCTGATTTTGAAAGCTACAGTGACGCTCAACAAGCCTTAGGTGTCGCTTATCAAGACAAAAAACGTTGGGCAAAAATGGCCATTTTAAATACCGCGTTGATGGGTAAATTTAATTCTGATCGCTCAATTGAAGATTATGTAAAAAACATTTGGTTTTTAACACCGAGTGTTTAAGCCTTAATTATTAAGAAAACTGAGAAAAATATATGAGTTTATCTGTAAATGACATCAAAGCTTTAGTTAGCGCTTGCCATAAGACACCTTACGAGGTTTTAGGGTTAAATGCTGACCAAAACACCGGTTATTTACGGATCACTTGCTACTTTCCTCATCTTAACGATATTGACGCTGTTGAGATAATGGCCTTATCTCCTAATAAAAAATCAGCGCAGCTTAATAACAATGAACAGATAAAATCATTAGGTAGCTTGGTGAAAGTTCATCACAGTGGACTTTACTCACTTAAGCTACGTCGTAAAAGATTATTTGGTTATAAACTCAAGCTGACCGCTGCAAACGCATCATGGTTAATTGACGATCCTTATCAGTTTTCAGCTACCTTAGGGGAGCTAGATATTTACCTGTTGCAACAAGGTAATCATCAAAAACCTTACGAGAAATTAGGCGCTCACCTGCAAATAAAAAACCTTGATGGCCAAAAAACTCAAGGTGTTTCGTTTGCTGTTTGGGCACCTAATGCGAGCCACGTTTCTGTGCTTGGAGACTTTAATCACTGGGACGAACGTAGCCATGCCATGCAAAATATCGCCTTGGGCGATGTTGCTAGTGGCTATTGGAATATATTTATTCCACAAGCGTTAGTTGGGCAACAATATAAGTACGCGATCAAAGACAAAAATGGTAACACGTTACCATTTAAAGCCGACCCTTATGGCAATCAAGCCCAATACCGACCTGACACAGCGTCAATTATCAGTGCGAAAGACAATTACCTATGGCAAGACCAAGATTGGTTAGCCAAACGTGAAAAACGTAACAGTAGAAACGCAGCAATTTCAATTTATGAAGTCCATTTAGGCTCTTGGCGTCGTGATAAAAATAACGAATTTTTAAATTACCGTCAGATAGCTGACCAGCTTATTCCTTACACTTTATCAATGGGCTTTACCCATATTCAGTTAATGCCAGTCAGTGAATTTCCATTCGATGGTTCATGGGGATATCAACCGGTTGGCTTATTTGCACCCACTGCTCGCTTTGGTAATGAAGCTGACTTTCAGTATTTTGTGGATGCCTGTCATCAAGCCAATTTAGGCTTACTGATTGATTGGGTACCGGGTCATTTTCCAAGTGATGATCATGGTTTAGCAACCTTCGATGGTACTCATCTTTTTGAACATGAAGACCCAAGACAAGGTTTTCACCCCGACTGGAATACCCTTATTTATAATTATGAGCGGGTTGAAGTGGCCAATTTTTTGCGAGCAAGTGCCCTGCATTGGTTAGATAAATACCATGTTGATGGCATTCGCGTTGACGCAGTTGCCTCGATGCTTTATCTCGATTACAGCCGCAAAGAAAATGAATGGCTCCCTAACATCCACGGAGGCCGAGAAAATTTAGCCGCTGTCGACTTTTTAAAACGTTTTAACGAAGAACTCTATCAACAATACCCTGGTACATTTTCTGTTGCCGAAGAGTCTACGTCATGGCCCGGTGTTTCTCGCCCGACCCATGATGGCGGTTTAGGCTTTGGTTATAAATGGAATATGGGATGGATGAACGACAGCTTGCAATACATGCAGCGTGAATCTGTGCATCGCTGCCATCACCATAACGAACTTAGCTTTAGTCTGGTTTATGCCTTTGATGAAAACTTTATTCTGCCACTTAGTCATGACGAAGTCGTTCATGGTAAAGGCTCTATTCTACAAAAAATGCCTGGCGATGCTTGGCAACAGTTTGCCAACATACGCGCTTATTACAGCTTTATGTGGGCACATCCTGGTAAAAAGCTACTATTTATGGGCTGTGAATTTGCCCAAGGTAAAGAGTGGGATCATGATCACCAACTGGATTGGCATCAACTTGACATTCACTGGCACAGTGGCGTACAGCGACTGATTAAAGCGTTAAATAAGGTTTATTGCAACACACCTGCGCTCTATGAAAAAGATTGCCAAAGTGAAGGTTTTAGTTGGTTAGATCATCAAAACAGCGAACACTCAATTTACAGCTTTATTCGTTTTGGTAATAACGGCCAAGAGAATGCAGTGGTCGTGGTATGTAACTTTACCTCACAAACCCATCAAAACGTTAAGTTAGGGGTACCAAAATCGGGAGAGTACGTCGAATTACTTAACTCGGACGCTGAAATTTATGGCGGCAGTAACACCTTGAACCTAGGTGTTTTACCCAGTGTAGAATTGGCTTGGCAAGGTCAGCAACACTATATAGATATTACTGTACCGCCATTAGCGACAGCGATGTTTATCCTCAAAGATGCACGTTTACCCCTTGAGGATAAACAATGACAACTTGTGCAATTAACACCCTATATAAAGTAACCTCTGGGCGTTCGTATCCGATGGGCGCTTCACTGGCTAAAAGTGGTCGGGGCTGTAACTTTGCCCTTTTTTCTGCACATGCAACAAAAGTAGAGCTTTGTCTATTTTCCAGTGACGGTAAACGTGAGCTACAGCGCATTGAATTACCAGAGTTTACCGATGATGTTTGGCATGGTTTCGTTGCAGACATCGCCGAAGGTTATTTATATGGCTACCGCGTATATGGTCCTTTTGAACCACATAACGGCCATCGTTTTAATGCTAATAAATTATTGTTAGACCCATATGCTAAAAAGTTGCACGGTACGTTTACTCGCAGCGAACTTAATTTTAGCTATGATTTAAAAAGCACCCAAAAAGATTTAACCTTTGATAATCGTGATAATGCGGCGACTATGCCAAAGTGTGTGGTTGTTTCACCGTTACTGTTTAGCCAAACGCATCCACAAGTTCGTCGTCGCGACACCATTCTTTATGAATTACATGTAAAAGGCTTTACCCAGCAAAACCCCGATGTGCCGATTGAGCTACGCGGTACGTTTGCCGGTCTTGCTAACAATAAAGTCTGTCAGTACCTAAAATCTTTAGGGGTAACCAGTATTGAACTGCTACCGGTACAACAGTTTATTAATGAGGACTTTGTGCAAGACAAAGGGTTAACTAATTACTGGGGCTATAACACCATTTCATTTTTTGTTCCGCATGCTGCCTATTGCCATTCAGGCGAAGTTGGCGAGTTTCGTTCTATGGTTGAAACTTACCATGAAGCCGGTATCGAAGTTATTCTTGATGTGGTTTATAACCATACGGCCGAAGGTGATGAACTTGGTCAAACACTGAGTTTTAAAGGCATAGACAATGCCAGCTATTATCGTTTACACCCA
Organism: Colwellia hornerae; assembly: GCF_007954355.1. Lineage (GTDB taxonomy): Bacteria > Pseudomonadota > Gammaproteobacteria > Enterobacterales > Alteromonadaceae > Colwellia_A > Colwellia_A hornerae. Next base: position 70,855 of record NZ_VOLR01000009.1, read on the forward strand.
GCAAATAAACGCTATTATGAGAACTTTTCAGGGTGCGGCAATACCATTAATGTCCAGCACCCTCGTGTTATTCAACTGATCACTGACAGTTTGCGCTACTGGGTTGAAATCATGGGTATTGACGGTTTTCGTTTCGACTTAGCGCCAGTACTTGGGCGTGATGCACCTGATTTTAAAGCCAACAATCACTTTTTTACCAGTATTAGACAAGATCCTATCTTATCAAGAGTTAAACTTATTGCCGAACCTTGGGATGTTGGTCATGGCGGCTATCAACTAGGCCGTTTTCCCAATAGCTGGTTAGAGCTAAACGACCGTTTCCGTGATTCTTGTCGACGTTTCTGGCGTGGTGAACAAGGTTTAGTTGCAGAGTTTGCTAAACGTTTACACGGCTCAAGTGACATCTTTGAACAGCCGAGTCGTCGACCTAGTGCCAGTGTTAATTTTATTACTTCACATGATGGTTTTACCTTAACCGATTTAGTCAGTTTTAATAACAAACAAAACAAGGCGAACGGCGAACAAAATCATGACGGCCATAACAGTAATTTTAGTAATAACTTAGGCGCTGAAGGCCCAAGCAATAATTGTAGAATTAGTCTGTTACGCCGCCAGCAAAAACGCAACTTACTGACCACCCTCTTTATTGCTCAAGGCACGCCGATGTTACTCAGTGGCGATGAACTCAATAATAGTCAGCACGGTAACAATAATGCTTACTGCCAAGATAATGAAATATCTTGGCTAGATTGGCAAAGTCCACAAGCACAGCAAGAGTCAGACTTTGTTAAAAAATTAATTGCCCTGCGAAAAGCACATCCGTTATTAAACAGAACACATTATCAACACGGCCTTAAAGTAAGCGAACATACCGGTTTAGCTGATATCAGTTGGTTAAATTGTCACGGTAAAGCGATGACCAAAGACAATTGGCATGATCAATCCATCAAGTGCTTTGCAATGATGTTAGCCAATACCGAGCGTTCATCTACTGCTGAACATCAGCAAGACGATGCCCTACTGGTTATTTTTAATGCTCATCAGCGCAGTATCACCTTCTTATTGCCAGCACTTAACGGTTACTGGCAAGTACTCATTGATACCGCAGTTGATAGTCAAGAAGACAGTCACGCTGACAAAAAATCGTCAAAAAACATTCGCCACCCCGCTATTACCATTGCTGAACATAGCTGTGTGGTATTGCGGTATTTACATAGCCCAAAAGACAAATAGCAATACGACTCTGCGTTAACCCGTTGAACCGTAGATAACAAAATCATCACGAGCATTGGCAAAAGTATTCCTTTAGTCACTCAAAAAGAATAGAGTATTAAACTTATGAATTTGATAGAAAAACTTGCTGACCTAGTTGGCTTTCACCGTAGTTACACTGACAGTTATGGACACCAAGTACCGGCAAATGAAGGTGCTAGGCATAGCCTACTTTGTGCTATGGGTTATGATCTCTCTAATGACCATACTATCAATAACAGTATTACCGCCTTACAAGAAGATAGCTGGCGTAAAATGTTGCCTGGCGTCCATATTGCTAAGCTTGAAGAAGACAGCCACACTATTATTATTAGCCTAGCGGTCGATGAGAGTTTACAAGTTGCTTGGCAGATAACGACTGAGCAAAGCGAAATCTTGACGGGTGAGGTGTTGGTCAGCGAGTTAATTTTCCAAGAAAAAAATCAGCTTGCCGATAAAGAATATCTAAAATTTTCCTTAACACTCCCTTTGTTAGCACAAGGTTATCATAAACTTAAGTTGACTTATGGCCAACAAACAGCAAGTTGTCATTTGATTTTTGCGCCTAAAACTTGTTATAGCCCACAAGAAGCCTCAGCTGAAAAAATGTGGGGATATGCTGCGCAGTTATATTCACTTAAAAGTGAAAGTAATTGGGGCATGGGCGACTTTGGTGATTTAAAAACACTGGTTAAAAAATCTGCCGAGCAAGGCGCAACGGTTATAGGGTTAAATCCGCTGCATCCCTTGTATCAAAATAATCCCGCACATCGCAGCCCTTATTCACCAACTAGTCGTTGTTTTCTCAATAGTTTGTATATTGATGTTACTCAGGTACCTAACTTTTCCAGCTGCAAGGCCGCTCAACAACGCTTTAACAGTGATGAATTTCAAGCAAAAGTTAACTTCGTCCGTAACACTGAACTTATCGATTACCCTGGCGTTGCTGATGTTAAATTTGAAATTATTGAATTACTCTTTGCAGACTTCATTCAAACAAACAAGGGCCAGAAGGTAAGCGCGTCCTACCAGGAGTTCAACGACTTTAAAGCCGAGCAAGGCGATGATTTATTACTGTTAACCACCTTTGACGCTTTATACGAGCATTTTAGAAAGCTTGATTTTAATGCTTATGGCTGGAAAATGTGGCCAAGTGAATTTCAATCACCTCATTCAGCACAAGTAGCTGCTTTTCAACAACAACATGCTAAACGTCTTGATTACTTTGCCTTTTTGCAATGGCTAGCTCATCGCCAGTTAACGGATGTCGCTGCGATAACAGCACAAGCAGGCATGCCAATTGGTTTATATCTCGACCTTGCGGTTGGCTGTGACGGATCAGGCGTTGATGTTTGGTCTGATAAAGATGTTTATGTGTCTGGCGCAGCGGTTGGTGCTCCACCCGATGCCATGAATACCTTAGGGCAAGATTGGGGTTTAACGCCGATTAACCCGGTAGCACTGCAACAACAAGGATATTTACCGTTAATAAAGGCACTACGCAGTAACATGCAATATGCTGGCGCTTTACGTATTGATCATATTTTAGGTTTAATGCGCCAATATTGGGTAGCGCCGGGCATGAAAGCCGATCAAGGTGTTTATATCACCTTCCCATTTAAAGATATATTACGCATTATTGCCCTTGAATCTCGTCGTAATGACTGTGTGGTTATCGGTGAAGACTTAGGGACAGTGCCCGATGGCTTTAGTGAAATAATGGCAGCCGCAGGTTTACTATCATACAAGGTGCTATTTTTTGAGCGTTGGGAGTCTGGTTTATTTAAACGCCCGGAGTTGTACCCAGCCCAATCTATGGTAACTGTGTCAACACACGATTTACCTACCCTTACCGGTTGGTGGACTGGCCGTGACTTACATTGGCGACAAGTATTGAATCTGTATCCATCAGAGGAAATGGGCCAGCAAGAACGTGGGGCTCGTATAGAAGACCGTAGCTTATTAGTTGCAGCCTTAGCAGATTTAGACGTTATTGATGTAACAAAAGCGCCACAACAAAGTCCGGCTGTAATGAATACTGAATTATCAATTGCCGTGCAGAAATATATGGCGAAAGCGCCCAGCCATATCCAACTTATTCCTTTAGAAGATGCCTTAGAGATTGTAGAGCAAGTCAACATTCCCGGCACTATCGATGAGCACCCGAACTGGCGTCAAAAATTACCTGTCACTATGACTGAGTTTTGGCAAAAAGATTCTGTTAAATCACTCGCACAAGCGATGCAAAAAGCCAGGCCAAAGAGCTAGTTTTAGCCATAATGTTGATTTTAATGAAGACCATAATGAATGAGAATATAATGATAATAACAAAGAGTACATTCACCTTGAAAAAATCAAAGATTGCGCTACTTATCTTAAGTGGCCTATTTCTTAGCGCTTGTAATGAAACTAAGCCAATTCACACAGAACAATCAGCCAACTTAACTCAGGTAAAAGCCTTATCACTTAAAAATGCTGACGATTTACCTCATTATTTAAATCGAAATATACAAGATGAAGTTTTTTACTTTGTTATGCCAGACCGCTTTTATAATGGCAACACTGATAATGATCTAGGCTCTAAGACCGATATAATATCTGCTGGTGGTTTCGATAAAGCCGACAAAGGCATGTATCACGGTGGTGATATTCAAGGTTTACAAGCTAAACTGCCTTATTTAAAAGGTATGGGTATTAGCGCCATTTGGTTAACACCGATTATGCGTAATCAAGCCATCCAAGGCGACTCTTCAGGTTACCATGGTTATTGGATCTTAGATTTTAATGAGATTGACCCACATTTGGGCAGTAATGAAGATTTAAAAAACTTCATTAACGCTGCACATAAAGAGAATATAAAAGTATTTTTTGACATTATTACTAACCACACCGCTGACGTTATTAAGTATGTTGAATGTCACGGCGAAGATGGCTTGCAATATTTGATGAAAGAAAATGATGGCTGTCTATATAAAACACTTGCTCAAGTGGCAGCGGGTGATACTTATCAAGCGATTATCCCTAAGGGACAAGAAAACCTTAAATCTCCGGCCTGGCTAAATGATAAAAAGTATTATCACAACCAAGGAGATACCACCTATGAAGGCGAAGACTCAATATATGGCGACTTTAGTGGCTTAGATGATATTGATACCAATTCACCTGAAGTGGTTACCGGCATGACCGAGATATTCAAAAATGTGATCAGCGAATTTAAACCTGATGGTTTTAGAATTGATACCGTAAAGCATGTCAATATGGAGTTTTGGTCTGAATTTTCACCAGCACTCGTTGCACATGCAAAAGCGATTGGGATCCCAGAATTTTTTATGTTTGGTGAAGTATATAGTGGCGACAGTAAAGAATTAAGTGCTTATACTACGGTGGGTAAAATGCAGTCTGTCCTTGATTTTTCAATGCAGTTTGCGCTTCAAGATACCTTAATTAAGCAACAAGGAACACATAAGCTCGTTGAGTTGTTCGAACGCGATCATTACTATAAAGACAGTGACAGTAATGCCCACCAGTTGCTTAACTTTACCGGTAACCATGACATGGGACGTTTTGCTGGCATGTTGAAAAGTAGTGATTTTAATTATAGCGAAGCAGAAATAATTCAGCGCACCATGTTAGCCCAAGCGATGGTTTACTTTTTGCGTGGTGTGCCGATTGTCTATTATGGCGACGAGCAAGGTTTTGTTGGTGATGGCGGTGATAAAGACTCTCGCCAAGACATGATGCCTTCCTTGGTAGACAGCTACAATGATGATGATTTACTCGCAAATGTCAAAACCACTGCAGATGACAATTTTGATGAAAATCATCTTTTTTATCAAACCTTTGCTGAATATGCGGATATCTATTATCAATACCCAGCGCTAAGGTTTGGCGAACAAGAATTATTATACGCTGATAATAAGCCAGGTATTTTTGCGGTATCTCGTACAACTAAAAACGGTAATAAAATGGTAATTGTCTTTAATACCGCAAAAAAGGCAAAAACGGTTAATTTAGGTCTTTCAGGCATAAACGCAGTTAAAATTTTTCCTCGCACGATAGCAGATGAATTAGTCGATGGCACATTAACTGTTGCCGCGTTAAGTTTTAGTCTTTATCAAGTGAAATAAACGCGTATTTCTAGCTCTAGTATAACTAAGACTGGCTTATACCGATAAATGTTACTAAAAGATTAAAATGCTTAAAATTCAATCAAAAAAAAGCCTCTCAATCTTAAAATATTGAGAGGCACCTGCAGTTAATCAAAGGTTATTCATTGCAAACAGCAGGCTTTGCTTGTGCCGTGGCATTGGACGTATCTAAGGTGTTCCACTGGGTCTCACAAATTAATACATCACTTGATGTCGAGCAAAACTTAAAAGCGTAGTCATACATGTCTGAATCGATGCTTTCAAGCAGCACTTTACCTTCTTTAGTTGTCAAGATCTGTTCAGCCGTGCTTTCTAAAAACTCCGCTCCCTTTAAAGTCCGGTAGAGCGCAAAAGTGTTCACATCATGAGTAAGACTTGCAAAAAAATCAACTTCATACATAGCACACAAACGTGCTTTTTTGCCAAAGTGATCTACGTACCATTTTTGCTGACATTCAGTTTCGGCAAGCAAGGCGTGTCTAATGGTACTGATGTCCCCATCATTAATTTTCAGTGCTACTTCTACCAGTTTTTTGGTATCTAAAATACCAGCGCCACAGCCATAGGTCGCACAATTGTTCGCGTCCATACTGAAACCATAAGTAGATAATTTAGCGGCCCGAGACAGTAATGCAGTATCTGCATGGGGAGCCGCTTGCTTGGCTAATAAAAGTGATGCGGCAACTAACGGAGATGAAAAACTGGTTCCTTCCCACCAGCCAACAGAACCTTCGGTTGCCGTTAACGAAATAATATCAATTCCTTGCGCAGTAAAGTCAAGGCGATCTCCATAGTTACTAAAAGAGGCTTTATCTCCGCTGCTAGTTAACGCACCTACTGTCGTAACACCTAAGCAGTTACCAGGCGTGAATGACTCGACATTTATTCCATCATTGCCGGCTGCAACAACAACCATTACACCGGCTTCATTGGCTGCGTTTATAGCCTCTTGCATATAAGATGGACAATCAGAAAGCCCACCTAAACTTAAATTTACTACATCTGCTGGGCGTGATAAACGAACAAGTCCTGGCGTAGAAGTTTCATCTACAGCTTGCGCTGCAGCATAAAGTAGTCCTTGTGAAACATCATAAAGCGTTCCTGTACCACAAGACATTACCCTTATCGGATGAACTTCTAACTTACTTTTCTTGCCAAATGCACCTACAATTTCTTGAGCATTATTTTCTTGTGCTGCAATTGTTGCAGCAACAGCTAATCCATGTGCGTTACAGGCAATTTCAGCCTCAAATGCTGGTTTATAATCACTGTTTGGAGTTTCATCATTTATACTGACAAAGCTGTAGCCGGAGTCAAAAGGCATTTCTGAGGTATTTCGATAGAAGCCAGAATCGAGCACCACGGCAATAACTTTATTTTCATGATCGCCAAGAAGTTGCCATGCATCAATAAAGTTATGTCCAACCAATCCCGTTGTGATCCCCTGAACATCAAGATTAGCGCCAAGATAAGTTTGCAGTAAATAGTTAGGATCATCGTTCACAGTACCCGTGCTTTTTATTACCACATCTTTTTCTACTGTTGTGAACCAACCTGTAGCTTGAAGTGTGTTTATGACATCTGCGTTAGTTGCACCGTTTTTATCTATGTTAATTGGAATATACGAACGTTGATTTAATAAAGCTTGCGCTTTAATGGTGTGATTTTTTTGTTCTGTGGCAAAGTTAGGCAAGCAGATTTCAATATTAGCATTAAGTGTTTTTAAGCAAACACGCTTATTGCTTTGTTGGGTTAGGGATACCCTTTCACTTTGCGAGCTAAATATACTTAATTTTTCACTTAAAGGTTTCACTGAGACTATTAAGCGAATATCATCAGCAACTGCTGACATACTAATTATAAACACACAAAATGTGGCTACGGTTATTTTGTTAAACATATTAAAATCCTTTTTAGTTTACTGCAGTGCAAATCTGATCATCAGGGAAAATAACATCAGTCAAGTATTGAAAATCATTAGAAAAAGCCCATTTGTCACCTTGAGAGCCAAGTGAACTATTGCCCCAAAACTGAGAAAGTATATTATCTTGCTCAATAAAATAATAATCACCCAGTGTTAATTCAACGGTATTAGACAAGATAGACACCTCAGCAATAATCGCATTTATAGGTTCAATGTAGTTCGCCATGTTTGCATGAAATGATACCAATTTTAAATCCACTAATTCTTCGTTAATATATTGCTGTTGGTCTGTTTCGAATTGGTCAAACTCAGCTCTAATCAATAAAGCTAAATTCTGGTCAAACATCGGGCCAACCTTAGCGATAAAGTTATTTTTTTCGCTAAAAGCGACCTCTCCGCTGTAAAAAGCAAGGTTACTTAAAGACTCAATCACTTTACGCTCTTCTTCAGCATTGAGGATAGCGTCGTAACTATTTTTAATGACGTTAATCATAGCTATTTTCCTCAATATCGAAGTATTAAATACTTCAACCTGTATTTCCACTACAGAGACCGTCTCTACGCTATCTGTTGCGGTGATAGTTAGACTCAACAGCATTTGGCGTAGCACGTTATTAATAGTTAACGAAATTATTCCTTGAGATCCGTCTTTTTTCACCACCGTAGTTTCATCATTAACAAATCCATCTCCAGAAAGAATTGTTGATAAAGATACTTCGCCCCTAGCATTTTCATAATGTAATTTAATAATCGCCTCTTCAAACTCATTAACCTGAAGATCATGGCTTATCAATGACAGACTAAAAGGCGGTAAGACACTCGTTACAATATTGATACTTTTTGTGCTTGTTGATTTGCCATCACTTACTGCCAAGGTAAAAGTAAAGGTCGTTTGGACCGCCACATCGGGTATTCGTATTGAGAAACTTCCTGAGCCGTTAACTTGTGATAGATCAACTGCAGTATCCATCGGTGAGGTTTGTTTCCAAACATATGACAGTAGGTCACCATCTGCATCGGTAGCGGTACCTGATAGCTCAATTGTATCTAAACCAAAAATAGTCTGGTTGCTAGCAAGCAAACTAACAACAGGGACATTGTTTTTCGTTGTTGCAGAGGAAGTAGATGATGAACCACCGCCGCAACCATTAAGAAAGATTAATATTCCAAAAAAAACGACTAATTTATTCATACTGATAATTTATCCTTAAATTGATTTGCCAAAATGGCATTACTAAGAGTCATTGCGTGCCTAACTCGTAATTATCCCTATATTTACAGAGAATGTTGCTTAGCATTCGACTGAATCTTAATTAAAACAATGTATTAGTCAATAGTTATTGTTGGTTCAAGTAAAATATCTCTGATCAATGACCAGGTAACTTAATAATTAGTATTAAGTCTGTACCATAATCATAAGTTTAAAAAATAGTAAACGTTCAAATAAAAAAACCAAGGAGTTATGGGAGTATCCTTGGTTTTAAATTTATTCTGTATTTAGTACACTATTTAATTATTTATAGTTTCACCTCCTTCTGTTATTTAAATTAATAGACACGCCTATACCTTCACTTAAAACAACACTTAATAATTATTAGCCACTTGCTCGGTGTTACTGTGCAGTTTTATTACCACACGTCGGTCATAAAAACTGACTTCTTGTTGCGTGTTAGCCACAACCGGCGCTTGCTCACCAAAAGCAAACAGCTTAATGCGCTCTGCTTTAACACCTTGGTCAATTAAGGCATTTTTAACGGTGTTAACACGAGCAATAGACAGCGCTTGGTTTAATTTTTTATTACCTTGTTTATCGGTATAACCTGATAAATCGATAAAGAGTTTTGGCGATTGTTGTAACATTTCTGCCAAAGCAACGATTTGACTTTTATAGTGTGGCTGTAAGTCACTAGAGCCCGTGGAAAATTGTAAACTCATCAGTAAATTTTCAGCTTGTAGTTGACTAACATTTTGGTGTTTTTTATCAACGTTTTGTTCTAAAACTGATAATTCTAATTGATGATTTTGTTCAGAGCGGTGTAAATCGCGACGGAACTGACTAGCTGCCAGTAAATAATTCTGCTCTTGCTTTTTCAATGACGCCTGTAGCTCACTCAAATTTTCTTTGTCGTTTTGTGTTTTCGCAATAAGTGTACCCGTAGCTCCCACTAAAATAGCGCCAATAGGACCGCCAAATATCGCGCCAATAATCATACCGCTACCTAAGCCAATACTTTCTTTATCTCTGTCACTAAGTTCAACCGACTCGCTTGTGGTTAAATTCGACTTTTCAAAGGCGTAAGCAGAATGACTTAATGTCGGTGCAGCAATAAGCGCTGTGATTAAGAAAAGTTTCGCTGGGTTTAATTTACTGTTAATTTTTTTCATGTTAATTCCTAAATGATTAAGGTGTTTTTTGTTGACGAGGTAATTAAAACAAGAAAAATAGGCTTTGAAACGACACAAAAAAGGCAAAGTAATGAACAAATGTGGCAACAATGTGGCAATTACAACAATTGCGCGCATTTATAAAAAAACTCTTATATAGTGCTTTAAAATAAGTTAACCCAGAGAGTCGTATCGAGTGTTAAAACGAATTGCCATAGTTGAAGATGAAGCCGCTATAAGAGAAAACTATGCGGATGTGTTGCGCGTTCAAGGTTATCAAGTGCAGACCTTTGCTAATAGAGAAAGCGCCTGCAAGGCCTTTGCAATAAGTTTGCCTCACTTAGTGATATTAGATATTGGCTTAGAACAAGAATATGATGGTGGTTTTACCCTATGCCAATGGCTTAGGAATATATCAACGACCTTGCCTATTATTTTTTTAACTGCGCGTGATAATGATGTTGATACGGTGTCAGGGTTGCGTATTGGCGCCGACGATTATTTAACTAAAGATATTAGCCTGCCACATTTATCAGCACGCATAGCGGCACTCTTTCGTCGCCAAGAAGCACTAAAACAGCCAACCGCTGAAAGTAGTTTACTAACATTAGGGCCACTAACTATCGACAATCAACGAATGAGCATTGTTTGGCAGCAACAAAGTGTTGATTTAACAATTACCGAATTTTGGATGGTTTTTGCCTTAGCTAAAAACCCCGGACATGTTAAGAACCGTCAACAACTGATGAAAGACTCCAACATCTATGTCGATGACAGTACTATTACTTCTCATGTAAAACGCATTCGTAAAAAATTTAACCAAATAGATAAAGACTTTAACTGCATAGAAACAGTTTATGGCATGGGCTATCGTTGGAACAAAGATGAAAAATAAGCTCCATTTTCGCTTTGGCTTACGGACCAAGCTGCTACTCCTGTCTAGTTTTCTCTTTGCCATTCCATGGTTTGGCTATCAATATGTATGGGAAATGGAAAAGTATTTACGCTTTGGTCAAGAACAAACCATCATAGGAACAGCAAGAGCCCTCGCAACTTCGCTGCATGAGCGCCCTAACCTTTTTAATAACCAAGCCAGTTTTTTACCCGATGTTGAAAAAGGTAAAGACCTCTACGGTTATCAGTTATCTCAAGCGATAAATTTGGACGGTTTACCCAACGACTGGCCAAACTTTCAAGAAAAGGCCCACTATTATGGGGTTAACAACCAGCTTGGTCAGCAATTAAGCGTTAATAAGCTCACTAACCATTTTAGTGCCGCTGTTGGAAAATATGATAAATACTTATACTTTTTTATTCAGGTGGTCGACGATACGGTTATTTATCGTGATGAAAATGCTCGAGCAATCAACAAAAATGATCATCTGGAATTATCATTCAACGATGTTGACGGCAATTTTCAACGTTTTATAGTCAGTAACAAAAATCAGGGGTGGCTTGCTGCCTATCGCATTAATGACCTTGAAAGTAATGAACGGCTACAATTTCCCAGACCTGTTAGCTTTATCCAAGGCCAATGGCGCGATACCGAGCAAGGTTATAATATTGAACTTCGCATCCCTTTAACTAAAATCAGTGACCGCTTAGCCTTTGCCATTCATGATGTTGATGCGCCATTGAGTGCAGCCACAACAATAATAGGCAGTGCAGATCCTAGTAGCGCAGCAACCTTAGGTACCATTTTAGTGCCGTCACCTGAAATTGAACGCATAGTAAAGGGCATGAGTTACACGCAGTCACGTATTTGGGTGGTTGATCAACATCATCGTGTGCTAGCAAAAAGTGGCGACATAAAAAAAGCCAGTGGCTTATGGCAAAAAAATATCAATAACTCTGATAACGATGGCTCTTGGTATGCTTGGATACAAAAATACTTACAACCGTTATTTCAACATTTGCTCAACAAACCTCAAGATGATTTTATTGACCGTCTTTACGACACACAAAACCTAACCGGTGAACATATTGAAGCCGCGCTTGCGGGTACGCCAAAATCTCAATGGCGATTAACCACAGACAAAAAAGCGGTGATCATATCAGCTGCCTACCCTATTTATATCAGTGATAAGGTCAATGGAGCGGTCATTGTTGAAGAAACAACCAATGGCATTTTAAGTGTACGAAATAAAGCCTTAGAGAAATTATTCACCTCAATTTTAGCGATTATGTTATTGGGTGCCTTCGCTTTTTTCTTTTTTGCGTCACGTATTTCAAATCGCATTCGCCAACTTCGTAATCAGGCAGAAATTGCCATAGATGAACACGGTCGAATCAATAACGATATTGCCGAGAGTATGCAAGTATCAACAGCGAATGATGAGATTGGCGATCTCTCTCGCAGTTTTTCAACGGCGGTAAATCGTTTAAGCCAGTACAATCATTATTTAGAAAATATGTCGTCACGACTCTCTCATGAACTCCGCACACCGATAGCGATTGTAAGAACCTCCTTGGAGAATTTGTCTTTACAAGCCTTACCTGAGAACAGTTCCGCTTATATTGACCGTGCCCAAAGTGGTATCAGTCGCTTAAACAATATTTTAACGAATATGAGTGAAGCGACTCGTCTTGAACAAATGCTCAATCAAACTGACAAGGTCAGTTTTAATGTCTTCGACGTGCTTAATGGTTGTGTACAAGGATATCAGCAGATATACCCTAACTTTGCTATTGAGTATTTGGCCTCAGATAAAAAAGTAATGTTGGCGGGCTCACCTGAGCATATTGCCCAATTATTAGATAAGGTTGTCACTAATGCCGTAGAGTTTAGTGAAGATAATAAACTTTTCATAACCACAGCGTTGAAAAATAAAGACATCACAATTCACGTTAGCAATAACGGCACGTTATTGCCCGAAACGATGGAAGAGCGACTTTTTGATTCTATGGTTTCAATGCGTAAAACACCGCAAATAAAAGAAGATAAGACCCCTCATTTGGGATTAGGCTTATATATTGCGCGCTTGATTTGTGAATTTCATCAGGGGCATATCATGGCAAGTAATCATCATAATCCGCAAGGTGTCACGGTGTCGATTACCTTGCCATTGCAGGTAAAGTAATTATTTACTCGATTCCTAAATATTTATGTACTTGAACTGATAAACGCCAATTATTTTCAATACAACTTTTTATCGCTAACGCTGTTGCCCGTTCTTTTTGGCTAATGGGTTGCAAGTAAACTTGGGTGTTAACAATATTATGTTCGGCTAATAACGCTTTTAAGTCGTCTATATGTTGCTCAGTCGCCACTGGATGTTTAATTTCATTGGCACGTAACATCGCTGAGTTTAAAATTTTATAGCCCCCCTTCATGTTTACTTTTGGAGAAACAGTCACCCAGCACTTAGCTGATACTTGTAATTCAAAAGTACCCGATGTTTCTAATTGACAACTAAAACCATGTGTTTCTAGTGCTTGGCACAGAGGCAATAAGTCAACCATTGCCGGTTCGCCGCCAGTAATAACGATGTGTTTGGCTTGATAGCCTTCTGCCGTTATCATCGCTAAAATATCTTTAACCGTAAGCGCTGACCACGTTTGAGATTCAGCTTCTTTTGTTAACATAGCGTTCGGTGTGACTTCATCTTCAAGGTTTATTGCCCAAGTATGCTTAGTATCACACCACGAGCAAGCAACGGGGCAACCTTGTAAACGGATAAAAATTGAAGGTTGACCGGTAAAAGCGCCCTCTCCTTGAATAGTTTCAAATAATTCATTAATTTTATATTTTACGGTCATCGGGGTTTTTGCCTGTTTATTGCTGGTGTAAATTGAAGTAAAATGCGCGATATTAATTATACCCTAAGAGACTTTAGAAATGACAAACAAAGTTGTTGTTATTTATTCTGGTGGCATGGACTCATTCACTGTGCTTAATCGCGCCTTGCATGATGGTAAAGAAGTGTTCGCATTAACCTTTGATTACGGACAGCGTCATGTCAAAGAAATTAAATTTGCCAGTACGGTTTGTCAATCACTTGATGTAAACCATAAAATTATCGATATATCAGCGATTAATCAATTACTTGCTGGTTCATCATTAACCGATAACATTGATATTCCTGAAGGTCATTACGAGGCTGAAAGTATGAAATCAACGGTTGTTCCTAACCGTAACATGATTTTGTTATCACTTGCGGTCGGTTATGCTGTTTCAGTGGGAGCTAGCCAAGTTTATTACGGCGCACATTCAGGGGATCATGCAATATATCCTGATTGTCGTCCCGAATTTGTCATGAAAATGAATGAGGTCTGTAAAATAGCTAACTACGAATCAGTAGAAATATTTAGCCCTTATTTAACGGTTACTAAAAGTGATATTTTAACAGATGGCTTAAAAATGGGCTTAAGCTATGATAATACGTGGACATGCTATAACGGCCGTGAAAAAGCCTGTGGAAAATGTGGCGCCTGCCAAGAGCGTTTAGAAGCCTTTAGTGATAATAATGTTAGCGATCCACTGAGTTACGAATAGTGATAAATAAGATAAAACACGGTAGCGTGTTTTATCTTTTTTCAGTGCTGTGCTGTGCTGTGCTGTGCAATGTAAACAATACGGTTAAAGCTTATGAAAACAAAGCATTGTGTAGCTTTTCAACGGTTTCATTTGCTTGTTTCTCATCAACTAAGAAACATAAGTTATGTTCACTGGCGCCATGACAAATCATTCGCACGTTTATCCCTGAGATAGTTTCAAAAATACTGGTACCAACGCCATTACTGCGATGCATTTTATTTCCTATTACCGCTATTAACGATAAACCGTGTTCTACGGTAACTTCACAAAGCTGTTCTAATTCTTCAACAACGGTTGAATTTAAAAGCGCTTGCGTCGAACCCGTTGGATTGTCAAAGGTTAGCGCAACACTGATTTCACTGGTGGTAATTAAATCAACACTCAGTTCATGTTTGGCTAAAATACCAAAGACTTGTGCGAGAAAACCACTAGCATGTAGCATGGCCGGACTCTTTACCGTTACTAATGTTTGCTCTCTACGTAGGGCTATTGAGCGATATATTGGGCTTGATTCAACAAACTGCTGAATGCGTGTACCACCCTTCTCTGGTTCCTTACTTGAACCAACAAAAACTGGAATATTCTTTCTCATCGCAGGAATGAGTGTTGCGGGATGAAGAATTTTTGCGCCAAAAGTCGCCATTTCAGCCGCTTCACCAAAACTGATTTCTTTAATAGCACGAGCATGCTCGGTAATACGTGGATCTGTGGTGAAGATTCCAACAACATCGGTCCAAATAGAGAGATTATCAGCGTGTAACGCTTCGGCTAAAAGTGCAGCACTGTAGTCAGATCCGCCGCGGCCTAAGGTTGTAGTATGACCGTCTTCGTCTTGACCAATAAAGCCTTGGGTAACGATAACTTTATCAACCAGTAAAGGCGTAAGAGATTGCTGCGCATTATCAGCAAGCAATTCAAGGTTAACCACGGCCTTACCGTATACTGCATTGGTTTTCATGACTTGGCGAACATCAAACATTTCGCCATTAACACCAACAGATTTAAGGACTTGTGCAAAGATACGTGAACTCATTTGTTCACCAAATGACAAGATTGCATCGGCTATACGTGAGCAATAATTAAGGGATTGCGCGTTAGAAAACTCGCTTAACTCATTTAGCAGTTGATCAATTTGAAAGTTTAGCTGTGTTTCTTCAGCTAAATGTTGGGTAATATTGAATTGGATAGCGCGAATGCTGCTAATAATTGCTAATTGTTCATGCTGAGGTACATCTTTTTGACTTAGACGAACCAGTAAATTAGTAACGCCTGAACTTGCCGATACAACGACAACTTTATTACTTGCATCGTTTTTAATTATCTGAGCGCATCGCAACATCGCTTGATGATCAGCTAGACTTGTGCCGCCAAATTTTGCAACAGTAAAAGGTAATAATGACATCTAAGGTCTCCCTAATTAAGCACCCAGTAATAAGTATTGGGTAACTTGATAAACTTCAAGGAAGAGCATGGCTGAATAAAGAAGTGTTCTTGGTAAGATAAACTAAACTTTTCAGCCAGAAGCTCTCCACCATAATCTAGTTAGTACTAAACATACTAACTAGAGGTGACAATCCTAAGGATTCAGCCCTAGTAACCGAATAAATAACGCCACTCGCTAATTATTCTCGGCAATAGTCTCCCTCAATAACAGTCAAAAGAATGGTGGTTCTTCGTGTTATCTACCTAGCTACTGCTCCTCTTCTGGTGTGATTATTAAAAACATACAATTTGAGTATTTATTCTAATAACCCACGTGTGGATTAAATCCTATCTGTAATAATAAATCAACAGGCTAAGTCGATCTTTTTTAGAAATAATAGTTTAACAGTATTGCCCGTAGTTCAGCTAAAGCATGGGAGGTTTTTACACAAAATTAACTATTGCTGCAGCGCATTAACTTTATACCACCGACATCCGTTGAAAAGCCGAGATTTTTATAAAAACTCTCCAGTTCAGGTAAGCAATATAATTCAAAATGTTTTACCTTGACTAATTGATCGTGGTTTTTAACCAGACTCATCAATTGCTGACCAGTACCATTACCCCGATGAGAGGCGCTCACAATGACATCAAATATTATTGCTTTGTAGATAAAGTCGCTGATAATTCGCGTAAAACCAATGAGCTTATGGTCTTCATCGAGAATACCAATGCAAATTTGAGAACCACGAATACAATTTTGAGTGTCTTCGAGTGAGCGTTCTTTACCCCACCATACACTTTTATAAAGTTGATGAACTTGCTTTATATGGTCATCAGAAAATCTGTAAATTATTGTCATCTTTAATGTCTAAACTCATTGTTGACTAACTTATTAACCAACCGTAATTGGCCAACAACATTATTTAATAAGGCTAACACCCGCAACTTCTACGACTGTTTTTGCATCAGCGCGTTCAATAACTTTTAATAACGTTGTTTGAATAGTTTCATCTTTTCTCGCATCACCTTTACTGGTAAATTTTTGTTCTTGTGGGGCATCACCTTCTGCTGCAATAAAACCAACAACAACTTCAGTAGCACAATCAGCTGACTCGCCAAAATAAGCTAATGAGATTTGTGGGTAGCCTTGAAATCCTTTCTTAACTCTTTTTTCTATACGTTTGGTCGATTTGTCTAAGTTCATAATAATTATCCAAAATATAACGCCATATTGACGCGAATAAAACAATAGCTAGCTAAAATCATAAATGATTTATCAATATAAGCTAACCCCTACAACACATTTTGAACCAATAAGATAAATATTAATACTATATGAGGAAATGCAATGGTAGGTCTAATTGATTGACAGGCATATTCCTTAATTAAGGCAAGACCTGATAAGCTAACTTTATGATATTCAGAATTAAATTGACATACATTTTCACTACTGTCGGCTGAAATATATTTTTCTAGCTGTAAAAGCCGTGTCTCAATACGTGATTGAAATGTCTTCCAAATAGCATCTTGTAGCCATAAAACGACTAAGATTAAAAAGATAGGGATCGCTATTACATTCGATATAATGGCTGATAATAAAACGATAACGGCAATAAGTTTTATATAGAGCGAATGTTTCTCATAGCTATCAAACTGATTTTGCAGCAAGGACCATTCTGAGCTGAATTTACTTTTTTCCATTTTTTTCTCTGATATTTATAATAAAAATTTGCACCTAATTGTACGATACAATAAGTTTTTAGTGAAAAGTGTAAATAATAAAAACCAAAATCGATTTGTATACGTATAACTAACAATAACCAACTCAATGGTAAATAAAATGTTTGGAATATTTAAAAAAGACCCGATAAAAAAATTGAATAAACTCTATGAAGCTAAGCTTGAGCAAGCGATGTTTTCACAAAGAAACGGTGATATTAAGTCATATTCGATGATCACCGCTGAAGCTGAAAAAATAGCCGTGCAGATTAAAGAGTTAGAAAATTCC
This sequence comes from Colwellia hornerae, assembly GCF_007954355.1. Taxonomy (GTDB): domain Bacteria; phylum Pseudomonadota; class Gammaproteobacteria; order Enterobacterales; family Alteromonadaceae; genus Colwellia_A; species Colwellia_A hornerae. The sequence goes on from NZ_VOLR01000009.1 coordinate 88,533, forward strand.
CAAAAGAACTAACGCGCTAGCAGCGAAAAACCCTGCCACATCACTTAGCGGTAATGCGGAGGGGTTTTGTTGTTAAAGCTAATAACTCAGTATTTATCGTGCTGCCTTGGCTATTAGGCTCAATTTAATAGCAATTGGTAATGATTAGCCTTTTTGGTAAAGCCGACACGTCTGAGGTAAAGTTCGTGAGCATCATCTGATGGCTCAACAATTAAATGTTTAATACCTTCTTGTCTTAGTTGGTTTTGTTCAGCAGAGAACATAAATTTAGCGGCTTTAAAGTCTCTGTCCTCAGGAATAATATAGTCGAGTAGCACTTCAACCTTGCCATCCTCATCTAACTCTCTATAAGCAAATAACCCCACGGGTTTCATGTTTCTAAACAATAACAATACTACGGCATCATCAAGTTGCTGCCACTGAAAGTTTTTACACAAGCTAATGATATCTTTACCGTAACGTTCTTTTAACAAGTTAAAGAATGATGATTCCACCGATTTTAATTTAATGAGATCAAATTTATCTTTTTCTTGATAAATACGAATTAAATAGTATATATCAACCAACGCTATCCAACCGTTTAAAATAAAAACGGGGTAGGCATCAATAAAGTAGCCGTAAACACTAAAGGCAGCAGCACCAAATAAATTTATCCAACGCAATCGTTTGATATTAGACATCATTAACGACAAAGCGATTAACACACTTGCGACATAACCAAAGACTTCTAACAGGGACATGACAATACTCTTTTAATAAAACAACAGGAACAGAACAATAATCTGACCAAATGGTCAGAAAAATACGATTAGATCTTGACACATGAGTCAGGAAAACACAATATATGGCTATTAAATGTATATAACAGCGAGTTATGTCACCACTATAATACTAAATAAAAACAATACATAGCTTTGCTATTAGCAACCGATTAACAAAATTGAAAGTATGGACGTTTACATAATTGTTACCTAATGCTTTTCAACTCAATTATTATCTAAAGGGATCACTATGCACTTACCTCAAAATATCATTCGTCAAAAACGTAATAAACAAGCCTTAACTGTAGATGAAATACAATGCTTTGTAGATGGTCTCAAAACAGGTGATTTCACCGATGCACAAGTTGGCTCTATGGCAATGGCTATCTGGCTTAATGGCATGACAACTGATGAAGTGGTTAATCTCACCATGGCGATGCGTGACTCGGGTACGGTTGTTGATTGGCAGAATAAATTAGACAAACCCATTGTTGATAAGCATTCAACCGGTGGTGTTGGTGATAAAGTCAGTTTAATGCTAGCGCCAATAGTGGCGGCATGTGGCGCGAATGTACCTATGATTGCTGGGCAAGGTTTAGGCCATACTGGCGGCACAGTTGATAAATTGGAAGCCATTCCTGGCTTTAATGTTCGCCCTAGCCTAGCAGAATTCCAAGCGACAGTTAAAGAGCAAGGCACAGCCATTATTTCACAGACTAAAGATTTAGCCCCAGCTGATAAACGTCTGTATTCTATCCGAGATGTTACCAGCACAGTAGAATCCATCCCATTGATCACCGCTTCTATTTTATCGAAAAAATTAGCAGCCGGTCTTGAATCTTTAGTTATGGATGTAAAGGTAGGCAATGGTGCGATGATGGCGGATATTGAATCTGCGCAAGCATTAGCTCACTCAATCGTGTCTGTCGCCAATGGCGCAGGAACGCCGACACAAGCATTAATCACGGATATGAATCAACCGTTAGGTACTACGGTCGGTAACTCTCTTGAAATACAAGAAACTATTGATTATTTAACCGGTAAATACCGTGAGCCAAGATTGCATGAAGTCACAATTGCCCTTGCTGCGCGGATGTTATTAACCAGTAAAATAGCCAGTGATATCGAACAAGCAACAACGTTAGCCGAAGAGGCACTTACATCAGGTAAAGCCGCTGAGATATTTGGCAAAATGATCGCCGCAATGGGCGGTCCAGCTAACTTATTAACCCACAGTGAAAGTTTACTGCCTAAAGCTAATATGACTAAAAACATTGTCGCAGCACAAGCCGGTTACATTGGCATTATGGATACTCGAGCTATAGGTATGGCATTAGTTGAAATGGGTGGCGGTCGTGTCGACCATAATCAAAGCTTAGATTACAGTGTCGGCTTTAGTGATATTAAACCAAAAGGCACGAAAGTGGCTGAAGGTGACATCATTGCTATTGTTCATGCCAAAGATGACGCGCAAGCAACTCAAGCGATTAAGCAATACTTAAGTGCGGTTGAAATTTCAGCAACGCCAGTAACGGTTGAACCAGTAATACATCAACTCATTACCTAATTATTGATGCTCAACTGAAATTAACACCTTTATTAAGGCGACTGTAAAGTCGCCTTAATTTTTACCGCCCCCTTTAAATAAATTCATAAAAGAGAACGATTATGTCGAGAGCAATTATCTTGGTCATTGACGGTTTTGGCTTAGGTCATGCCCCTGATGCAGAAGCTTTTGGTGATGTTAATGCCAACACCTTTGCAAATTTAGCCGAAAAATTTCAAGCAACTAAAGGACGCCCTTTAAAACTTCCTCATTTAAGTAAACTCGGTTTAGTTAACGCTTGCCAACAAGCGTCAGGTCGCACGCTTTGTGTTGAACCCGTAAAGCCCACTAAAGGCGCTTATGGTTATGCTGCTGAAATAAGTACCGGTAAGGATACCCCTAGTGGTCACTGGGAAATGGCAGGAGTGCCGGTGCTATTTGATTGGACTTACTTTACTGATAAGAAAAATAGCTTCTCAGCAGAGCTCATGGCCCAAATAAATCAAGCCACAGGCTATGCTGATATGTTAGGAAATTGCCATGCTTCTGGTACCAATATTATTGCTGACTTAGGCGAACAACATATAAAAACAGGTTTACCGATTTGTTACACCTCCGGCGACAGTGTTTTCCAAGTTGCCGCTCATGAACAACACTTTGGCTTAGATAATCTTTATAACTATTGTCAACAAGTGCGGGTAATACTCGATCCGTTGAATATAGGACGTGTGATCGCTCGCCCTTTTATTGGTGAAAGCCCTGCCGATTTTGAGCGAACAGGTAATCGCAGAGATTATTCAGTATTGCCTCCGGCAACCACCGTATTAGAAAAATTAACACAGACCGATGGTACTGTCATCAGTGTAGGTAAAATTGCCGATATTTTTGCCCATCAGGGTATTAGTATCAAAACCAAGGCAACCGGCATTCCTGCGTTGTTAGATGCAACGCTTGCCCATATGAAAACCGCCCCCGATAAAAGTATTATTTTTACCAATTTAGTCAATTTTGATCAAGACTTTGGTCATCGACGCGATCCGGTTGGTTTTGGCGAAGCGCTAGAATATTTCGATGAACGATTAGCTGAATTTTTAGATCAAATGGCTGATGATGATTTACTGCTATTAACCGCCGATCACGGTTGTGATCCTACTTGGCCAGGCAATGATCATACCCGTGAATTTGTGCCAGTCATCGCTTATCACAATCATATCGATTCGATAAACTTAGGTCAGCGCAATAGCTTTGCTGATTTGGGACAAACTTTAGCCAGCTTATTTACCTTAGAGGCAATGGATTATGGCCAGTCTTTTTTACATGAATTAAAGCTGTAGAGTTACCACTAGAAAAGTAAGACAAAAATATCTCAACAATAAAATCATTTCATTTTAACGTTACGGTTGGCTTATGTGCTTTTATCAACATATACCAGGTTTATTATTTGCTTAAAATATAAATTGTATCTATTGTTTTTAAAAGCGTTATTGATAAACCAACCATAAACTTTTAACTAAAATCAGTTAAAAGTTTGTCAACTTAACCAGCTGAATACACCTTATTTGATAATTACTTAAGTGGCTTAAAATGATAAATACGTTTTATAATAATAAAAAATCTTGCCGTTTTTTGTTTCTACTATTATTTACCTTCTGTCTTCCTGCTCTGGCGAGTTTTTCGCCGTCTGAAAAAATTCTTAATTTATTAAAAAACCAAAAAAATACCCAAGCTTTTCAATTAGCCAATGCAAGTGTAATTGATTTTGAAGGAGAGCCCCAATTTGATTTGGCTTTTGCCCTAGCTGCTCGCGCCGTTGGTAAATACCATCAAGCCGTTTTTGCTTTTGAACGTGTTTTACTTGTTCATTCTAATTCCATTGACGCTCGCTTAGGTTTAGCAATCACTTATTATCAACTTAAAAACTATAAAGCCGCTAACACCGAGTTTTTATTATTATCAAAGTATAATATTTCAACAAAATTATCAGCAATGGTTACGCGATATCTTGAAGCGATAACAAAAAGAACGCTAGAAGCCGATGGTTATTGGCGAAGTTGGCTGAGAGCGGGTTTAGGCACTGACAGCAATGCAAATAATGGCAGTTCTGATGAATTTATAACCATACCTCAACTTGGGCAGGTACGCTTATTTCAACAGAGCAAAGAGGTAAACAGCGCCTCTTATAATATACAAGCACAAACAGCTTTTATTAAACCAATAAATCAATTATCTACATGGTATGCCTCAGCGTCATTATTACATGTTGGCTTTTCTGATGAGCTTGCTTTATCTAAAACCTTTGCCAGTTTCTTTACCGGTTATCAGGCACATATAAAGTCTTATGATGTTAATATCAGCCTTTTTTATCGTCCTCTATGGCTAGATGGTGAAGACTTCCTTGATTATTATGGTGCTAAATTTGGCATTACCCGTACTGTTTGGCATGACATCAAATTAGGTGCTGATTATTCACTATCAGTCGAAGATTACAGTAAAGAAACCTACCTTAACAAACAACAATCATTGCTTGAAACATGGTTAGAACAACCATTTTATAAGGGTTCACATCGTTTTACATTGAGGTTAGCCAAAGAAGAAGCCAGTCAATCAACTGATGACTTTTCCGCTAGAGATTTTTGGGGGCTAGGCTATAGCCTCAAGCAAACAATTAATACCGCGTGGGATTATCAAGCCTCTATTGATTATTTAACGGGTAAACATAATGCAGCTGATAAAATTTTCAATCGTGTTCGAGATGATACTTTTATTCGAGCAGAGCTTGATTTTGGCTTCCAATACACTGCCCAATGGCGCTTACTTGCCAAAATCAGTTATTTAAATAACAGCAGTAACCTTCCTTTATACGAATTCAACCGTTATAAATTTTGGTTAGGTGCTCAGTATGACTTTTAGTCACGGGAGAATCATGAATAACTCACTCTTCTTTTGCATCATCCTCTTGTCTGTTACTTCAACTTTACAGGCTGCTAATAATGCGGGTAAAACAATTGTCGCCAAAGGTTATGTTAATGCTGAGATTGACCAGAACATTCGAAATTTAACAAGACGCTCGCCGATATTTACAGAAGATATCGTAAAAACAGGAGCAAGCAGTGCCGCCCAACTGAGAATGATTGATGGTGGCTTGTTATCTATATCATCCGACAGCCAATTAGCCATTAATCACTATGATTTTAACGAATCAAGTAAAGAGGGTCGTGTTGCGATGACATTACTCAAAGGGGGCTTGCGCACAGTAACCGGGGCTTTAAATAAAGCGACTAATAACTATAAAATGCAAACACCGGTAGCAAGTATTGGTGTTCGTGGGACACATTATCAAGTTCAATTACTTGATGACGACTTATATTTAGCTACCTGGCAAGGCATCATTGATATCGACGTATTAGCTGGTTCAGAAAAAATGCACTTCTCACTTGGCCCCACATTAGCCTATAAATTTGCTATTGTTAGAGCCGATGGACGAGTTGAATTTTTACTCACCGTTCCAGCCGTTTTCTCTGATGGGTATGGTAATGATTTACTTGCTAACTTACCACTTGTGGCTAACCCTTTGCACTTTAAGTCAGGTAAAGACAATTTACTTGTTAATAACGAACCATTTAATTCAATAGCAATAGACAGTAAAGGGTCGCAAACCTTTGTGAGTAACGAGTTGCAAACAGCTACTTGGGCTATAGACACAGGAATGGAACGCAGCGGTGAAGTTTTATTTTCGCAAATTGAACAATATTCGGTTATCAGCAGTAATGGTGAAATTAGTAACTTAGCGATGTCGATGAATATTAATTTTAATAGCGCGAGAGTCACAGACAGTCAGCTGTCGTTTAACGATAATACCGGTGAATGGTTTGCCGCGATGGACGGCGTTTTTGACCAAGGGCTATTAGATTTACAGGTTAACTTTGCATCACATAACGATAAGTTGGCTAATGGTAAGGTTAGCGGATATTTTATAAATGAAGGCTACAGCATATTAGGTAACTTCACCTTGTCTGAAATATTACAACCAGAAGTTAACGCCGGCGGTTCTTTTTTACTGAGTCAAATAAGATAAGCTAGTAAGCTAAGGTGATATTATGTTTCGTATGGCAACTTGTATATTATTTTCTTTTATATTAATTGCTTGTGGTGGTACCTCATCAGATAGTACATCCAACACCACACAAGTAACATTAGCATCACAAAATGCAGTAAACACAGGTTTTTTTATTAACCCGTTTGGCGATGAATTAGTTCAAGGAAATTTATTAATTTCCTATTCGGTAAAATCTACGGGCACAATAGACGAACTTCAACTCCGCTTTGGTAGTAATTTTCCGGTGGTCTTACTTTGTAAAGGTGACACAAGTTGCAGAACAAAACTGATTAACACCGTTAGTGGTATTAATCCCGGTTTTCATGGCGCAAGTGCTGGTTTACAAGAAATAAGTTTGTGGATAATTAATACGTCTGGACAAAGCACCAAAGTTGCAACGCTTAATATTAATTGGCAGCCAATAGAAATTATTAACCTTAATATTACTCGCAGTGAAGACGGTCGCTCTATTTCCATCAATTGGCCACTTGACCACAGGTTAATTCGCTATAATGTTTATTTAGCCACAAGTAGTGGCGTTAATCAGACTAACTTTACGACCTTAGCGCAAGGGCAAGCAAGACTGGCCATTGAACAAGGCCCAATAGAGTTTAATAATTTATCCGCAGAACTTCCTTATTATTTGATGGTTGCGGGGATTGATGGCTCCGGTGAAAGTGCCTTTAGTACGGAGCAGTACGTTGATATTATTGATAACTATGCGGATTTACCTATTGCAAATAATGATAATTATGATGCCATTGAAAACAACATCCTTATTATTGCCGCTAACCAAGGTTTATTAGTGAATGATAGTGACCCCATTGATCAAACCCTTGTTGTTAACCCTGCCCTCATCCAAGCACCAAGCAATGGTCAGATTGTTATACAAACATCTGGCGCACTAGAATATACCCCTAACGCTAACTTTCTAGGTAATGACAACTTTATTTATCAAATAGAAAACATGGCCGGTGCAACGGCACAAGCCAACGTAAATATTAATATAGCTGCATTAAAAAGCTCTGTCTCAGGTAATTCATCAACCATTAATAGTCAGTTAAGGTATTCGGGGTTAGGAGAAGAATTACCCCGAGGAAGTACTATCGGAACCGGTCGTTATGCATTAGGTGATTGTCTACAACATATCGATACACGATGTACGGTTATGGGTAATTATATAGCAAGTACCACTGGGGACACTCAGGGTCGTTATGCATTTACCCTCTCGTATGGCGGCGTCGGAGTATCACCTGTACTGGCGCATTCTGTTGCACCGGCTAGCGATGAACTTGCATTCACCGATGTTGGCGATGCTATTTTTGAATTAAACCTCTTCCCTAATAGTGGCGGTATTATTGTTGGTCTATTCCCTGAAGCCACTTTTAGCGAATCAATAAATTTTGCTGCAACGATTATGAATGATGCGGTATGTCAAAACTTACCTGCGGGTCAAGCTTGTACTATCGCACAAACAGGCATGAATGCGGGTGCTGAGTTAGTCGCATCACTCAATCAATTAACATTTGATATTCCTGCGTCATCATTAGGTAGCGGTGCTAATCATTTACCTTCAGCCACGGATGATCAATATCAAATGGCAGTCAATACCTCTTTAACCATTTCACAACCCGGTGTATTACTTAACGATGTTGATGATGATGTTGCAGCGGTTGGTGATCAATTGTCTATTTCTAAGCAATTCACTCCGGCTATAGGAGCACTCGTTGGACTAGGGTATGACCGATACCGTCAATTTTTATATTTATACCCTGCACTGGGAGCGGCAATTTATACTTATGATCGCAATGGCATACCATTACAAACGTTAGATCTGCCGGGTGAACCTGCTAATAACATTGATTTAGCCGTCGCCTCGCAAAGTTTTAATATAGCTAATACATTTATTCCACAAGGCTCTATCTTAGTCATTAATGGCGAAACTGCTGAAGCCGAGATTTATGCTTTAGATGCAACTAATGGGGTTTTGTTAGCAGAGTTACCTACCAAGTTTGGTAATAGCCATGTGGTTGGCGGGACCTATAATACCAAAACCAATAGTTTCTTTTTATTACAAGACAGCGTATCCGCAGTTGCTAGTAATACTGTTGCTGAAGTTAATGCCCAAACAGGTGATGTCTTAAATACTTTTCAATTAACGGCCAATAACCCTACTTTTAGTGTTCGTTTTGGCGATATTGCGGCAGACCCGATCACAGGTAATTTATATGTTATTAGCAGTATTTTAAATGTTATTGCCGAGTACACCGCTAATGGCGACTTTATTCGGCAGATAAACCTTCCACAAGGTGTCATGGCAGTTAACGGCATTGAATTGAGTGAAAATGGAGGTAATATTTGGCTTAGCTCTAACCTGGGTGATGTCTATGAATTGATTTTTAATAATGGCGGTCAACTTTCTAAATTCACCGCAGAAATAAAAAAACAGCCTGATAATGGTATCCTGAGTTTTAATCGAGATGGAAGTTTTATCTATACGCCTAATAATGGTTTTACGGGACAAGATAGCTTCGTCTATCTATGTAACGATCAAAATGGTGGTATAAGTTCAGCTACCGTTGTTATTGGTGTAAATTAACGTTGTCGCTACTGGTTAGTGGCAATTATTTCGTTTTAAAAGGTCAAACTTATAAAAATACCCGCTGAGTTCGATAAGAGTTATTCACATGCTGTTGCTGTAATTATTTGTTGTTTGATGATTAGCCTTCAGTTCTTTAGCCCTATTCTGATAGAACAGACCGTTCAGCGGCTTGATGGATTGGTATATGATTTAAAAATAAAATTATTTTCCCCACAGTCTACCAATATAACTAATATTCAAATTGTCGATATTGATGAAACAAGCTTAGCTCAAATAGGTCGTATGCCATGGTCACGGGAAAAATTTACCACTTTAACAGAAAAACTAACTCAACAAGGTGCGCTCGTTATCGCCTTCGATATTCTTTATTCTGAACCACAAGAAATTCCAACGACTGAAATAGTCGGTGTTTTGCCACAACTTAGTGATAAAGACAAAGCACGATTAACCGAGCATTTTGATGATGACGGTTTATTTGTTCAAGCAATGAAAAGTAATGATGTCGTCTTGGCAAATTTATTTCACCATCATAAAAACATTCAACGGGGTGGTTTTGTTAATAATGTTATTGAACAAAGTGAAAATTTTCATGACACTAATATTATTTCTTTCACGGGTTATACCAATCCAATAACTCGTTTTTCAGCGGTTGCTGCCGGGCAAGGTTTTATGAATGCGATAACTGATTTTGATGGTATTGTTAGGCGTACCCCATTAGTTATTGAGTTCGAAAAAAAGCTCTACCCTTCTCTTGCGCTGGAAACTTTTCGGGTTTACAGCTTAGTTGATGAAATTAAAATGCAGTGGTCTCAACAATTTAATAATGCGCATATTGAAGGGATAAAAGTGGGTAAACTCATCATTCCTACTGATGATTCAGCGCAAATATTAATTCCCTACCAAGGGAAACGAAATCATTACCGCTATACTTCTGCTGCCGACTTACTTAATGGTAAAATTAACGATAACCGTTTTCAACAAGCGGTGGTTTTTGTCGGCACTTCAGCCATTGGTTTAGCTGATTTACAGACTACGCCAGTCGGGGTTAATTATCCTGGTGTTGAAATACATGCGACGGTATTTGATGCATTAATGGCTCCGACTGCCTTACCTTATCGACCTGATTGGTGGCAAGGAGCGATATTTATTCATCTGTTATTGTTTGCGCTACTGTCTTTGCTTATTTACCCAAATAAAAGCGCATTATTTAGCTCGATATTCACCTTAGTGCTCATTATTAGCACTATAAGTGTTAATTTGTATCTTTGGCAAAATTATCATATCGACTTACCAATCGTGGTGTTGTTATTGCAAGTTTTTGTTTTAGCCGTTTATTACATAGGTTATGGCTTTTTTAATGAAGCTAATCGGCGTAAAGTCATAAAGACTATGTTTGCTCAATACGTTCCAGATGCACATATCGATAAACTGTTATCTTCGGCAACCAATATAAATTTAGCCGGTGAACGTAAAGACCTTACCGTGATGTTTTGTGATATTAGAAACTTCACCGCAATATCAGAAAACATGTCTGCAAATGAACTTAAATATTGGCTTAATAGTATTTTCTCGCCACTTACCGACGAAATACTAAAACATGATGGCACCATAGATAAATATGTCGGCGATATGATCATGGCATTTTGGGGCGCCCCTATTGACGATGAACAGCATAGCCACAAAAGTATTAAGACCGCTTTTGCTATGTTGTCGGCCGTAGATAAATTAAATACTATTTTTAACCAGCAAGGTAAACCTAAGGTCTCTATTGGTATTGGCATAAATACCGGTGAAATGAACGTTGGCGATATGGGATCAGATTTTAGACGAAGCTATACGGTTATTGGTGATGCGGTCAATTTAGCATCACGGCTTGAAGCCTTAACCAAATTCTATTGTGTTAAAATATTGGTCAGTGAGTTTACTCAACAACAAGCCAACGCTGAGCATTATTTGCTAGTTGATAAAGTAAATGTAGTTGGAAAGGAGCAGGCAATATTAATTTACACACCACTAGAGCATGGTTTAACTAGCAAAGATGGAGCGTTTCAGCACTTTAGTGCGGCTCAAGGACAGTACTTCAATAAACAGTTTGAATTGGCAGAGCAAACACTGCAATCAATCAACAGTGACTTTGCTTATTATGCGCTAGTCTCGATCTATTTAAGCAGAATTAAAGCATTTAAATTAACTCCCCCCAGTGAAAACTGGAATGGGTGTTACCAGCATAGTCAAAAATGATCGAGATAACGATTAGCCGTTATTCTTTAAAAATGTGCTATCGCCACACAAAGTCACACAAATAAGCCGAGTAAACTATGACGAATCAGAGTCGGTTACTCGGCTTGTAACTGTATTATTTAAATGTGGTATTTAACCGACAAGTCAATGGCCTAATAATATAAGAACTGACTAAAAGCTTATGCCCGTTATATTAAGCCTAGTCTCACGTCAAAGATTTATTAGCATCTCGGTATTGAGCAAGGAGTAATTCTGTTGAACTGTCTGAACGTTCAGTGCTATTAGGTTGTCCAATGCGAGATAATATATCATCACCTAATATTTTCCCAAGCTCGACACCCCATTGATCAAAAGAATTTAAGTTCCAAATAACGCCTTGCACAAAAACTTTATGTTCATATAAAGCAATCAGCGTCCCGAGTTGATAAGGCGTTAACCGGTCAAAGGTTAAAGTATTCGATGGACGATTCCCTGGCATTGCTTTATGTTTGGCAATCACCTTAGCTAAAGCTTCTTCCATACCGGAAGCGACGAGTTCATCATAGGCTTGTTGATGCGTTTTGCCTTGCATCAACGTCTTACTTTGGGCGAAACAATTAGCCACCAGCATATCTTGATGACCGTTCATATTATGTTCAGCAACTAATGGCTGAATAAAATCAACCGGTACTACCGAAGTACCTTGATGTAATAACTGATGAAAAGCATGTTGACCGTTGGTGCCTTCTGCGCCCCAAATAACCGGACCTGTGGTACTACTGACTATTTCATTATTAAGCTGGCAGCTCTTACCATTAGACTCCATATCCATTTGTTGCACATAGGCTGGGAAACCTCGTAAATAATGACTGTAGGGTAATAAAGCATGCGTTTGACAACCAAAAAAGTTATGGTTCCACACCCCTAGCATCCCCATTAATACCGGTAAGTTTTGCTCAAACGGCGCTTCTTTAAAATGCTGGTCAAGATCGGCTGCACCTTTAAGTAACTCAGTAAACCCCTGATTACCAATTGCCATCGCAATCGGCATACCAATAGCTGACCATAATGAATATCGCCCCCCAACCCAATCCCACATCGGAAAAACATTGTCGCCACTGATACCAAACGCTACCGCTTTACTAACATTAGAAGAAATAGCAATGAAGTGTCGGTTTAACTGCTCAAAGGTAACACCATAATCATAAAACCATTGACGAGTAGACTCAGCATTAGTGAGGGTTTCCTGAGTATTAAAAGACTTTGAAGCGATCAATACCAAGGTTGTCTCTGGGTTTAAATTAGTTAAGACGTCATGTAGGTGATTACCATCGATATTAGCAACAAAATGCTGTTTAGGACCCCCCTGAACATAAGGTTTTAATGAGGTGGTCACTATTTTAGGCCCTAAAAAAGAGCCGCCAATACCTAGATTTAAAACATCAGTAATACATTTGCCACTATAACCCAGCCACTGTTGGTCACGGACTTGATTAACGACAGCTTCTACCTTAAGACGCACTGCTTTGATTTGAGGCATGATATCAACACCATCAACAAGTACCGGCTTGCTATCTTGTTGTCTCAAAGCTGTGTGAAGTACCGATCTGTTCTCGGTATTATTAATCGGCGCACCGGCGAACATCGCATCTCGTTTTTCGGCTAATTGCGCTGATTGAGCTAAGTCCATTAATAAAGTACGCGTTTTTGCGGTAATGCGATTTTTTGAGTAATCGAGGTTTAAGCCACAAGCACTTAAGGATAGGCTTTCTGCTCGTTTTGGATCACTGGCAAACAAATCACGTAAATGACTACTTTCTACCTCAACTGAGTGTTGTTGAAGTTCTCGCCACTTATCGTTAAACGTATCCATTAACATGAGTGATTTCCTAAAGTGTCGTTAAAAGTATCCATTAACATGAACGGTTTCCTAAAGTTATCTTAAAATAATTGGCTGAGTTGTACTTCGAGCTTGCACTGGTCAATGGCAAAGTTACGAATACCTTCTGCTAGTTTCTCTGTTGCCATAGCATCTTGGTTCATTTCCCAGCGAAATTGAGCTTGTGTTAATGCTGCGGGTTTATCTTGGATACGAGTTGCGGGCATTAATTGCTGTGTTATCCGTTGATAATTTTCTGATAATTCACTCATTAATGGTGGACTAATCGTTAATCTATCGCAGCCTGCAAGCGCGATAACTTCATCGATATTACGAAAGCTAGCGCCCATTACCACAGTGTTGTAATCATGCTGTTTATAATAATCAAAAATTTCTGTCACTGAAATCACCCCAGGATCTTCGCTGGCTAAATAGCTATCACGACCAGTATCTTTTTTATGCCAATCAAGAATTCGGCCAACAAAAGGTGAAATTAAATACACTTGTGCTTCGGCGCAGGCTTTTGCTTGAGCGAAGCTAAATAACAAGGTTAGGTTACATTGAATACCCTCTTGCTCAAGTTGTTTAGCGGCTTGAATACCTTCCCAAGTTGACGCCATTTTTATTAAAATACGCTCTTTGCCAACACCAGCTTCTTGATACATAGCGATAAGTTGACGGGCTTTAACAATACTGGCCTCTTTGTCAAAGGATAAACGTGCATCTACTTCGGTTGAAATACGACCCGGTACAATCGCTAGAATTTCTAAGCCGATTAACACCGATAACTTATCAGCGGCAAGACTGACTTCAATGGCTCTGTTGTCGGTCCGACTTTTTGCCCAATTAACCGCCTCTGTTAACAGGTTTTGATAGGCGGGGATAGCGGCCGCTTTTAATAATAATGAAGGATTAGTGGTCGCATCCATCGGTGAAAATTTTGCGATGGCTTCAATATCGCCGGTATCAGCAACGACCGTTGTCATGGTTTTTAATTGTTCAAGTTGAGAAAATTGAGATAATTGTGCTTGCATAATAATTCCTATTAAAAGTGTCTGGTTATTCGTATAAATTAATAGCGGTAAATTAGATAAAAATTCCCGCGATAGTTGCGCTCATCAGGTTAGCCATTGCCCCAGCTAAAACCGCTTTCATGCCGAGCTTAGCAATGTCAGGTCGACGAGACGGTGCCATGTTACCCATGCCACCTAATAAAATAGCGACTGAAGAGAGGTTGGCAAAGCCACAAAGTGCAAAGGTAATAATGGCTTGGGTTCTGACGCTTAATTGGTCAGCAACGGTAATAAAATCTAGATAAGCAACGAATTCATTGATAATAATTTTTTGCCCAAGAAAGCTCCCAGCCATGTTTGCTTCATGCCAAGGAATACCAATAAGGTAAGCGACAGGTTGAAAAACATAACCTAAAATCAATTGTAAGCTTAGGTTTTGTAAGCCAAACCATTCTCCAAACCCACCTAACAAACCATTTACCATAGCCAATAGAGCAACAAAGGCTAGTAACATAGCACCGACATTTAGGGCAAGCATCATGCCATTAGATGCGCCTGTTGCCGCAGCATCAATAACATTAACGGCCTCTTTCGCATCACTTTTCATATCATCTAAATTATCATTTGGCTGTTCGGTTTCAGGCACTAACATTTTTGCCATCAGTAAACCGCCAGGTGCTGCCATAAAGCTCGCTGCGATAAGATATTTTAAATCAATACCAATACCAGCGTAGCCTGCGACTACAGAGCCTGCCACCGAAGCTAGGCCACCAACCATTACCGCAAAAAGTTCAGAGCGGGTCATCTTAGGAAGAAAAGGTTTAATGACTAACGGCGCTTCTGTTTGACCAACAAAAATATTTGCAGTCGCTGACATAGACTCTGCTTGACTGGTTTTAAGCAGTTTTTGTAACCCACCACCAATAAATTTAATCACTAACTCCATGACACCAATATAATAAAGTACGGCAATCAATGCGGAGAAAAATACGATGACGGGTAAGACATGGAAAGCAAACATAAAGCCTAAGCTTTTTTCACCAATTTGTTCACCAAATATAAAGCTAATACCGTCATTGGCATAGCCAATAACGCTAGATACACCGCTAGCAACACTGAGTAAGATGTCTTTACCTGCGGGGATATACAATACAAAAGCACCCAGTGATATTTGTAACACTAGTGCGCCAATAATCGTCCGCCAATTAATGTTCTTTCTATCTGACGAGGCGAAATAGGCAATAGCTAACAGGACAAAAATCCCCAAGATGCTGCGTAATATATTTGTATCCATGTTATTCCCTGTTGTTTTTAATATTTCTTATTATTTTTATCACGGCGGAGACTAAGACCAAATACAACATATTTTATTTATTTTTGAGTATTGATTTTAAAAACCTGACTATATAGTCAGGTTTTTAATCTAAACTAAGATACTACTGAGGTCAATAGGATATTATCGAATAAAATATTAATCGCCCAAAGAGCTAGGATAAAATGATCAACGAGGGAGACCATCCACAGTGGAAATATTTATTATAAAATATGATGTTGCTCAACTAAGCGATTTAATCACTTAGTTGAGCAAATATTCTAGGCTTTACCTTGGGGTAAGTAAGTCGATTAGATGTTAATTATCTTCCAATAAATAGCGATGATTACAAGCGTAACGTGAGAGCTAAATTAATTGCTTGATAATTGTTAACAAAGTGTCTGCAGCACTGCCTTTATTCACTAATACTGGTTCGGTGTTATCGATTTTCAAGGTATTATTACTGACATCAAAAACATAAACTCCTTGGTGAGATTTTTGATTCTTTTCTATCGACTGTATTCTTACCACTGCCTTGTATTTACTACCAATATGGCTTGAAGAATGCTGTTTAATAAAATACTCATTGACATTATCCGCAGCGACATATTCAAAAACACCACCGGTTATATCTTCACCAGTACCGGGCTTCCACTCCATCTGCCAACCACTTTTTTGCATACAAGTGGAAAATATTGTTTCTCGTGCTTTTTTCGCCAACGATACTGCAGTATAGTCACACTTCAAAGCGGGAGAAGAATAGCACATCCCAAGTCTAGCTCCAGTCAGCCCAGAGCATTCATTTTTAGCCGGTAAGTAACAATCTGGCTCGGGAATAGCGAGCTTGTTTTCTTCGACCTGACAACTGCCCTTATTTTTCGCAAACTCTGTTTCAAAGTGACTGCTGGAAAGGTTCGATAGTGACGTGTTGTTCCAGTAGTACTCGCCAAGTTGACCAAAGTTATATTGTTTGGGCG
The DNA here is from genome assembly GCF_007954355.1 of Colwellia hornerae. GTDB lineage: Bacteria > Pseudomonadota > Gammaproteobacteria > Enterobacterales > Alteromonadaceae > Colwellia_A > Colwellia_A hornerae. The sequence goes on from NZ_VOLR01000009.1 coordinate 104,939, forward strand.
TTTTTGCACAACTTGCAACAACGAATAGACTCATGAGTATTATCAAGGTTTTTTTCAACGTAATTCCTTCCGTTATTTTCATTGTAATTCCTTTACTTTTTTAAAGTAGCTTGCTTTAAAGTTAATTTTTCACTATCAGATAAAAAGGCCATCTTAAGAGCATTTTCCTGTAATATTCGACACTGCGCGTTACTAAGACCCGCTTCAAGTGCAGCGTGTTGATATTCATAGTTAATGTCACATCCCTGCACGGCAGGATCATCACTGTTTAAGCAAACAAGCAGACCTTTATCAAGAAAAGTCGTAACGGGGTGCTGACTAAGATTTTTCACTGTCCCTGTTTGATAGTTTGACGTTAGACATGATTCAATCGCAATATTATGTTGGTACATATAATCCATTAATTTTTCATCACCCACCGCATGAGTACCATGACCAATTCGGCTTGCATGCAGTTCATTTATCGCTTGATAAATACTCGAGGCTCCATCGGCTTCACCAGCGTGAATAGTCACCTGTAAGCCGGCTTTATCTACTAAAGCGAAGTGCTCAACAAATAACGTGCCGGGCTTACCTAACTCATCACCCGCTAAATCTACCGCAATTAGCTGATTTTTATGGGCAAGTAAGGCATGTAACTCTTCAAAGCAAGCATTAACGCCAAAAGTACGACTTAAAATACCTATCAGGTTAATTTGAACAGCAAAATCTTTTTGCGCCAATTTAACGCCGTCTACCACCGCAGCAACCACATCGGTAACATTGAGCTTATGCGCCATTGCCATATAATAAGGAGAGAATCTTAACTCAGCATAATCAAGCCCTTGCAAAAAAGCATCTTCAACGTTTTCATAAGCGATACGCTTACAGGCCTCTAGATTAACTAACACGCTCACGCCATAATCAAGTTTTTGTAAAAAAGACACTAAGTTGCTTTCTTTACCTTGAATTTGCACATGCTGCAGTAAATCAGCCAAGTTGTCTGCAGGTAATTCGATACCATGTTGTTGACCTAATTCCAGAATCGTTTGGGCTCTGATATTGCCATCTAAATGGCGGTGTAAATCAATAAAGGGAATATCTCTAAACATTCTACTATTCCTTAACATTTTATCTGTTTATAATCATGGGCAAAGAATACTTGACCATATGGTTAATTTATTTTACATTCTAAACATAACCTGACACAAGTGACAAGTTATGTTTGATTGATGACTTATTCACCTATTAATATAAGCACATGAAATTGTGATAAATATATGAATTTTAAAATACAATCGCTTACTGAAATTAAATATAAAAATGAGCATAAATCGCTGAAATTAAATTTTATTCAGTTAACTTTACCGTTTTTATTATCTGTTTTTGTCACTCAGGCATTGGCTATTCAAGTCGAAATAGACCATCAACCTAAAATTAAAGTAGCAACATTTAATGTCAGTATGGATGCAACAAACTACTTACCTGACAATATAATAGGATCGGGTGTTGAACTTATCGCTGCCCTTAAAGACGATCGTCAACAAATTAAAAACATTGCTGAAATTATTCAACGTAACCGCCCTGATATTATTCTCCTTAATGAATTTGACTATATCGCCAATCCAGAGCAAGGCGTTGAAATATTTTTAAAGGAGTATTTAGGTAAATCACAACAGGGGATCGCCGCCATTGATTACCCATATTATTATTTTGCTCCAGTTAATACCGGTGTAAGTACGCCTTTTGACTTGGACAATAACGGTAAAAAAACCAATAACCTTGGCGACGCTCAAGGCTTTGGTCACTTCCCAGGTCATTTTGGTATGTTGGTGCTCTCTAAATATCCAATTGTTGAGGACAGTATTAGAACTTTCCAACATTTCCTTTGGAAAGATATGCCCAATGCCATAGTGCCAATCGATCCGAATACGAAAGAGCACTGGTATAACGAACAAGAATGGCAAATGCTGCGTTTATCGTCTAAATCGCACTGGGATATTCCTATTAATGTCCAAGGTAAACTTGTTCATATACTAGCAAGCCACCCGACACCACCGGTATTCGACGGTAACGAAGACCGTAATGGTGCAAGAAACCATGACGAAATACGCTTTTGGCAAGACTATATTACCCCAGAAAAAGGCGACTATATTTACGATGACCAAGGTGGTAAAGGCGGGTTAACGTTAAATAGCCGTTTTGTAATTTTAGGTGATCAAAATGCCTCTAAAGATGAAGGTGCTGCCCGCAAAGATGGCATTAGTAAACTATTGGCTAGCCCTTTTATTAATAATGATATGACACCTGCTAGCGTCGCTGGAATAAAAAATAGTAATAGCGCTTTTGCCGCTAACCATACCGCTGGCTGGGGTATGCAAGCAGACTATGTTTTACCTTCGCGCTTTGGCATTAACCTACAAAACAATGGTGTGTTTTGGCCAGAGCAGAACGGCCCACTTTATCGCTTAATTGAAACCCGCTCCGCTTCATCTGATCACCGTTTGGTTTGGGCTGATTTAACTTTAACAGCCAAAGTTAAGCCAGCTAAAAATATTATCATGGTTATTGGTGATGGAATGGGACCCGCTTACACCACTGGTTATCGTTATTATATGGATAATATAAACACACCGCTGGTAGAGACCACTATTTTTGATGAACTGCTAACAGGTATGGTCAGTACTTATCCGGTTAATAGCCAAGGTTATGTTACCGACTCTGCCGCAGCCGCTACCGCATTATCTACCGGTCATAAAACCTATAACGGTGCTATTGGCGTTGACGTTAATAAAAAACCACTATTAACCATAATGGAACACGCAAAACAATTAGGTAAAAAAACTGGCTTAGTGGTTACCTCCCAAATCAATCATGCCACGCCTGCTGCCTATTTTTCTCACAATGAAAGTCGTAAAAATTACAATGAAATTGCCGACAGTTACTTTGACGACAAAATTAAGGGTCACTTTAAGGCAGATTTAATGCTCGGCGGTGGTAGCAAATATTTTATTCGCCCAGACAGAGACTTAGTCAGCGAATTCAAGCAGGCAGGTTTTCAATATATTAGTGACTTATCAACACTTACTTCACTTAATAAACATCAGCCAATATTAGGTTTATTTGCTGAAGTAGGCCTGCCTTGGACACTTGATAATAAAAATGAAAATCATTTACTGGCGATGACTAAAACTGCTGTACAACATTTAGAGAATAATGAAGGTTACGTGCTGCTTGTAGAAGCAAGTCAAATAGACTGGGCGGGTCATAGTAATGATATTGCTGCTGCTATGGCTGAAATGCAAGATTTAGCCGAAACACTCACTTGGTTGAAAAACTATGTCGAAAATCGTGATGACACTTTATTAGTTGCCACAGCAGATCATAGTACGGGTGGCTTAACCCTTGGTGCTAACGGCGATTATCGTTGGCAGCCTGAGTTTTTGAAAAACTTAACCCTATCGCCAAAAAGTATTGCAGCAAAATTGGCGCAGAAAAACATGCCCCTTTCTGCTCAGCAATTATCCAACGCACTTGGTTTTATCGTTACTGACCAAGAAGCTAATTTATTTATCGATAGTAACGATGAAAAATCTATCTATGGGCAAATAAAGTTATTAATTGATGCAAAAACCAACACCGGTTGGACTTCGGGTGGTCATACTGGCATAGACGTACAAGTCTTTGCCACAGGTCATGGCGGTAAAGCATTTAACCGACAGCAAACTAATACCGACATAGCTAAGCAACTCTTTAAAGTGCTTGGAGACAATTAACGCAGATTCACTAACGGTCATTAATGACTGAACAATACTAACTAAAAGACTCAATACCATTGAGCAAATAACCTAAAGGAAAATTATGAAAATACAAATGTTAACAGCAGTACTCGGCCTTAGCGTGCTATCAAGTCATGCTAATGTTGTGATCACTGAATATGTTGAAGGGGGAGGCAGCAATAAAGCCATTGAAATCTCTAATCTTGGTTCGGTAAATGTTGATCTAGCCGCGGAAGGTTATAAACTTGATCTCTATTCGAATGGTAAGACAGAAACGACTAACGGTATATCATTGCAAGGTATTTTAATACCTGGCTCGAGCATTGTTGTTTATAATAAAGATGCCACTGCAGAATTTAAATTTGATGCTCCTCAAGGACTTGAAGATGCCAGTGCGACTTATTTCAATGGCGATGATGCCCTACTACTTTCAAACGCTGATGGTGTTGTTGACAGTTTTGGACAATTAGGCACAGACCCTGGCAGTAACTGGGGTGAAGGTGATTTTTCTACTAAAGATCATACTTTACGCCGTTTAACATCGGTCACTGAAGGTGATACCACCTCTGACGATGCTTTTGACCCAGCAACACAATGGGCAACGTTTCCAAAAGATACCTCAGACGGTTTAGGTTGTGCGGGCGAAGCAGCCTGTGATGGCAATCAACCATTACCGACTGATGGTGGCTCTTCAACCGGACAAGGGATTGTAGTGATCACTGAGTATGTTGAAGGTGGTGGCAGTAATAAAGCCATTGAAATATCTAACCTAGGTACTGCCGATGTCGATTTAGCGGTTGATGGCTATAAACTAGAGCTCTATGCAAATGGCAAGACAGACTCACCAAATGAACTATTATTGCAAGGTTTACTGGTACCTGGATCGAGTATTGTTGTTTATAACCAGGGAGCAACTGAGCTATTTAAATTTGATACTCCTCAAGGTATTGAAGATACAAGCGTAACTTACTTCAATGGTGATGATGCTATTATACTTGTTAACAATGCCGGTGTTGTCGATAGCTTTGGACAATTTGGTGTCGACCCTGGTAGTAATTGGGGTACCGGCGACTTTTCAACTAAAGATCATACCTTACGTCGCCTAGACACGGTTACCGAAGGTGATACCATCACTGATGATGCTTTTGACCCAGCAACACAATGGGCTACTTTTGCTAAAGATACCGCTAATGGCTTAGGCTGTACAGGCGAAGTGACTTGTGACGGTTCACAACCTTCACCGACTGCCGGCACACCTGCTGATGACGGTTCAACTCCCGCTACTGGTATTTGTACCAACTGCCCTGACTTAGCAAAAATTGCCGATCGGATGACTTATGTCGAAGCAACTTATTATACTCAAGCAAACGCTGCAGAAACCGCTGGTTTACGTGCTGCAATCACAACCGACATTAGTGCTAACCATAAACAACTAAGCTACTCAGAAGTATGGACCGCGCTAACAAGTACTGACGAAGACCCTGCTAATGCCGACAACATAATATTACTTTATTCAGGGCGTTCTATAGCCAAAGCAGATAATGGTAGTGGCTCTGCTTCAAGTAATCAAAATTTTTGGAATCGTGAGCATACATGGGCTAAATCACATGGTTTTCCAGAGACTAATCAATTAGGTTATACCGATATTCATCATTTGCGCCCTACGGATATATCGATGAACAGTGACCGTGGTAATCGTGATTTTGATATTGGTGGTACGGCTAACACTGAAGCTCCTAAAAACAGAAGCACAGAAAACACTTGGGAACCAAGAGATGAAGTAAAAGGTGATGTTGCCCGGATGATGTTTTATATGGATGTACGTTACGACGCTGGTACAGAAATTACCATGCCTGATTTAATTTTAGTTGATATGGTAGGCACTGCTACTAGTAAGTTGAGTGATGGTACCGGTGAACTAGGTAAATTATGTACCTTGTTTGATTGGCATTCACAAGACCCTATTGATACCTTTGAAATAAACCGTAACCACACCATTTATGAATATCAAGGCAACCGTAACCCTTTTATCGATCATCCTGAATGGGTAGATAGCCTTTATGCTTCAGCTTGTGGTGGTGGTAGTGATGGTGGTGATGCTAACGCAGCGCCAACAGTTTCAGCAGGTGATGAGCAATCAGTTGCCTCAGCTGCCAACGTGACACTAACTGCAACCGCTGCAGATAGTGATGGCAGTATTGCTAGCTACCTTTGGACACAAACCAGTGGTAAAGGGGCTAAGCTAACTGTTACTGACACAGCTACCCTCACTTTTGTTGCTCCGAAAGTAGGTAAAGATGAAAGTTTAGTTTTTAATGTAACTGTTACTGATGATCAAGGTAAAACAAGTTCAGCCGCTGTTACTATTAATGTCGCCGCTGAAGTAATAGCCAAGGAAGACAGCAGTGGTGGTACTTTTTACTTTTTACTTGCAGGACTTGCTCTATTATCATTAAGAAGACTTAACAGGTAGATTTTTTACTCACCTTGTAGTCAGCAGACCAAGTTGCATTAGCGATAAGTTAATGCAACTTGTATCAATGCCCACACCCGCAAACGTCTCCAAGCAATAAAGTTCTTTACTGCTCTATAAACCTTACTCATACTAGAATATAAAATAGTTTACTGCAGATAAGACAACACTAAAACAAGGATTATATCGATGATAAATAAAAGTTTGATGGCTGTTATGGTCATTACACTCGCCCACTTACCGATTAAATCGGCGCTAGCACTTGGTCCTAATGGACATCGTATGGTTGCCAAAATAGCAGAAGATAATTTAGAACCTTCGGCAAAAAAAGCGCTGATGCAACTAACCGATGGTGCGCCATTAGCTCAAATGGCTAATTGGCCTGATAATATACGTTCAGATAAAAAATGGGATTATGCTAAGCCTTGGCACTATATCTCTATTGATGATGATGAAGTATTTAATGGTCTAAAAAGAAATGAAGCCGGCGATATATTAAAAGCTTTAGCTGATTTTGAAAAAACACTTCGCGATAAAACAATCTCCAAAGCAGAGAAATGGCAAGCATTAGCTTTCTATATTCACTTTGTTGGTGACATCCACCAACCCCTTCATGTTGGGCGTAGAGATGATCTGGGTGGCAATAAAATAACCGTAAAATGGTTTGGAAAACCAACAAAACTTCATGCCGTGTGGGATTCATCAATTATTGAGCACCAAAAACTTTCTTACACCGAATATGCTGATTTTTTAAATAATCAGACGCCAGACATCATTAACTTATGGCAAGATAGCGTTTATCTTGATTGGGCTAAAGAAGCTAAGTCTATCAGAGAAACTGTCTATGATTTCCCCAAAGACAATGAATTAGGTTATCAGTATGCCTATAAGAACACGCCAATATTAAATGAACAAATAACGAAAGCAGGCATTCGTCTTGCTGGCATGTTAAACGATATTTTTAAAAGATAAATAATTGTTCTAGATATGAGAGCCTAGTTAACTACTAGGCCATTTTAATCAATTTAAACATCTCAACTTAATGAATAAAATCATTGCCCCTTTAAGCTAAGTTAACCGACATTCCTTAAGAGTATTACCTCAACATTATTAGTAGATTTTTATTGCTACTCTTTGTTAGCGTAAAAATCCCCTTATTTTGTTAGGTGTTTTATTGCCGTTTGCACAAACTGCTGCAAATTGATTGGAATAATAACAAAGAGCGCTATCCCTTGAGCAAAATCAGGGTTGATCTGGCAATAATACTTAATTTCTGCTTTATCGCTACTGCGCAACATTTCCAGCTCTTGTTGGCTGTAATTACTGCTTCGTTTTACTGAAACTAAACAACGAAGCTTATTTTCATTACTGTTTTTCCCATCTGGATTAAAGCGGGCAAACAATTCCTTAGGTGCAGATTGCCCAAGGTACGGCCAAACTACTGCGGTATTCTTAGCGATTGCACGATACATAGCAGGACTGAGCATGGTATCGGCATAATAGTGTTTGCGCCAAGGTCTTTTTAACCAGCTTTTAAAGCTTTCTTTAATTGAAAACAAAAAAGTATTGCCACCTTTTCGATGTTTTGGAAGAAATGCAGCAGAGGCCTTAATGACCGTACAATTAGCATTGTCGGTGAAGGTGAGTAAACAGTAACCTATAATTTGCTGATGGTTTAGATAAAGTCGCAACTTCCTCTGATCAGGCCCAGGACTATCAAAATACTTTAACAGATAAACTTCCGCGTCTACATCAGCAAAACTAACCTTGATAATTTCGCTAAGCGCGCTTCTTTGCGCAGCCGATAACCATTGCTTAGACTGTGTTAAGTCTAGAAAGCCGAGTTCACTGATAACAAACCTCTCCAATAATATGAGTTAAGGGTGCTAGATTAATATGAAAAACTTACTGATGCCAGCTATAAAATAAGCTACTGACTTATTGATCTTTTAATAGAGTAACTCATGGCAGCAATTGAAAAATTATTTATATATTTATTTCAAAGGCGAGCAGGAATGCTTTTATGCCGTGCATACTATAAATGGAAAATAAGGTGGCCACGATAACCAACCGTTATTTTCCTTTTAATTAACTTATTATGATTCTTTAGTTGCTCTTAACATCCACGCTGTTTTCTCGTGTATACGCATACGATCAGACACTAGCGAAGCGGTTGACTCATCATCAGCAGCTTGTGCAATTTTTAAAACTTCACGCGATGTTTTAATAACTTGTTCATGCCCTTTGGTGAGTAACTCAACCATCTGCGCAGAACTTGGTACACCGTCAACCTCTTTAATAGAGCTTAATTTTGAAAACTCTTTATAGGTTCCTGGTGCAGGTACATCTAGGGTTCTAATGCGTTCAGCAATGTCATCAACAGCAATTGCTAATTCGGTATAATGTTCTTCAAACATCAAATGTAACTCACGAAATTGTAAACCAGTGACATTCCAATGAAAATTATGTGTTTGCAAATATAGCGTATAAGAGTCGGCTAAAAGTCGTTTTAAACCGTCTGATATTTCCGTTCTATTTTCTTTATTTATGCCAATATCGATATCAGTCATGTAATTTCCTAATCTTTAGAATTTGATAAATGTATAACGCCTTATCGAGCGAGCGATAAATTGTCGACTAAAATTGAAAGGTAAAAACGCTAGTAAACTGTTTATCTTTGTTTGAGTAACGTCTATTTTTACTCTGCTTTGATTTTTAAAGCAATTAACATCTTAACACAAATCACCATCGGCTATAACCACCAGTAATAATGATAAATAATTGCGACTTCAGGCTGTTTTTGCTGATACAGCATACGGACAGCGTAACCAATTATCACTAAATTTTTAAAGTGGCTACGTAAGTCTCGATGAGTTTTATTATCTACTATGCTATTATTTATTTTATTTTTAAGAAAGTTCAGACAATGGCTGAGAGTTGTTAATTTAAGTACTCTTGGGTCCTGTTTATCAAAAAAGTGTCTGCGCTACCACTACTTTATATTTTAACCTAAGTGTTATTGCCATGGACTTATTTTCAACTTTATTAGACCAGCCGATTAGTCTTTTACCCTATGATGGTGATGTCGATTATTTCGGTGAAATTATCTCATTAGGCGATAGCGACTATTATTTTCACCGCTTGCTTAATAATATTGATTGGCGTTGTGACCAAGCAATAATTTTTGGCAAGACGATTGAAACAAAAAGGAAAGTGGCTTGGCATGCCGCAGAGTGTTTTAGCTATACCTATTCAAATATCACTAAAACAGCGTTGCCTTTTACCGATGATTTACTTTCATTAAAAGCACTTGTCGAACGCCATAGTGGTGAAACTTATAATTCATGCTTACTTAACCTCTATCACAGTGGCGAAGAAGGTATGGCTTGGCACAGTGACGGTGAAGATGATTTAAAAGACCAAGGTGCTATTGCATCCTTGAGTTTTGGTGCTGAAAGAAAATTCGCTTTTAAGCACAAACAATCAAAAGAAGTCTTTAGCTTACCCCTTAAAGCTGGCAGTTTGTTAGTTATGAAGGGGCCAACACAACAGTATTGGCTACATCGCTTGCCGCCAACTAAGCTCATTAAAGGCGCAAGAATAAACCTTACGTTTAGAACGATAGTTAAAGCTTAATGTTTTTTTGTTAACAGCAGCGCTATTTCGCGACTTAATCAAAGCCACTCGATTAAAGTATCGCCGTTAATTGCCAAGCGATGCTCGACAACGAACTCCCCCAATACTGAAAGAACATTAATATGCCCTATTCATTTTTATACTTATTTCGATAAATTTTCGTCAGTTTTTTTAGTCGCAGTTGGTCATAAATCAATGAGAATAACGGTGATGAATTTAATTTAGGCGCTTTACCTTTGCCGATACGTTGTAACTGACGTTTGGTAATAGCCATAGTTGCAAGCGCGGCTAATGTTTTATCTTGCCATTTTACTTGAGGTAAAACAGCAATGGTGTCAGATGACATTTTCCAACGTTGAGGAAGGTTGGGACTAAAGGCCAGTGCTCGACCAATACCAACCATATCAACGCCTTCGTCTAATACTTTTTGTGCGATGGCTAAACGGACAATTCCTCCTGTTGTCATAATTGGCATAGGGGCTTGTTTGGCAATTTCTTTAGCAAACTCAAGAAAATAAGCCTCTCTATTTAGGGGCTGTCCATCAGCTGTATTACCCTGCATTGCTGGACTTTCATAGCTACCACCTGACAATTCAACTAAATCTACTTTTAAATGACCAAGTTCTTTTACTACGGCTAAGGCATCTTTTTCATCAAAACCACCGCGCTGAAAATCTGCTGAGTTTAACTTAACTGCTACCGCTATATTTTCAGGGATAACTTGCTTAATGGCTTTAACAATTTCAAAGAGTAGCCGCGCACGGTTTTCAAGACTGCCACCCCAGCTATCATTTCTCTTATTGGTCAGCGGCGATAAAAATTGCGACAACAGATAGCCATGGGCAGCATGGATCTCAACACCATGAAAACCCGCTTCAACCGCACGAGATGCTGTGGTAACAAAGCGCTGAATTAACGCTTCAATTTCAAGCTCTGTCATTGGACTTGGTTTACTGAATAGTTTGCTATGCTTACCCATATTCAACGCTATATCTGAGGGAGATAATACCTGTCCCCCCATAGCGGCATAAACTTGTCGGCCTGGATGGTTGATTTGCATCCATATTTTTGTACCATTTTGGCTTGCTACTTCAGCCCATTTTTTAAAGGGCGCTAAGGGAGTCTTTTCCTCTAAAGCTATGCCGCCTGGACCGGTCATTGCACGGTGGTCGACCATTACATTACCCGTGATAAGCAAACCCGTGCCACCCGCACACCATGTTTTGTAAAGTTGAAAAATATCATCGCCAGGTAAATGCCCCGTGGCAGCCATATTTTCTTCCATAGCGGCTTTTGCTAAACGATTTGGCAGTGTTGCGCCATTAGGTAGGGTTATTGGTGTAAATACAGAGTGACTCAAGTAGAACTCCTGTTAATAAGTTTAACGAGGTGGGTTTAGCGTAATTATAAGCTTAAAGTTGACTTTAATGTCAATAGTATACCGGGATTAACAGCTGAAAATTGCTGAGCGAGCAAAAAAGTGGCATAACGACAAAAACCATACGATGTTATAAACCAAAAGTTTACTCGCTAAGATAAATAAGTCGCATGACAATGTGCACGCCTAGCTACAATGGGGTGTGCTAAGCGGCTAGGTTGAGTTTAACCGGTATTTTATCGCCTTGTCAGCCAGCACAGCAAATCTAAAGAGCAACCTAGTATTAAAAAATTTAAAATTGGCTTAGGCATATATAACGAATCGCTTTATAGATTTGCTTAACTGTTACTTTATTTTAAAGGTTTATCTTTGCTCCTGCTTTGATCCACTGGGCAAGCTGTGCCCTTTCAAGATCAGTGATGTTAGTTTTATTAAGCAAAGGCATATCTTGACTGTCAACAACCCGTGCTTGAATTCTTGGAGCCCATTGCTTAAGTTGTGCTTGAGTATCAAGTACCACACCCGCTGGTGCTAAAGTAAATACATCATCTGAAGGTGTTGCTGAGTGACAGGTCGTACAGCGCTGTTGTACGATAGCCATAGCCATACTCGCATCAACAGGTGCTAAATTACTGGCATCACTGTTTGGCGATTTTGGCGCTATTACTATCGCTAAGGCGACTGTCGCCAAAACGGCAGCAATAAGGATCATCGGTTTTTGTTTACCAAAGTGACGAAGAATAAAATATTGTCTCGCCGCACCGGTAATCACTATGATTGCCACTAATACCGCCCAATTATACGGGTGGTTATAGGTGATGGGATAATGATTTGAAATCATAATAAACAACACAGGTAAAGTGGTGTAAGTATTAAAGGTTGACCGTAACTTTGCTCTTTGGGCATATTTAGGATCAGGTGCTTGGCCACTTTCAACAGCAGCCACTAATGCCCGTTGCGCGGGCATAATACCGCGAAATACATTACCAGCCATAATAGTACCTATAACTGCACCGACATGAATAAAAGCACCTCTGGCACTAAATACTTGAGTTAGTCCGTAAGCAAGACCTGCGCCCATAATCAGTAATATCAGCGCAAAAAACACCGAATTATTGGCAAGCTTAGTTACACACATCAACTCATAAGCTAACCAACTACCAAATATTACTGATAAACCAATAATAATCGCCTGCATTTGGCTAATATCGGCCACGCGAGGGTCGATAAGATAAGACTCAGCACCGACATAATACATAACAATTAACAACGCAAAGCCGGTTAGCCAAGTGCTGTAAGCTTCCCATTTAAACCAATGTAACGTGGTTGGCATTTTTTCTGGTGCCAGCTGATATTTAGCCACTTCATAAAAACCGCCGCCATGAATAGCCCAAAGGTCGCCTTTAATACCTTTGTCTGCTTTCCACTGTGGCGGTGTTTCAAGATGGTTGTCTAACCAAACAAAATAAAATGACGCGCCAATCCAAGCAACACCGGTTACTAAATGTAAGAACCGTAAAATTAAATTAAGCCATTCGGCAATATAAGGATCCATATTTTTTCCTAGTTGTTATTTTTCTTATTGTGGTCACTAATCGTGATTGATCTTGGCTAATTCGCCTTGTATATAAGTGCCTTTAACCGCGCGGTCATCCCCTAATATCGTGAAAGAAAAAAGTTTCTCTGCCAATGTTTGACACTGCTCTACGCGTAATTTCATTAGAGGCGTTGCATGATAATCTAAGACAATAAAGTCAGCCTCACAACCCACTTGAAAATTACCTATGGTACCTTCTAAATCTAGCGCCCTCGCGCCTCCTAGGGTTGCCAAGTAGAAAGATTGTAATGAATCTAATTTCTTGCCTCTAAGCTGCTGCGTTTTATAAGCATCTTTTAAGGTTTCTAATAGTGAAAAACTGGTTCCTGCGCCTATATCAGTACCTAGACCCACTTTAATATTATGTTGCTGGGCAACATCAAGTTTAAACAAACCACTACCTAAAAATAGATTTGAGGTTGGACAAAACGACAGCGCTGAATTCGATTGAGCTAAGTCATTATATTCAGCATCACATAAGTGTATGCCATGAGCAAAAACACTGCGGTTACCGAGTAATTGATGCTTTTTATAAACATCTAAATAGTTTTCGCAATCGGGATTAAGCGACTTAACCCATTCAATTTCTTTTAGGTTTTCAGACAAATGGGTTTGCATATAAACACTGGGATGCTCTTTTAACAATTGCCCTGCCAAGCTTAACTGCTCATCACTGCTGGTCGGCGCAAATCTTGGGGTTATCGCATATTGCAAACGCCCTTTGCCATGCCAATCTTCGATAAGCTGCTTAGACTGCTGATAACTACTTTGCGCGGTATCAAGTAAATAGTCAGGAGCATTTCTATCCATCATCACTTTGCCAGCAATCATGCGGAGGTTTTTAGCTAAAGCCACTTCAAAAAAGGCATTAACTGACTCAGCATGAACAGTGCCAAAAACTAATGCGGTTGTTGTACCGTTAGTCAGTAATTGATTAAGGAAAAACTCACTGATTTTACTAGCATAGGCTTTATCAGCAAACTTTTTTTCGGTCGGAAAGGTATAATCTTCTAACCATTGCAATAATTGTTCACCGTAACTTCCTATCATCTCAGTTTGAGGATAATGGATATGTGTATCTATAAAACCGGGGACGATCAGGCCGTTTTCAATATGTTCGATCGCTATAGCGTCTTCCAAATCCGCTAACATAGCTTCGGCACTACCCAATTGTTTAACCTTGCCATTTTCTATCAGCAAAATACCATCTTCAAAATACTGATGGCTGCTTTGCTCTGCTTGCGCTTTATCTTGGCAAGACGTCAAGGCTGGGTCTTCGATGAAATGTAAAATTTCACCGCGAAATGCTTTTACTGACATCGACTTAATCGCTCCGCTTGTCTAAATTGAAATGTATGGTAATTTTATTATCTAAGGTAATTTCATCGCAGTTTTTGCCAGCACCTTGTCGGTCAACAACTAAAAAGTCAGCGGTTTGACCTAAAGCTAAACTATAATGATGCCAAGTCCCTTTATGGTAATTAACACCCTGATTTGCTGAAGCAAGAAAAACCGCTAACTGAGTAACATCAAATTCGCCCGCTGGTGCAACAACCACAAGATAAGCGTTAGCAGACAACGGGTAAAAAGCCTGACTTGATAAGGGATGACGTTCCATACAATCAAGGGTTAATTGACCTTTACCGGCGTTGATCTGACAAGATTCTTTGGGCGATGAGCGAAAAACACTAATAATGCCTTGGCCTGCTTCCTCACTAATATCTAGGGTAGCTAACGCATGATACCTTTGTGTTAGCCCATAATTGATTGATATTTTTTCCGCTTCATCATTGACTTCAATGACATCACCAAAAGCTTGAAACGCCTTTTGGCTAAGTGGTTTAGCATGTAAAATCATCTTAGCTGCCACGATAGGTTGAGTAACCAAAAGCGGTCAGTAATAACGGAATATGATAGTGTTCACCAGCACCACTGATATCAAAAACAATATCAACGTAAGGATAAAAAGCTCGCTCATTCAGCGCATTAAAATAATCACTTATCGCAAAATGAACGCGGTAACTCCCCGCAGGCAATACCCGATCTTTCTCAAGTAAGGCAGGCACTCGCCCATCACTGTTGGTTTGACCTTCTGCTAATAGCGACCACTGTGCTTGGCTTTTACTGTCACTTGAACCTATAAGTTCAAATAGAGAAATAGTGATACCTGCAGCGGGTTTACCGCGACTGATGTCTAATACATGTGAAGTTATTTGACTCATAGTTTAGCTCTCTTTAACGTTTGAAGCAGGAGTTATAGGCGCAGCCGCAGCCATCATTTTTTCAATTCTTAACTGTAATATTTTTCGTTGCTCTTCTGCTGCATTGATGATTTCTTCAGTGCGATTATTCGCGTAACGCTTTACCAATATCGCTAACATCTGTGTGGCTGTTTTACCTGTGGCACAAACAATAAAGATGAAACCAAATTTTTCTTGATAGTCATCATTCAATTGTTTCAATTCACTTAATGCTTGTTCTGTCGCGGTATTAACTCCCGATTGTTCTCCTGCGGCAATTTTCTCTGTCGAGCGGTATTTTTCTCTTAGGCTAGAGACATCGCCAATTTTAGGATGCCCTTCAAAAGCCTGTAAATAATCGGCTTCTGTCAGGTTTTGCCAGCTAATATCCGCTTGTGCAGTTAACGCCACTAAATTATTATATGGCATGGCAGCCACCATTCGCACCACCCAAGCATTTGCTGTACAACACTGCATAAAGGCCGAATGGGCCGCTTGAGGTTGCAAGGCATTTAATTCGGTAATCAACATAATATTTCCTTATTCAAGGTAAGCGATAATACACTTTTTTTTAACGCAATTATCGCGGTAAAGATATAATGTACGATCACTATTGCCTGGTTTTTATCATTATTTTTAGTAGTCATGTTTTAACAAAGTATGACCTTGAGGTTGACCGATGATGTCTTGCTCGCTGTAAACCAGTTGCCCACGTAAATAAGTTTTATTGACTTCACCTGTGACACGTTTACCGACATAAGGGGTGATTTTGTGTTTATGTTTGATCATGTCGCTACTGATAATGACTTCTTTTTCATCATCAAACACTAAAATATCTGCATAAGCGCCAATGGCAATTTTACCTTTTTTATCATCTAAACCGACAAACTCAGCGGTTGCAGTCGACATTAAATGACTAATATCAGCTAAAGTAAAACCACGCTGCTTTGCTTCGGTCCAAATTAACGGTAAACCAAATTGTAGTGCAGATATACCACCCCAGGCATTTTCTAGATCGCCAGAGTCAATTTTTTTCAACTCAGGAGTACAAGGAGAGTGATCAGAGACGATAAAATCAATATCACCGGCCTTTAATGCTTGCCAAAGCTTTTGTCTGTTTTCATCTTCACGTATTGGCGGACAGCATTTAAAAAGGGTTTTACCATCAGGTATCTCTTCAGAAAATAACGTCAAATAATGAGGACAGGTTTCTGCGGTAAATTTCAAGCCAGCGTTTTTGGCATAAGTGATTTTTTCAAGGGCATCACTCGATGATAAATGAACAATATGAATATGTGCATCGACTCCAACCGCTTTCGCTTCTTCACCTAACGAGACCATCAAATCAATGGCATCGTTTTCCCATTGTCTTGGTCTAGAGTCGAGAAAGCTTTGATACTTATCCCCTATTTCTTGCGGTTCGTTGTGCGCTTTATCCAATTCAGCATGAATAAGATAAGGAACCTGATGTTTCGCCATAATCGGTAGTGCTTTTTTAACATCTTCACCACTGACATTAGGAAATTCATCCACCCCTGAGTGAATTAAGAAACTTTTAGCCCCTAACACACCAGCACTGAGTAATTCATCTAATTGAGCACCATTATTTTCAAGGCTTTCAGGGATAACGCCGCCCCAAAAACCACAGTCTACCCAAAGTTTGCCTTTGAGTGCTTGAAGCTTAACCTCGAGCGCCGCTTTTGAAACTGTTGCTGGAATACAATTAAGCGGCATATCGACTAATGTGGTAATGCCACCCGCTGCCGCTGCCTGAGTTGCGGTATTAAAACCTTCCCAGTCGCTGCGCCCTGGCTCATTAATGTGCACATGAGTATCAACCAAGCCAGGCATTAATACTAAGTTGCCGTGATCAATAAGTTCACATTCAACGCTAGACTGGTAAGGTAAAATAGCCTCAATAAGGCCATTATTAATGATAAGAGTGGCAGCTTTTACCCCTTCTGGGGTAATAACGCGTTTTGAACGTAAGGCAAAGTTATTCATTTATTTTCTCCGTAATCGATTTGCTACCGGTTACTTCATTTTTGCTCTGACGAGCAGCTTGGATTTTAGCCGCGCTATTTAGTAACGGCGTTAATGCCTTGAAACTAATACCTTGCGCGGTAGTTGATGGCTGACTCGCACTGTCATTTTTTTGATATAAACCAATAATTTCAGCCGCGATTGATACCGCAACCTCCATAGGACGTTTACCCGGCACAGCACTTAAACCAATAGGACAAGTGAGCTGTTCAATGGCTTGCTCGCTAAATTCTCGATGCTTTAAGCGATGCTGAAAGCGTTTCCATTTCGTCTCAGAGCCAATTAAACCGGCATAAGCAAAATCACCACACTTTAACAGCGCCTGACATAGTTCAAAATCTAATTGGTGATTGTGGGTCATGATGATAAAAAAACTGCCTGCAGGCATGCTAGCTATTTCATCGACCGGGTTGTCACTGACAATACACTCAATATTAGCTGGCGCATTTGCCAACATCTCGGCTGGAAACTGCTCTCGACGATTATCAACCCATTTTAGCTGGCAAGGTAAGTCAGCAAGTATGGTTGTTAGCGCTTTACCAACATGACCGGCGCCAAAAAGCATAATTTGAGTTTTACAAGCTGCAAAACTTTCAAATAAGACGCTACAGTCGCCGCCGCAACATTGCCCTAAAGAAGCACCTAAAGAAAAGTGCTCAATATGTTGATTGTTATCTTGGTCTGCTAATAATTGTTGCGCTAGCGCGATAGACTTAAATTCTAAGTGGCCACCACCAATAGTGTCATAAGTGCTGTTAGCACTAACCACCATCTTAGTACCTGAATTTCTAGGCGCTGAGCCATGCACGCCAATAATCGTCAGCAGGACAAAGGCCTCTCCTTTAACCTTTAATAAACTAACCGCTTCAGACCAACTTTGACGGTTATTCATCAGTGGCTATGCCTTGCTGCGCGTTTATTAACTGCACAGCTTTTAAAACTCGCTCTGGTGTCGCCGGTGTATCAAGCGATGGAATAACACCTTTTACTCGGTCTTGTACAGGAACAGCATTAGCAATAGCGGCGCGCAGCGCTGACCAGACAGAAATAGCCAACATAAACGGTGGCTCGCCAACCGCTTTAGAATGATAAATAGTCGCTTCACGATTAGGTGAGTCTTTTAACAACTCAACGTTAAAAACTTTTGGTGCATCGCTAATCGCAGGAATTTTATAGGTGGCCGGCCCAGTCGTTAACAAGCGCCCCTTATCATTCCAATGTAATTCTTCAGTGGTTAACCAACCGACGCCTTGAATATAGCCACCTTCAATTTGGCCGATATCTATCGCAGGGTTTAAAGAGTCACCAACATCATGAAGAATATCAGTTTGTAATAACTTGTATTCACCGGTCAGCGTATCGATTAACACTTCAGATACCGAAGCACCCATCGCAAAATAGAAAAACGGTCGACCTTGGGCATTTTCTCTATCGTAATAAATTTTTGGCGTCCGATAAAAGCCAGTCGACGATAAAGACACCCGAGCAAAATAAGCTTTTTGAACTAACTCAACAAAGCTGAGTTTATGTTGACCGGCATCAATAGCATCGTCACTAAAAGAAATATCATCACTGTCAACAGCAAAGTGCTCGACAGCAAAATCAATCAACCTTTGTTTAATCGTTTGTGCGGCGTTTTGGGCGGCTTTACCGTTAAGATCGGTACCAGAAGAAGCCGCTGTTGGTGAAGCATTAGGTACTTTGTCGGTACGTGTTGCCGATACTTTAACGTTATCAACAGCAATACCAAAGACTTGTGCCACGATTTGGGCAATTTTAGTATGTAACCCTTGACCCATTTCAGTGCCGCCATGGGTTACATCAACACTACCATCGGTATAAATATTGATCAGCGCACCCGCTTGATTAAGATGTTGCGCGGTAAAGGAAATACCAAATTTAACCGGTGTTAGTGAAATACCTTTTTTTAAAAATTTACTACTGGCATTAAAGTCATCAATTTCTTGGCAACGCTCGGCATAACGAGAGCTGAGCTCAAGTTTGGTTATCATCTCGGCTAAATTATTGTGCTCTACTTGCTGATGATACGGGGTAATATTGCGCGTATCTGTGCCATACAGATTAGCTTTACGAACAGCAAGTGGGTCTAATCCTAGAGAATAAGCAATATCATCCATGACACATTCAATAATCATCATACCTTGTGGACCACCAAAACCTCGAAAGGCGGTATTGGAGGCGGTATTCGTCTTACAACGATTTCCGGTAATACTGACATGGTCCAAGTAATAACCATTATCAGCATGAAACATCGCTCTGTCGACAATGGCATCTGATAAATCAGGTGAGTAACCACAATTACCATTGACCGTTAAATCTATGCCTTCAATAACACCTTGACCGTTAAAACCCACTTGATAATGATTTTCAAAAGGATGACGTTTACCGGTCATCATCATATCGTCACTACGATTCAAGCGCAGCTTTACCGCTTTTTGGGTTTTATTGGCAAGTACCGCCGCTAAACACGACCAACCAGCCGCTTGTGTTTCTTTACCGCCAAAACCACCACCCATACGTTTCATATCGACAACGACGCGGTTAAAAGGAATACCTAACACTTCAGCGACAAGTTTTTGAACTTCAGCCGGATGTTGGCTAGATGAATAAACGGTCATTCCGCCATCTTCGGTAGGAATAACACTCGCTATTTGACCTTCCAAATAAAAATGCTCTTGACCGCCAATGGCAATTTGCCCACTCAGCTGATGTTTAGCTTGCTCAATAGCACTGGCACTATCACCTCGTTTCATACTGTGCGGTGGACGCACAAAGCTCTTAGCTTTTAACGCCTGTTCAATAGTCAGTACGGGGGTTGTTTCTTGGTAGTCAATTTTTGCCAGCGCTACTGCTTGTTTTGCTAACTCATGGCTCGTCGCCGCAACCGCAAAGATAGCTTGACCATAAAATTCAACGACATCTTTGGTAAGTATCGGATCGCCCGGAAAAACAGGACCAATATCTGTATGGCCTACAATGTCATCTAAGGTAATAACAGCAACGACACCTTGGGCGGCGCGTACTGCCGATAAGTCTATCGCGGTAATATGACCACTGGCAATCGTTGCCATGCCTACAGCCGCGTGCAATTGTCCTAACGACTCTAATTTGTCATCGGTATAAACAGCTTTGCCAGTAACGTGCATTTCAGCACTTTCATGCTTGATCGATTGGCCAACAGCACCGGAACTTTTTTTACCTTTGAGGCCTTTATCAACGTCACTTAATTTACGCATGAGTCACTCCTCTCACGTCTAAGGTATCGACTTCAAAGGTTTCGATTCGGGTTGCTGCATGCGTTTGCTCTAGTTCATAAAAGCATTTTCTCACTAAATTTTTTGCCACTTGTAAGCGATATTCACTACTCGCACGCACGTCTGACATCGGAGAGAAATCTTTTGCTAATGCTGTCATCGCTACAGCAATATTTTGTTCACTAGGCTCTCTACCCATTAAAGCTTGTTCACAGGCAAAAGCGCGCTTTGGAATACCAGCCATACCGCCAAAAGCAATGGTGATTTCAGCCACTTTTTTGTTAGTAAACTTAATATAAAAGCAAGCAAGTACTGTTGAGATATCATCATCTAAACGTTTTGATATTTTAAAAACTTTTAAGTGTTTATTACTGTTCGCTTTTGGAATTTCAATACGTTCAATGAATTCGCCACTTTCGAGTTGCGTCACTTTGTAATCAACAAAGTAGTCTTCAACCGATATTTCACGAGTACGTTCGCCTTTGCGAAGCACTAACCTTGCACCTAAGGCGATTAACACCGGCGGCGTATCTCCAATCGGAGAAGCATTACCAACATTGCCCCCTAAGGTGCCCGAGTTTCTCACCTGCGTTGAGCCAAGACGATACAACATCTGACCAAATTCTGGATAGTACTGACTTAATAACTGATGGCTTTGCTGATAACTCACCATAGCGCCAATAGACAAAGTCTTTGCTGTTTGATTAATTTGCGCGAGCTCGCGTACATTACTCATTGAAATCATGGTTTGTATTTGCGCCATACCTTGGGTAACACTTAACGCTAAATCGGTACCGCCAGCTAACAGTTTAGCTTTCGGGTATTGCTCAACCAGTTGTGCTAATTTATCTAAGGTGTAAGGAAGATAAAGACTCTTGCCATTATTGTGCAGCTCAACAGTGTCTTGTTGCTGAGCAATAAGTTTTAGTTGCGCAATAGTCGCTGCTTGTTCGTGCTCAAACTGATCAACGTCATCATTATTACAAGCTTGTTTTGCCGCTTCCGTAATAGAGCGATAGCCCGTACAGCGACACAAGTTACCCGCTAAGCCATGTTCAATATCTTTGTCTAAATCAACATCAGGAGAATTATCTGTCGCATCGCTGAACTTGGCTTGTGCTAGATTTTTCTTTAATGAAAAAAGTGACATGACAAAACCCGGGGTACAGAAACCACATTGTGAGCCATGACAATCAACCATAGCTTGTTGAACACTATGTAATTTATTACCTTGCTGTAAATCTTCTACTGTGACTAGCTGTTTACCATGAAGTGCTGATAAAAAAGTAATACAGGTATTAATCGATTGATAACTAAGATGTTCTGTTGTTTGACTATTGGCTGATTGAACTACTTCAGCAAGCACAGCTGTACAAGCACCACAGTCTCCTGAAGCACAACCTTCTTTTGTCCCTTTTCGACTCAACTCTTCTCTTAAATAGTTGAGTACCGTCATATTAGGATCACAATTTTCGATAACTTTACGTTCGTTATTTAACAAAAATTGAATTTTATTTTCTGACATATGGTTAATTACCTATACAAATATGCGTGCTAAAACTAAAGAATACTTTCTAGAGTAACTTCAATCATTTCGCCAAATTTTAACTGACGATCTGCTGCTGACATTTTTTCGCCGGTTTTGATATGATCACTTACTGTTAGTAAACAGAGTGCTTTCTTGCCTAATTCAGCGGCAACGCCATAAAGCCCGGCAGCTTCCATTTCTACTGCAAGAATGCCGTATTTTTCTAACGTTGCGAATACTTCAAATTCAGGTACATAAAACAAATCAGCTGAAAAAACATTACCGACTTTTGGCGTTTTGCCTAAACGTTTGGCTGTGCTCATCACTTTTTCTAACAACTCATAGTTAGCTATAGCGGCAAAATCATAATTATTCAATCGTTGACGATTAACATTCGAGTCAGTGCTGGCACCCATAGCAACAACAATATCTTCTAGTTGTATATCATCACGAATTGAACCACAGCTACCAACACGAATAATACTCTCAACACCATAATCTCGGTAAAGCTCGGTCGCATAAATAGACATAGAGGGGATCCCCATACCTGAACCCATCACAGAAATACGCTTACCCTTATATTCACCGGTATAACCAAACATATTTCTAACTTCGGTGACTTGTTTAACATTAGTTAAGTAGTTGTCAGCGATGAATTTGGCACGCAAAGGATCGCCCGGCATGATAACCGTTTCGGCAAAATCTCCGACATTAGCTGAGATATGTGGTGTTGGCATAATATATTTTCCTAATCGTTCAAGATGTTTTAACTATTTTATAGTTACTTAAGTTCACATAATAGAAATAACCTGACACCAGTGTCAAGTAAAATAATAGTTCAGCTAAAATTAAAGCCCAAATTGACTATTAACTTTATTGTTGAAATAGCTTATATTTGCCTCCCTGCTAATAAATGCTGCAAAGATGATTGATTAATATGCCAATAATAAAGAATCAACAACCAAACACGTCATCAACTGGGCGGGTCAGAAAAAAGAATCAATTGATTATTTTAAAAGCTGCTGAGCAAGACTTCTTAGAGCATGGTTTTAAAGGTGCCTCTATAAAAGGCATTGCTGAACGCGCCGGTATTCCACGGGCAAACGTTCATTATTATTATAAAAACAAAGAAGCTATTTACTCTGATATATTATTAGAAATTCTTGCCTTATGGGATTCATCGATTATTACCTCGACCGAAGAGCCTGCAAAAGTCTTAGGCGATTATATTCTTGCTAAGGTTATGTATTCCAAAACCAATCCTGAAGCATCTCGGATATTTGCCGGTGAATTTATCCACGGTGCTCCTCGCTTACAGGAATACTTAAAAACCAGTTTTAAAACCTGGATAGATGAAGTTAAAGCCACTGTTGAAGGCTGGATTAACCAAGGTAAAATGGACCCCATTGACCCACTTTATTTACTCTTTACTATTTGGGGAGCAACGCAACATTATGCTGATTTTGCGCCACAAGTTACCGCAGCTATGGGTAAAGATAAGTTAAGTAATGAAGACTTTGAACAGGTGGCTAAAACCCTTACGCAAATTATTCTTAAAGGTTGTGGTATCAGTAAGTAAGAGTTTACGCTGATTGACTTACTGTTGACGGGCAATATTATGCACTAGTAGTGCGTTACTGCCTTGAAAGACAGGATGTCTGAGAGAGGCCATCCTCGGCTCGGGCATCCCTGCTTCGCTCTACCTCCTGCATCCTTGCAGTCGTGAACATCGTCACTCTTTCACATCCATGTGATCGTGACATACCGTTGACGTGCAAGGATGTACTAATGCCTTGAAAGACAGGATGTCTGGGAGAGGCCATCCTCGGCTCGGGCATCCCTGCTTCGCTCTACCTCCTGCATCCTTGCAGTCGTGAACATCGTCACTCTTTCACATCCCTGTGACCGTGACATACCGTTGACGTGCAAGGATGCACTAATGCCTTGAAAGACAGGATGTCTGAGAGAGGCCATCCTGAACATCGTCACTCTTTCACATCCCTGTGATCGTGACATACCGTTCATCCTGAACATAAAAAAGGCACTTCACCTTTTACAATGAAATGCCTTAACGTTATTTACTTAGCTAAGTTATCTAACGCTTTAACAGCCGTTTATTAGAGAACTTTCCTTAATTAGTTACCCCAAATACTGTCAACATACTCAGGATGGTCAACAAAAGGATTACGGTTGCCTTGATGACCAAGTGCAGCTTCATTACGATCAATTTCTTTTTGACTGACCGGATCATTGGTATGCCAACGCATTAACATTTCTAATTGCCATAATTCAAAGACCTGATTACTACTTCCATCTAAAATAGCATCACCATACACTGAATTATTTTGCCAGCTGCCAATCAAGTTTTCATAACGTGTTGCCATGTAAAATTGTGCGCGGGCTAAATCACCTTTAAATTCATCAATCGGTTCAAAGACCGTACCATTATAACCTAAGGTCGTGGTTGCTGAGCCTACCTTGCTGTTATTGGTTGAAGTAAAAGATGCCGTAGCGACTTCACCATAAGGGAAACCACTGCGTTTTGAATTAACAAAACCATCGGTTGCATAAATATGATGAACATCAGAGTTCATTGGCTCTACTTTACCGCCAAACCAGCTTTTCGGGAAAGTATGCTCTCGATTATAACAACCACCTTCACCGCTATAATTACCACACTGATCGGTGACTTTTATAAAATTATAATTATCACTCGCCAGCGGATTTTCCGAATATATATCTAAAATAGAACCGTCATTTTCAAAATAAACATCTAAAGAATGGTTTGCATAGAATGTCCATAGCGCTGAATAGCCCTGATTTGCATGACCTTTGATTAAATTGTAAAGCTCTGTTTTTAACGGGTAACCTGATGTCGCGCTAATACCGTCATAATATGTACCCGAATAAGTGCCTGAGCCACTGCCCCCTCCACCTGGAATACCGCCGGTGTTGCCTAAAGTAAAGGTTTTGGTTTCACTGCTGGCAAAATCACCCCCACTAATTAATGCGCTTCCGGCAAGAGAAATTTCATAAGAGCCATTACCATAAGTACAACAAATACCATCGCCATAGCTATCATTAATGGTAAAGGTATAATCATCATCGGCTAAACAATAGTTTTCATTATAGCTGGTCGAGCTTTCGTAATTATTACCACTAGCAACTTCTTGATTACTCGTATTGGTTAATGTCCAACTAGTTTCGTAACCGTAATTGTCTGTGGTTAAGCTAAAAGCGACTTCGTTAGTACTGCAACTGTTACTGCCTGTGCCACCGCCTGATGCTTGGGTAGGTTGAAAATAGTCAACATAGACAATTTCAGCACCATCAAAACCGGCAATATCATAGAAACGTAAGCCAACAGCAATATCTGATGTTGAGCTTGCGGTATAACTATGCGTAACTTGCTGCCATTGATTAACTAGACTTTCATTCGAGTAGCCCTGATAGCCATCGATATATAAACGCGCTTTAATACTACCTTCTGTATGGTATACCCAAACAGAAAATTCATAGCTTTGACCTGCTACCACACTGACCAACTGTTGCATGTCGGTAGAGCCTTGTGTACCGGTATTAACGGTAATTTCAGCTGAGCTCGTGCCTTCTTGAAAAATGTTAGTGTTTTTATTTACGCTAATACCTGAATCAATCGTCGTCCAACCCGTAGGAGAGCCTGCCAACCATGTTTCAAAACTTCCATTATTAACGTTTGCAGCAGCATAATGGCTGGTAGCACAGAGTAATAAAGCAGCAATATTATTTTTATAATTCATTTATATACCTTATGTTTTTATTAAATAATGATAGCACTCCCTATATTTTCCATAATGCGTACAGCTCCGTAATAGTACCCGAATAAAACTCACACAAATGCAGTGTAAATTTGACACGACACCAAGGTAAATAATCTTAACCAAGTAGTCAACAAATAACAAAAAGTAATATTCAAGACTGTATATTAATACCACAGCAGAAATTTTTATCTAACCGCTGTGGCATTACGCTTAAACTATCATGATAAAGCTTTAACCGTTTTAATGACCTCATTAACCGTAAAGTTAAAGTGCTCCATTAGCACTTTGCCCGGTGCTGACTCGCCAAAACGACTGATACCAACAACACCGCCACGTAAACCGACATACTTTCTCCAAAAATCTGTATGTGCAGCTTCAATAGCGACCCGTTTGGTGACCGATGCTGGGAGAACCTCTTCCTGATAATCGCTACTTTGCGCATCAAATATATTGGTTGATGGCATCGAAACAACTTGTACCTTCTTTCCTTGCGCGCTCAGTACTTTAGCTGCATCTAATGCGAGTTCGACTTCAGATCCTGTTGCAATTAAGATAATCTCAGGTGTCCCCTGACAAGAGGTTAGGATATAGCCACCCTTTTCAATATTAGCTAATTGTGACTGATCACGTGTTATCGCTGATAAATTTTGACGTGAAAAAATTAATGCACTCGGTGCTTGTTGACTTTTAACTGCCATTTTCCAAGCAACAGCAGATTCAGTAGCATCACAAGGACGCCAAGTCGTCAGGTTAGGTGTAGTGCGTAAGTTGGTTAGTTGCTCTATCGGTTGGTGGGTTGGGCCATCTTCTCCCTGTCCGATGGAGTCATGGGTATAGACAAAAATGTTTTGAATACCCATCAATGCTGACATACGTACAGCATTACGAGCGTACTCCATAAACATCATAAAGGTCGCGCCGTAGTTAATAAAACCTCCGTGTAAGGAAATACCATTCATTATGCCGCTCATACCAAATTCTCGGACACCATAATAAATATAATTACCTGCGGTATCACTTTCTATACCTTTAGCGTCTGGCCATAAGGTTAGATTAGAACCAGCGAGATCAGCAGAGCCACCCATTATTTCAGGTAATATTGCCGCAAACTCAGTAATGGTATTTTGTGAAGCTTTACGGCTCGCAATATTTTCTGCTTTACTTTGACATAACTCTATATAGTCATTCGCTTTTTGTTCAAATTCTGCTGGCAACGCTTTATCAATAACTCGGCGTTTAAATGCTTGTGCAAGTTCGGGGTGTTCTTCGCTATAGGCCGCGAACCTTGCTGACCAATTATCACTATTGTGTTGACCTTGCTTTTTATGATCCCACTGGGCATAAATATCATCAGGTATGGCAAAAGGCGTTTCATCAGACCATTGTAAAAATTGACGTGTAGCGGCAATTTCCTCATCACCTAAAGGAGCACCATGGCAATCATGAGAGCCTGATTTATTGGGAGAGCCAAAACCGATCACCGTTTTACAACAAATCATAGTTGGCTTATCAGTTACGGCTTTCGCTTGCTCAATTGCACTCGCTATTGCTGCTGCGTCATGACCATCGACACTAAGCACATGCCAGCCATAAGCAGAAAAACGTTCAGGTGTATTATCAGTGAACCAACCTTTAACCTCGCCATCGATAGAAATACCATTGTCGTCCCAAAAGGTGATTAACTTCCCTAGCTTCAAGGTTCCCGCTAACGAAGACACTTCATGCGAAATTCCCTCCATTAGACAGCCATCACCTAGAAAGCAGTAAGTAAAATGGTCAACAATTTGATGTCCAGCTCGGTTAAATTGACCGGCAAGTGTTTTTTCCGCTATCGCCATGCCAACTGCATTAGCAATGCCAGCGCCTAACGGCCCTGTTGTCGTTTCAACACCTGGGGTATAGCCATACTCTGGGTGGCCCGGTGTTTTTGAATGTAACTGTCGGAAATTTTTTAGATCATCTATTGATAAGTCGTACCCTGACAGATGCAATAGTGAATAAATCAACATAGAGCCGTGACCATTGGAAAGCACAAAACGGTCACGGTCACACCACTGCGGGTTATTGGGATCATGCTTAAGAAAGTCTCGCCATAACACCTCGCCAATATCAGCCATGCCCATTGGCGCACCTGGATGCCCCGACTTTGCTTTTTGAATGGCATCCATTGTTAATATTCTAATGGCATTGGCTAACTTTTTACGTGACAACATGATTACTCCTATTGAGGGCTGCTTTATTTATGATATTATTATCTATTATTTAAAATAGTATTTTCTTGTCCAATTGGTCAAGTAAAACTTGACACATATGACAAGATAGTATTATTTTAATGATGTCTCTATAGAGAAAAAATGCTGCTCGATATTGAAAAATATTGCTAAATAAAGCTTAAGGGCAAAAATAATTATTTGAAACGTTGATTACTTTGTAGAGATTAACTGAACTAACGGATTGCTGATATTTCAAGCGAAAATGTTAAAATATAGCGTTAGTTCTTTTTAAAAACTTAGGGAACAAATATAAAATGAACAAACTAAGACTGTCAAAAATAGCCAGTGCGATTGTTATCGCCGTTGGCTTATCGACTTCTGCAATGGCTGCAGACACCTCGTCTTCAATGCGTGGTAAAATTCTAAGCCCAACGGGCGAAGCCGCTAGTAATGTAAAAATCACTGTCATTCATGAGCCTTCAAAAACTAGCCGTGAGTTTATGACAAATGCCACAGGTACTTTTACCGCTAAAGGTTTACGTGTTGGCGGCCCTTATACGGTTATTATTGATTCAGACACTTATAGTGATACCACTTTAGATAATATCTTTCTTAATCTTGGTGATACTCATCGTATTAGCCAACAACTACAAGCAGATAATATTGAACGAATTCAAGTAACAGGCTCAAGTTTTCTTCAAACATCAGGTGGCTCAAGCAGTATATTTGGTGCAGAGCTTATTCAGAATACACCAAGCTTTAACCGCGACATTAAAGACATTGCCCGTTTAAACCCATTAGCAAGTATCAATGGTAACGGCGAGTTAATCATTGCCGGCGGTAACCCACGTTCAAACAGTTTAACCGTTGATGGTATTGGTCAGAATGATGATTTCGGACTTAACTATGGCGGTTATCCCACAGAGCAACCACCTATTTCATTAGATGCTATTGCGCAAATCTCGGTGGATGTGTCACCTTTTTCAGCACAAAAAGGCAACTTTGGTGGTGGTACTATCAATGCGGTGACTAAATCAGGTTCTAATGAATTTAAATTTTCTGGTTTTGCTGAAACATCAACACCAGACATGGCCGGTGATGTTCAAAAAATCGATGTAGCAACTGAAGTTTATTACTCAGATTGGGACGTTGATAAAACACAACCCAAAGTGCGTAATATATTAGATGATGATGACCATCAAACATTTGTCACGAAAACGGTTGCTCCTATTAAGACGCAATCACGTTTTGGTTTTAACGTTGGCGGTCCTATTATAGAAGACAAACTATTCTTCTTTGTTAACTATAGTAACTGGTCTAGCGAGCTTGCCATGGATTATGGTTTTCAAGGCAGTGGCGCAACCCATGAGTATGATATTTCTCAAGAGCAGTTTGACCAATTCAATACAACGTTGAGTGATGTTTATGGTCGCACAGATTCTTTAGGTGGCAATCAAGAAGACACCAATGAAACCTTATTAGCTAAATTAAGCTGGAACATCAATGATGATCACCGACTTGATTTCACCTACCAATGGCAAGACGATCAAGATGAGCGTAATGCAGGTACAGGTGGCACAACCGTTACTATGGCATCAAACCGCTATACTTACGCAAGTATCGTCAATAACTTTGCTACTAAAATTTATTCAAACTGGACTAATGATTTCAGTACTGAAGTCGGTATTAGTTATAAAGATGTCTCAACAGACAGTAAAACTAATAGTGATATCGGTCAAATTACCGCTATTACAGAATATCGTGGTCCAAAGTTTGTTTTTGGTCAAGACCAATTCCGCCATGCCAATGAATCAGCAACTGAAAACTTAACGTTGTCTTTAGCTGCGACTTACTTAATGGATGACCATGAAATTAATTTCGGTCTCCAATATGAAAATTTAAGCTTATATAATTTATTCGGGGCTAATTCATTAGGTTCTTGGGAATTTGCCAGCTCTGAAGATTTTGCCGCACGTGATTTAGCTAGATACGGTGAATTTACTTACCAAAATGCTTATACCGGCAATACCCAAGACCTCGCTTACGATGTGTCACGCAATCAATTATCACTTTATGTTGAAGATAACTTCGACCTAACAGACGATATCAATGTTACTGCGGGTGTTCGTTATGAACGATTATCATCAAGTGACAAACCAACGCTTAATTCGGCATTCCAAGAAACGTACGGTTACAATAACCAAGAAAACCTTGACGGTTTAGATATTATTTTACCGCGTGTCAATGTTGAATGGATATTCTCTGAAAAGTTAACACTTTCTGCCGGCATTGGTCGTTTCCAAGGTGGTATACCAAATGTTTGGTATAATAACCCGTTCCAAAATGACGGTATCACGCTCGTTGCGGCATCAAGTAATGCCATTGACGATTATTATCAAGATAGACTTGTTGATGCTGATTTCAATGTTCCTAGCGAAATAGTCAATTCACTTGAGAAAGGTGCTGGTAGTACAAATTATACTGACCCGAATTTCAAACTTCCTTCAAGTTGGCGTAGCCGCATTGCCGCAGATTATACCTTTGACATTGATGGCTTAGGCGAAAATTTTAACTGGTCAACAGAATTGATGTACCACGTTAAAGAAAATGAAGCTGTTTGGAAAAATACCGCATTACTTTATCCTTATACCGCGGCTGATGATGAACGTCTTATCTATGAAAGCCGTTACACCGGTGATATAGAAGATAATTTTGATATTCAAATGACTAATGCAAAAGGCAATGGTCGCTCTATTATTTTCTCAACAGCGTTAGCCAAACGTTGGGACAATGGCTTAAGTATGACCATGTCTTATGCCAATCAAGATGTTGAAGAAAATCACGCAGGCTCTTCATCACGTGCACAAAGTAACTACAAAAATAATGTTGTTAAAAGTCGTAATGTTGATTTCGTTGCTCGTGGTAACTATGAAGTTGAACATAACTTAAAAATTAATTTAGGCTATGAAACTGAATTTTTTGCTGGTTATAAAACCAACATCAACTTATTTTTTGAACGTCGCTCAGGCCGCCCATTTAGCTGGGTAACGGGCAACTATAAAGATAAAGACTTTGGTGATACTCGTGACTTTTATTCTAACTCGGCTTACTTAGCGTACATTCCAACAGGTGTTGAGGATCCAAATGTAAATTGGATAGAATCAGGAATGAATTGGAACGAGTTAGAGGCACTCTTAGACCGAGCAGGTATTAGCGAACGAGGTGAAATTCTTGACCGTAATACTGGCACACAGCCTTGGGTAACAACAATGGATTTAAGCATTAAGCAACAGATCCCAGGTTTTGCAGAAGGTCATAAAGGTGAAGTATTCTTGATGGTCGACAACTTTGCTAACTTGTTAAATGATGACTGGGGAGTTGAGAAGCGAATGGGCTATCCACAACAAGCTATTTATGATTTTGGCGGCTTAGATAGTGATGGCAAATATAAAATTGATAAAGTTTATAATGGCTCAGATACTCGCAGCTACGATCGTACGGTATTAGGCTCATCTGGCTGGCAGATGAAAGTAGGTATTAGCTACAAGTTCTAATGCCAATCAATAAAACTGATTGATAACAGTTTTGTATAAAATAATCGAACGGCTTTGATTTAATTCAAAG
This sequence comes from Colwellia hornerae, assembly GCF_007954355.1. Classification (GTDB taxonomy): domain Bacteria; phylum Pseudomonadota; class Gammaproteobacteria; order Enterobacterales; family Alteromonadaceae; genus Colwellia_A; species Colwellia_A hornerae. The sequence continues at coordinate 136,504 of NZ_VOLR01000009.1, forward strand.
CCGTTTTTTTATTTTACAGCTAACTTTTAACTGATAATAAGGATCACAAATAGCTTATTTTGCGGGGGTTATCTAGCTACCCCAAAAGAATAAACTTATGTTTTAATTGATTTATATTTTAAGTAATACAAAGGGCTGCAACCATACCAACGTTTAAATGCGCGATTAAAAGAACTTTGATCATTAAAGCCAAGTTTCAAAGCGACAATACCTAAGGGATATTTACCAAGATAGCCTTGTAGCCGCCTTTTTCGTTCGTTTTCGAGTAAACAAACAAACGAGGTATCTTGTTGTTTTAACTGACGTTGCACGGTTCGAACTGTCATATTTAAGGCACTTGCGGTGCGGATCAGATTGCAATCATCCAAATCATTTTTAGCCATCAGGAGATGACTTATTTTTTCAGCTAAGCGCTGTTGGCTTTTAAAGCCTGACAATTGCTGCGCCGATACTTGTTTAAGTGCTAAATTAATAGCTGCGTTATCAGTTTTAAAAGGCAGCGCTAAATAGCTGCTAGGAAAGGTAATTTGATTATATTGTGCATTAATTTTAATCGGGCAATTAAACCATTTAGCGAGTCTTTTTATTTCATTATCAGGCCAAGATTCAGTAAAAAAAATGCTACTGGGCGAAAGCTGAGGATTCAGTAATTGGCGAATAACACTGACCCAAGCGGTCATATTACGTAAGATAGCCTGCGAGCTGCAGCTTGCGTCAGGTAACCATCGAATAATAGCGATACCTTCTTGTTGTTCAAACTCAGCCTTACCGATATCGGCAACCAAACGGTCATAAATTAGCAGCGATGAAATTGCGCTTGCTAAGTTATTACTCGATTCGATGAGATAACCCAGCACACCAAAATCAGCAGCTCTGATTTGCTGGCCTAATTTAAAACCAAATAATGGCTCATTTAAGGTCTGTTGCGCATGATCAAGCAGTGCATTATAACTGCTTAAACTAATGCGCGGTGCTAACTGTTGCGCTTGTTTATTCGCGTATTCACTAAAGTGTATCGCCGACAAAACGCTTTGACTGTCTAAACCAAGCGTTTCAAGATAATCAAGGCAACTTGTATAGTAATGATCGGCCAACGTGGTCATTTGTCACCTAAAGCTAAAAAATGGTCATCTATAAGCAAGTCTGCCACGGAAGTTTTTTTTATACTAGTGGTAATTATCAAGAGTGGTGTGTTGTAACTATGATCTCAATAACCTTAAAACAGAATATTAATGCAACACGGCAACAAATTTGCGAGACCTTGCTAGAGCACCAGCAATTAAGTCGTTTTTTTGATGCAACTTTTAGTCTGATTCAACCACAAAATAAAACTGAATTAAAAGGTGGCAAAGGCGCTATTAGGCAAGTAAAAATCAGTGGTATTACATTTTCTGAACGTATTATTAGCGCTGACCATCATCATATAAGTTATCAAATAATCGGTAATAAACCCGTTGCAGAGCATCGCGGCAACATTCATTTTAATGAAAATGATTTAGCTAAAGATAGTAACATCCCAGCAAGCACTGAAGTTACCTACCATATTAGCTGCAAAGCCCCCTGGTGGTTACCCAGCTTGATACTGGCTTTTTTTATCAAAAAAGATTTAGGGCAAGCACTTAAAAAATTAGCCAGTCACTTTCCAGGTGAAATAGTATGTCCATAGAAATTATTTTACTGGCGCTAAGCCCTGTCTTTGTTATTTTTGTTACCTTAGAATTTATTAACTATCGCCGCTATTACGATATTAAAGACAGCTTGGCCAACACGGCACTAGCTCTTATGCATCAAGGTGCAGATGCTATCGCCTTACTGATATTAATGCCCTTTTTTTATTGGCTTTATGATTATCGATTATTTGATATAGCGCTAACCCCTCTCAGTATTTTTGGCGCCTTTATCTTGCAAGATTTTTTGTATTATTGGTTTCATAAGGCATCGCACCATATTCATTGGTTATGGGCCGCACATGTTGTTCATCATAGTTCGACAAAAATGAATTTTACCACCGCCTTTAGACAGAGCTTAATGTATCCGCTGGCCGGTATGTGGCTGTTTTGGCTGCCGATGATATTACTAGGTTTTGACCCCATTACCGTATTTACCGTCGTCGCCCTTAATTTAGCTTATCAATTTTTTGTCCACACTCAAATTGTCAATAAGTTAGGGTGGTTCGAAAAAGTCTTTAATACCCCTTCGCATCACAGGGTTCATCATGCAATAAATGCCGGTTACCTTGATAAGAATTTTGCTGGAGTACTGATTATTTGGGATAAATTATTTGGCAGCTTTGCCGAAGAAGCGTCAGATAAGCCTTGTAAATACGGCATTGTTGGACAGCTGCACAGTAATAACCCACTGACGATTACCTTTCATCAATGGCGTTATTTAATAAGCACTATGTTGACCAGTAAAGGCATTAAAGCAAAGCTGAAAGTACTCTTTGGTTATCCGACCAGCTCAGTTAAAGAGAAATAAATGAGCTAACCACTAAACTTTGCAGATTTTACCACTAAGCAACAACACCTAGCTGATAAGCACTTGCGATACTGGCATCATCATAGTTAAGTACATCCTTTAAAACGGAGTAGGTATGCTGTCCTAACTCGGGTGCTGCACTATGGTATTGCACAGGTGTCGCCGAGAGATTAATGGGTGATGCAACAACATCGATTAGATCGCCATCATCGTTTGGCAGTTGCTTAACCATAGCTCGGTGCTTTATTTGAGGATGATCAAATACTTGCTCTAGGGTATTTACCGGTCCACAAGGTACTGATATCAATTCAAGTTGCGCTATCCACCACTGCGTTGTTTGTGTTTTAATTTTTTTAGCCAGTGTCGACACCACATCGTCTCGGTGAAGAACCCGTTGGGCATTCGTGCTATAGCGGTGGTCTGCTGCAAACTCGTTTAGCTGACACAAATGACAAAACCTTGAAAATTGGCTGTCATTGCCGACGGCTAAAATTAAGGCACCGTCTTGGGTGGTAAACGTTTGATAGGGCACAATGTTTGGGTGTGCATTACCTAATCGAGATGGATTTTCATCAGTGGTTAAGTAATTCATCGCTTGATTTGCCAGCATTGCTGTTTGAACATCAAGTAAAGCCATATCAATATATTGACCACATTGGGTGTGATGCCTAGCCATAAGAGCGGCTAAAATAGCGTTACAGCTATAGAGCCCGGTCATAATATCCACGACGGCAACCCCAACCTTCATTGGGCTGCCTTGCTGTTCACCGGTAATACTCATCAGGCCACCCTCGCCTTGTATCATGGCATCGTATCCGGATTTGTGAGCATAGGGACCCGTTTGCCCATAGCCAGTAATTGAGCAATACACTAATTTAGGATTAATTTTCTTCAATTCAGCATAATCTAAACCATATTTAGCTAAATCACCGACTTTAAAGTTCTCAATAAAAACGTCTGACTGCGCCACTAAATCTTTAATGATCTGTTGACCTTGCTGACATTTAATATCAATGGCAATAGATTTTTTGTTACGATTAGCGCAATGAAAATACGCCGCTTGTGGCGGTTGACTGGCTGTTGAAGGTTTTACAAAAGGAGGCCCCCAAAAGCGGGTGTCATCACCTACTTTTGGCCGTTCAACTTTTATCACCTCAGCCCCTAGATCAGCGAGCATTTGCGAGGCCCAAGGCCCCGCAAGGATCCGGCTTAAATCTACTACCTTGATACCGGTTAATGCCGATGGAGGGGTTGGGTTGGACAGCGTATCTGTCATTAGCAAAAAGCTTGCAAACCGGTAATGGCACGACCTAAAATTAAGGCATGAACATCATGGGTACCTTCGTAGGTATTAACCGCTTCAAGATTCATCATATGGCGAATAACCCCGTATTCATCACTGATGCCATTGCCACCGTGCATATCACGTGCAACACGCGCAATATCAAGCGACTTACCACAATTATTACGTTTCAATAGTGAAATTAATTCAACAGGACATTGACCCGCATCCATTAACCGTCCCATTTGTAAGCAACCTTGTAAACCAAGACTTATCTCAGTTTGCATATCGGCAAGTTTCTTTTGAATTAATTGGTTAGCAGCCAAGGGGCGACCAAATTGCTCACGGTCTATCGTATACAGTCTTGCGGCATTAAAGCAGAACTCTGCAGCTCCTAAAGAGCCCCAAGCGATACCATAGCGCGCTTTATTTAAACAACCAAAAGGCCCTGCTAAGCCTTTAATCTCTGGGAACATATTTTCATCGGGTACAAAAACGTTATCCATAACAATTTCGCCGGTGATTGAAGCACGTAAAGAAAATTTACCATCAATTTTTGGTGCTGTTAACCCTGCCATCCCTTTTTCAAGCACAAAGCCGCGGATGATCCCTTCAAACTTTGCCCAAACAACAAACACATCAGCGATAGGCGAATTGGTGATCCACATTTTACTGCCCGTTAAAGCATAACCACCCTCAACTTTCTTGGCGTGCGTGGTCATTGAAGCAGGATCGCTACCCGAATTAGGCTCAGTTAAGCCAAAACAACCCACCCATTCGCCGGAAGCAAGCTTAGGTAAATATTTCATCCGTTGCTCTTCACTACCATAAGCATAGATAGGATGCATAACGAGTGATGATTGCACACTCATCGCGCTACGATAGCCACTATCTACGCGTTCTACTTCACGAGCGATCAAGCCATAGCTAACATAATTAACTTCACTGCCACCATACTTAGCAGGCAAGGTCGCTCCTAATAACCCCAATTGACCTAATTCACGCATTATTTCTCGGTCAAAATGTTCATGTCGATTGGCTTCGAGTACTCTGGGCATCAATTTTTCTTGGCAATAATCAAACGCCGTATCACGTATCATACGCTCTTCTTCGGTTAATTGATTATCAAGGAACATCGGGTCTTGCCAGTTGAAAGGCGTTAATTTGTCGCTCATCGGGTAACTCCATTAGTAGGCGGTTATGCGCTAAAGTTTTTATTTATGCATTAACTCTATCCTTAAAATAATAATAAATATAATATATAGTTATTATAGTTACCATAACTTTTATTTATCACTGGTCTTAATATGAATTTAAAGCGTTTAGCATATTTTTGTCAATTAGCCGTATTAGGCAATTTTACCCGGGCTGCAGATAAAATAGGTATTGCTCAGCCAGCATTGAGTATAGCTATTCAAAAGCTAGAACAAGAAGTTGGATTAAAGCTAATTAATCGTACCGATAAAAACTCATTATTAACCACTGAAGGTGAAGTGCTCTATAAACTGGCAACACAATTATTAAGCCAAGCAAAACAAGTTGAATTAGAGTTAGAAGAACTTAAAGATTTAGAACGAGGTACCGTTCGTTTTGGTGTTTCCGCTATGATGGGCTCTTATTACTTTCCCAAAGTATTGACGGCATTTAAGCAAAAGTATCCAAAAATAAAAATACACTTGATTGATCAAGGTACAGCGGCACTTGAGAAAATGTTAATAAATGGCGAACTCGACTTAGCCTTGATCCGTGGTGATTTAGAGAATCAACAACTGCGTTATACCGAGCTTATTGATGAGGAAATTGTTGCTGCTATGGCAATTTCACACCCACTAGCGAAAGCAGAAACCTTGTCATTGGCACAATTTTGTCAAGAGCCGCTGGTGTTGTTTCATCAAGGTTATTTTTTACGTGAAGTGGTTAGCCAATATGCAAAAGCGCATAACTTATCATTAGACATACGTATGGAAACAAATCTTATTGAACTGCAAAAGTCATTGGTTCGCAATGAAGTTGGCATCACTACCTGTTTATCGCGTATTTTGCAAAATGAACAGCAGATAACATCAATTCCGTTTGAACCCAAACTCGCCTTTAAATTGAGTTTGGCCTGGAAAAAAAACCATTACCTGTCGAAAGCCAGTAAAGCTTTTATGACTTATTTAACCTCGACTCTCGAACCAAGTAATTAAGTATTATTCTTTGGCAATATCTTAATGCACACAGAAAGGCTTATGCCGGTACTCACTCCCTTCGTGTTGATGTTTGTGCCATAACACTTCAACACGACACTTTCTAAAAGCTTTTTAAATTAATTTATAAAGCACTTTTTTCTACTTGCAGCGCTATGTTGGTTATTGTACAGTAATGCCATTGGTGGCCCACAAGTTCCGCCAAGCGAAACGTTAGACTTCTTATCAGGATCATAAATGAAGATAATTAACCAGTTTTTTAAAGCAGCAACATTAACAACTGCTTTGTTGAGTGCTCTACCCGCTGACGCAGCAACCGTGCTCACCTATGGTGAGCCAGGACCCAATAGGGGCGCACGTGCTGGCGCCACAAAATGGTTTGCACAAGAAGTTGAAAAACGTTCTGGCGGTGATTTAAAAATTGATATTATGTGGGGTGGTGCGCTGTTTAAGGCAAATGCCTCTCGCCAATCTATTGCTGCAGGTGTAGTAGATATGGGCACCATTATTCAAGATTACTTTCCAAAAGAAATGGTTTCTTTCTCATTAACTAACTTGCCCTTTGAAAACCTAGATCCCTGGGTTGGCTTAAAAGCAAGTTATGACCATATGAAATCAGCTGAAGTCTCTGATAACTTAGCCAAACAAAATTTAGCCTTTGTCACTTCTTACATGCTTTCCAGCGTTATCTTGATTTGCAAAGGTGATGCTGTTCGCTCTCTTGATGACTTACAAGGTAAAAAAATCCGTGGTGTCGGTACCTTTGGTAAAATCTTCGGTGACTTGGGCGCAAATTTAGTCAGTATGAGCATTTATAAAGCTTACCAAGGGCTGGGAAATGGCTTACTTGACTGTAGTCAGGGTTATATGGACGCTACCATTGCACTTAAGCAACATGAAGCCGCCGACAGTTTAACCAAGCTCAATTGGGGGATTTACACCGGTTTGGGCATCTTTATCAATCAAAATTCGTTGATGAAATTGAGCCCGTCACAGCGAAAAGTGCTAGACGAAGTAGCTGTCGACTTTTTAAATCACCTTGGGAAAAATGTCATAATATCTGACAATAAAGCTGAGCAACTATTGACCCAAGGCATAGATGGCCATCATATGGAAATGATCAGTCTTTCGCCTGCTGACTCAAAAAAATTGCACGCAGCCAGCCAGTCTCACATTATAAAATGGCAACGAGAAGCGATAAAAAGTGACCTCGATGGCAAGGGTATGATTGAAAAATACAAAAAATTCCTGACTAAATATAGCCAAGAAAGAGATCGACAAGGCTACCCTTGGACACGTTAATTTACTTACTTTGAGGTGCTTATTATGCTGAAAAAATTTGAACAAGGGGCATTGATTATAGCAGGCCTGTGCATTGTAGCACTGGGCTTAATGATCACCCTAACAGTGGTAACACGTAACCTTTTTGGTTGGGGAATTACCGATGATGTCGTTATTGTCCGGGAGCTTATGGTTGGGGCAGTATTTCTTCCTTTGGCTTATGTTACCGCTGATTATAGCCATATCACCATAGAGTTTTTATTTAAAAGATTAGGCAGTCACGCCAAATTATGGCTGCTTGCGATTGGCTCACTTATCAGCCTGTTGATATTAATGCCGCTTGCCGTATCGTCATGGCAGGGATTCTTTCACGCGGCCACTAGCGGCGCCTATTTCTTTAGCGAATTAGACCTACCAGAATGGCCGGGAAGATTTGCTTTTTTTATTGGTGCGGCATTATTTGTTGTTCGTTTATCAATAATTTTTGTTACGGATATTCGAGCGGCTGTCTGTGGTGATACTAAGTATCTCGTGCAGCGAACAAACGCAAAGCACGATACAATTGAAGAGGGTTAAACTGTGGATCCATTGATTCTTGGGCTCGTCGGGTTTGCCTGTACGTTGCTGTTACTGATCGTTCGTGTACCCATTGCTTTTAGTTTGGCAGGTGTTTCAACGACATTTATATTTTTATTTTTTGCCATGCGACACGGCGGTTTTGACATTGACAGCGCTATAGCACCAACGCTGTCGATGGTGTCTTCAAACGCCTTTGACTTAGTTCATTCTTATGATCTAAGTATGATCCCCTTGTTCGTTTTATTAGGTCATATCGCCTACCATACCGGCATTACTACAGATATCTATCATGCCGCACGGGTTTGCTTAAAGCGTTTACCCGGTGGTGTTGCTATGGCTTCTGTTTTTGGTTGTGGTGGTTTCTCTGCTATTACCGGTTCAAGTATCGCCTGTGCGTCGGCTATGGGTAAAATATGTGTGCCTGAGATGCTACGTATGGGTTACGATAAAAGGCTGGCGACTTCCACCGTCGCCGTTGGTGGCACACTAGGCTCGCTGATCCCACCGAGTGTTTTATTTATTGTTTACGGTATATTTACCGAAATGTCAGTCAGCCGGTTATTTTTAGCAGGTGTCATTCCAGGATTAATCTCTTTAGCGGGTTTTTTAGTGGTCATTTACCTTTGGGTAAAACGTAACCCTGAAGATGCGCCGGTAGATAATACTATCCTTGCTAAGGGTGAACGACGAAAAGCCGCTATAAGCTGTTGGCCGGCACTGTTGCTGTTCACTATTATCATTGGTGGAATTTACGGCGGCTTTTTCACCGCAACTGAGGCTGCCGCGATAAGCGCATTTTCAGTCATTATTATTGGTTCTCTACAAAAAAGACTTAATTGGTCGCAGTTTATACTCTCAATTAAAGAAACATGTACGCAGACGACGGCTATCTTTTTTATTGCCGCTGGCGCCAAAATTTTTGTTGGCTTTGTTGCTTTAACGGGTATGGCACCTGCTCTGGTAGGACTTATTGAGGCGGCAGATGTTTCGTTATGGTTATTGTTGATAATGATCGCTGCTGTCTACTTCCTATTGGGAATGTTTCTCGACCCTTTGGGTATTATGGTACTTACCCTGCCATTCTTAATTCCGATGGTGGAAGGTTATGGTTTAGATTTAATTTGGTTTGGCGTGGTGGTAATAAAGTTACTTGAAATAAGTTTAATCACTCCACCTGTCGGATTAAACGTTTTTGTTATCGCCAGTGTGACTAAACCTTCGGTAGCGGTTTATGATATTTTTGTTGGCGTAACGCGCTTTCTTATCATGGATGTTCTGGTATTGGCAGCGATTATTGCCTTCCCAATACTGTCGTTACTCTTACCCAACCTGATGATGTAGCCAAAGCATCAACGACGAAAGCGAACATTTTAGCTGCAAAGCTTATGTTCGCTGTTCACACCTTAAAATATTGCTGCTTGCGTTCAGGTTTCACATCACTAAGACATCGATATAACAGACTAAAAATGGTTAACGACTTATGCAAGGCACAAGGCGTTTGTAATGGTCTTTATTTATTTATCTTGATTTACTTTATGTTGAACTTAGTAAGCCAACGTCTATTGCCTGTTGTTCATTGCTAAAAATAGCCATCGCCGTATTCATTTGTTTAAAGCCAAGCTTTTTATAAAAGCCTTCTTTACCCGGATTAGCATACAATATTATTTTTTTATGACCGAAAGATAACTCAACTAATTGATTAATAATTTTACGCCCTAACCCCATGCCCTGATATTCAGGATGAATGGCAACATCACATATATATGAGCAATCAAGTCCGTCAGCTAAAGCTCGCCCTACACCAATAAGTTTTTGCTTTTTATAAACGAAGCACTTAAATTTACTGTTTGAAAAGACGATATTAAGATCGTCTGCGGCCTTATTACCTAAAGGCGCAATACGATATAACCTTGATAACTCCTGCCAATCAATGCTGGCTTGGTCGTAGACCCATGAAAAACTATGCATATATTCCTTAGTTAACATCACCGCAAGTGGCTAACCATTGTCGGCTATCATCGTAAAATGAGGGCTAATTTTTATCATCTTTTATCAATATGAAAGAAACAGTAAGACGATATAAAGCACTATTGGTTGTTTCAAACAACTAAATTTAGTGATTGCCCTTTTTAATAACGTCTCACTTTCAAGCGAATAGCAAGTACGGCGTTGATAAATACTATTGTCTATTATTTATCTGGTTGAATAATAATGCGGCTAAAATAATGCCCGCGCCAATGCTTAACTTCACTAGGTCGGCATCTCTGTTCCAGATAAGTACGTTCACAATAATACCGGCTGGGATCAGTAAATTATTCATCACGGCTAATGCACCGACATTAACTAAGGTAGCACCTTTATTCCAGCCAAAGTAGCCTAAACCCGACGCTACGATGCCTAAATAAATAAGTACCCCCCATTGCGTTGCTGTACTGGGTAACTTATCTGAATTGCCGAATAAGGCATAGCAGACAACAGCAACGATTAATGCACCAATAAAAAACCAGCCAAAGACAGTTTTATCATCTAACTTGCTATTAGCCATTAAGCGTTTGTAAGTCACTTGTCCGGTTGCAAAACAAATGTTGGCGGCTTGGACGAGCAGGAAGCCGGTCCAAAAATTGCTGTTAATACTTTCATAGCGGATAGCTACCGCGCCACCGACGGCGATAACGGCAGTTAGAAAAAATTTAGGGTTAAAGTGTTTTTCAAGGGCATCATTTAATAGCGTGATATAAATAGGCGTCATTACGGTAAACAATAAGACTTCCGGTACAGATAAATATAAAAAGGAATGATAATAAAAGCTATACATGATGCCGAGTTGTACAGCGCCTATCATCATAAGCTTTAGTGCTAAGGGCTTTGGTGTTTGTGTTAAGTTCAAAAAAGGTAAAAAGACTAAGGTAGCGAGCGCGATACGCATTAGTACACTAAACCATGCATCAACCTGCCCTGCCAAATAAACACCAATTAAACTAAATGAAAATGCCCAAAGCAGAGTAACTGCAAATAAATAGCCCATAAATTCTATCGTTAAGTAATTAATGACGGCAGTCTAGCTGTTATATATAGCGGTATAAACAACAAAAGCTCACAAGTGCATTATTTATTCAGCATATAAGCTTTTTATTTAGCATTAACTAGCGCCGCTATTGTTAATTTATCACTGGCTCGACTAAATTCGTTCCCTGGTTAAGGCAAAAAGGCCTTTGCTATAAACAAAGGCCTTTTAACACTAAAAAATCGGTAATAATCAACAGCAAATAAATGCTAGAAGCGAATTAAGGTTGCTTCGATATTACGTACCATACTTTTTAACTGTGGGGCGACTTCTGCACTCAAAAACTCTTTCGACAATCGAAAAGCAGGTCCGCCAGCATTAAAGACATATATTTGCCCTTGCGTTAGCTTTAAAGGCACGGCAATGGCATGCGTATCACGCTCCCAGTCACCCCAAGAATAACAGTAGCCATACTCTTTATAGCTTTGCACCGCTTCATCAATGCCGGCTTTAACGGCATCAAACTTGTCACCCAATTTGTCTTTAAAATGGCGTAAAAAGAAATCACGCTCTTCTTCTGATAACGCCACTAAATAAGCTCGCCCTGCTGCTGTGGTTGCCATAGGGATTTTATCGCCAATATCTTTTTTAAAGGTAACAATATCTTTTGGCGCGCAATGGTCAACATAAATCATATCTAATCGGTCTCGGTCTGCGAGGCCTATTGAGGTACCGGTTTCAATGGATAGCTCTTTCATTAGCGGGTTCGCCACTTGACGTATCGCTAGATTAGAAACAAAGGCATAACCCAAAGCCAATACTCCAGCCCCAAGCTGATATTTTTCTAAGCGCTTAGAGTAAGTTAGGTAACCTAATGTTGTTAACGTATAAGTTAAGCGAGATATACTTGATTTTGGCAATCCGGTACGTTGCGCGATCTCCTGATTACCCAGAAATCCGTCTCCTGGGTTAAATGCCCGTAATATATCTAATCCACGGGCAAGGGCTTCGACAAACTTACGATCGACTTCCCCATTTTCTTCTCTTGGCATACCGGTCAGCGTATTCATGTTGAGCTACTCAATTATTTATCACACTAGGCGTACTGACTTGATATCGCTGCCAATACGTTTTCTGATTATGGCTATTATAATCTCATTATTTTCAATAAAAATAAAGATTATACAGAGCTTTAAGGATAAAACTTGCAGATTAACCGCAAGAAGTTAGGTCAATAACATAAAACTATTTTGTCATATAATTGCTAATGCATACGCATATTTTAGTAACAGGGCATAAATTACTGCCGGTGATTGTAATTTTTAAGACGGCTTAAATTGCTCATTAATCGTTTATCATCGTCAAACTACCCCCTTCAAGAATGAGGGGGGATATCATGGCTTACAAAGCCTTTTCTAATTCAGGTAAAGCCTCAAACAGGTCAGCGACAATACCATAGTCTGCCACTTGGAAAATTGGCGCTTCTGGGTCTTTGTTGATCGCGACGATAACTTTCGAGTCTTTCATGCCAGCAAGATGTTGAATTGCACCCGATATACCCACGGCAATGTATAAGTCTGGCGCGACAATTTTACCGGTTTGCCCGACTTGCATGTCATTAGGCACGAAGCCAGCGTCGACCGCAGCGCGTGATGCGCCAATCGCCGCACCTAACTTATCAGCAATACCATATAATAACTTGAAGTTATCACCGTTTTGCATACCACGGCCACCTGAAATAACAACCCGTGCTGCGCCTAAATCAGGACGCTCTGAAACCGTAATTTCATCACTGACATGACTTGAAATACCCGCATCGAAAACCTGTGCTAGGCTAATAATTTCTGCACATCCATCAGTTTCGACGGCATCAAAACCTGTTGAACGAACGGTGATCACTTTTTTAGCATCTAAACTTTTTACGGTTGCAATAGCATTACCGGCATAAATAGGACGCACAAACGTATCAGCACTTTCTATAGCAACAATATCTGAAATTTGAGCGACATCTAGTAATGCAGCAACGCGTGGCATAAAGTTTTTGCCTGTCGTCAATGCTGTGGCCATAACAACGTCATAATCGCCAGCGAGCTCAGTAACTAACAAACCAATATTTTCAGCAAGTTGATGTTGATATACGTTATTGTCAGCGACAATAACTTTACTGACACCATTAATTTTTGCGGCTTGCTCTGCAACCCCTTGGCACTGATAACCAGCAACTAATAACGTGATATCACCACCAATTTGTTGCGCTGCTGCAACTGTTTTTAGGGTATCAGCTTTTAATTCACTGTTATCGTGCTCTGCGTAAACTAAAATGCTCATGAGATCACCTTTGCTTCATTTCTTAACTTTTCAACTAATTCATCTACAGAATCAACAAGGATCCCGGCTTGACGTTCGCTCGGTGGTACAACCTTTATTAACTGAGTACGCGGCGTTAAATCAACATCAAAATCACTCGCCGATCTTACAAGTAAGGGTTTACGTTTTGCTTTCATGATATTGGGCAAAGAGGCATAACGAGGTTCATTTAAACGTAAATCAGTAGTAACAATCGCTGGTAAAGTTAACGAAACGGTCTGTAAGCCGCTGTCTACCTCACGGGTTACCTTAACAAAGTCGCCATCAACTTTAACTTCAGAGGCAAACGTGCCTTGGGAAAAACCTGTCAATGCGGCCAGCATTTGCCCGGTTTGATTATTATCGCTGTCGATAGATTGTTTACCTAAGATGACCAATTGAGGCTGTTCTTCTGCAACAATTTTTTGTAATAACTTGGCAATATTTAACGCATCGACTTGTTGATCCGTATCAATTTGTATCGCACGATCGGCGCCAAGGGCCAGTGCTGTACGCAATTGTTCTTGGCAGCTTTTATTACCGACTGAAATAACAATAACTTCGCTTGCTGTTCCTGCTTCTTTAAGACGTACGGCCTCCTCTACGGCAATTTCACAAAAGGGGTTGATCGCCATTTTAACATTAGCTAAATCAACATTTGAGTTATCAGATTTAACGCGAACTTTGACGTTATAGTCAATGACACGTTTTATTGGCACCAGTACTTTCATTAAATTTACTTCTCCTCGATGAGTTATCAGACAAAATTGTCGTTGTTGTCGCTTTAAATTTATTAACCCGCGCGGGCTAATTCATTTGCTAACAGGGTTAACGCCCTGCTTGGCAAATTTATCTTACTTTGTCGTTCATGGCTAAATGAGACGATAATACTTTCACTTTTAGCCGCTATTTTTTGATGGTTTTCACTGTAGATAATTTGACTTAAGGTAAATCTGTCGTCACTTATTTTTTCAACTTTTGTCGCTATGATAAGATTATCGGGATAAGTCACCGGGAACTTAAACTTACAATCAATATAAGCAACAACGAAGCCAAGCTTTTCCTGTCCAGCAACGCCTCTAATTTCGCTATCGGTAAAAAAATGAACTCGACCTTCTTCACAATAGCGAAAATAATTAGTGTTATTAACATGTCCTAACATATCGATATCACCCCATCTAACAGGATGTTTTAGTTGATGAGGGTAATGATGTAATTGATCTTTCAAGGCTTGCTCCTGGTCTGTCGTTAACTTGTTAATGGCTTTTTATCGGGTAGCATCAGTAGACTCTTTTCTCCAGCGAAAAACGCCTTGCCCAGAAGCAATAAGGTTGTCAAAAGAGTCGAACACTTCAGCAGAGCCATAATAAATATTTCGCCCCGACGCGGTCACTTTGCCAATCGCATAAAGCTTGTTGGACTGCGCTTGCCCTAAGTAATTTATGTTCAGAGATAAAGTTAATGCTTTTTTATAATCAAGTGGGTCGTCACTATGGGCACCCGATAATGCCGTGGCGGCATCTAATAAGGCCGAAATAAAGCCACCGTGTGGGATCCCTGAACGATTGAGATGCTCTGGTTTAAGCAAAGCGCTAATTTTAATATGCTTTTCTCGCCATTCTTCCACCACAAAACCTAAATGGTTATTAAAGGCTGGCATGGGTTTATTTGCCCAAGGTTTCATGTAAAACCCCTTATTTCTTTGTTCTTGCGACGATAGATTCGTCACTGTTAAGTAACGCAGCAAAAATCACTAACTCATTTTTTATAACATCACCAACCAGTGTCTGCTGAGTAGCTTTGAGCATTTTTTTAGTGGTTCTCAGAGCATTCTGGGGTTTCAATGCTAAGGCCTTCGCTTTACTTAAAGCAAAGTCAAATACGTCCAATTTGGCTATTTGTTGATTAACTATGCCAAGACTGATTGCCGTTGCTGTATTAAAAGCATCACCGAGCATTAAAATTTCAGCCGCTTTGCGATGGCCCGCTAACTGA
Source organism: Colwellia hornerae (assembly GCF_007954355.1). GTDB lineage: Bacteria > Pseudomonadota > Gammaproteobacteria > Enterobacterales > Alteromonadaceae > Colwellia_A > Colwellia_A hornerae. The sequence continues at coordinate 151,658 of NZ_VOLR01000009.1, forward strand.
GGAATAAGCAAGCTTGACCCCCCTTCAGGACAAACCCCTAAATCAACAAAAGGCATTTTAAAATAAGTTTCAGAGGCATAGACCAAATCAAAGTGCAGCAACATGGTGACCCCTATACCTATGGCAAAGCCAGATACAGCGCCAACAATGGGTTTAGGGTAATGATGTAATTCATCTAACAAAATCGCTGCCGGTGATGGCTTATTAACGTCACGATTATTAAAATCGTTTAAATCATTACCCGCTGAAAAGGCTGCTTGAGTACCGTGTATCAGCACCACATTAATGGTTTCGTCAGCAACACTCTCTTGCAATGCTTTAGCCATAGCAGCATACATTACACTGGTTAAGGCATTTTTTTTCGCTGGTCGATTAATCCCTATCTGTAAAACCCCATGCTCTTTATGAATTAAGATATCTTGTTGTTCATTCATCTGAAAAGTCCCTCTTGTTCGTGCTAATTACTGATGATTTAGACTGTTTAAACGCGATAGCGCCAAATCATATTCTGTTTTAAAGCGTGCAACGATTGTCTCGACCGTTGTAATTTCGGTAATACTGCCTAAACCTTGACCTGCACCCCAAATGTCTTTCCAAGCTTTAGTTTTACTGCCCCCTGATGAGCCAAATTTCATTTTATTTTTATCACCTTCTTCTAATTCATCAGGATTTAAGCCAGCATTAATAATACTGGGTTTGAGATAATTGCCATGCACGCCGGTAAATAAAGAACTATAAATAATATCTTTTGCGCTATGCTCAACTAACATTTGTTTATATTCTTGCTCTGCGTTGGCTTCTTTAGTAGCGATAAAAGCCGTACCAATATAAGCAAAATCAGCGCCTAAGGCTTGCGCTGACAAAATAGCAGCGCCATTAGCAATAGCGCCCGATAAGGCAATAGGACCATCAAAGAATTGTTTTATTTCACTCACTAAAGCAAAAGGGCTTAACGTACCTGCATGACCTCCTGCGCCAGCACACACTAAAACTAAACCATCAACACCCGCTTCTATGGCTTTTTCAGCATGGCGAATATTAATAATATCGTGAAAAATAATGCCGCCATAAGCCTGAATACGTTGCACTAAGCTAGGGTCTAACGCGCGTAAACTGGTAATAATCACCGGTACTTTATATTCAATACAGGTGTTTACATCAGCTTCTAAACGGTCGTTACTCTTATGAACAATTAAGTTAACCGCATACGGGGCAACGATGGCATTAGGGTTAGCCAGCTGATACGCAGCTAATTCATTATTAATAGTGGTTAGCCACTCTGCCAATAAAGGTTGTGGCCGCGCGTTCAGTGCAGGAAAAGAGCCAACGATACCCGCTTTACATTCTGCTATAACCAGTTCTGGTCCTGAAATGATAAACATTGGGGCGCTAATAACAGGTAAGGATAATTTATTTTCTAACGTTTTTGGAATTGACATCTTGTTCCCCTAAAATAAAGCTGATGTAATTAGAACAATGTGCTATGCCGGTAAACCGACATAGCACATTTGATAACTGTCTTAACGATTAGTCCACTCGGTTAAGGTTTTTCCTTCTGCAACAAGTTGCTTTAACAGTGATGCAGGTTGCCAAAATTCTTCACCGTAAGTTTCGCCAAATTGACAGATCGTTTGATATATTTTTTCTAAACCTAGGCTCTCAGCATAGAACATTGGACCGCCTCGAAAAGCAGGAAATCCGTAACCAAAGGCATAAACCACATCGATATCACTGGCACGTTGGGCAATACCTTCTTCGAGTATTTTAAAACCTTCGTTGATCAAAGCAAAAGTTAAACGCGCTAATATCGTATCGTCATTAATCGCTTTGCGCTCAACTCCTCTTTGCTTGGCTTGTGCTTCAATCACTTCAAGAACTATTGGGTCGGCTATGCGTTGTCGGGTTTGTGCATCGTATCGGTAATATCCTGCTCCAGTTTTTTGACCTAACCGGCCCATTTCATATAAAGCATCGGCAATACAATAGGTTCTAACATCGCCTTTTTCTACATCAGTTAAACCTTCTCGCGCTTTGTAGCCAATATCTATACCGGCTAAATCACCTACCGCTAAGGGCCCCATTGCCATACCAAAGTTTTGCATTACGGTGTCTATTGCTTCGGGGGTTGAGCCTTCTAGCAAGCACAATTGTGCTTCACGGGCATATTGACGCAACATCCGATTGCCAATAAAACCATAACAAACACGAGATAATGCTGGAATTTTTTTAATCGTTTTAGCCATAACCATCGACGTAGCTAATACTTGCTCAGAGGTTTTGTCACCTCGAACTATCTCGAGTAACTTCATGACATTTGCTGGGCTAAAAAAATGTAGACCAATGACATCTTGGGGACGAGAAGTTGACTCAGCAATTAAATTAACGTCTTGATAAGAGGTGTTACTGGCTAAAATAGCGCCGGGTTTACAGACACTATCAAGCTTGGCAAAGACTTGTTTTTTGATCGCTAGATTTTCAAAAACCGCTTCAATCACCAAATCCATATCAGCGAGATCGTTATAATCAGTTGTCCCTGTGATCAGTGCTTGGCGTTGAACAGCAAGTGCTGTGGTCAACTTGCCTTTTTTGACCGTCGTCGCGTAATTTTTAGCGATGATATCTTTACCGCGTTGCAATGCTTGGTCGTTAATTTCTAATAAAGTGACGGGGATACCGACATTAACAAAATTCATTGCTATGCCGCCACCCATAGTACCGCCGCCAATAATACCGACACGTTTAATATCTTTAAGCGGGGTATCTTTGGCTAATCCTTTAATTTTTGATGACAGGCGTTCGGCAAAAAACAAATGACGCAAAGCTGCTGACTGTGTTGATTGCATGCATTCAACAAAAAGACGCCGTTCTACTTTAAGACCTTCTTCAAAAGACTTACTTATCGATGCTTCAATACACTCAACAATACGTTGTGGGGCTTGTTGTTGACGAAAACGTTTACTCAAATGAGCTCGACACTCAGTAAAGAAGTCAGCTGAAATGCCGGTTTTATCTACGTCTATATCACTGACTTTTTTAAGTACCGCACCCTGAGCAATAACTTCTTTTGCAAAATCAAGTGCTCCACTGAGTAAATCACCTTCTAACATTTTATCAATTAAACCGATATTTAGCGCTTTAGTTGCCGAAATAGGCGTGCCTGTGGTGATTAAATCAACTGCCGCTTTGACACCGGCTAATCGAGGTACTCTTTGGGTGCCACCCGCGCCAGGTAATAGGCCTAATTTAACTTCAGGTAAACCTACCTTAGCGCTAGATAAGGCACAACGATAGTGACAAGCCAATGCTGTTTCTAAACCACCACCAAGTGCCGTACCATGAATTGCGGCAATAATAGGTTTTGTTGACGCTTCAATAATATCAAGCAAGCCTGGTAATGAAGGCAACATCGGGGCTTTACCAAATTCTGAAATGTCTGCCCCCGCAATAAACGTACGGCCTTGACAAATTAACACTAAGGCTAAAGAAGCATCGTTTTGTGCTTGAGCTACAGCATCTTGAATACCAAGACGTAATGCATGAGAAAGCGCGTTAACTGGCGGGTTATTTAACCGTATAATACCAATGTCGCCTTCTAGTTGATAACTAACAACTGACATAAATTCATTCCTTACTTTGAGAAATTAAACGCGTTCAATAACGACAGCGATACCTTGGCCAATACCAATACACATGGTTGCTAACGCATAACGTCCACCCGTTTTTTCTAATTGGCGTAATGCCGTCATCATAATACGCGTACCACTAGCGCCCAAAGGATGACCTATGGCAATCGCACCACCATTTTGATTAACACGAGGGTCATCAAAAGCGATACCTAATTGCTTCATGCAACCGAGTGCTTGAACAGCAAAAGCTTCATTAAATTCTAAAACATCCATATCCGCGAGCGTTAAACCTGCTCGCGCTAAGGCTTTTTGTGATGCTGGTACTGGTCCTAAACCCATAACACGTGGTGGTACACCGGCAATAGCGCCCGCTATAATTCTGCCACGCGGTTTGATGCCGGCTTTTTCCCCAACTTCTTTGCTACCAATAATCATTGCTGATGCGCCATCGTTAATGCCTGAAGCATTACCTGCGGTAACGACGCCGTCAAATAATGGTCTTAATTTACCCAAAGCCTCGGCCGTTGATGATGGACGTGGATGTTCATCAGCTACAACAGAAAGTGGCGGTAGCTTGCGGCCTTGTGACACTTCTATGGCGATAATTTCATCATCGAAATAGCCCGCTACTTTTGCCGCTTGATATTTAGCTTGAGAGCTGGCAGCAAATTCATCACAGTCTGTTCGACTAATCTCTAAATCACTGGCAATGTTATCAGCTGTTTCTGGCATAGAATGACCGCCATAGGCTTTAATAATCTCAGGATTAGTAAAACGAGCCCCCATAGTGGTGTCAAACATTTCTTGCTGACGAGCAAAGGCTGAGCTTGCTTTAGCCAAAACGAAAGGCGCACGACTCATAGATTCAACACCACAAGCGACAAATAAATCACCTTCATTGGCTTTTACACAGCGAGCGGCATCTAACGCAGCTGATAAACTTGAACCGCATAAACGGTTAACGGTTAAACCACCCGTTTCAATTGGTAAACCCGCTAATAGCCCAGCAAAACGCGCAACATTACGGCTGTCTTCGCCTGCTTGATTGGTACTACCAGCAATAACATCTTCATAAAGGCTTAAGTCAAAGTCGTTACGTTGTACTAAAGTTTTTATAAGGTGGGCAAGCATATCATCGGGTCGAACAGAGGATAAAATTCCGCCATGACGTCCAAAGGCGGTTCTTGCCCCATCGTATATATACGCATCTTTCATAGTTTTTCCTAATTTATAAAGTTGTATAATTAACCAATACAGGAAAGGCGATTAATAGCGTCGCCACTTTCTCTTTGTCTTGGATATTTGCTAATTGAATATGAACGACTTGTCCTTTTTCTGGATCAAATTCTGCGCTAACGTGGCCAGTGATATGATGGCTTTTTAATAAAGCATTGACGCTAAATTCGGTCGCTTTATTACGTAATAAAGGTTTAAACACTTTACCCACCGCGGTGAGCGGAAAACTGTCGAGTATGTCGATACGCTTTGGAATGGCGGCTCTTTCGTTAATATACGTTTGGCAATGGAGTAATAATTCAACGGCTGTCGTTTGCTGGGGATCTTTTACCACCACATAGGCAACCGGTATCTCTCCTGAATGGGCATCGGGTTGCCCAATAGCCACGGATTGAAGAACTCCCGCATGTGCCATTAAGGCATCTTCAATGATCTGGGGATCAATATTATGTCCACCGCGAATAATTAAATCTTTTGCGCGGCCAGTCAATTGAATATGTCCTAGGTCATTTATCAAACCTAGGTCTCCGGTATTAAACCATTCATCGTCAACCCATGCCCCTTCATTATCACTCTCGTTCAAATAGCCTTGAAAGATATTAGGCCCTTTAACCAGAATAATGCCGGGTTCATTGGCGTTACAAACACGACTAATTTTATTATCAATAACTTCAGCGGCAATCACTCGACTATAAGGTATACCATTACCCACTGAAACGCCTTCAACGTCATATCCGGGTAATACCCTAGCAACCACGCAAGATGATTCAGTCATACCGTAACCATTGGTGACATTACAATTAAAGCGGCGCTGAAAAGATAATTTTAGCTCAATAGGTAAAGGTGCAGATCCGCAAGCCGCATGTTTAAAACAACTAAGGTCGAGTTCCTCATCGGGTTGCTGCAGTAGAACAGAAATGATAGTCGGTACTGTCGGGAACCAGCACACTTGATATTTATGAACAAAATACCACCAGTTTTTAACTGTATTAGGGTTTCTAAATCCTTCGGGGGTCATAATAACGACCGTGCGACCAGCACAAAACATCGCTAAACTGGCGGCAATAACACCAAAAACATGAAATAAGGGTAAGGCGTTTAATACCGCAGAGTTACCATGATAGGCATTAAAACCGGCATAAACTTGTACAACAAAGCTAATATTATCATGAGATAGCTTAGCGACTTTAGGACGGCCCGTTGTGCCTCCGGTATGAAAGTACATCGCAATATCATCACCTTTTGGTTGAGAAGATCGCGCCAATCGTTCACTTGATTGTCCGGCTATCGCAAGATTAAAGTCTGTAACAGTAACCTGTTCATTACTCCCCTCACCATGACGGCTGTCGAGCACAAGTAACTGTTCAAGCGATGGTACTCGTGCAATAATTTCATGTACTTTTTTGCCTAATTCAGTCGTCCCATCAAGGGATACAGTGACTAATATTTTTGATTTTACTTCATTTAATATTTCAACAATGTGATCAACTTGCAAAAGATAATTAATCGGATTGGCAATACCCACAGCTTGAGCAGCCCATAAACTAAGATGATTTTCAGTTAAATTAGGCAGAAGAATGGAGACAACGTCATTGCGCTCAACACCAAAGGTTTTGTAAAGGTTGGCTGTTTGATTAATTTTTTTTACTAAATGGGTAAACGTTAATTCTTTAGCAACTTCATCTCGAGTAGCGGTTAAATGCTCGGCAATTGCTATATTTGTAGGATATCCATCTTGGGCATGGCAAAACACATCATAGGTAGTTTTACACTGATATCGCTCTTGGTAGCTTATTTTTTCTAAATCTGCCAGTAACTCTAATTCGTTTGGTTTAGACATTTAACGCTCACTCTAATACTCGTTGTCATTATTTATTATTACTACGACTGTAACCCAATAGTAATGTAGCTCACACATTCTGCAATGCGGAACTGTATTTTGCAAGAGTTATTTAAAAGACAATTTAAAAGACACTAAAATAGAATTAACTAAGTAATTACATAGCCTTAATTACTCTTCAATAATAAAGAGTCGAACATATCGCTTTAATTTTCCCTAATTGGATCATTTCACTTTTAACAACTGGCACTAATCTCAGTAAAAGAGGATAATTGCTAGATAATACAAACGAGCTTAAACGGCTATTAAGAGTATATACCTAATGATTTTTAATGATTAACCACTCAAGTTTACAAACCTTACTACAGAAATAAATAGAATTAGATTCCGCCAAGCGGTACCGTGTGATATGTTATTTTTAATACCCAAAGCTCATAATTTAATACTCGACAAAATAAAGCCACTAATGAATAAAATTAAACGGTTCTCGCATAAATCTGGCTCAAGAATAGCTATTGTCGAGTATGCAAAATGACAAAATATTTTGCTTGGTTATCGCCACTTTGCTTAGTCATTATTTTTATTGCAACACTAATCACTGAATGGTCCGGTTATCAGCCAACGGCCATGTTAGCCTTGTTTTTCTTAGTATTATTTATTTTACTCGAATGGAAAAATTTAGATTTAACCAGCAAAGTCATAGTATTGGTTGCGATTAACCTGACACTTCTCTTGTTGTTATTTTCACAGATATCACTATTACAATTAAATATATTATCGCGTGGCGTTGCTTTCTTTGCCTTTTTTTTAATTGCCCTCGGTCTTTTAAAAGAAGCCGCTATGACCTCAAATTCAGTCAATTTAACCGGTCTTATGCTCCTGCAACAACAACCTGTTAGGCGATATGCACTACTGACCTTTGCTAGTCATATATTGGGGATACTGATGAGTGTTGGCGCTATTAATTTACTTGGCACTATGATCCAACGAAGTTTAGATGATAATAAAGACATTGTTGATGCCCGTATCATTAATGCAAGACAGCGCCGTATGATGCTAGCAGTATTACGCGGATTTTGTAGTGTACCCCTGTGGGCGCCAACCTCAATCACTATCACTCTATTAGTTACCACCATTCCTAACTTGCAGTGGATAGATATTATTCCCTACGGCTTATACCTGACCTTTGCACTACTTTTATTCGGAATTTGGCTGGATAAAGTTCAAGCACCTAAGAATCTTGGCCATCTTGTACCGACAATGTCGAATAATTTGGCTGACTTGAAGGTCAGTTATCCAATTTTAATGGTGGTAATAACCTTAGCACTCGTTGCTGGCGCATTGATGTTAAGCACCTCTCTGCGCCCCATTGCTGCCGTATTAGTCAGTGCGCCATTGGTCAGTGTTGCTTGGATTTTTAGCCAGTATCAACGCAAAAATAATAAATTAAACGCCTTGCAGCTCACTGTAAAGCGCTTTAGCACCGACATTTTTTTTAGATTAGCGCTACAGCGTTCAGAAATCGTTTTCTTTACTAGCTCAGTGCTCATCGGACGCTTACTACTCACTGTGGTTGATCTTGACTGGTTTGCTCATCAGTTAGATCTTTTAGATATATCTGCAGCACTGATATTAATTGCGGCTTCATGGATAATTTTTATTGCGGCGCTGTTATTTATCAGCCCAATGATTTCAGTGACTTTAATGGCTGGCGCTTTATCTCAATTACCCAGTGTCGAAAATATGCCCGTTACCCTTGCCTTGGTGATGATGGTGACTTGGGCTGTCGTTGCAGGTAGTTCACCTTCTACTACCTCGGTTCGAATTAACGCCAAAATTACTCGAATATCTCCGACTCAAATGGGCCTTCAATGGAATGGTCTGTATAGTATATTAGTACTCTTGCTATTAGACTTTTTTGTTATCCTAATGGTGTAATAAATAATCACTAAAACACGCTAAATCAATTATTTCCGCTGCAACTTGTATGTAAAGCCGAACTCTGTTTATATTGATGTAAATTAAGCACAATCTGACCAGAAGGGAACTATGTCTGTATTGAATCACCCCAAGAAAACACTCTTATTATGCGCAGCACTTTCACTCACCGCTTGCCAAAATGATAAAGAACCTAATAAGGCCCCAGTAATGAAAGTGGAAAACCCTGATAAAACTATTAGCTATGACATCTTAGGAAAAACTGACCAAGATCATCTATATCTTGAAGAAGTTCTCGGTGAACAAGCATTAACTGAAGTAAAAAGCTGGAATACCCGCACCCTCGACCGCTTAATGGCAGACCCTTTATTTGAAAAAATGAATAGCGAAGTATTGGAAATTGTTAACAGCAAAGACAAAATTCCATACGCGTCTTATCGAAATGGAGAAGTGCATAATTTTTGGCAAGATGAACAACATGAAAGGGGGATATGGAGAAAATCAACCATGAGTAGTTACCTTTCTGACACTCCGGTTTGGCAAACTGTTTTAGACTTTGACGCGCTGTCAAAAAGTGAAAATAAAAACTGGGTCTACAAAGGCAATAACTGCCTTTCCCCTGATTATGAAATTTGCATGGTCAGCCTTTCTGATGGCGGTAAAGATGCCGTTATTCAACGTGAGTTTAATACCAAAACACAAACTTTTGTAACCGATGGTTTTATCACCCAAGAAAGCAAAGGCAGTATAGATTGGCTTGACAAGAACACTTTGATTATCGGCGTGGATTTTGGTGAAAACACCATGACAACGTCTGGTTATCCGATGGTTTCGAAACTATGGCAACGCGGTACTCCGTTATCGAGTGCCGTTGAAATTGACCGTGGCAAACAAACAGATGTCGGCTATTGGGGTGGCGTAACAGAGCTAAGTGATGGCCGCCGCGAAATCATTACTACCCGTGCATTAACCTTTTATGACACCGAGTATTATTGGTTTCCACGTAAAAGTGATGGCAGCATCAGTGAAAAAATAAAATTACCTATACCTAAAAAATCCAATTTAAGTGGTGAGTTTAAAGGGCAAATGATTGTCAAATTAAACGAAGACTGGCGTGGCTTCAAACTAGGCGACTTAGTCAGCTTTAACATTGATAATTTTATCAAAGATGGCAAAATTGACCTTATTAACCTTGTTTTTAGTCCTGATGAAAAATCTTCAATTGGTAACTTTGGTGTGACAAAGTCGAAAGTACTGATGAGCATCTACCATGATGTAACTGGCTCTGCTTATCAATTTGATTGGCATGACAATAAATGGACCGCTAAAAAATTAGACTTTCCATCTAATGGTTCCGTCTCAATTGGCAGTACCAACAGTAAAGAAGAAATTGCTTTTATTTCAGCAGAGAGCTTCCTTGATCCTGACACACTTTATACTTACAACACCGCAACAGGTAAAAAAGCTAAAGCGAAATCTTTACCTAGCTGGTTTGATGCTGCAAGCATGATCAGTGAACAATTTTTTGTTTCTTCAACCGACGGTACTCAAGTCCCCTACTTTGTGGTTAGACACAAGAACACAACGTTAGACGGTAAAAACCCAACCCTTTTGTATGGCTATGGCGGCTTTGAAGTTTCTCTAAACCCAAGTTATTCAGCGACTCGCGGAAAGTTATGGTTAGAAAGAGGTGGTGTCTATGTCCTAGCCAATATTAGAGGCGGTGGCGAATATGGACCTAAATGGCATCAGGCTGGTTTAAAAACCAATCGCCAACGTATTTATGATGATTTTATTGCTGTCGCTGAAGATTTAATCGCCAAAAAAATAACCTCTCCTGAGCATTTAGGTATCGAAGGTGGCTCAAATGGCGGCTTGTTAATGGGGGTGATGTTTACTCAACGTCCTGATTTATTTAATGCAGTTATATGTGCTGTGCCCCTGCTTGATATGATGCGCTATCATACCCTGTTAGCCGGTGCCTCATGGATGGGCGAATATGGCGATCCTGAAAATGAAATTGAAGGAAAGTTTTTGCGCAGTATTTCACCTTATCATAATATTGACCCTGGCGTAGATTACCCAGAAGTCTTCTTTATAACCTCGACTAAGGATGATCGTGTTCATCCTGGACATGCTCGAAAAGTGGCGAAGCGCATGGAAGATCAAGGACATAAATTTTTATATTATGAAAACATTGATGGTGGCCATTCTGCTGCTGCCAATCTTAAAGAAACCGCTAAGCGAATCGCACTGCAACATACTTATTTAATGCAAAAGTTAGCAAGTAATTAACAGTTTTATAGCGTAAAACTGATTGTAGTGCCAAGATAATTAGCAGTATTTGTCTAATCATAGTCGGTTTATTAAAGTCTGTTTAACGTTGTTAAACAGACTTTATTATTAATAGCAGTAACGAAATTTTCTCATCAATAGCTATAAGAAATTTCGTTTCTGTACCTTTATTTAAAGCACCTTGCTAGGCTAATATGGGTGAATAAATATCCATAACCTTAAAATTCTAGCTTTTCTCTTTAGATATCTGATGAATAAGTGATATACCCCACTCACTCATCCCATCGCCAATAGCACCGACCATTAGCGACAAATACTTTTTCCCGGTAGCTTGCTTATAAAAGTGACTATACTCATTTAAATCTTCATTACTGATGTCACGATAAATAAAATATGATGTTAAAACCATTTGCTGTTCCATAGCAGGTTTTATATTGACAGCCATTTGTTCTAATTGAGCATCGAGCTGCGTAGCAAGCTCAACATTTTCTGGTTGGGTGACTTTCAAAGCTTCAAACATATTTTCTAACATTGTCATCATCAAATTCATCCCTTGTTCGACTATTTCTGATGACTCAACATAATGAATAATTACTTTTGTTCTCTCGGGAGATGGCGGGGTTGATTGTAACTCAGCCATATAAAGCATTAAATTTTGCTGGAACTTTGGATCGGTAGATTGAAGTTCAGCACTTACAACGCGAGAAGCAAGATCACTATCCAACCATGAAAGAATCGCCTGTAGTTCAGCTAATGAAACATTTTTCCTTATGTTTTCAGTCATTTTTTTAAGCATCACATCAGGATTGAATGACGATACAAACACTTGCATAAATCTTTCATGTTCAACTGGGTTTTTAGCCGTTAAAGCCATTTGCTGTCCCATCGCTTGCAACTGTAGCGGTAGTCCTTCAATTGACTGGGTTACCCCTGACTTATCCATTAACTGATATATTTGTTTATCCGTTATCTGATCATTTGCATACGATGTTGTGATGATAAACGACACTAAAATAATGCAGAGACCTATAAACGTGGTAAATTTTTTCATGTTGTTCTCCTGGTTTATTAAACAATATGTTTAAAAATCTTTAGTGACTTTACCATTAGAAGTAAGTCGCTAAATTCCATTACAGACTATCTATAAATACAAGTTATGCCCCCTTATGTTGCTTTGGATTTAAACTAATAATGAGTAAGCATTTGCCTTTACTCATTATTGAATGACTCATTGAGTATAGTAAATAAATCAATCATCGGATTACATTTAGTGCAACAGCTACAAGAGCAAATATAAAATGAGTACTGGCAATCGAATTTGATATTTAAAAGCTTAGCAAGATCTCAAAACTAAAACGTAACATATCACCCGATAAATTACTGTTAGAACTAAACCAGATATAAATACCTTATTGTTTATGCAAGTTTATCAACCTAATAAGCTAGTCGCTTTTGTATTGCCAATAATGGCTAATTGAAACTTATCAAGCGGTTGTTTGTTCGAATATGTTTGAGTTAATAAGGTCCCTTTGAATAATTGATGCCAACGTTGTAATACCTCTTCGGTTGACCAGCTTTTCATCTGCTCACTGTCGTAAGCGTCTGGGGAAAGGCATCTAGCCTTGTTTGAAGTTCCAAGGTAACAGATGAGTAAGGTTTTCAGGCTTCTTAGCAAGTTCATCTAGACATGTTTGTAAATAGTTATCGACCAGCAAGCCGTAAGGGTATAGCTAACGACACCTAGCCGCGCTGAATATTCCAGGGTAACAGCGGTTCAAGGTTGTTTGGTTGCTCTGCAATATGTTGTAAGCACTGTGATATATAGTCATGCACGACTATGCCGT